>CAVGRL010000006.1:0-75205 GCA_963631715.1 Bacteroidaceae bacterium
GGGCGCTGGCCGGCAGCGCGAGCGCGCAAACCAGGGCGACCAGAGCCGCTGCGAGACAGGCCGACAGCCTTGGCTTGCCCGATAAGAGCGAATGATTTTCCATGGAGCCATCCTTAGAACGCGAAGGGATGCAATCTCGTTATTTTACCGCATCCGTCCCGCTCAGGCAGCTCTTCTTCCCACCCCGCCGTCGAGCAACCGCCACACCTTCGGGGCAACCATCGCCGACGAACACCAAGCCGTACCCCCCGCCGAAGCGTTCAAAACCCCGAATGGTTGGCTCCCGGCGGCGCGACCCGCAATACCGCCGTCGGCATGCGCGTCAAATCGGTGGAGTGCGAAGCCAAGCGTGGCGATGGCGAACAATGCGCCGCTTGCCATGCGGCATTGCATCTGTCGCACCTGAGCTATTTCAACCTCGACTCGTTCAGGACGAACAGCGAAAACACGCCACAACCTTGGCACGTTCTTTGCTTTTACATGGGCAACCTATCTCACAAGGAGGCATTTCATGGCAGAGGAAACCTATGAGCCGTTCGGCCCGCTGCAAGGCGTAAAGGTCATCAACCTTTCCCAGGCGATCGCCGGTCCGTTCGCCTGCGCGATGCTCGGCGATTTGGGCGCCGACGTGATTGGCATCGAAAACCCCAAGGGCCGCGACACGAGCCGCCCAAACCCGGTGCTGCCGGGCTGGGGAACGCGCATGGATCGCCGCAATTCTCGTTCTTTGTGCATGGACGTGCGCAACGGACGCGGGCGCGAGCTGTTCTATGACCTGCTCAAAGACGCCGATATCCTCGTTGACGGTTTCCGTGGTGGCCAAATGGACAAGTGGGGCATGTCCGATGAAGCGCTTTGGGGAGTCAATCCCGCGCTCGTGATTGTGCACATTTCCGGCTTCGGCCAAACGGGCGACCCAAGCTACGTGAGCCGCGCGAGCTTCGATGCCATTGGCCAGGCATTTTCCGGCTATATGGAGATGAACGGCTTTCCCGATCGCGCGCCCGTGCCGGCCTTCCCTCAGCCTTCCGACTACTTCGTCGGCCTGTTCGCCATCGTCGGCGCGCTCGCCGCACTCAATCGTGCGAAAGAGACCGGCATTGGCGACTCCATCGACGCCGCTCAGTACGAAGCCATGGTGCGCTGCTCGGGCTTCTATGTGGTGAACTACCTGAATTCCGGCGTGCTTCCCAAACGCGAAGGCTCGCATTCCACCAGCTCGGCTGGTTATGGCACCTACACCTGCAAAGACGGCGTGAATCTGTACATCCTCATTTTGGGCGCAGGCGTCGTGCGCAACGCATGCAAGGTGCTCGACATCAACATCAATGAAGACCCCTTCTACGACGGCATGGGCCTGTGCGGCATGGGCACGCCCGCTGGCGACATTCTGGAAGCAAAGCTCGCCGATTTCTTCGGAAGTCACACCGGAGCCGAAGCCGAAGCCGCCCTGCTTGAGGCCGGCGTTCCGTGCAGCCGCATCTACACGTTCGCCGATTGCGACGCCGACCCGCACTACAAGGCGCGCGAAACCTTCACCACCTGGAAAAACGCCCACGATGACGAAACCATGCGGGGCGTGAACGTGGTGCCGAAGCTCAAGAAGAACCCCGGCAAAATCCAGCGCGGCATGCCGCTGGTCGGCCAGCATAACGAAGAGATTCTGCATGGCCTCGGCGTTTCCGACGACGAAATCGCCCAGCTCTACGAAGAGGGACTCATTCGCCAGGAAACCACCCTCACGGGCAAATAGCCCCACCCAAACCAACCCCGGCGGCGGCGCATTCTTCCCACTTGTTTTCTCGCGCCGCCGCATCCCCTTTGCAACCCGCACCCACAATTCCCCTTGGAGTGCGGGTTATTTTATGTTCGGAGACATAGGCAAAAGAACCTGCTAAACGCTCAGAGCTTTTAGCAGGTTAGGCGTTTTCCTTATTTGCGATGCCTGCAGCACAAGATGGCGGCCGCACAAGCGATTACCGAAACACTGCCGCGCGACAGCCGCAAAAAAACCATGCTGCCCAAAGCTGCTAAATGCTCTGAGCGTTTAGCAGGTTCAGACGGAGTACAATGAAGCGGTTTGAGAAAGCCGCATGCAGGCGGCTTGAGGCCACGTTCATAGAGAGAGGAACCTCATGGCTAAGTTTTCCCACGTTATCGTGCGTCGCCCCGGCAAGTCGCTGTGCGACGGCATCACCAGCGCTCCTGAGCTGGGCAAACCCGTGTATGAAATCGCCATCAAGCAGCACGATGCCTACATCGAGGCTTTGAAGCAGTGCGGCGTCGAAGTTACCGTGCTTCCCGCGCTTGAGGAATACCCCGACAGCTGCTTCGTCGAAGACACCGCCGTCATCACCCGCTGCGGCGCGATTATCGACAACCCCGGCGCCGGCACTCGCAATGGCGAGGCCGCCGAAATGGAACCCACCATTCGCCAGTTCTTCGACGACGAGCACATCGCGCACATCACCGCGCCGGGCACGCTTGAAGGCGGCGACGTCATGATGGTGGGCGATCACTTCTACGTAGGCCGTTCCGCCCGCACCAACGAAGAGGGCATTCGCCAGTTCATCGAGATTCTTGAAGGCTGGGGCCTTTCGGGCAGCGAAGTTCCGCTGGAATACGTGCTGCACCTGAAGACCGGCGTGAACTATCTGGAAGACAACAACATGCTGGTTTCCGGCGAGTTCAAGACAAAGCCCGATTTCGAGAAATACAACAAGGTCGAAATTCCTGAAGATGAAGCGTACGCCGCAAACTGCATCTGGGTGAACGGCACCGTCATCGTGCCTGAAGGCTATCCCACCGTGCTCGCCAAGGTACAAGAGCTCGGCTATAAAACCATCACCGTCGACACGTCGGAATATCGCAAGATTGACGGCGGCCTGAGCTGCCTGAGCCTGCGCTTCTAATTCGCGCACGCCCCCTGCGGCAGCGATGCCGGCAAACCAACGAAAAAAGCCTGCGGGATTTGCCGCAGGCTTTTTTGAATCGCTTCAACTAGCGTCTTTCTTGCATAGGCCCCTCTAAAAGAGCGCCCCCAACGCGATAAGGGCCACGCACACGGCAAACGCCACGTAGTCGCGCGCCGAAAACGGGTAGCGATCGTAAGCGCTCTCGCGCGTGCGCAGATAGAAACCACGCTGTTCGGCGGCAAGCGCCGTGGCATCGGTCTTTCCAACCGACGAAAGAAGCAGCGGGATGCACAAAGGCAGCATGAGCTTGAGCTTCTTAAGGGGGTTTTTGGTGTCGTATTCAACCCCGCGTGCGGTTTGAGCTTCCATGATCGCATTCATTTCCTGCGAGAAGATAGGCACGAATCGCAAGGCCGTGGTGAACGTAAACGCATAGCGATACGGAATGTGCAGCTTCTCGACGCATGCGTTCGCAAGATCGCCCAAAGGCGTAACCATGAGCATGAGCAGCAACGGGGTCGCCACACCCAAAAGGCGAAGGCATGCCTTCGTGCCCGTGACGAGGCCCTCGTCGGTCACGAAGGCAAACAGCGGCGTTCCGGAACGCATGAACGCAACTTGCAAAAGCAGAAGGATCAACGCAAGGGGAACCAGCAATTTCATAAGCGTAATAAGGCGATTCGCAACCCCCGCATACACACCCATGGCAAGCGTAAGTGCCAAAAGGGCTATAAGCATGACGTATGTCTGCGACAAAAACGTGGCAGCTATGATGGCCGCGGCCAGTGCAACTTTCACAACAGGGTGCAGCTTATGCAGAAACGTGGTTCCAGGCATGTAGTCGATGACATTAAGCACGATCTTTGAGCTCCTTCGCGACTGCTACGATATCGGCCACTTCGGAAATGCCCGCAAATGCGGGCGAAACGCTGCGAGAAAGCGCCTGCGCAAGCGCAATGACCTGCGGAGGTTCAACGCTTGCGCGCCGCATGAGGTCTTCATCGGAAAACAGCTCGCCCGTGGTTCCGCGACCCAGAATTTCACCGTTGGCCATAACGACAATGCGGTCGGCGAAATCGCTTACCACCTCCATGTCGTGGCATACCGCGATCACAGCGCAACCGCGACGAGCCATTTCGCTCACCGTTTCCATAACCGTCATGCATTCGCGATAGTCCAACCCGCTCGTCGGCTCATCAAGAACGATGACCTGCGGTTCGCCAACAATAACCGAAGCGAGCGCCACCATTTGCCGCTCACCGCGCGAAAGCGAAAACGGCGCCTCATCCAAAGGCAGCCCGAAGCGCTCGCAGGCGACCTTCGCCCGGCCAAGCGCCTCGTCGCGATCGACCCCCTGCAACAGCAGTCCGAACGCGACCTCTTCGAGCACCGTGTCTTTGCAAATCTGGCGGTCGGGGTTCTGGAACAAGGTGGACACATGGGCGGCAATGCGGCTCGTGGGAGCTTCGCGCGTGTCGAGGCCCGCAACCACCACGCTGCCATCGCTCGGCTTTAAAAGCCCGTTGAGCAACTTGGTGAACGTCGTTTTGCCGGCGCCGTTCTGCCCAACGATTCCCACGAGTTCGCCCGAATACACTTCGACGTTAAGGTCACGCACCGATGCGGTTGCCCGGGGATAGGTGAACCCAACGTGGGAAAACTTGACCACGGGCTCGCCCTGCCGAACACGGGAAACGTCGCTTCCGGCGGAAGAAGGGGTTTGGAATTCCTGCGCTCCCGACGCATCGGAAGCATCGCCAACGACAGCTTTCACCAGGCTTTCCGCTTCCGCAACGCTTAACGCGAGGGTTCCTTTTTCGCACAGGCCCTCTTCGACAAGCGAGTTCGAAACGCGGGCAACACGGGGGCTGTCAACGCCTATCGCACGCAGCTTTTCGGCATGGGAAAACACTTCGCGGGGCGTTCCCTCTAGGGCAATTTTGCCTTCATCCATCACCACGATGCGCCCGCAGTATTGCGAAAGCAGCGCCACTTTCTGCTCGATGACGACCACCGTGATGCCCGCCGATTCATTCACTTCGCGCAACGTGTCGAACACAAGCGTCGAAGACGCCGGGTCAAGCGCGGCGGTCGGTTCATCGAGAACAAGAACGCGGGGGCGCAGCGCAAGAATCGCTGCGATGGCGACCTTTTGCTTCTGCCCACCCGAAAGGGTCGCGATCTCGCGCCCTTCCAGATCTTTGATGCCGACCGTTTCGAGCGCCCAATCCATGCGCTCGGGGATTTCATCGTGGCTAACGCCAAAGTTTTCAAGCCCGAACAAAAGCTCGTCTCGCACGTTCGATGCCACGAACTGGGCGTCGATATCCTGCAAAACGCTTCCCACCAGCCGCGAAACGTCGGTAAGCGTTACCTCGCACGTGTCTTTGCCGTCCACGAGACACGCGCCGTACAGCTCTCCGGGGAAATGATGGGGAATGGCGCCCGACATGACGCTCGCAAGCGTCGATTTGCCAGCACCCGACGGGCCGATGATGCCGACGAACTCGCCCTCGCCCACAGAAAGGGACACGCCGTCTAGGGCCCTAGACGGCGATTTCGAATACGTGAAAGCGACGTTTTCTATCTGAACAACAGCAGGCATAAAGCCCCTTCCTGGTTTTGGCGCAAGTGCGCGCCACAGGTTCGCGCAAGAAACTTGAATGCAAAAATTCGCCCGCCTAGTGTAAGCGAGAATCTTCGCGCCCAAGAAAAAAGCCGCCCGAAAACGGACGGCTTTCAAACGGGCGAATTAGTCTTCGACCTTCAGGGCCTTTTTAATGGGCAAATAAAGCGCCTGGCACAAAATGGCATTGAACACGGCGGTGGCCACGACCACCGGCAGCATGGCCGCGGCAAGCTCGCCCACAACACCGATCATAGCCATCTTGATGACCATGAAGATGCAGCCGGAAAGCACCGTGGTGACAAACGTGCCGATCAAAGGAACCACCTTTTTCGCCGGGCTGTTCATGCCGAATTTCACGATGAGGGCCATGACCATGGCCGCAATTCCCTCTGCGGCGAAATCGATGAACGGCGACGTCGTGGTGATTTGGATGACGGCGGCCGAAATAAGGCCGATAACGAGCGCTTGGCCAACGTTGGGACGAACGACCAAGATGGTCAGGCAAAACGCCGAGATGATGAACTCAGGCGAGATCATGCCGCCCGTGGCGCCAGAAATCGCCTTGCCGACGAACATGTTCAAAATGAAGCCGGCGGCCAGCAAGATGGCGAGCAAAACGAGCGCCTTGATGTCGAGCTTTCCGCGATCGACGGTGGCAACGGTGCGAGGCTGGGCGGTGACGTTTTCAGACATTTCAAATTCCCTTTCTTTAGCGACCCACAAACGGGCCGTGGTCTTCTTTGAATCGAGCGAGGCTGGGCTCGCGTGGCGGCGCGTGGTGCGAACACGGTCGGTCGGCCTTTCACGGCGGCGCCGCGACGAAAGCCCGGCGCATAAGAAAAGCCCCCGGTCTAACCGAGGGCTCCGATTCGCCAAGCTATGAAAGGCGCGAGGAACTCACAGTCGACCGACCGTATTCACATCACGCCACCACCAGTTCATGGACATGTTCTGCATAGTGTTCATGCTGGCGGCTCCTTTCGAAAACATATCTGCGACGATTCGCGTCGCTGCGCTGGAAGCACTATAGCACAATAAAGCACGCAAGCAATAAGAATTTCGTGAATTGGCGAGCTTGTGCCTGAATTCAGTTTTTACGCAGGCATAATAGCCACCGTTGTTTTAACCGCGCTTTCATTCGATCGCAGATCGATGCGCCAAAGAGCCTTGGCGGCTCGGTGCGAGTGGCCCGACTCTCCACTCGCCCATGTAACTCGCCCGGGGCTCCGCACACGACGATTGGCCTCACATGGCGGGTTGTTCTCGCGTCTAAGCGACACAATCCAAAAGAAATGGCATACAAGGCAGCGCTCCTGCCTGACCTTCGTAGCGGCTTTGTGCCGCTCGGCATTTGCGACGTCCGATTCGCTTGCGCATTCGCGCGCCCAATCGGAAAAGGCCTTCAACAAGGCTTCGAAACGCATAATGCCGCGTGCGACCTCGCATTCATTCGCATCGCATAAAGCACCCGAAAAAAGGAGCACGCCATTACTACGTTCGCCGAACTCGGCCTTTCCGAGAACACCCTGGAAGCCGTCGATACGCTGGGATACACCGACGCAACCCCCATCCAGGAACAGGCAATTCCCTTGGTTTTGCAAGGCCGCGACCTTATTGCCGCGGCAAAAACCGGCACCGGCAAAACCGCAGCGTTCTCGCTGCCTTCCATGGACCAGCTGCCCCATCGCGAGGGCAACGACCGCGGTCCTTTCATGCTGATCGTCACCCCCACGCGCGAATTGGCGAGTCAGATTGCCGACACCTGCATGCCCATCGGCAAGCATACGCACCATTTCGTGGGCACCTTCGTGGGCGGCGTTGCCTACGGGCCGCAAATCAAGAAGCTTGAGCGCGGGCTCGATGTGGCCATCACCACCCCCGGCCGCATGATCGACCTTATGGAGCGCGGCGCCGCCAACCTCTCCCAGGTGCAAGTGCTCGTGCTCGACGAGGCCGATCGCATGCTCGACATGGGCTTTTGGCCGCAAGTGCAGCGCATCGTCGAATCCACGCCCGAAGACCGCCAAACGCTGCTGTTCAGCGCGACCATCGACCGCAGCCAAGACAAAACCATGTTCAGCATCCTGAACGACCCGGCTATTGTGGAAATCGCGCACCGCGGCGAAACCGCCGATAAGGTCGACCAATACGTGATCAAAACCACGCGTCGCCAGAAGCCCGAATTGTTGAATTCGTTCATCAAAGAAAAGGGCGGCTATCGCGTTATCGTCTTCACCCGAACCAAGGGCGGCGCCGATAATTGCTGCAAACGCCTGCGCCGCATCGGCATTCCGGCCGAGGCGATTCATGCCGACCGCAGCCAGGCGCAGCGCAGCCGTGCGCTGAACAACTTCCGCGAAGGCAAAACCCACGTGCTCGTGGCCACCGACGTGCTTGCACGCGGCATCGATGTACCCGAAGTCGACTACGTGGTGAACTACGATTTGCCCATGCTTCCCGAAGATTACGTCCACCGCATCGGACGCACGGGCCGCGCGGGCGCCGACGGCTTCGCCGTTTCGTTCGTCACTCCCGACACGCGCAATTTGCTGCGCAGCGTTCAGAAATTCACCGGCCAAGACATCCCCGAGATGAATTTCGAGATTTCGGAAGACGCCTTTGCGCCCATCGAAGGCGCTGATGAGCGCGTACTCGCCGATGACGACTCCTATTTCTTCGAGGAGAAGAAGGGCAAAGGCAAGCGCGGGGGCAAAAGCCATGGCGAAGGCAAATTCGACCGCGGCCGCGGCAAAGGCGGAAAGAAGGGAGCTCGCAAACGCGACATCGAGCG
Source organism: Bacteroidaceae bacterium (assembly GCA_963631715.1). Taxonomy (GTDB): domain Bacteria; phylum Actinomycetota; class Coriobacteriia; order Coriobacteriales; family Eggerthellaceae; genus Slackia. The sequence goes on from CAVGRL010000006.1 coordinate 8,336, forward strand.
TTCTGCCGAGCACAAACGCAAGCTCGAAGCCGAAGCCAATGGCGAGGAATACATTCCCGCAAACCCGCACCATAACAACGGCGACCAGAAAAAGCGCAGCCTGAGCGAGCGCCAGGCCGCAGCGGATGCCGCCTATGCAGCCCTGTTCGATTCGCCGAACGTTGAAGGCGGAAAGAAGAAATCCAAGAAGCGCAGCGGCGACGAGGGCGGCTATTCCTACGATTCGTTCTCGAAGAAGGGCGGGGCGAAAGGCAAGCCAGGCAAGCGCAGCCGCATGGCGAACCATGACGATCGCGACCTGGACGGCTTCCGCGAGAACCGCGGCGGCAACGGCCGCGTGCGCAAATACGACGACCGCGACAACCGCCGCAACGACGAGCGCGGCAACCGTGGCGGATGGGGCTCGCCCCGCAATGACGGCTACCAGCGCCGTGAGAGTTTCTTCGACGACGAGCAGGGTTCGAGCCACAATTCGCGCGGCAAGAAATACGCCGGCAAGCAGTATTCCGACGGCCGCGGCGGCAAACCGGGCAAGAAGAACTACGGCGGCCAAGGCGCAAGCAAGGGGCGCGGCGGCAACTTCGGCGGCAAGGGCTTCAGCGACCGCCCGAGCAATGGCGGCGGGCGCCCCGGCAATGGCGGCCATTCCGATGGCTTCCAGCGTTCCGGCAAAGGCGGGCAAAGCCGCAACAGCAACCGCGGAAACAATTTCGGCGGCCGCTCCAACGGCGGTGGCCGCAACTTCGGCGGCAACCGCAACAGCAAGGGCGGCAATCGCCCCGGCCGCGGCGGCCGTCGCTAGCCGATAGCAAAATGGGTCAAAGGAATAACTCCTTTGACCCATTTTTTTCGACCTCGCTACGCGCGGACCCGAGGCGTCCAGCTGCGAACATGCCATCGCCCAAGCGTCGATTCCTCGCGCCATTTGAGCCGAAGAAACAACCTCTTCGACCTAGCGCGTTCCTACATGATTTCGGGAACGATTTTAAACGCGATGGTGTATTGGTTGATGAGCGGCGCCGTATGCGTGAAGAATACGCGGCCGTTCACCGGCGACACAAGCGCCTCTTTCGGCGTGGCGTCGAAGGAATCGAGCACCTCGCCCAAAACTTCGCCAGCCTCAACGCTGCGACCAGGCTCGACTTTGCTCATAAAGAACCCGCCCGCGTGATGCGTTCTCACATTCACGAGGTTCTCTTCTTCGACATGGGTGGAAATAAACCCTCCCGGCACGCTGGGAAGAACAACGCCCAAATCGTGCAGGAATCGCACGATGCAATCGATGGCGAAAGCGGCCTCTCCCACATCGATGCAATCGGTCTTGCGCGTGAACAGCGAGAAGGCCAGGGTGTCCCACACCTGCCAGTTATAGTTCAGGATCGTCGTATCGAACGAGCCGGGTTTTTTCGTCGACACATAGGGAAACCCGAAAGCATCGGCCATTTTCAGCGCCCGCTTGCTTATATCGCCAACTTCGGTGATGCGAACATGCGGAAGAAAATCACCCGGCAAATAATAGCTCGCCAGCTGAATGCCGCACGCATAATTCTTCACTTCGCGAAACAGTCCATCGGCGATGCGCTGCGTAGTTTCTCCAGCATCGTAGCCTGGAAACATGCGATTGATATCGGTGTTGTCAACCGCCCAAAAACGCTTGGCGATATTCATCGAAAACGCGTTGATGCTCGGGATTACAATCACACGCTTCCGGCTGTCGAGCATGCCGCGGCCCTCCATGGCCTGCAACCGGCGAATGAGCTCGGCGCAAATGAAGGTCTGCTGAACCTCGTTACCGCGCATCGAGCCCACGATTGCGCAGCATGCCTCCGCATCGGGCGAACCGAACTCCGCCGCTCGCAATTCAAGGGGCTCGCGATAGGGGGTTTCAAGAGTGAACAGGGATTTCTTTCTCATTGGACATCACCTAGGATTCGAGCGAGCAACGAACCCGGATACACAATCGGATATTCGCGCAGCGTGAACAGCAGTCCATCGCGTTCGGCTCGCACCTCTTCGCGCACCTCGCCCGAAAGCGGATCGGCAATCACGCCGATGAGCTGTCCACGCTCGACCATCGAAGCATGTTCTGCCTTGGGAAGGAATACGCCGGCGGTATTGGCATTAAGGTAACCAACATCGCCGTCGCGCGACACGATAGGCTGCTCATCTGACACGAACTCCCCGTGCCAAATGCCCAAATGAGAAGCAAGTCGCAAAATGCCTTGCACAAGGCGTTCCCCGTAATCTTGCGTTATGCGCATGCCGACGCCCGTCTCGACCACCAAACAGGGCGTCCCGACCGAATTAAGGGAATAGGCAAGCGTGCTTTGCAATACCGTAGCCGATGCGTGCACCCAAACGTAATCGACATTGAGCAACGGAGCGAGCGGCAAAAGCGTTTCGGCCGAAAGCTCGTTGATTCGCACTTGGGGCATCTCGCGCAGGAAAATGTTGCTCGCATGAATATCGACAGCCGCCGCAGCGCCACGAATGTCTTTGAATACGGCAGCGGCAAGGGTCTCGGTAAGAGCGCCCTGGGCATCGCCCGGAAACGTGCGATTCAGATCGAGGTCGAATGTCGGCACGCTGCGCTGGATGGAATTGATGCCGAGCGGATTTATTGCCGGGTAAATATCGAATGACCCCGTGATTTTGTCGAGGTTCGCTTGCAAAAGCCGGCCGAGCTCGAACGCGACATATTGCCCCTCTAGCTCATCGCCATGCACGCCCGTGACGATAGCCATGCGGGGGCCGTCGCCAGCCGTGCCGCAAATGGTGTTCTTTTGTATGAGCAGATGCTCGCCAATAGGAAGCTCCGCCGAAAACACGGTCTGTATCACACCGAGAACCTTCTTCTAGCCAGCGATTCACGACATTGCATCGTTGCCTGAAACGCTTACCGATACGCGTTGGTCTTGCCTTGCCCCGCCGCGGAAAACCCCCACTTCAATGGGGCAGTCGGAAAAATCGCGCCCATGGGAAAACGCTATATAGCCGTCGTTGACAAGGCAATCGTTCGTGGGGTCTATGCCCCGCCAGTATTCGCCATCATACACTTCAACCCACGCATGGGTCGCGCCTTCTCCAACCATAAGACCATTCACATAACGTGCCGCCACGCCTGCCGAACGGCATAACGCGATAAGCACATGGGCGAAATCTTGGCACACGCCACGCTCCGCCGCAAATGCCTGCGCCGCAGTTGTGGAGACGTCGGTCGCGCCGGGAACGTATTCCATGCGATCGTGCAACGCCTTGGAAAGGCGGCACGCCTTCGCCATGGGGGACGCATTTCCCATCACGCGTAAAACATCGCTGGAAAATGAGCGAATGGCCTCGTCTGCGAATGCGCGCGGTGAATACTGCCCGAAAACGGGATGGGCGAGTTCACGCTTTCCAGCAGGGGTTTCATCGACCACGACAAGCCCGCTTGCAATGAAATCGAACTCTTCGTGCGGCTGTTCTATGCGCCCGATGCGCAACTCGTTGCCAAACCCGTCGCGCTGGGAGCTCACGTTGGCACTCGGGGCCAAAATCAGCTGCGACTCGAGCACCGTTTGCAAAGGAGTCGTGCGTGGAAGGCATCGGAGCACAAAATCGTGGCTTTCGACCGGTTCGCTGAAGCTCAGCGTGGTTTCAAAGGTGAAATTGAGTATCCTCAAAGCGACCTCTTTTCCGCCGCTAGAAGATGCGGGCTATGCATTCCAGCAGCTCACCAAGCTGCTCATAGGTCGCGTTCGCCTGAAAACCAGGGGCGAACACGATATCGACCACACGCTTGAAGGCGGCCTTGTCGTAAGGAACGCCAATACGGTCGATGCGGCTCGCAAGACGATGGGTTTCTTGGCGAAGTTGCCCAAGGCGATACGAAAGGCGTGCATACAAGTCGAGGCGTTCGATGGAGATGCCGCATTTGATGATGTTTCGAGCGGCATCATCGGCCACGTAATCGTCGACGCTGCCCTTAAACGCCATGACGTCGTCGAGCATGCTTTGCAAATCAACGAGTGGGGCATCGGAATTGCGTGCCGCCTCGATGCTGTTTTGAGCCATCTGAACATAGGCGATGCTCTCGGTTCCCAAAACGTCTCGCAGCGTTACCGCATTGCCATAGGCGGCATCCATCGAATGCGCCAAAGAGCTCGGATGATCCATGTCAAAAAGGCACGAACGGAAAAACTGGATGGGGTCGTCATTTTCTTGGTCGAACCCAAGTTCTTCCAACTGGCCTTTCCAATTGCCCTCAACCGAATCGAGGGCCGCATCGTAGGTCGACAGAATGAAATGAAGGGTGGTTTGGCTGCGCTCGACATAACGGCCAAGCCACAGCAGATGGTCCACCTTTTCTAGCGACAAAGAACCCATGTGTCTTTGAACCCTCCTCCCTGGGACGAATTCACCACGCTCGAACCGGCTTGGCGTGAATAGCGAGTAAGGCCGCTTGGCCACACGGTCGTCGTCTCGCCGGAAAGCACAAACGCGCGAAGATCGGCCTTGCGCGGCACCATTTCCCCGCCAATCCATGTGGGAAGGCATTTGAAGTCGATGACCTCCTGCGCAATGAAGCGCCGCGGCTCACGCCGAATAAGCGATTTGAGGCTCTCGAGCTTCTCGGAAGAAAGCTCGCTTCCGAAAACCACGCCATAGCCGCCGGCCTCGGCAACATCTTTGATCACGAGTTTGTCGGCATTTTCTTGCACGTAGGCCATATCGTCGTCGTAAAACGGCAGATATGTGGGGGCGTTTTTCAGAATGGGCTTTTCGCCCAGGTAATATTCGACCATCTTGGGAACGAAATAATAAATTCCCTTGTCATCGGCCGCCCCATTGCCGGGGGCATTCACGATGGCAACGTTGCCAGCGCGATAGGCCGCCATAAGGTTCGGCACGCCGATAAGGCTTTCCGGCAAAAAGCACAGCGGATCGAGATATTCATCGGACAAGCGTCGATACACGGCTCCAACACGGCGATTTGCGGCGGCATCGCGGAAGAAGAGCGTGTCATTTTCGACGAACAGCTCGCTTGGCTCAGCAAGAACCGCGCCCGCTTTCTCGGCGAGATACGAATGCTCGAAATAGGCGGCGTTATAGCGACCCGGCGTAAGAATCACATTGATTCCGCCGCGATTCACGTTGTCCATCACTGCCTTCAGGCGAGCGCCGTAATCGCGATTGTCCCGAATGGCAGACCCTCGAAACGTGCTCGCGTTGCAGCGGCGGCACAAATCGCGCGCAATAAGCGGATAGCTCGCCCCCGAGGGAATGCGCAGGTTATCCTCGAGCACGTACCACTCGCCGTCTTCGCCTTCCACCAAATCGATTCCCGAAATATGGCTATAGATTTTTCCCGGCGGCTTAATGCCTTCGCACTGGGGCAAATATCCGCTGCTCGCAAAAGCGAAATCGCTCGGAACCACACCATCGGCGATGATCTGCTTTTCGCCATACAGATCGCACAAATACGCATTCAATGCATCGACGCGCTGGATGAGGCCGGCTTCGAGGCGCTCCCACGATTCGGCCGAAATAATACGCGGCACGGCATCGAAGGGAAACAGCCGCTCGTTGAACTGCCCGTCTTTATAAAGGCCGAATTTCACGCCATAGCGTGCGAGCTGCGCGTTTATTCGCGGCGTATGTTCGACGAGGTTGTCGTAAATCTCCATGGGCTGCCCCCTTCGCAATCGGCGCAATGGGCTCATTGTGGCAGCGGTCGATTTCAAGAAGATGAACGCCCCGTCACGGCAACGTGAACGAACGCAAGGCAAAAAAGAATCGGGCCGAAGCGCCAAAGCCCCCAGCCCGATTCGATTTACGCTTTTGACCGCTCGCCTATGCGCCCCATACCTCGACGGCAATTTCTTGGATGAGCGCGATTTTCGCCCACTGCTCTTCCTCGGTAAGCTTGTTGCCAATTTCGCAGCTGGCAAAGCCGCACTGCGGCGAGAGGAACAAGTTCTCTAGAGGAACATAGCGCGAAGCCTCCTTGATGCGAGCCTTCACGGCCTCTTTGCTTTCAAGCCCAGGCTGTTTTGACGTGATAAGGCCCAATACCACCTTCTTGCCCTCGGCAACATACTTCAAAGGCTCAAAGCCGCCCGCGCGCGGCGTATCGAACTCCAGATAGAATGCGTCCACGTTCTCGTTCGCGAACAAATACGGTGCGATGGGGTCATAGCCGCCCTCGAACGCATACGTGGAATGGTAGTTGCCGCGACACACATGAGTATTGATTACAAGGTCTTCCGGAGCGCCTTCAATGGCCGCATTGTTCAACGCCACGCCGAGCTCGCTCACTTTTTGGATATCGACCGGCTGCATGCCCGTTTTCTCAACGAAATCGGTGTCGCAATAAATCCCCCACGTGCAATCGTCGAATTGGATGTTGCGGCATCCGGCGGCATACAGATCGGCAATCACCGTGCGATACGCCGCCGCAATCGCATCGACCAGCGCCTCGTCCGTCGAATATACCGCGCGCAGGCTTTCCTGCTGCCCATCGCAGCGATCAAGCGTGACCTCCGAGAACGTCTGAATCGGCGCCGGCATGGTTTGGCGGGCCACGCGATCATCGCCCGCGAGCGCGTTTACGAACTTGAAGTGTTCGACGAACGGGTGATTCTCGCCAGAAATAGCGCCTGTCACCACAGCGGTGTCGGCCGTGGTCTCTTCATCGTGGAACATATAGCCTTCACGGCTCGCGCGACGCTCGATGCCCTGCAGCCCCCACATGAAATCGAGATGCCAATAGCTGCGACGGAATTCCCCATCGGTCACGACCTTCAAACCTGCAGCTTTTTGCTTTGCCACCAAATCGCGAATGGCAACATCTTCAACGGTTTTCAATTGCGCGGCGTCAATAACGCCGGCATTGAAGTCGGCACGCGCTTGTTTCAGCACGTCGGGGCGCAAAAAACTCCCCACAATATCGCAACGGAACGGTGCGGTGGTTTCGCAAGAAAGAGCCATGGTATTACCCTCTGTTCGAATTGGTTATTTCATGTCGAACAGTATGGAGCTCATCACGGCGATTGCAAAATACCTGTTTCTTTTCAGTTGCAATAGGTTTTACCTATTGCAACTAGCGACCGGGACACGTTCCTCAGAGGCAACCGTCCCAGCCGCGCTATCGCTCCTGCGGAATATGCCGACGAATCGCTTCGACGTACGCAGCCCCGTATATCGAACGCTGTGTGCCCTTACGCGCAACGAGCCCCACTTCCATGTATTCGTCGATATCGAGCGGAACAGACACGATCGATGGGCCATTCAGCTCGGCGCTGATAACGCCCGAACATACCGTGTAGCCATCGAGGCCGATGAGCAAATTGAACAGCGTGGCCCGGTCGCGCACGCGAATATTTTTCCGACGATCAAGCGTTGAGGTCAGTTCCTCGGAATAATAAAACGAGTTATAGCTTCCCTGTTCATATGACAAAAACGGGTAGTCGGCCATGTCGTCGATCGTCACCGAAGCCCGGTTGGCGAGCGGATGCTCCGAGCAGACGAACACATGCGGCTCGGCGCGAAACAACGGCTCGAACACGAGCTCATTTGCGGCAATCGTCTTTTCGATGACCTCGCGATTGCGCGCCGATAAATACAGCACGCCAAGTTCGCTTTTCATATGCGTCACATCTTCGATGATTTCGTGCGTTTGCTCTTCGCGCAACGTGAAATCGTAGCGCTCGGCATCGAATTCGCGAATCACATCGACGAACGCGTTCACCGCAAACGAATAGTGCTGGCACGAAACGCTGAAATGGGGCACCCTCTGGCTCGTTTTCTTGTACTTGCCTTCCAGCAGCTCAGCCTGATCGAGCACTTGCCGAGCGTAGCCCAGAAACGTTTCGCCCTCTTCGGTCACCACAACGCCCTTATTAGTTCGATCGAAGATATGAACGCCCATTTCACGCTCAAGATCGCGAATCGAACTCGTGACGGAAGGCTGCGACACATACAGCCTGCGCGCCGCCTCGGTAACGCTGCCATATTCGGCGACGTTCACGGCATAGGTAAGCTGCTGAAGTTTCATGGGCGCCTCTCAAAAAAGTGGGTCAAAGGAACGGTCCCTTCGACCCACTTTACAGGAAAGCGAGAGCGGGTCAAAGGGCGTCGCCCCGACCCGCTTTCTTTGCCCCGATTAATTACCGGCAGCGCGGCGTGCCTCGTATTCGGCGGCAAGCTTCTTTTGCACATCGGCGGGAACCTGCTCGTAGCCATCAAGCTCCACGGTATAGCTGCCCGACCCGCGCGAAATGCTGCGCAAATCTTTCGTATAGCTCACGACCTCGGCATACGGAACGCGCACCATGATGACCGTTTCGCCGGCGTCGTTGGAATCGGTGCCTATGATGCGCCCGCGGCGCGTGGAAATATCGCCCATCACCGCACCTGCGAACTGCTCGCCCACGGCGATGCTCATCGTGGCCATGGGTTCAAGCACGACGGGCGATGCCTGTTCGCATGCCGCACGAAAGCCGATGCGCGCAGCCGTCTTGAAAGCCATTTCGTTGGAATCGACCGGGTGATACGACCCATCGAACACGGTGCACTTTATATCGACCATGGGATAGCCGGCCACAACGCCTTCGAGCATGGCCTCTTGAACGCCCTTGTCAACAGCCGGAACTAGCCCGCCGGGAATTGCGCCGCCCTTAATCGCATCGACGAATTCGTAGCCTTCGCCGGGGTTTGGCTCAAGTCGCAGCCAACAATCGCCGAACTGCCCAGCACCGCCGGTTTGCTTTTTGTGGCGCCCTTCGGCTTCGGCCGCCTTGCGAATGGTTTCGCGATACGGTATTCGCACGTCAACCAACCGAGCCTCAACTTTTACCTGCTCGCGCAATCGATTGAGCAGGCAATCGACCTGGGCTTCGCCCATAGCGGTTATCACGGTTTGGTGGGTGTCTTCGCGCCGCTCGATGCGCACGGTCGGGTCGTTTTCGGCAACGCGTGCCAAAAACGTTCCCAGCTTGTCTTCCTCTTTCTTGTTCGCGGCCTCGATAGCGACCGGATATTGGGGAATCGGGAATGGCAACGGCGCGATGGCGATATTGCCCCGAGCGGAAAGCGTATCACCTGTGCGCGTTTCGGAAAGCTTCGGAACAACAATGATGTCGCCCGCCATGGCGCTTTTCACCGCAGTCGTCTCTTTGCCCTTCATCACGCACACATGCCCCAAACGCTCCTTCTTGCCCGTTCGGGCATTCTGGAGCTCAAGCCCCGGCACAACGGTTCCCGAAAGAACCTTGATGAAACTCAGGCGGCCGACATACGGGTCGGCCAGCGTCTTGAACACAAAGCCCGCAGGATCGCCCTCTTTCGTCACGAGCACTTCGCCGCCATCGGCGGTAAGAATGGGGCCATGGGCCGTGGGGTGCGGGAAATACGTGCAGATGTCTTCCATGAGGCCTTGAATTCCCTGCTTGACGATGGTCGACCCAACGAAAACGGGAATGAAGAGCTCTTGGGCGATGGCTTTGTCGAGCAGGCCTTCGAGCTCGTCTTGCGTGAGCTGCTCTTCGCCGTCGAGGTACTTCATCATAAGCTCGTCGTCGGCCTCGGCGACAAGGTCGCACAGCTTGTCGCGCGCCACCTGCGCCTGGTCGAGGTATTCGTCGGGAATATCTTCCACGCGCTCGGCGTCGCCTTCGAAATAGCGCGCTTTCATACGCAGCACATCGATAACGCCCTTGAAATCTTTGTCAACACCGATGGGGATGGTCACAACCCCCAAACGCGCGCCGAAGCGGGCATGCAATGTCGCCATGATCACATCGAAATTCGCATGCTCGCGATCGATGTGGTTAATGAAAACCGACCGCGACAGACGCATGGTTTCGGCCTCGCGCCACAATTTCGTCGTCATGACCTGTGGACCCTCGACGGCATCGACGACGAACATGGCCATTTCGGCAGCATGCATAGTGGCAAGCGTGTCGCCGATGAAGTCGGGGTGGCCCGAGGTATCGAGCAAGTTGATCTTATAATCTTTATACGGAATGGGCGCAATCGATGTGCCCATGGTGAATTTGCGCTTGATTTCCTCGGCATCGTAGTCGAGGTACGATTTTCCGTCGTGCGTCGTGCCCATGCGCGGCGTTTGGCCGGAAATATAAAGCATGGCCTCGGCCAGTGAAGTTTTGCCCGCACCATCTTGTCCGACCAGCACGATGTTGCGGACATGCAACGTCTCGGGAGCTGCCATCGATACCACCGTCTCTTCCTGGGTTATCCCCTACTCGCAGGTTAACGATGCAATGAATGCTCCTTCAGTGTAACGCAGCAAAACCCCAGGAAAAACGGCCATTCCGAATTAAATCGCCACGCCCCCGGGCGTAGCGCTCGGCGCGGAAAACGAGCTTTCGCTATTCGCGGGGCTTCGGAGGCCACGGGCGCGCAAATTGCTCGCAAAAACGCCCATTCATACCCGAGCCGTCATGCAAACACCCATCGTTTGGCACCTCGAGCTGGCCCGCGAAATTGATGTTGAGCGCAGCCATGCGCCATTCCCCATCGCCCTCGCGAACCGCTTCGACCTCATAAAAGCCAAACGACAGGCAATCAAGGGCGTCAGCAGCGTTGTAGGAGTCCCACGCCTGAAACGCCGCATGGACCAAAGCCTTGTCGGCATTGACGAAATGGACCTGCTGCGACCCTATAAGGTGAGACGACGTGCGCATGGCCGGAAGCAACTTACCGTAGAGCCGGGCGATGCGGGCACGCCCCGCAAGAGCAGGCATGCCGGGGTTGCACATCTGCCCATCTTCGGTGAACGCGGCCGCAACGCCCTCGGCGTCTTGCGTATCGACGCACCGAGCGTAATGCGCCAAAAGCTCCTCTATGCGAACGCGGTCTTCCATGCGGGCTATGCGCGATTCAAGCGAAGCGCCCTCCATTTCGCCATCGAGCGCCGTGCCCATTGCTCCTTGCTCCACAATTTTCATGATCGCCCTTTCTAAACGCATGTTCTTTCCGCAATCGAACAGCACATTTCGTGCCATCCATCGACACAACCTCGACCCTCGCCCGCGAGCGGCTATACTTGGCCAAAGACTTCGGGCCTTAGGTTGCGGAAAGCGAGCGCCCAGGAAGACGCAGTCAAAACCACCTTGCCCCGCGCAAAGACAGCAAGCGCATTGAAGGTACCCTTGCAACCGCCACGAACACAAGGGGCGAAAGCCTTCACGCGCCGTTGTTTAGGCGCCGAAAGCAGGGGGGGGCGATTGCGCCTTTTGGGCACTGCAGCGAGGCGCAACGGCCGCCCGCCGACCAAGGAAGTGCCATGACCCAATCATATTCCACCCAGATGGAAGCCGCCAAACAAGGCATCATTACCCCGCAGATGGCCCATGTCGCCGAAGACGAGGGAATCGATGCCGATATCATCCGCGATCGCGTTGCGCGCGGAACCATCGCCATTCCGGCCAACCATAACCATCCTGCCCTCGTTGCCCGCGGCGTAGGCGAAGGGCTCAGGACGAAAATCAACGTGAACTTGGGAATCTCGGGCGATGAGCACGATTACGACTGCGAGATGCAGAAGGTCAAAACGGCGCTCGAATTCGACGCCGAAGCCATCATGGACCTGTCCAATTACGGCAAAACGCACGATTTCCGCCGCGCGCTTATCGACATGTCGCCGGCAATGATCGGCACCGTTCCCATGTACGATGCCGTAGGCTACCTGGAAAAAGACCTCGCACACATCTCTGCCCAAGACTTTTTGGATGTGGTGCGCGCCCATGCCGAAGAGGGCGTCGATTTCGTCACCATCCATGCGGGACTCAACCGAAAATCGATCGACAGCTTCAAGCGCAGTGGACGCATGATGAACATCGTGAGCCGCGGCGGAAGCCTCATTTACGCTTGGATGGAAATGACCGGGAACGAAAATCCGTTTTTCGAGCACTTCGACGAGCTGTTGGATATTCTCTACGAACACGACGTCACCATTTCGCTTGGCGATGCGCTGCGCCCGGGCTGCGTGAGCGATTCGACCGACGCGGGACAGGTCAGCGAGCTGATCGAACTGGGCATCCTCACCAAGCGCGCATGGGAGCGCAACGTGCAGGTCATGATCGAAGGCCCCGGGCACATGGCGATGAACGAAATCGCCGCGAACATGCAGATTGAAAAGCGCCTGTGCCACAACGCGCCGTTTTACGTGCTCGGCCCGCTGGTGACCGACATTGCACCGGGCTACGACCATATCACTTCGGCGATCGGCGGAGCGATTGCCGCCGCGAACGGGGCCGATTTTCTTTGCTACGTGACCCCGGCCGAGCACCTGCGCCTTCCCAGCGTACAAGATGTGCGCGAGGGCATCATCGCCTCGAAGATCGCCGCTCATGCAGCCGATTTGGCAAACGGCGTGCCCGGCGCGCGCGACTGGGACGACCGCATGGCGCGCGCACGGCAGCGCCTCGACTGGAATGCCATGTTCGACGAGGCGATTGACCGCAAAAAAGCCGAGGAATACGTCGCATCGACCAACCCGCACGACCCGAGCACATGCACCATGTGCGGAGCAATGTGCTCGGTACGAACCATGAACAAGGCGATGAGGGGTGAAAACGTCAGCCTTTTGCCATAACGCAGCCGCGCTCGATTTCAACGAACGAACGCCTTGGTTTTTGAGCTATAAGCCCCTGCGCACTTTTGGCCCGTATGTGAAACTGGGACAGCTTCCTGGGACAATTTCCCAAGAGGCAACTGTCCCAATTTTTTGCCCATATGCCTGGTTTCCTCCGATTGGATGCGTTAAAAAAGCTCGCCTGATGGCGAGCTTTTTTCGATTCGCGAGACGTCGATTCGACTTCCGCCTACAACACGTCCTTTGCGTAAGCAGCCGAGTTTTCCTGGTACTCCTGCCAGTTTTGCGGCTGGAACTCTTCGAAAATGTAGCCCATGGCGCGCATCGAAACGATTTCCGATGCGACGAGCACGAAAAATATCGCATAGAGGAACACGAGAAGGACAATCACGCCGAAAAAGCCCAGGTAGCCCAAGACCCACATTGACGAACCGTTAATGAGCATGGGGCCACCATAATGAGCCATGGATCCAATCGCCCCCACAAGCCCGAACAGCATGGCAAACAAGAAAATGAGCACCAGCGCAACAAGAAGCGCGATAAGGCCGGGAACAAATGCAGCAATGAGGATTTTGCCGAACTTCTTGCTGCTAAACAGCTCCTCGAACACTTTGCCGAAAGCAAAGCCATCCCTCACGCGAGAGCAAATAACGGCGCGCATTTGCATGACGGCCGAAGTGGGAACATACAGCACGGTAAGCGCCAGAAAAACGAGCATCGTAATGATGTCGGGCATTCTCATCGCATCGAAAAGGACCGAGATGATGAAATACGCGGCGAAGAATACGAGGCCGACGAGGAACGACACCACATAGGAATAGAGGCCCGAATCGAGCACGCCTGGTCGAATGAGCTTTTCGGGCATAGGGCTCTTTCTGCCAAGCGCGGCATCTTTCGCCCAATGGCACGAATAGCCCGAGATAATGAGTTCGTTGGCGCCCGGCAAAAACATCGCGAGCGCAAGTTTCAGCAGCGTGGAGAACTTCTTCGGCGCGGCGGCGAAATCGGCCCAAGCTTTTCCGAGCGGGCCTTTTTCAGGCTGCGCATACGGCGCCGCATAATACTGCTGTTGGCCATAAGGTTGCTGAGCGCAGGGCTGCTGCGGGGGCACCTGTTGCGCATTTGCATAGGCGGTCGCGCTGTTGAAATCGGACATGGGGGCGGCTGCGGGCGCGGGAGCTGCTGCAGGGGCGGCCGCTTCGCTCGAATGCGTTGCGACGGTCGCCTCTGCGGGCTCGCTTGCCTGGGTTTCGGCTGAACCCTGATCAGCATCGGCCTTCAGGGCTTCAGCCGAGCCCTGACACATATCGTCATTTTTGACTTCGGCAGAATCGCTGACCCCGGGCTGCGCTGGCGCTTCGGCTACAGCCTCGCTTTCCGTAGGCTCAGCGTTCTTTTGATCGGCAGCGCCTTCGCCCGCTTCAGCTTCGGGCTCCGCAACAGCGCCGTCGGCCTCCACCGCGGCGACCTCGTTTTCGTTAGGCGGCTGTGCTTGCGTGGCGGGCTCGGTACTCTCGCTCGTAAGCTTCGTTCCGCAATTCCCGCAAAACGCATCGCTGTCGCCAACGGGCGATCCGCATTGTTGACAAAACGCCATGGTTCCTTCTTCCTGTCTGGCAATTTTTTGCAGTGCTGTTACTTGCTATGGTATCGCATCAAGCAGCGTTTCTTGCCTTGCTTCGTCCCTCACTTAACGGCAGTTGAAAAACCGCTTCCTTTTTGATCCTCAATCGTCGCTTTATGCCTTACGAAGCACCAGCTAACGATATAAAACGAGCTCCTTCGCGCCGAACCCGGCACTCCCTTAAAACCAATCGCGCTTGCCGCAGACGTAAATTTGGTCGAACTCTGCTTGGCTTTTCGTGAGGTAAATCACGCCTTCGATAAGACCGATGAGCCACACCACGCTCGCCGCAATGCCGAACGTAAAGATGCCACCCAATATGGTGACGCCTAGCAAAATAAAGCCAGCCGTGTTGTATCCCAGGTAAAACTTGTGTACGCCAAAAACCCCTAGGAAGATCGCGAGCAAGCCGGCAGCCACATGATCTTTCGCCGGCGTATAGCTTTGCTGATATTGCCCCTGATAGCCGCCCTGCGAAGCCCCCATATTTTGGTAATAAGCGGCCTGACCGGGCTGCTGGGCATATGGCTGGGCTGACTGGGCGTGCTCGTTTTCCCGCTGCGCCGCCGAATACGGACCGCCGGGCGCCCCTTGCAAAGGCGGGGCAGGCTGCGGGGGCTTCGATTGGGGCATAAAGTCTTCGACGGCGGCCGCGATATAGGCCTCATCGAACTTTGGATCCTCATCATCGGCAACACGCTCGGAAGGGCGAGATGCGCCGCCGGGCTCCGATGATTTTGCGGCAGCATCGTTTGCGCCGCTTGCTGGGGAAACGGCAGAGGGTTTCTGCGAAGGCTGCGCGGAAGCGGCGCAAGCCGAACTATCGACCTTGGAAGCCTGCTCCGCGGCATCTTCGCTCGAAGAACCGGAAGTATTCGCCGTTTGCTGCACGCCCTCTGCGCAAACATCGCCCGTCATATCGCACGCGAAACCAGAAACACCCGTCGATGAATCCTGTTTTTCAGAATTGCCCTGAGCCTCCTGAGTGCTCAGCTCTTCAAGCCGTTTGCTCATTCGCTCCATTTGACGCCGCAGCTCGGCGATTTCCTCGGAACGAGAGAGTTTCGCCTCTTTCGCTTCTTCGGCCACAAACGACCCCTTCCAACAAAGCTGGCCCATCCAGCCATTCGTTTCTTACTGGAGCCATGGTACAACGAAAAAAGCGGCGGCCTAAAGCCGCCGCCTACCTGTTGAGCGAGCGTTAGATTGTTGTCAGATTCGCACCACGGATTATTTCTCGGGGACTTTCGCCATAAGAATGAAGCCCACCACGAAAAGCACGGCAACGCTCAGCACGCCAATCGAGGATTCCCCCGTAAGCTGCGTGAACACGCTCACGAGCAACGTGCCAAGCACCGTGGCGTATTTTCCGAAGATGTCGAAAAAGCCGTAGTACTCGTTGGCGTGCTCTTTGGGAATGAGCTTGCCGAATTCGCTGCGCGAGAGAGCCTGAATGCCGCCCTGGAACAAGCCGACGCAAATGGCAAGCACCCAAAACTCAGTTGAAGACCGCAAAAAGAACGCCGCGAACAACGTGATGCAGAAATACGCGAAAATCGCGACGAGCAGCATGCGCTTCGTGCCGAATTTGCCTGCCAGACGCCCGTAGGCGATGGCTGAGGGAAACGCCACGAACTGGGTCACGAGCAGTGCAAGCACGAGCTGGGTAGAGCCAATGCCCAAATCGGTGCCGTAGCTCGTGGACATCGTGATGATGGTATGCACGCCATCGATGTAGAAAAAGAAGGCGAGCATGAACATAAACACGCGCTTATCGGCGAAGATGCGCTTTGCCGTGCCCCATAGCCCTACGAGGGAGTCCCTGAAGAGGTGCTCGGTGCGCTCCTTGTAATGGGTCTGATGAACGTTGCGCAGCATAGGGACGCTGAAAGCAAGCCACCACAAAGCGGTAATCACGAACGAAATGCGAATGCCGTCAAGTTGGTTTACGCCGATACCCTCGCCAAACAAAACGAGGACCAGACACGCGATGAACGGCACGCACGAGCCGATATAACCCCAAGCGTAGCCTTGGGAAGAGACCTCATCGTAGCGATCTTCGGAATCGGTCGCATCGACGAGAAACGCGTCATAGAACACCAGCGAACCGTTCAGCATGATGGAGGCGACCACATACATGACCAAAAACACCATGGCGTTGCCCGGAATGCCCAAGCATGCAAGCAAAACGCCGCCCGTTCCAATGGTGCCGATGAGCAGCTTCTTCTTATTGCCCTTCAGATCGGCGATGCTTCCCAAAAACGGCATGAGCAACGCAAGCACGAGCGAGGCGACCGTAGTGGCGTAGCCCCAAGCAACGACCACCGACGAATTCGGATCGGCTATAGCCGAAAAGTAAATGGGAATGAGTGTTGAGGCGAGCAGCACGAATGCGGAATTGCCCACGTCATAGGCGATCCAGCTCTTTTCGCGCTTCGTTAATTTCATTGAAGCCATGCAAGTCCTTCTAAACGGGAGGGCGCCCAAAATGACAAACTCGGTAAAGTTGCGGACGCGGCGAAAAAACGCCTCGACGATTGTATATCATGGGGGCCGCGGCGCATCGCAAGCTCCCGCCATAGAGTGTCAATTCGCCGTAAAACGCAACAAACCAGCACGTCGCTTACAAAAAAGGAGGCCATCGTGCCCGCAATCCTTACCCACGACTTCTTCGGCCAGGACGTTTACTCCGCGCATTCGCACGTCATCGGAAAGTCGACCGACGAACGCGACGCATTCCTTCTGGGCAACCAGGGGCCCGACCCCTTGTTCTACCTCATTCTTTCCCCAAGCATGAAGGCGTTTTTCGGCCTTGGCGGCACCATGCACCACGAAACGCCGTCGAAGCTCATGGCGGCATTGAAGGAAAGCCTCGACGTGCTCGAAGACGATGAGCGCTCGGTAGGCCGCGCCTATGCATGCGGGTTTTTGTGCCACTATTCGCTCGATCGCGCCATGCATCCGCTGGTCTACAGTCAGCAATACGCTATCTGCGATGCCGGAATCGAAGGGCTCGACCGAAACCAGGGCAACGAGGTCCACGCTGAAATCGAGCGCGAATTCGATGAGATGGTGCTTTTCAGCAAGCTTGGCCGCACCATTCGAACCTACAAGCCGCACGAAGAAACGCTGCATGCAAGCGACGAGACGCTCGCGACAATTGGAAAGATGTACGCTTTTGTCTCGATGAAAGCGTACCGACTGTTCCCGTCCATCGACTTGTTCCCTTCGGCGGTACGCGACTTTCGCCGAGTGCAGCGGCTTTTCTATTCTCCCTCGGGCAATATGCAAAGCATGCTCGACACCGTAGAAACGCGCGTGATGAACCGGTCGTTCTCGTTCTATAAATCGATGTCGCACCGCAACAATGCAACGCGCACGAGCGATTTCGACAACCGCATGCGCAAGGCCTGGGAAAACCCCTTCACTCATGAAACCCAGACGGAAAGTTTCTGGGACATTTTCGACGGCACGAAAGCAACGGCCTTCGATGCCATCTTGGCCTTCGATGCCGACGACTTCGACGAAAAGGCGGCCGAAAAGCTCACCAAGGGTCTCAATTTCTCGGGCGACCCGGTCGAATAGCTTGCAAAAGTCCCATCGGGGCTGCGGATAGGCCTGAAAAGGCGATGCCTGAGCTCGCACGAAAGCGCCACTGGCGCTTTCGGCTCGTGCGGAAGCCTTTTTTCAGGTCTATCCGCAGCCCTAACGAAACGTTATCGAATTGCCGCGAGCGCCAACCCCATTCGAATACAAATACAGAACGAATTTCCCGCCCTTCCCTGGGTCTCTGATTGCGATTTCCGCACGAGCCGAACAGCACTTAATGTGCTGCTCGCGCGAGCTCAGGCAGGTTCGCAATCAGAGGATCGGGAAAGGGAGGGAAACCGCAAACGTTTATTGTTCGGCTACAAAGGTATCGCGGTCGGGAGCGAACGACTGCATTGCCTTGATGGTGCGATCGAAAAGCTCGTCAAGCTCCCATCCCAGCATTTCGGCGCCCCCTCGAATGACGTCGCGATTCACGCCGGCAGCAAATCGCTTGTCCTTGAATTTCTTCTTGAGCGATTTCACTTCGAAATCCATCACGCTTTTGCTAGGGCGCATCACAACAGCAGCGCCAATAAGGCCCGTGAGTTCCTCGGTCGCGAAAAGGACCTTTTCCATTTGAAGCTCCGGCTTGGGCAACGATTGATTGAAATCGCTGTTATGCGTCTGGATAGCTCGGATGAGCTCGGGCGTTCCACCTGCCGCCTCTATAAGCTCGGCGGCATACACGGTGTGGTTCTCGGGATCGTCGTCATGTTCTTCCCAATCCAAATCGTGCAAGAGGCCGACAATCCCCCAAAACTCTTCGTTTTCAGGATCGAATTCTCGGGCGAAATAGCGCATGGTTTGCTCAACGGTCTCGCCATGCTCAATATGGAATTCTTCCTTGTTATGCTCTGTCAAAAGCTCGAATGCCGCCTCGCGCGACATTCCGGCACTCATGTCTGCCATAATGCATCCCCTTTCAGCGATTGCAAACGCACCTGCCATCTTACCAAGAAAGGCGCCCGCAAGCCGTTGCGCCGCCCTTACGGCATTCAGGCAATGCGGGCGCCTCGCTATCTTAAAAGACCGAAGCTATGCAGTTGAATTGCGCCAGGCTTAGCAACTAACGCTTCGCTCGGTATACGTTTGCCATTTGGGCCCCAGAATCGGCATGGCATTCCTCGACCTCTATCATCCCCAACTTGCGCAAGCGGAAAATAGCCCGATCGACAGTTTGAATGCTGCAGTTCGCTTGCTTGGCGAGCTCTTTTTTCGAACAGCTCACGCCGTTTGACAAGGTGGTCTCTGCCGAAATATAGCCAAGTATTCGCTTCTGGGCAGAACTCAGACGTACCGGCCTGGCTTCAGAATCTTCGTTCAAAAAAGTCGGCCCCCTTCATTGCTCGCATGCGTTTTTCGCCCGGTTCAAGAATTCTGAATCAAACAGTGCAAACCCGAGCAATGAAACTTTTTCATACACCTGACGCTAGCCAGCTTCGATTCATATTGCCAAGGAAATACCCCCCCCCGACAATAACCAGACAAACTGGAGCGTCGTCTTCCAATATGTATACTAAGCGCAGAAATGCCGCACGTCTACGGCTATCGAGCAAAAAATGAACGACGACTTCGGGATGTTTGGGGACGGTTTAAAAAACGACACCAAACATCGACATTGCTGAACCAAATATGAAACCGAATGCCACAAGGCCAAAAGCTATAGCAATATTCTCGGCAAACGGGCGGTTCGCACGGAATAAAACAAGCAGGCCGACTCCCGCGCTCACAAGCAAACCCGCGATCATGGCGCCCGACGAAAGCGCACCTTCCAGATAGAGCTCCGTTATGGCAACCGACGCCGCGCAATTGGGAATAAGGCCAACGAGAGCCGACGCAAACACTGAAGCGGCTTCGTTCGAAGCGATAAACGATGCCAGCGCCTCTTCACCAACCCCGTCGATAATAATCTCGAGAACGAGCGATACGGCAAACACGAAAATCGTCACCTGCAAGGTGTGGACAAGCGAGCTTTTCGCGATGGCCACAATTCCATGCGAATGCTCGTGCGAATGCCCATGAGAATGCTCGTGGCCGTGGCCTTCGTGGTGCCCATGGCCGTCTTCCTTCGCCTCGCCCCGCTCGTGCGCTTCGTCATCTTCGCAGCCGCAGTGGTCGCGCTCGCATAGGTCATGAATGCGCATGGCTTCGACAGCCCGATTGCGCAGTCGCATAACGGCATCGATGGCGAAACCGGCAACAAGACCGCATGCGGCCTTTATGGCAAGCACCTCTACGATGAATTCAATCGGAGCCTGGGCCGCAATCATGATGGGAAGCATTTCGTCGCTCGTGGACAAGAACACCGCGAAAAGCGTTCCCAGCGTAACGACACGCGCCGAATACAGCGTGGCCGCCGCCGCCGAAAACCCGCACTGGGGAACAATTCCCAGCAGCGCGCCAATCACGGGGCCAGCAGAGCCGGCTTTTCTCACGGCTGCTACGCTCGCCTCGCTCGCATAGTGCTCAAGCGCCTCCATGGCCAAATACGTCACGAACAAAAACGGGACAAGGGCCAACGTGTCGAAAAAAGCATGCTCGAAAGCATGGGGGAGTATGTCTGCAAATGTTTCCATAGGGGCGATTCTAAAATGGGAGAAAGGAAAGCGGGCTCGAAAACCCCCTGGTCATAAGTTCAACATGTGCAACTATGCTCATATGTTCCATCGGCGGCGACGTAGCAATGAGCTCAGCGCGACGGCTTTTTAACCCTTCCAGCGGCGAGGATGTCCCCGACGGTCACGAATCCTTTTCGCCTCTTCGTTGCGCTTGCGCGCCTGGCGCACCTCACCTTGAAGCCTTATATAGCTTTCGTAGCGCTCGCGAGGCAACTCGCCCGAACGCACAGCCGCACGCACAGCGCAACCCGGCTCTGCCCCATGGAGACAATCGCGAAAACGGCATTGCTCGGCGAAATGCTCGACATCAGAAAACGCCGCTTCAATACCCGCGGAAGAATCCCAGAGGGCAAGGCCGCGCACGCCTGGCATATCGATGATGCTTCCAGCTTCGGGAATCGATACCATCTCGCGCGAAACGGTCGTATGGCGGCCTTTCCCATCGCCTTCCCGCACAGAACCCGTCGCCTGGACCTCGCTTCCAACAAGCAGATTCACCAGGCTCGATTTGCCAACGCCGCTCTTTCCCAAAAGAACGGCGATGCTTCCAGATGGCACAAGGGCGCGCACTTCTTCGATACTTTGCGCATCTGCGGCCGACGCCACAATCACGGGCGTTCCGTGGGCTATCTTTTCGACCAAATCGCGTGCGCGCGCAAGCTCATCCGCGTTTTCCGCGAGGTCGGCCTTCGTAAGCACCACCGCCACGGCTGCCCCGCTTTCATGGGCAAGCACCAATTCGCGCTCAAGCCTGCGAACATTAATGCCCACAAGCGGCTCGGCAACGATGACCGTATCGAAATTCGCGGCGAGCACCTGCGGTTCCATTCGCTCGGTCGGATCTTTTCGCACAAAAGCGCGCTTTCGCTCGTGAACCTCTTCGATAATCCCCTTGTCGTGGCCCGAAGGGGCCTGCACCTCAACGATATCGCCCGTCGTCACGCGAACGTTAGCCTCTTTCACCAAAGCAGTCGCATGCTCGCAACGCAAAAGGCGGCCATCGGAAAGCTTCACAAGTGGGTAGCCCCTATCGAGTTTTACGACAAGACCTTGCACTAGCGCGACCTTTCTCTCATGCGCCAATAGACAAGCGCGCATACGCCACCCGCAACAAGCGCGGCGATGCCCGGAATAAAGCTGCAGGGGTCGAATTCGTCCTCGTGAACCGATCCGGGCGCCGAAACGCTTACCACCTGTGCATGTATCTCGCTTTCGCCCTCATGCTGAGAGCATGCGAGATTGAACTGCCCGCGCACGCGCAACGTGGTCCCCGTTTTCCCATACGCGCCATAGGTGTCGATTTTGCGCAGGTCGGACACGCGCACGAGCACGGTGACCGTCTCTCCGGAAGACGCATCGCGCAACACAATCCATGCATGGTCGGCATCGCCCGAAACGGCGATCGCCTCGCCAACGACCTCCCCCGTTATTTGCACGGTTTGCTTGTCGTAGTACGAATCGGCTCCAGCCAAATCCCCAATGGCGGCATCATAGAGAAAGGAATCGTCGGAAACCTGGCCTTCGTCTATCTCGTTGGCATCGCCATCGACGGGAGCTGCGGCATCGCCGGACGAACCGTCGTCGCCTGCATCGTCGCTTGCGTCCCCCTCCACGGCCTTCGCCTTCGATGCGTCTTTTCTTTCGGACGAAGCCGCAGCGGAGTCGCTTGAACTCACCGAGCCAGATGAACTTCCATCGCCATCGGCGAACGCCGCAACAGGCGCGCCAAAAAGAGAGACCGCAACGAGCGCGGCGAACAACATTCGAAGGGGAGCACCCGTATTAGCGCGCACGAACCCTCCTTTTCGGCCTGATGGATGCCACAATCGAAACAATAAGGGCGATGAGCGTCACGTATTCCAAACGTCCGGCCCACATATCGACGATATAGAGCACCTTCAAGGCATCGGGCATGCCAGGCTGAATGATTCCGCACGACATGCCAATATTGGAAACCATCGAGACCGATTCGAACATAGACGATGTCGCCGTATAACCGCACGCGACCGTCGCGATTGTCGTAACGAGGAACGCAACGCCATACAGCAAAAGCACCGCGAGGTTGGCACGAACGAGCTCCGTCGAAAGCGGCCGCCGCCCAACATGGTAATACGTGACGACCTGCCGCGCCGAGGCAGGCGCCAGCAAATCTTTGATATAGGCAACCAGTTCCTTAACGAGTACGCCAACGCGCAGCACTTTAATGCCGCCCGTCGTTGACCCGGCCGAACCGCCAACAGCCATGCAAAAAATAATGATGAGCAAAGCGCCGCTCGAAATGACGGTCGTCATCTGGTTCACGCTGATGGTCTGAAATCCCGTCGACGAAAACGCCGCAACAACCATAAATACCGCCCGGCGCAAAAGGGTCGGCAAATCGTCATAGGCCCCCGCCGCACACAGCGTTGCCACGAAAGCGACGAGCACCACGCTCAGCCAAATGACAAGCGTGCGAATCTCGATATCGCGGAAGAAGTGCTCAATATGGCCCTTCCACACTTCGCTATGCAGCGTGAAATTGATCGACCCCAAGATAATGAGCAGCATAATCACAAT
Source organism: Bacteroidaceae bacterium (assembly GCA_963631715.1). Lineage (GTDB taxonomy): Bacteria > Actinomycetota > Coriobacteriia > Coriobacteriales > Eggerthellaceae > Slackia. Next base: position 31,323 of record CAVGRL010000006.1, read on the forward strand.
TTCAAGCAACGCGCTGTGGTAATAGATGATGCCTGTAGACATCGACGTCATGCCGCCCGTGTTAAACGAGGCAACCGCCAACCACAGCCCATTGAAAAACGCACGCACGGGCTGCATTCCCAGCGCGAGACACGCCCCCGTCGTAAGTATCGTGCCAATGACGATGGTCGTCGCCGAAAATCGAACGATGAAGCGCGCCGTCTGCACGATGTTGGGAATAACGTGCTCACTTCGCCCCTCAGAAGAATACAGCGACGAATCAACCGCACGGCCAAAGAGCCCCAACGACAGCGCAATGACGACAACACCTTGGCCGCCAATGCATTGCATGGTAAAACGCCAGGTATTATCGGCGATCGACATATGGTCAAGATCGCGGACGAGCGATGCGCCCGTGGTCGTCCATGCACTCATCCCTTCGAAGATCGCATCGAGCGGGCTTGCGTAGTGCCCCGACAAATACAAGGGAATGCAGCCGAGCAGCGCCAATGCGAGCCATGCGAACCCGGTAACTGCAAGCGCCTGCTTCGGAGTGAGTTTTCCCGGGCTTGGGAGCACTATCTTCAGCAGCGACCCAACGATAATCGCCACGCCGATGCCGAACGCGTAATGAGCCGCCGGCGACCATTCCGCCAAAACGACGGCGACGGCAAACGGCACGCATTCTGCCGCCGCAAGAAACATCATGACCACGCCAAGGTAGTGGGCTATGACACGAAAATCGTAGAACGAGAATTTCTGCCACATAGCTAGCCCATCAACAGCTTCGTCGCAACGACGAGCAAACCGAGCCAAACAATGAACGCCAAGATGCACAGCACGACGATAAAGACCCCCTGCAGGGGTGTCTTCAAATTGACCAGGGCTTCTTTATGCGCTCGTAAATCCATGTTCGGCCGATTATACGTCCAAATCGAGCGAGACGGGGCAATGGTCGCTTCCGAAGATATCGGCATGGATGTTTGCATCGACGACCGAGGAGCGCAAAGCGTCGCTCACCAAGAAATAATCGATGCGCCACCCCGCATTGTTCTTTCGTGCATTGAAGCGATAGCTCCACCACGAATACGCTCCCTCGAGCCCCGGATGGAGCATGCGAAACGTATCCGCGAAACCCGCGTCCAAAAGATCTGAGAATTTGGCGCGCTCCTCATCGGAAAAGCCGGCATTTCCCCTGTTCGATTTTGGATTCTTCAAATCGATTTCTTCGTGGGCAACATTGAAATCGCCGCAGGTGACAACTGGTTTTTGCTGCGCAGTTTCGCCATCGGAGGTACGGGCAAGCGAAGATAGGGGTACATGCCCCGCACCTGCGTCGCCGGCTTGCACGGGCACGCCGGCGGGAATCTTGCCCGCCTCGAGCCCTTTGCAAAAGCCACGGAACGCATCGTCCCACGCCATGCGGTGGTCGATGCGCGCAAGGCCGTCCTGCGCATTAGGGGTATACACATCGACCAGCCAAAACTCTGGAAATTCGAGCGCCACGATGCGCCCTTCCGTATCGAGTTCGTTCACACCGAGGCCATGCAAAACCCGCAGAGGGGCTCGGCGCGTGAAAATCGCCGTTCCCGAATAGCCCTTGCGCTCGGCATAGCTCCAATATTGCGAATAGCCAGGCAAGTCGATATCGATTTGCCCCTCTTGGAGCTTTGTTTCCTGCAGGCAGACGACATCGGCGTCCAGGCTGGCAACCGAATCTTCAAAGCCCTTTTTCACCGCGGCCCGCAAGCCATTGACATTCCATGAAACGAAACGCACCGCGCGCACTCCCTCGCCATAGTGGGCAAAACACCCTTTTCAACCTACGATACCGTATCGGAACAGCTTAGCAGCACCTAAGCGCAACCGCCCACAGATGCATAAAACGGCGGAAACGGGCATAATAGCAAAGCTGAAAACCAGCGCAGTGAGGAGGGACACGTGCCGATTTCAACCAACCGTCGCATGGTTGCGCTTGCCGCGGCGTTTTCCCTTACGCTTTTCAACAGCACCGCCATGCTGCTTTCCGCCGGCGGATCGCTTTTCGGGACCCTCGCCGATTTCGGCAAGTCGGACATGTTCAATGCGCTCGTCTTTCCTTCGCTGGCCGCACTTCTTGTCGCAGGGGTTGCTACCGGCCTTCGAGGGATGTGGAAGCTCCCTTCGCTGGACCGAAGCCTCCATGCGGCGATGATCGTGGCGGCGTTTGCCGGTGGAGCCTTTTTCATCGCCATGCTGGCATGCCCTTCGGAAGTGGCGCTCGCATGTGCGGTCGCCGCAGGACCATGCTGCGCAATCGCCTACCTCTTGCAATTCATGGCCTGGAGCCGTCGCATGGCAGAACACGGCTTCAAAGACGCGCTCTGCACCATCTCGCTTTCGGGCGCGATCGCCGCACTGGCCGCGCTTGTCTTGTTCTCGTTCTCAAACGCGCTCGTAATGGCCTCGGGCTTTTGTCTCACCCTTGCCGCCGGAAGCATCGCCGCATATCTAGCGGTTCGACCCTTAAATGGCAAAGAGCCTGAAACGAATAGCGATTCCGAAAACGAAAGCGCCCAAAAAACTCGCAACCTTTGGCCCCTTTTCGCCGGATGCCTCATATGTGTGTTCACCATGCTGCTCATGTGGCAAGGGGAAAACGACTCAATCGTGCGCTCTTCTTCGGCCTTCATCACGCAGGGCACATTCGCGGGCTTCATTGCCTGCTCGCTGTGCATCTGCGGCATTGCGGCCATGCATCCCGAAGAAAACGCTCTCAGGCAAGCGCTTACGACGCTGTGCCCCCTTTTCGCCGCGCTGCCAATCGTTCCATGCATCGTTGCATTCGATCCCGACGAATTCCTCGGAACCATATACGGCGTGCTCACCGGAGTAGGATTCTCGTATTTCATGGCGGCGCCCATTGCTTCGTTTTGTTGCACGGCGAAAGCTGGCGATACGCGCAAGGTCTGGGGAATTGCGGCGATAACGCTCGCGGTAGGCGGCGCCTTTGGCCGCTTGGCGGCAATGATTTTGCCCCCGAGCGGAACAACGGCGCTCACGTTGGCACTGTTTCTCGCCTACCTCGTCGCACTCGCCTTGGTCCCAAGGGAGCGCGCAAAAAACCACGAAGAAGCCCCTCTTCCGCCGGAAACCGTCAACCCCCTTGATGCCCGATGCGAGGCCCTTTCGCAATCTTGGCAGCTCACCCCAAGGGAAAGCGAAGTGTTGCCCTTGCTCGCACGAGGTCACACGCAGCCGGCGATTGCCAAAGAACTGTTCTGCTCGCCCGAAACAATCAAGGTCCATGTTCGCCATATCTATGAAAAGGCGGGCGTGCATTCTCGCGACGAACTCATCGAGCTCGTCAACGAAATCCAGCCCAAATAGGAAAAGCCCCCGAAGGGGCTTTTCCTGTGGGAGGGAATGCATCGTGCAAAGCATGGGAGGGAAAGCTGCACGATGCCGAATTATCCGAATCGCGCTTCGCGCGCTTCTTTAGTCGACCGACTGGCCCGTGATGAGTTTGCCGGCAACGCGGCCATGCGTAACGGCCATGCCAATCGAATTGCCGGAAAACGGCGTGGTGTACTGCAATCCATAGCGGCCGCCGAGCGTATTTCCGGCGCAGTACAGGCCTTCGATGGCATTGCCATCTTTATCGACGACCTGCAAATCGCCATTGGTCTCGAGGCCCGCCAGCGTAACCAAGCTTACCGACATGGTTCCGGTATTGCCGCCGAACCCGCCGCCTTTCGCCGTGCCGAAGCCATAGAAGGGAGCTTCTTCGATCGGGGTCATGAGGCACGCATCTTTGCCGAAATCGGTATCTTTGCCGGCATGGCACATCTCGTTGTAGTGCTCGATAGACGCGAGGAAGTTCTTCTTGCTCTGACCCTCGTAGCCCAGCATGTCGGCGAGCTTGTCGAGCGTGGAAGCCTTGTACACGGTAGATGCCATGCGCTCGGCGACGGTGCACATGCGCACAGTACCGCCCTCGGCATTGTCGACTTCGATGGCTTCCATGTCTTCTTCCATCTCGGTGAAGTATTCTTTTCGACCGAAGTTCGCGCAGCCATGGTCGAGCGAGGAGTATTTCAGCGTCTCGCGCCAATTCTGGTCGGTAACGCCCGTGAAGCCACCGCGCGGCTGGCGCAAAGCCTCGGCCATGGAGTTGCCCGTGGCCGCTTCGTTCATGAAGCGGTTGCCTTCGGAATTCATCCACATGAACGGCGAAGAGCCCCACGGTCCCGATGCGCCGCCGCCGAAGCTCATGGCGCCACGGGGGCCCGCTTCGATAAAGCCACCAGCCCAGCAGCCCATTTTGTGGCCATCGCCCGTGCAATCGGTCTGACCCAGAAGCGAGCTTTCGTCAAGGCCGGCGCGCTCGTTGCGCTCGCGATACTCGGTCAAAAGGTTCCACGTCATGTCGGTATTCGCACCGAAGTCGCCCGTGCACAAGATAACGCCAAGGCTTGCGTTGTATTTCACGTAGCCGTCGGAGCCCTTCGCAATGACGCCGGTCACTTTCCCGGAGTCGTCTTGCACGAGCACGGTAGCGGTCTGCTCGAAATGCCATTCGGCACCGAGCTCCTGGCTCTTCAGGATAGAGAACTGCTGCACTTCGTCGAGACGCGAGAAAGCAGCCTCGCCCTCGTAGGGCTCGTGGTTGATGGTTCCCATGAATTGCACAACGCACGGCCACGTTTTGAACCCGCCGCGATACAAGGGGTATTCGACCTCTCCATCAAGCACCAAGCCGGGCTGCTGAATGCAGATTTGGCTATCGGCAATGGGGCTTTCGTCGGAATTGTCGTAAGAAACGTTCTTGATGCGGCTATCGGGCCAGTTCACAAGGCCGACCATATGGTCGAACGTCTCGCCGGAGTTCGCCACGAACTTGCGGATGACTTCGGTGTTCACGCGGCCGCCGGCGCGCATGGCGAATTCCTCCACGATTTCGCCCTCGTCATAGGGGCCAAAACCTCGGTCGATGAGAAACTGGGAGTTCACATGCCCAATATCTTCGCCCTTTACCTTGCGCGAAGCCTCGGGAGACTTCTCGATAACGGCCACTTTCGCGCCGCCCTCAGCCGCGGCAAGCGCGGCCTGGATGCCAGAGTTGCCGCCGCCGCATACGACGACGTCGCAATCGATGGTCTCGACGATGTCGGAATCGGCGATTTCAGGCTTTTCTCCCAGCCAGCTCGAAGTGCCGCCAACATAGCCGGAAGTGCTCTCTTGCGCAGCCGCCGTAGACGTGCTGCTCGATTTGGAGCTTGAGGATTGCGGCGAGCATGCCGCAAGCATCGAACCCGCAAGAGCGCTCACGCCCACAAGGCCGGCGCCTTGCAGGAAATTGCGGCGAGAAACGCCGCTGTTTTGGTTTTCCATGGTTCCCTCCATGCATTCAACCCTTCTTCGCTCGGCATCGCATCCGGCGAAGCTTGCAAGGCAAAACATAGGGAAAACCGTCCGCGAACCCATCACCGCAAGCGGGTATTTCGCATAACCCGAACCAGGTTATTTTTCGTTTTCGCAGGTGAAATGCGTTATCTAGCGTTTTTTGAATTAAAACCCTTGAATCGCGACGCGCCGCGCAAAATGCGCTCATGCTGCCACATCGCCAAAACGGCAATCACGGCGGCAATCGCGAACAAGATGATGCTTTGCGTGTAGTCGCCCGACATAAGGCTATCGGCCCCGAACGTCGTAATAAGAACGCCTGGAATGCGGCCCACGTTGGAGAGCACAAGGAAATTGCGCATGCTCATGTTCGTGAGCGGAACCAGATAGGTGAACACGTCTTTGGGCATGCCCGGAATGAGGAACAAGATGAACACCATGACGTCGAGCTTTTCGGAATTCTCGAACGCTTCAAGCTTGCCCATCCATTTTTCGGGAATCATGGCGCGAACGAACGGAGCGCCGAGCTTGTGGACCACGACGAAAATAAGCGCGCTCGAAAATACCGCGCCCGCAATAATAACGACGGCGCCCAGCCACGGGCCATACATCATTCCCGCGGCGATTTGAACGACCTCGCCCGGAATGAAAGCGACCACGATTTGCAGGAATTGAAACGCCAGCAAGATGAACACGCCGCCAACACCGGCGTTGCGCACGTCGTTGACAAGGCGCTCAAGGCCATCGGGCTCGGTTATTTCGGCAATCCAAGGGGCAATAAGCACGCAAAGCACAGCCATAAGGACGAAAAACGCCGCCAAGCCGCCAAGCTTGAACAAATCGGCCTTGGTTAGGCGAGAGAGCCACGACTTTTCAGAAACGGGAACTTCGTATTTCTCTTCGAACTCCTCTTTTTTGGCTTCAAGCTTTTCATGGCGCTCGATGCGCTTTTCTTTAATCTCTTCTTTTTTCAAGGCGATTTTGCCCGTCATGCCTGAAGAATTCTGCGCCATGCCATGTTCCTTTGCCATTGCCAAGAGGCGTCCACCCCGAGCGCCCAGAGCTATTGTGATGCAACAATCGCGCAAACGGGCCGGCGATTTCCAACATCACCGGCCCGGCGCTAAATCGTTAGATTGGCGTAATATTCGACGCGGGGCTATTCCCCTTTCGAGGCTTTTTCGAATTCGCTTTTGAACGCCGCGAACATGCCTCCTATGCCGGATTCGTTTTCCGACTCGGCCTCTTCGTCCTCTTCGGACTCATCGCCGTTGGCGGCTTTGTTGAACTCGTCTTTGAAGGAAGCGAATGCGTCTTTGGTCGCGCTCACCTGGCGGCCAAGCCCTTCGGCGCCTTCTTTGACCGCGGCGCTCGCCGCAGCTGTAGCCGTTTCGACCTTCGGCTTTGCGGCTTCGGCGGCTTCTTTCGCCCGAGCAGTGGCTTTTGCGGTAAACGCCCCGGCAGCTTCGGCCCAGCCGCCCTCGGGGGAAAGCTCCCACACGTCATCGGATACCAAAATCGCGCCCTTGAAAACGACCTCTTCTCCCGATTCGCGGGAATCCTGTTTGACCGCCAAATCGGCGCCCATGCCACGCTTGAATCCCTTGATGTACTCAGCAGGAACCTCAAGCGTTCCCAACAGCAGCTTAGCGGCGGCGCCATTGTGCGCTTCGATGGCCTCGACTCGGCCCGATTCGATGTCGAACGTAATGTTGTTCACATACCCAATGGCCACTCCGCCCGCCGTCATGACAGGAAGCCCGCCCCATATCACGCACGCATCCCAATCGATTCCCATCGATCGGCACACAGCAGGACCTGAAGTAGAGGCATCGGGCTTGATCCGAATGCGACCGTCGACGAAATCGAAGCCGTCAAGCCCAACAAAAATGTCTTTGCGATGGAACATCCACAAAAGGTCGGGGCGTTTCACCATGAATCCAATGCAGCGACGCTCGGAAGGATGAAAAACGCACGACTTCACTTTGCCGATGCGCTTCGTTCCCTTTTTACCGCCAACGACGCGCAGTTTACGAATATCGTGGCTGGTCACCAATTTCATTCGGGCCATCGCAAATCCCTTTCCCAATAAAAGGGCCGACACATGGCCGGCCCCTTACAACGCTCGTTTTGCGCCGCTTCCTATTCGGCTGCTTTTTCCGCAGCTTCCTCGGCAGGCTCTTCAGCGGCAGGCTCGCTCGCTTCGGCAGCAACCTCTTCGGCGACCTCTTCGACAACCTCTTCGGCAGCCTCGCTCACAACGACCTCTTCAGCAACGGCGTCTGCCGCGCCCTCGGTAGCCTTCACGGCATTTTTAGCGACCTGGGCCGCAATGCGTTCGCGAGCCGCATCAATCTTGGCACGCAGCTCGTCGTTTTTCTCGGCGAAGATGGGCTTCACGCCTTCGGCCTTATCGTGAACGCGACCGGCAACGATCTGAGCGCCCTGCGCCACGGCCTCGGCGGCCTGCTTGCTGCGATCAGATGCCACGCTATAGGCGGCCTGAGCGCCGCTTGCAACATTGGTGTAAGCGGCCTGGGCGCCAGCGGCAGCCTTGCCGCAAGCCTCCTGGGCGCCAGCGGCGGCCTGACCGCAGAACTGCTGCGCATCGCTTGCCGCTTGAGTGCCCAAGCCTTGGGCCTTGCCCCATGCGAGTTGAGCCTTGTCGGCGACCAAAGCGCGCGTTTCAACACCCGCCCGGGGAGCGTAGAGCAACGCAACTCCCACGCCGACTAGGCTACCTGCCAAAAACATTCCGAGTTTGTTGCTCATGTCAGCCTCCTTGGATATGCGCCCGCCGACGCCTGATTCCTTTTTTGCGGTGCCTTGCATTATAGGAGAAAAAAATCTCCACATTCACAGCGCGTTGCCATTATGTTGAAGCCGAAACAAAATAGTTGATTAGAGAAAACGACCGAACTACCCGAAAATAAAGCCTGTAGCCTGGTTGAAATACATGAAATGAAGCATGGCGCAAAAACCGTACACGCCCGCCAAGAACCAAAATGCCGCGTCGACCAAGATTTTGGGAAGCTTTCGTATCCCCTTGTCCATAAGCGGATACACCACCCACACGATAAGCGTCGCCGCGATGGAATACGCCATGGAATTCTGCAGGCACACCTGGCCCATGAAATTGAAAGGCAGAGCGCGGTAATCCCATAGGTGATAGTCGTAGTTCGCGGTAATACCCGTGAAAAAGTCGATCGAGGTGCACACGGCCGCATTCGCAAGAAAACTCACGCCAACCGCAACCGCGACGTGCTTGCATTTCCCCAAAATCCACCTGCTGAAAGGATGCAACACCAACACGATCATCACCAAGGCGATGCCTTCGGCGGAAAACGGGAACAGCCATTGGTTCCACAGCATCACGTTGCTGGGGTCGTAATCGCCCATCACCAAGCCGAAACGAATAAGCCAGCAAAAGCCGATTTCGGCCCAATGCCCCAAAAAGGAGAAGGCAAAGAAATAGATAAGCAGGTCGCGCCAGAATTCCCATGCGCGAAGGCGCTTGCCCAAAGGAAGCTCCCACGTATGACCGCCCGCGATTTCAGCATAATCATAACCGCAAGAAAGAGCCGAACGCGCGCGAGAAGAACCATGCAGGTAGACAATCGAGGCAAGCGCGCAGATGGCCTGTAGCCAAAATCCCGTATAGGCTGCGGTATCACCAATCACGTTTGCAAGCGACGCTATGGCGTCGTTGACGAAAAAATCCCCTACCAACAGCGCGTTGATAATGCAAATCGCGCTTTCGCATACGAGCCGGGCGCGACGGGAGCGAACTTGGATAATCCAAACGCACACTGCCGAAGCGCCGCAGACGTAAAGGCCCAAAAGCATCGTCAAATCGTAGCTGAAGCCATTCGGGTTCAAATAGCCTGCGAGCGCCAGACATGAAAGCAGCATGCATGCGAAGTAGGCCTGCACCAACCGCACCCCAAGAGGCAGGCGCGGCAAATCTTTATGGCCAAAAGGCACGTAAGGCTGAGGGTTTTCAATATGCGGAATATGCAGAGCCATTGCCGTTCAGCCTTTCCCGATTCGTAATTATTCGTCGCCGTCGGCTCCCGCGAGCGTAACGCCTTTCTCCTGAAGGGCGATCAGCTTGTCGAGCTCGCCTTGGTAGTAGGCACGATCGTCCTCGTCGAGGCTATCGCTGGCGAGCACTTCTTCAAGCTGTTGCTTGTAGGGTATGGGAGGGTCGACCAAATAGAGCGCCTGAGGAATGGAGTACGCCGCCAAAACGATAACAAACACAAGGTTCATCACGTTTTTGGGAATCTTGGCGAAAAGCCGCTCGAGCAAAGGATAGACAATCCAGCAAATGATGGAAGCCGCGAGGGCAAAGCCGAGGCCGTTTTGCAGGCAGATCATGCCATTGAGATTGAACGGCATGTTCGAGTAGTCCCACAGTTGCAAATCGGCGTTGACGAACATGCCCATCACATACTCGATGGTCACGCACACGATGCCGTTGATGACGAAACTGACGGCATAAGCAACGCCCGGCACCTTGATATGGTCGCGCAGCTTCACGAAAAGGGGGTAGAGCAAAACAGCGATAATGGCAACGGCAAGCCCCTCCATGGGGAAGGGATAGAACCAATCGCGCCACAGCATGGTATTGTTCAAGTCGATTTCGCCTTGAACGAGCCCCATGCGAATGAGCATGCAGAAGCCCGACTCCATCCAATGGCCCGCCAGCGAGAAAAAGCAATAATAGATGGCGATGTTGCGCCAAAATACCCACGAGCGACGATTGATCTTCAGCTCTTCGTATTCGCCGAGCGCCGAATCGCGGTCGATGCCGAACGGCTCCGTCAAATAGGCCTTGGTTTTCTTCGAGCGCCAGAAATAGAAGAACAAAACGACGTCGAAAATGGAAAGGATGACGAAAAATATGGCCGTCAAAGCAAAATCCGGCGAGCCATCAACCACAATGACCGAAGATTTATCGAAGAAAACGAACGTGCGCAAGAATCCAACGGTGATATTGAACGCGGAAAAGCACATAACGAAGTGGCGCGTCGCTTTAAAACGGCACCACAGCATCCACAGGGCGACCATTTCAAATACGATATTGAGCCAGTCGACCAATTGCGCCGAAGAATAATCAACCAGGTCGCGCGAGGTAAACACCAAGTTCGCGATGGTGAGCACGAAGTTGATCACGAAAATGACCATAAGGAAAACCATGAATTTCGGCATTTTCGGCCTGGCTTGTTTCTTGGCTTTCTTAAGCGCCTTTTTTGCAGCTTTGTCGCTTACACCAGGCGCATTTTCGACCGAAACGTCAGACGAAGGTTCGTCACCCTCGGCATCGTTGAGGGCGGCCGGCTGTTCCGTAGCCTTTTCGGACATGCTAACTCCCAAATGTCGTATTTCGCTGTTGCTTTTTCAACCTAGGAAAACGACGATTAAAACCGCCCGAGCCCATGCAAGGTTCGGCAAACGCGCGAAAGAAACGAAGGGCCGCATAAGCAAGCAAATTCCGAACCTTTGGCACATCGCCGCACGTAAACGGACTGGCGAAATTAATCGGCGTTTTTTTGGATTATAGCCGAAGCCGTTATATCGCCACGAAATCCCGATGCATTCAAGACGCGAAGCGTTTTCTTATCGTTGGCACTCCCTGGCAAGCAGTGCATCGTTAAGCTCGCGTTGCGCCACGGCGAGCGCCTGGCGAGCCACGCCCTCATCAACATAGCTCACTTGCACGCACGCCTCGCGCTTTTCTCGGCTGGTCCACGCCGTCTTGCCCACAAAGGTCACTTCTTGCGAGTCGTTATCGAGGCGCGCCTGCTCGTCAATCGCCAAATGCTCGAACAAATGCGCGACCGACGTATGCGCAGCCACACTCATGAACGTCTCGCCCCGATTATTGACACACGTGTGCGACAAGATGGTGGGAAACCGCGAAAGCAAGCTGGCGACAAGGCCCACAGAGCTAAAGCAGAAGCATTCTTCGGAAATAGAAACGTGCACAAGCAGGCGATCGGGGCGAACGTCGATGTTATCTATGCGAAAGGCCCACCCTTGCGCGGGAGGCTCGACGCCTGCCTTTTCCGAAGAAGCTCGCCCTCCAAAGAAGCCCATCGGCTATTCGCTTAATGCATCGGAAAGGGACGCAGAGCCCGGAGCAACCGCATTTGACCCCGTGGTCGATTCGCCCGAGGTAGACTCCAGGGCAGCGGAAACCTCTGCCTGTTGAGCCTCATCATCGGTGGAATCGGCGGCCGAGGACGAGTCGGCAGAGACGTCGGTCGGCTCGCTTTCGCCTTCCGCCACAGAAGCGCTTTCCGCGCTACTCGACTGCTGGCTCCCTTGCGCAGAGCTATCGACGGAAGAAGATGCAGCGCGGGAGAAAACGGTCTGTGAGCCATCGAGCTCGGTAATCGTAAACGTCGATCGGTCTTCCGAGAACTCATATGAGCCGCCACCGGAAAGTTCGCCGAACGAGAACGAGATGGTTTTCTCTCGCGTATCAATCGTGTATGCGAAGTCAATCGAATCGGGCATATGGATAGCTTCGGCGTCGATGGTCACGCTCACCGCAGGATTGCCCGTAGTCCATTCCCCTTGGATATCGGCAGCATCATCGTAGCGAAACCAAGCATTCCACGCCCATACGCCCACAATCACAGCCGCGATCACGGCAGTCGCAGCAAGAACGGCCCCAACAGCCAGAAAAACCTTCTTTCGGGTGCTTTTCGCCGAGCGTTTTGGCCGCTCCCCTGTTGCGAGCTCCGGCCCGCCTTCCGCCACCGGCTTCGGGCGCCTTGCCTTCTTTCCTCGCAAAGAAGAGCGTCCATCTGACGGGACCGTTGCTGCATCGCTTTGGGAATCGAAAGCGCCCATGCCACGGTTCGCCGGTGCCGGAGCAACCTTCGGAGCGGCCGCCTTTCGTTTCGCCTCTTTTTTCCTGCGCGATGCCGCCGACGCCTTTCGTCCCAGCAGTGCACCCGCAGTCGATTCGGCATCGGGGACGTCATCGCCCAAATCGAACGAATCGGCCGGTTCAAGAAGTTCTGAGTCTTGCGGCTTGGCAGGGCGCGATGCGGCCACACGCATATTGGCGACCGAGGGACGCGACATAGGTTGCTTCGGCTTATCTGTGCGCGGCTTCGGCATCCCTAGAGCGCCTCCCATCTTTCCTTCGTCATGCAGACCACGCAGCCCCGAAAAGCGTTGCCTTGTTCGCATCGCTCAACGTCCACGCGCCATCCTCCTGCGCCACCGTCAGCAGCACACGCGTAGTGCGCGACTCTTGTCCATCGAAAGCGTCGAGGAAAGCCTCTTTCAGCGTATCGAGGTACGTCTGCTCGTCGTCGCACTCCAATGCGGCGCCGGCAACCGACCGCGAAAACGTTTCCACCGCAGCCGATATGCTCTTCGAGGACACATCGACATCAACCCAAGCCGTGCCGTTATACACATCGATTCGAGCGATCGAAAATTCGAGCCCGGAGCGCAAACGGGGCGAAAGGTCGTCGGCAGTCACGCCAAGATCGGCGAACGTGTAGCTTTCTTCCGCCACACCCGCATCGTAGGCTTCCATAAACGATTCCGCGCATGCACGAAATTGGCCATCCTCGTCGTTCGCTAGGAAATCGAGCGAATTTTTGATGTCGGCCTTCGCTTCTTTTTCCGCCGTATCGTCTTTGCTGGACGACTGGCCCGACGCGCCCGACGAAGAATCGGACAGGCGAGTGTCGGCAGGCTTCGATTGCGCCATATCCATGGCGCTCATCGCGCCATAGGCGCCAAGAACCACAACAAGCGCCGCCGCGATCGCAACAATCGTAGATCGCGAAACCCTCCGCTTTTTGCCTTCGGGCGAATCGGCCTTGCGAGCATGCGCTTCGCCAGCGATGCTCGCCCCAGGCTCGCCCGCCGGCTCTTGCTCCAAAATAATTTCGGGCGCCGGCGGGGGCGTAGGCGGAAGGTCTGCGCGAATATCTCGTGGGGAATCGCTCATCGGCGTGAGTTGTAGCGCTTACGCTTCTACCGTGATGTATTCCATGCCGCCCATATAGGGAACAAGCACGTCGGGAACCTTGATCGAGCCGTCTGCCTGCTGGTAGTTTTCAAGAATCGCAGCCATCGTGCGGCCGGCCGGCAAGCCCGAGCCATTGAGGGTGTGCACATATCGCGTTCCCTTGAAGTTCGCCGGGTCGCGATATTTGATATTCGCGCGGCGGGCCTGGAAATCGCCGCAATTCGAGCACGACGAAATCTCTTTATACGCGTTGTAGCTCGGCAGCCAAACCTCGATATCGTAGGTTTGACGAGCGGAAAAGCCCAAGTCGCCCGTGCACAGGCTAATTACGCGATACGGCAGTCCGAGCTGCTGCAACAGGTATTCCGCCTCGGCGGTCATGCTCTCTAGCTGATTATCGGAATCTTCCGGCGTAGCAAATTTCACCATCTCGACCTTGTCGAACTGGTGCTGGCGGATAATGCCGCGCGTATCGCGTCCGGCAGAGCCCGCCTCTTCCCGGAAGCATGGCGTGAACGCCGTGTACCATTTCGGCAAATCGGCAGCATCGAGAACCTCGTCGGCATGCAAGTTAGTCAACGTGACTTCAGCCGTGGGGATGAGGAAATTATCACCCGAAACGTGATAGGCGTCATCTTCGAACTTGGGCAGCTGTCCCGTGCCAAACATGGTCTTGCGCTTCACAATGACAGGCGGCCACCACTCTTTGAAGCCACGCGAAGTGTGCGTATCGAGGAAATAGTTGATGAGAGCGCGCTCGAGACGGGCGCCCGCACCGCCAAGCACCGTAAAGCGGCTGCCAGAAAGCTTGTTTCCGCGGTCGAAATCCAAAATGTCCAAATCGGTGCCAAGATCCCAATGGGGCTTGAAATCGAAATCGAACTCGCGCGGGGTGCCCCAGCGGCGACGCTCGGGGTTTTCGCTCTCGTCTTTTCCGACGGGAGTCGCATCACTTGGAATGTTGGGCGAGCCGACGAGAATCTCGTTGAGCTTGGCATCTATCGCCTCGCGAGCGGCGCTTGCCTCGGCGAGCTTGTCGTTGATCTCGCGAACCTTTTCTTTGGCCGCTTCAGCTTGCTCGCGCTGGCCCGCGCCCATCAGCTTGCCAATTTCTTTCGAAGCGGAGTTGCGTTCGGCCTGCAAGCTCTCTTCGACGGAAATCGCCGCACGGCGCTCTTCGTCGAGCTTGGCGAACAATTCCGCATCCCAATCGAAATTACGATTGGCCATCGCCTGGGCGACGGCTTCCTGATTCTCGCGAACGTAGCGAATGTCGAGCATGAACTGTACTCCTTCAAACGGCGTGGCGCGACGCACCTCGCACTTTCATCCCACGCGGGCATTGCGACCGCGCAAGGCATCATAAACGTATCGAGCAAGTATAGCCCAACCGCCCCGCGTCGGACATCACCGAGCCCCCAGTTGCGTGAAGGCTGCACAAGCCGAAAAGCGCGCGAGGCGTCCTCGGCAGAATGCGGGCACAGCGGCGAAAATGTACCAAGAGAACGTGCATATTCCCAAGATGGTCCACTCTCGCCCATCTCGCTGCCGCAATCGTTTAGAATCGCATGGTACGCAGCAGCGTGCATTCGTTTTTCAGGCTAGGAAGATTGCCATGAGCATAGATTCTTTGTACCACTTCTTCTTCGAGTCGTTCGCAGGCGTCGGAATTCTGGTGCTTGCTGGCCTGGTCATATCCATCATCGTATGCGTCATCATGGAATGGCGCACGCGCCAAACGTTCAAAGACCGCGGCGAAGTAGACGACGATGACGATTTCACGTTCTTCGACGACGAGGACGACGAAGACGACAAATAACGCAGGCTCAACCCCTCGACGCCCATGCGCGATGCCCCCCCTTCATCCCGCGCGGAGGCTGCCGCCTAATCGCCGCCCACCAAAGGTGAACCGCCGAACCGAAAGCCCGAATTTTCGCAACGACGTTTTTTCAAAAGAAATCGCTTGCATATGAAAATGGGTTGAGGTATAGTTCTTTCTCGCTTCGCAAGAAGCCACGCGGGCGTGGCGGAATTGGCAGACGCGTACGGTTCAGGTCCG
Source organism: Bacteroidaceae bacterium (assembly GCA_963631715.1). GTDB lineage: Bacteria > Actinomycetota > Coriobacteriia > Coriobacteriales > Eggerthellaceae > Slackia. The sequence goes on from CAVGRL010000006.1 coordinate 46,751, forward strand.
TATGGGGGCAACCCCATGAAGGTTCAAGTCCTTTCGCCCGCACCACTTAAAAAGACCAGGCCAGGATGCAAATCCTGGCCTTTTTGTTTTCCGCGACACCCCATTTGACACCCCAAATGACACCGACGTGAGCATAAAGTACAGCGTATACGCGCCAGAAGCGAATACGCCCGATATGGGCAGTGCGACGCTCGATATGCGTCCGAACGGGACAAGGGCGGCAAGCATGAACACGTCACGCACGTAATTGATGCCGCGAGAGCATTATAAGTCCGCTAAATTTGTGCAACTAATCATCAAGCCCGAATAACCCGCTCATGTACAGCGGCAAGTACGTCACGGCCCCATCGCGCTCGACGTTCCCGTCATGGAGGACGAAGGCGCGGCTCAAATGGTAATTCTCGACCTTGAGAAGGTTGTCGAGCGCCGCATGCCTATGGGAATTCGCGCCCGACTTCACCTCGATGGGCAGAATCTCGCCGCTCCGCAGGTCGTCGACAACGAAATCGACCTCGCCGACGCCGCGCTTGTTAAAATAGTACAGCCGCTCGTGCCCGCTCGAGCGCAGCTGCTGCGCCACGGCGTTCTCGAACGCCATGCCGAAATTCACGTCTTCCTTCCTCGCGAGGATGTTGCGTACCTCGGCCGCGCCGAAGCACGAGAACAGAAGGCCCACGTCGTTCAGGTAGAGCTTGAAGAAGCTTCCTTCGGCCGTAAGGCCAAGCGGGAATGTGGGCTCGGTCACCCTGTTGGCAGGGATGGCGACGCCGGCATGGGCAAGCCAGTCGAAATCGGGCCTGAGTTCGAGAAACCGCCGGCTCTTATCCATTCCCGAGACCACGAAGCGCCTGTTCTCCTTGTTGAGCTGCGCCGGCATGGCGTCATAGATGGTTTTGACGCGTTGCGAATGCTCTATATCTTTTATGTAGCGCGTTATGTCGGCCCTATAAGCGTCAAGAATGCTTCGCTGACGTGCCCGCATGAGCTGCGTGTCGTTCGTCGAGACGTAGGCCTGCACGGCCTCAGGCATGCCCCCGACAAGCACGTAGAGCCAAAACAGGGCCGACAGCTTTTCGTGAATGAAATCGGGCACAGGCTTCGCGGCGAGCCCGCATTCGCGCACAACCCCCCATAGCTCGTCGACAGCGCCGTACGCCCAGCTGAATTCCTCGAAATCGAGGGGGAACATCTCCACGACGTCGATCGTGCCGACGGGAAGCGATCGGAGATCGAACGACTCGACGCCGAGCATCGAACCCGAGTAGATCACGTCGAAGCGTTCGTCCTGCGCGAGGTAGCGCATCCATGTGATGGCGTCCCCGCAGCGTTGGACCTCGTCGAAGAACAACAACGTTTTGCCTGGCGCGAGGGGGTTGCTCGCCAACGCGGTGATGCGCATCACGAGGTCGTCGAGGTTGCGCGCCTTCGATATGACCTCGACCGCATCCGGCTGCTCAACGAAATCGATCTTCACCATATGCTCGTAATGCGTCGCCGCGAACGCCTCTATGGTGCTCGTCTTACCAACCTGCCTCGCACCCGTGACGAGAAGGCCCTGCTTGCCTTTGGTTCGCTTCCAGTTCTCGAGTAGAGCCTCGGCTTTTCTTCGCAGCACAAACTCCTCCTTCGTCTGTAAATCTACCTGGTATTATGCAAAATGCAGAATTTATAGCGGTATGTTTCTGCAAAATGCAAAGTCGCAAATAGCAATATACTGCAGAATGCAAAGTTCTACTGCGAGGCTTGTCGTATTCTTTTGCACCGTTTGTAGCCGTCAAGCTTCACAGGCACTTTTTTCGCGATCCCCTACAACTCGCGGACACCGGGCATGGAAATCCCTCATTTCGCCGGCTCAGATTCGAACACGGCCCCGTCTGACCTCTCATCAGCCTTACTTTCTCACGCTTTCGTTATCCAAAAAGATGCAATTGCAGACATTGATTAACTGGGGCCGCGAGGTTGATTGAGTTTGATCGAAAGACACAGCGAAAACCGCACTTCGAGTTTCCGGCCCCTCTCGGGGAACAGGGTTTCTCAACTTGGACTGGCTACGCTGTCAGCCTCAAGCTCCTGCCGTACGTTGGCGACACCTCTTCGCCGTGATTCATTTTTGCCATTGAGCGTTTCTTCGCACGAATTCGCCCGCGATGCGCGAGAATAGGCGAATCCAGCAAACCAGTCACATGGCGGGAGTGCATATGCGCAGTGTAAATATTGGCATCATCGGCCTTGGAACGGTTGGCGGCGGCGTCGTTCGCCTCATTCAACGCCACCACAACGACTACGTCGAACATCATGGTATCGATCTTCAAATCAAAAAGGCATGCAGCAGAAGCGACGCGGAAGCCCAAAAGCTCGGCATCTCGAACGTGTTCACAACTAACTGGCAAGAAGTGGTCAACGACGAAAACATCGACATCGTCGTTGAACTTATCGGCGGCGACCACCCCGCGACCGAGATTTTCGAAGAGGCCATCAAAAATGGCAAACACGTCGTTTCGGCAAACAAAGCCCTGCTCGGGCGTCATGTTGAGCATCTCGGCAAGCTTGCGAGCGAACATGGCGTGCAAATCAAGTGCGAGGCGGCCGCAGCGGGCGGCATTCCCGTGGTGAGCACGCTCGAGCACGACCTCATTGGCAACCAGATCCTCACCATCGCGGGCATCATGAATGGCACGACGAACTATATCCTTTCCCGCATGGAAAAAGAGGGGCTCGGCTTTGAAGAGGTTCTGGCCGACGCGCAACGCCTTGGGTATGCCGAAGCCGACCCGACTGCCGACGTCGACGGCTTTGATGCCGCCTCGAAAATAGCCATCTTGGCATCCATCGGCTTTCGCACGCGCGTCGTTACCGACGACGTCTACATGCAAGGCATTCGCGCCATTTCCGCAACCGATATCGAAATGGCTCGCCAATTTGGTTACGCCATCAAGCTGCTCGCCATCGCGCGCAGTACCGACGAAGGCGTCGATGTGCGCGTGCATCCCACGATGATTCCCGCAACGCATCAGCTCGCAAGCGTATCGGGCGCCATGAACGCCGTGTTCGTGGTGGGCGACGCGGTAGGCGAAACCATGTTCTATGGCGCAGGCGCGGGCTCATACCCCACGGCAAGCGCAGTCGTCGGCGACGTCATGTCGCTCGCCGACCACATCGCGCATGGCAAAGAAGTCATCCCCGAAAGCGAGCCGTTTGGGCACAACCTGCCCATTCGCTCCATCGATGAGCTTTCGACGCGCTACTACATCCGCCTCACGGTGAGCGACAAGATCGGCGTTCTTGCCGAAACCACCAAGGTGCTCGCGGATGACGGCATCTCCATCTCGCATATCAGCCAGACGAAATCCGACGATGACGAAACATGCACGCTCATCTACATGACGCATACGGCGAAAGAACGCGATATCGAAAAGGCCCGCAAAGACCTTGAGGAGCTTGATTCCATTCGCGCCGTGTCGTCAATTATCCGCATCGAAGACATCGATTCCTGGAACGAAGGCGCTTTCGACAACTAACGCGCCCCGCGAACAGAGCGCGCGCGGGTTTGCCGCCGCTTAGCCCATAAAGCGGCGCAGGGCAGCACCGACGCATGAAAAAAGGAGGCCGAAGCCTCCTTTTTTCATGCCTTAAAAATGCCAGGTTTACTCGGAACGAGTCCAGCTGAACATCTCACGGATCTTCGCGCCGGTCTTCTCGATCTCGTGGTTGTTGATAGCCTCACGCTGCTCGAGGAGCCACTTGTGGTCGTTGTTGCAATCGGCAACGAACTCACGTGCGAAATCGCCATTCTGGATGCGCTCGAGGATGAGCTTCATGGCCTTGCGGGATTCTTCGTTGATGACCTTCGGGCCGGCGTAGTACTCGCCATACTCTGCGGTATTCGAGATAGAGTAGTTCATGAAGTGGATGCCGTTCTCGTACATGAGGTCGACGATCATCTTCATCTCGTGATAGCACTCGAAGTACGCCAGCTCAGCAGGGTAGCCCGCTTCGGTCAGCGTCTCGAAGCCGGCCTTCACGAGCTCAACGAGACCGCCGCACAAAACAGCCTGCTCGCCGAAAAGGTCCTCTTCGGTCTCTTGGGCGAAGGTCGCCTTGATGATGCCGGAGCGAGCACCGCCAACGCCCCAGCAGTAAGACATCGCGATATCCCACGCATCGCCCGTGGCGTCCTGAGCAACGCACGCGAGATCAGGCACACCAGAGCCTTCGGTGAACTGACGGCGAACGATGTGGCCGGGGCCCTTAGGAGCGCACATGATGACATTGACGTCTTCGGGGGCCTTGATGTAGCCATAATGAATGTTGAAACCATGGGCAAATGCCAGCGTGTCGCCAGCATGGAGATGCGCGGCGATATGGTTCTCGTAAACCTCGGGCTGCAGCTCATCGGGAACAAGAATCATGATGACATCGGCCTCTTCGGCAGCCTGATCCATCGTGGTGACCTTCAAGCCAGCCTCTTCGGCTTTCGCCCAGCTCTTGGAGCCTTCACGCAAGCCAACGCGAACGTCAACGCCCGAATCCATGAGGTTGAGCGCATGGGCATGGCCCTGCGAGCCATAGCCAATGATGGCAACCTTCTTGCCCTTGATGACCTCGGGGTTTACATCGCTTTCGTAATAGATAGTAACAGCCATGATTTCTCCTTTTCTTTGACTGTATACAACTGATTGAATCCCGCCTGCGGGGACGCGCGGGAGGACATGCAACATGCTCAAACAGTCCTGCTCGCGACGGACGGCGCCGTAGTGCCGCCCTGCTCACGCGGAACTGCGCTTTGCGCGCCCTCCCGCACGTCCCCGCCTTCGTATCTGGCGGTTGCGCAGCTCAAAGCTGCGTCGCGCTTACTCTTTCGGGCTACGGCTCATCGCAATCTTGCCGGTGCGAAGGAGCTGCTTCAGGCCGTACGCGCGGAAGAGGTCTTCCATATCCCTCAGCGTGTTCTCGTCGCCCGTTGCCTCGATAATGAGTGAATTGCGGCCCACGTCAACGATGTTGGCGTGAAACACGTTCGCGATTTCGATGACCTCGTGGCGACGTTCGGCCGGAGCATTCACCTTGAACAGCGCCAGCTCGCGCTCAATCGCGCCTTCGTCGGTGAGGTCGGTGATCTTATTCACGCTCACCAGCTTGTGCAGCTGTTTGGTGATCTGCTCATAGCCAACTTCGTCGGCATTCACGATGGCGGTAAGCCGGCTCATCGTAGGGTCTTCGGTGGGAGCAACGGTAAGCGATTCAATGTTGAAGCCGCGACGAGAAATCATGCCGGTAACGCGCGAAAGCACGCCCGATTTATTCTCGACCAGCACGGAAAGGATATGCTTCATTATTTTTCCGCCCCTTCCTTTTCGGATTTTTCGCCGGAGCCCGCTCCGTTCACGCGAACGGCGCCCAGAGTAACGTCAATCGCGCCAATCACGTTGTCGAGCGCAGCACCCGGCGCCACCATCGGGTACACGTTCTGGTCGGCCGAAATGGCGACATCGAGCAAATACGGCTTGTCGCTTGCGAGCATGCGCTCGATTGCGGCGGGCACGTCTTCGGGCTTCTCGACGCGCTCCGCTTCCCACGAATACGCATCGGCAAGCTTCACGAAATCGGGATTCGCATCCAAAATGGTGGACGAATAGCGCTCGTGGTAGAACAGCTTTTGCCATTGATGGACCATGCCAAGCGCGCGGTTGTCCAGCAAAAACACCTTCACGGCCACGCCGTTGATGGCGGCAGTTGCCATTTCCTGGCTGTTCATCTGGAACGACCCGTCGCCCGCCACGCAAACAACCTGTTTATCGGGGCAACCGAACTTCGCGCCGATAGCCGCGGGAAAACCAAAGCCCATCGTCCCCAAGCCGCCGCTCGAAATAAACGTGCGCGCGTGCTCGCGGGCGATATGCTGATGGGCCCACATCTGGTGCTGGCCTACCTCGGTGGTAACGACGGAATTGTCGGGGTCGAGCTGACGAGACAGTTCATCGAGCGCGACCTCGGGAACGATCTGGCCCGGGTAATCTTTGAATTCCTCGTCGTAGTACGGCCAGCGTTCGCGCCATTCGTTCACCATGCCGACCCATTCGTCGTCTTGGGGCGTAGCTCCCACCTTTTCGAGCTGCGCCACAATGCCGCCCAAAATGCCCTGGGCATCGCCGACGATGGGGACATTCGCTTCACGAATCTTGCCAATTTCGGCAGGGTCGATATCGATATGGATGACCTTCGCATTCGGCGCGAACTCATCGAGCTTGCCCGTAACGCGGTCGCTGAAACGCGCGCCCGCGGCGATGATGAGGTCGCATTCCGTCATGGCCATATTGGCGTATTTGGAGCCATGCATGCCCACGGGGCCCAGGCTCAACGGGTGCGAGCTTGGGAAACATCCTTTGCCGATAAGCGTGGTAACCACGGGAATCTGCATAGCTTCAGCGAGCGCCTTGAGCTCTGCGCACGCATGCGAGCTCACGATGCCGCCGCCAGCGTAAAGCAGCGGGCGTTTGGCCTGCTCGATAAGAGCCGTGGCCTGCTTGATTTGCTTCGCATTGCCCTTGTACGTGGGGCGATAGCTGGGAATGTTCACGCTATCGGGGTAATGAAACACCATTTCAGCGCCCTGCAGGTCGCTGGGAATGTCGATAAGCACAGGGCCGGGACGGCCGGTCGAAGCAATATAGAACGCCTCGCGGAACGTCTGGGCGAGCTCGTCGGTAGATTGCAGAAGGAAGCTATGCTTCACGATGGGCATGGTGATGCCCACGATATCGGATTCCTGGAATGCGTCGGTGCCAATGACGCCGCGCGTAACCTGGCCAGAAATTACCACCATAGGAATGGAGTCCATGTATGCGGTGGCAATGCCGGTCACAGTATTCGTGGCACCCGGACCGCTGGTCACGAGCACGACGCCAACCTTGCCCGTGGCGCGAGCATAGCCGTCGGCCATGTGCGTGGCGCCCTGCTCGTGGCGAGCGAGCACGTGGTGAAGCTTCTTGCTGTCGTAGAGCGCGTCGTAGATTTTAATAGCCTGGCCACCAGGATAGCCGAACACGGTATCGACGCCTTCGGCCTCAAGCGATGCGATAATCGCCTGGGCGCCCGTGAGCGTTTTGCCCTCGTGTTCGGTGTTGCTGCCCGGGCCAAGCGGCTTGCCTTCAATGGCCAGCTGCTTTTGGGCAAGCTTGTCGTTTAGGGTATTCGTCATGACAGATATGCCCCCTTATCGGCGCTGGAAACGAGCTTCGCGTATTTCGCGAGCACGCCATGGTTATGCTTGGGCGCGGGCGGAACGAATGCCGCGCGGCGGCGCTCAATCTCTTCATCGCTCACATGCAACTCGAGTTTGCCGCCTTCGATATCGACGGTGATTTCGTCGCCGTCTTCGATAAGGGCAATAGGGCCGCCGGCAGCAGCTTCAGGGCTCACGTGTCCAACGCAGGGGCCCTTAGAGGCGCCGGAGAAGCGCCCGTCGGTCAGCAAAGCCACGCTCTTGGCCAGACCCATGCCAACGATGGCGCTGGTCGGTGTAAGCATTTCGCGCATTCCAGGGCCGCCCTTGGGGCCCTCGTAGCGAATGACGACAACGTTGCCCGGCTTAATCTCGCCGGCGAAAATGGCCTCGCACGCTTCTTCCTCGCTGTTGAAGCAGCGCGCAGGACCCGTGTGCGTCATCATGCTCGGGTCAACGGCGCTCTTCTTCACGATTCCGCCATCGGGAGCGATGTTGCCATGCAGCACGCGCAGCGCACCCACTTTGCTAAACGGGTTGTCGTGCGTGCGGCACACCTCGCCATCGGCCGGTTTGGTGCAGGTGGCGATGTATTCGGGAATCGTGCCCATGCACGTTAACGCTGATTCGTCGAGAAGCCCAAGCTCGTGCAGCTCGTGCATAACCACAGGCACACCGCCCACGGCATACAGCGCGATAAGCGGCAAGGGGCCGGAAGGCTGCAGTTTCACCAGATGCGGCGTGCGAGCGCTTGCGGCGTCCCAGTCGTCCATGGTGATGGGATGGCCCGCCTCCATGGCGATGGCCGTCAGGTGCAGCACCGTGTTGGTGGAGCCGCCGAATGCCATGTCGCATTCCATGGCGTTATGAATGGCCGCCTCGGTGATGATGTCACGGATGGTGACGCCCTTCTCCACGAGTTCCATCACCTTCATACCGGCATGCTTGGCCAAGCGCAAACGCTGCGAATACACAGCCGGAATGGTGCCATTGCCGGGAAGCGCGATGCCGAGCGCCTCGCACAAGCAGTTCATGGAGTTGGCGGTAAACATGCCCGAGCAGCTGCCGCAAGTCGGGCAGGCGGTGTTCTCGTAAAACTTGAGCTCTTCCTCGGTCATCGTGCCGGCGCTCACCTGGCCCGCGCCGTCGAAGAGCGTGTTCAAGTCGGTGGTCACATAGTCGGTGGTGCCGTGCTTGAAGCCAGGAAGCATGGGGCCGCCGGAAACAAACACGGTCGGGATGTTTACGCGCAAAGCGCCCAAAATCATGCCGGGAACAATCTTGTCGCAGTTCGGGATGCAGACCGCGCCATCGAAGGCGTGGCCCTGCACTGCGCACTCGAAGCTGTCGGCGATGGCCTCGCGCGACACCAGCGAGTAGTGCATGCCGTCGTGGTTCATCGCGATGCCGTCACACACGCCAATGGTGGAAATCTCGAACGGCACGCCACCGGCCATGCGAATGCCGGCTTTCACTGCCTCGCAGATTTTATCGAGGTTGTTATGGCCAGGAATAATGTCGTTGCGAGAATTGAAAACCGCGATAAACGGACGTTCCATTTCCTCATCGGTAAGGCCGTCGGCCTTAAGCAGACTGCGATGAGGGGCACGCGCCACGCCTTTTTTAATGGCATCGCTACGAAGCTGCATCGTTTCTTCCCCTTTCCTTCGAGCGTTTTCACTATCTCAAGGAAATGCGGGCGAGGGAGAGGCTCCGTGCTCGATGCCTATAACGGAAGGCGCCGGCGTTGCGTACTAGAAGATGGTTCGCGGTGGTGTTCCGCGTTGGCCAACTGCGTTCAGCTTCACTGCTCGAGGGAGTTTTCGGAGCCGTCCACCGCAGGTTCTCAGACTGCCTGCTTGCTGTGGGATGGGTTCGTTCCTACTCGCCCTGTCGTCGCATTTATTGAGTGACGCTGATTATACGGGGAGCGCCGCCGAGCGCAAGAGTCGCTGATTCTTTATTTCGATAAAGTGAACGAACTTCACAAAACCGAAGCCGTGTTGCGAGCGGTCAACTTTTCGCTGCGAACGGACGAAGCGGGCCGCCTCGCGCAATCGGACGCCGCGCCCACGACGCGCCGTTGGCGCCCACCCAACGCTTTCCGAATCCTAAACGTGCAGCATCGACTTGGTAACAGCGAAACAACCAACGGCGGCCTTGCGGCATTGCTCCCGTACCATGGAATGCGCACGGAAAGGAAGCTATATGCAGCCAACGAGCACAATCAACCCTGCTGAAGAGCACCAGCCCGCAGGGGCCATGGGCGCAACGGAGCGCGAGGAGCAAGCCCTTCCCTCTATCGAATTGCCGCCCGACGCCGATTTTTATGGCGATTACTTACAGAAACTAAAGGAAATAACCTGGCGTTTCGAGATTTCACTTGAAACATATCTCATGGAGCGCGGCATAAATCGCGAACGCAAGCCCATCTCTTCATGGAGCACTCGCATCAAATCGCCCGACAGCATGAAAGAAAAGCTGCTCAAGCGCGGTTTCGAGCCCACCGCCGAAAATGCCGTGTACGCTGTGCACGACGCAGCGGGCGTGCGCGTGATTTGCCCGCTGGTCGACGACGTGGCATCGGTAGCGCAATTCATTCGCGAACTGCCATGCTTCGAGGTCGTGCAAGAAAAAGATTACATTTTGCACCCGAAGCAAAACGGCTACCGCAGCTACCACATGATTCTGGCGCGCACGAACAGCGGCGACATGGACCCGGAAGCCACGCGCCTGGCGGCAGCGAAAGCTGCTATCGAGGCCCGCGAGGTATCGTTGTCGCAGCTCATCGACCACCTGAATGCAACGGGCGCCCTCGGGGGGCTCGAAATCGGAGATTCCGGCAGAGCGGGCGACGAAAGCGATCCCCAGGGGCGCTTCGAATTCGGCCGACGCATGTGCCTTGAAGTGCAACTGCGAACCATCGCCATGGATAGCTGGGCCAGCATCGAGCACGAGTTGAAATACAAAAAAGACCTGCCGAACCAAGAGTTCTTGCAGGCCGAACTGAAGCGCTGCGCCGATGAGATGGCCGCGACAGACTTATCGCTTCAAACCATCGCCGACCTGATTGACGGGCAAAACGCGCCCGCCCAGTAATAAGTGGGCTTTCGCGACATCCTCTGCGAAATACCACGAAAGCCCTTTCGGCGATTGCCTTCGCTTCGCCCTTCCCTACCGCGCAGCTACCGCCGCCTCGAGGCGGTCGCATGCTTCTTGAACCATAGGCGTGGGGCTTGCGATGTTCATGCGAATAAAGCCCGAACCTTGCGAGCCGAACATCGTGCCCATATCGAGCCACAGCTTAGCATCGCGTGAAATGAATTCCGAAAGTTCGGCATCGTTCATGCCGAGCGCCGAGCAATCGATCCACGGCAAATACGTGCTTTCGAGCGGCACAAGGCTCAAGCCCGGCATACGTTCAACGGCAGTCTTCAGCACGGCGTAGTTCTCCCCGAGCTTCGCCTGCAATTGCGCGAACCATTCATCGCCATGCTCATAGCATGCTTGCGCAGCGCACATTCCCAAGCAGTTCGGCTCATCGTAGCCCGTGCGGCCAAGCTCGCGCTTGAACGCGGCCCGCAAATCGCCATTCGGAATGAAAATATTGCAAATCTGCAGACCAGCAAGGTTGAATGTTTTCGATGGCGATGTGCACAGCACCACATTTTGCGCGAATTGCTCGCCCAGACTCGCAAACGGCACGTGCGTGAACCCCGGACGCGCGAAGTCGGCATGAATCTCGTCGGAGACAACCGTCACGCCATGCGCCAAGCAAATCTCGCCTACGCGGCGCAGCTCGTCGGCGCCCCACTCGCGCCCCACTGGGTTGTGTGGACTGCACAATATGAAAAGCTTCGCTCCGCTTTCCTCAAGCGCGCGCTCGAAGCCCTCGAAATCCATAGCATAACGGCCAGTCTCGGCATCGCGCACAAGCGGGTTTTCCGCCACACGACGACCATTGTTTTCGATCATCAGGCGAAACGGATAATATACCGGCGGCTGAATAAGCACGAAATCGCCCGGCTGCGTGTAGGCGCGAATAGCCGTGGCCAGCGCGAACACCACGCCCGGCGCATGCACCGTCCACTCTCGCTGCGGGCGCCAACCGTGGTGGCGCTCGAACCAACCCTGCACCGCCGCGTGGTAGGCATCGGTCGTCATGGTGTAGCCGAATACGCCATGAGCCACGCGCGCCTGCAGCGCTTCAATAGCCTCGGGCATAACGCGGAAGTCCATATCGGCCACCCATAAGGGCAGCTCATCGGCCGCATGTCCACGCCGAGCATACGCATCCCATTTCAAGCTGCCCGTACCGCGGCGCTCGATAGGCGTTTCAAAATCGTATTTCACAGAAGTCTCCTTCGCATTGCGAGCAAAACGGTGCATTGCATGCTGAGCCGAACCCCAACCTCGCGCCCAAAACGCGCGTTACGCCAGCGCTTGCTCCAAATCGGCAAGCAAGTCTTCCACGTCCTCGATGCCCACCGAAAGGCGCAGCAGGCGTTCATCAATACCCAACGCATCGCGCATTTCGGTAGGAATAGATCCGTGCGTTTGCACCAATGGGTATGTCATAAGCGACTCGGCGCCGCCCAAGCTCTCTGCGAACAAGATGAGCTTCGCCCGCTCGAGCGCATCGACCGCACGCTGCTTCGTATCGGTCTTAAACGATATCATGGCACCGAAGCCCGTCGTTTGTCGAAGCGAGCGCGCATAGCCCGGATGATCGGGGTCGCCCACATAATGCACTTCGGCCACATGCGGGTGCTTCTTCAGAAAACTCGCGATACGCAGCGCATTTTGCTCTTGACGGCGCAGGCGCACACCCAACGTCTTCAAGCTGCGAATCATAAGCCAGCTATCGAATGGGGCCAGCTGGTTGCCTTCGCTCATCGCGGCATTGAACAGCGGCTCGATGAGTTCTTCGTCGCGCACGATTAAAAAACCCGACAGCACATCGTTGTGGCCGCACAGGTATTTCGTGCCGCTATACACCACGATATCGGCGCCGAAATCGAACGGACGCTGGAAATACATGGTGAGAAACGTGTTGTCCACGGCAAGCAGCGCACCGTGGGCGTGCGCCGCATCGGCAACGGCGGCGATGTCGGCCACCTTCATCATGGGATTTGTGGGCGTTTCCAAAAACACGAGGCGCGTATTGGGACGAAACGAGGCTTCGAGCTGGTCGGCATCGGTAAGGTCGGCATAGGTGAATTCCAGGCCATATTGGGCGAATACCTGCGAAAACAAGCGATACGTGCCGCCGTACAAATCGTCGCTCACTACGGCATGATCGCCCGATTTCATGAGTTTAATCAGGCACGATATAGCCGCCATGCCGCTAGAAAACGCCATGGCCTTCTTGCCACCCTCGAGCGCCGCGATCGTGTTTTCGAGCTCCAGTCGCGTGGGGTTTCCGCAGCGCGAATAGCAATAGCCCGTCGATTGGCCAAACGCTGGGTGCGCAAACGTGGCCGATTGGTAAATGGGGAAACTGATGGATCCAGTCTCTTTGTCGACTCCGTGGTAGCCACGCACGGCCACCGAATCGATGCGCAAGCCCGAACATCGATCCTCGTCGATGCCCAGCAACCCATCGATTTCTTGCGCCATTGCCTTGAAGCTCGAATCGTCCATGCGCCGCCCTTTCGTCCCATGTTTTCTTGGCGACGCACTAGCCTACCCGAACGAAGAAACATTCCGGGGCGAGATTCCTAGTTGCTATATAGGTTTTGCAGAAACTCAGCGTGCTGTTTTGGCGATAGCGGCCGCAAACAAACTCGCCAGCGGCCGCCATACGAACGCGCAGATTGGGCCCCTAGCCCACCACGACGCCAAGGCCATCGGGAATCACGGCCACCTTGGCATCTGGGCCCTTCAGCTGAAATGCGACTTCAAGCGCCTCATCGACGGTATTCGCGGGCGTCATATGCATATCGCGAATCATCTGGTGATCGCACAGGTCGGTTACCATAATCACCTGATGGTGCGACAAGATCCGCGAAAGAATCTGGCTCTCCCATTGATCTGCCAGCGTGTCTTCCTTGGGGCGTTCAACGCATTCGCGCTCAAAGGCCGCAGGGTCACTCTCGGAAATGCTCTTGTAGAAGCCTTCGCCACCGTGGCCGTCGGCGCAACCCGCGACTTCGATAATCACACCGCCTTCGGGCAGCGTGGCTTCGGCCGCACACATGCCCTTTACCGACTGGTAGATATTTTGATCGAGCGGATAGCCGCCATTGGTCGTGATAGCGATATCGCAAGCCACGGGAGAAACTCGGCATAGCTCGCCCACGAATTCGCAACCTGCCGCATGAGCAGCCGATTTATCACCCGCAAAAGCAGCGATAACGTCGTGATTCCCATCTATTACCACATTCAAGATAAACGCCAAGTTGGCCATCTCGGCTGCAGCGAGCATATCCTCGTGCATGCGATTGTTTCGCAAATTGCCCGCGCGGCTCGCCCCATCGTTGATGAATTGGCCGTTGTGGTTGTACATGATGGTTTTATACGACGCGACACCCGGCAGCACCGACTTGCGGCCGCCCGAGAAGCCCGCGAAGAAATGCGGCTCAATGAATCCTTCGGAAATCAGCAGGTCAGCCTCGGCGGCCACCTTGTTGATGATGCATTCCCCGCCCGACGGCAACGTGCCAATCTTTTTCATCGCCGCGTCGTCTTTGGAAATGTGCATGACTATTTCCTCGTTCGCCACAATGTCGGCGCCGTATTTGGCAACGAGCTCGTCGTGCGTCGAGGGCCGATGCATGCCCGTTGCGATCAAAATGCGCACGCGCGCATCGGGAGCCGCCGTATGAATGCGCCGAAGCAAGATGGGCATAGTGATATGCGAAGGCACCGGGCGCGTATGGTCGGAGCTGATAATCACGATATCGCGTTTGCCCTGGCACAATTCTTCGAGCTTCGGCGACCCATGCGGTGCATCAAGGGCGTCCTCAACGAGCTCGGTTTGCGATTTCGCAGGAACGTATTCGCCTTGGCGGCCCGCAAGCACGCCGGCGAGGTTTTCATCGGGAACGCGCACCGTCATGGTTCGGCGATCGTAGGGAACTTCCATTTCGAACATAGGGTTTCCTTTCGACGCAAGCATTGAGTTTTTCCGAAGCCTTGCGAACTGGGCATTTTTGAATAGCCCACGAAGAGGCCGAAAGCCCGAGAACTGCTCGATCGCAAGCATCGCACCGCACTTGGCGCATTACGAAGCGCGGCCCGAACCTCAGCAAAAGGCTCGGGCCGCAATTGGCGTTTGCTTAGCTGCACACCTTGCCGGGGTTCAAGATGCAATTCGGATCGAACACGCCCTTGATACCGGCCATCAAGGAATATGCCGTATCGCCCACCGACTCGCGCAGGTATTCCTTCTTGGCATGGCCAATGCCGTGCTCGCCAGAAACCTGACCGCCAAGCTCGGCGCATTTCGCATACGCGGCATGCATGACGCGCGTCGACTTCTCGAGGAACGCGTCTTTATCGATGTTGTTGCCGCAGCAATAGATATGCAGATTGCCGTCGCCCGCGTGGCCGAACGAGCGGATAAGCACGTCGTTTTCGACGCCCGTATTGTGGATGAAGCCCAGGAACTCGGCGATTTTGTCAACAGGAACAACCACGTCCATCTCGTCGAGGTGCTGCGTTTCCGCCTCGATAACCGTGAGAAACGCGCTGCGCGCGGCCCAGACCGACGCCTTGTCGGAAGGATGGTCGATAACCAACGTATCGAAAGCGCCCGTTTCATCGGCGATTTCCGCCAGGGTCTCGGCGCGCTGGAAAATCTCATCGGCATCATTGCCATCGAGCGTGACCAGGATATATGCGCCGCACTCATTGCCGTCGACCACCGTGGGAATGATATGGTTGCCGGTATATTCCGCCGACGAATCGACGATATCGCGCTCCATGAATTCGATGGACTGAGGATTCAAGCCGGCCAGCTTGATCTTCGGAACGGCAGAAATAGCCGTCTCGATGTCGTGGAACGACAGGATAAAGCTCGTGTCCTCTTTCGGGTTGGGAATGAGCTTCATCGACAGCTCGGTGATAACGCCCAGCGTGCCTTCCGAGCCGATCATCAGGTGCAGCAAGCTGTAGCCCGAGCTGGTTTTCGTGACCTCGCGACCCAAGCGCAGCACTTCGCCATTCGGAAGAACAACCGTAAGCGCCAACACGTAATCGCGCGTGGTGCCATATTTCACCGCACGCATACCGCCGGCATTCGTGGACACATTGCCGCCGACAGAGCCGGTCTTCTCGCCCGGATCAGGCGGATACATGAAACCATGCTCGATAGCGTCGGCCGCCAAATCGCACAGGCGAACGCCCGGCTGCACGCGAACGAACAAGTTGTTCATGTCGTATTCGATAATCTGGTCCATGCGCATGGTACACAACACGATGCCACCCGCAAGCGGCGTGCTGCCGCCCACCAGGCCCGTACCCGCACCGCGCACCGTAACGGGGATGTTATTCGCATTCGCGAGTTTCATGATGGCCGAAACTTCTTCGGTTGACGCGGGAAGCGCCACGACATCGGGCATGCGCGTGCCATAAATTGGCATCTCATCGTGCCCGTAATCTTCGTTGATGTCATCCCCCGTGAGGCAATTGTCGGTGCCCACGATGTGCTCAAGCTCGGCGATGAGCTCCGGGGTAAGTTCGTTGTACTCGGCCATGGCTCCCTTTCCGTGCGAATGCGAATCACGACGAACCGGCTGTTCACGCCGGGACGCCCGTTAATAACGTATTTCTTTCCGTTGCGTTCAGCGAACTCTAACATACTAAAGCGCGAATGCAATTCCCTGGCGAAGCCATGCTATCAAGCGGCATTTTGCGGCGGCGAACGGCAGGTTGCCAGCCGCAAGCGGCCGCCCCACCTGAAAAAAAAGAGGGCCCCGCCGCATATATGCAGCAGGACCCAGGAAGCGAAGGGGTGGCCGCCCGCTCAAGGGAGGAGAAACGGGCGGCCTAGAGGGGAAATAGGGGGTTGTCAAGGTGTCGGCGACGCGAGCCAAATGCGGGACGTGCCGCCGATTGATTTACTTTGCCTCGGGCAAGCCGGCGGCATCGACGAGGTCTTGGCTTTCCCAATATGTCAGCCAACCATCAGGCACAACAGCATCGGCGTGGCATTCGGTGCAATACATGACCGACGCGCGATGCGCCTTGTGGCACGTGCTGCACTTTTGCTCGCCATGGCGGTCGGAATGCGGGTTTACCACGCCCATCCATTCCGTCTTCTTCTGCAAGTCGGCACGCGTGAACGTATGGCACGTCTCATTCATGCAGAACTCATCGGAATTCTCGAGCCCGCGCGCCTCCACGAGCTGCGTTACCGTACGCTCGCCAAGCGTGCTGTCGTAGTTGCCCGAAACCCATTCCAAGCCTTCGGTTATCTGTTCGCCAATCTGGGGAACATGGCAATCCATGCAGGTCTTGCCCACCTGCCCGTGCAGGGCGGCGAGCATGGCGGACGAATCGGCCACTTCGTTGCCCCACTTGTCGGTGCCGGCCTCGCCGGGGGTCGCCTCGTACGTCGGCAGGTACGAATCCATGGGATCGTGGCAAATCGCCGCGCAGAAGCTCGGCTGCTCATGCCACACCATAAGGCCCGCGGCGGCCAGCACAACCACGGCCGCCACAACGCAGGCGGTAATGCCGCGACGCTTGCGCTTCGACGCTCGATCGGCAGACGCGGACACCTCGGCATCGGGTGTTTCGACGGCGGCTTCATCGACGGGATTGTCCTGAATCTCGCCGATGGCCTCGAGTTTTGTTTCTTCGGAATTGCTCATTTCGCAGTCCTTACCTTAGCCCGCGGCCAGCTAGGCGATACCCAGCACGTTGCGCACGGCGATGCGACCGAATGCACAGCATTCGCCCAGATTGCCGCCGCCGTTGTACATATCGCACCACACACTGCCAAATTCGCCCGCCGAATACAGGTTGGGAATGGGCTCGCCGTTCAGGTCGATAATCTGCGCGCGCTCGTTGCGGCGCGGACCGCCGTCGGTGTTGAGCAACGTCGTGGAGCAGTGACATGCATGGAACGGCGCCTTCTTGATGGGCGTCAGCGTCCAAGCCGGGCGATGAAATGCCGGATCTTCACCGGCCTCGCAATATTGGTTCCACAAGTCGACGGTGCGCGTAAGCTCGTCGGTCGGCAAGCCAGCCTTCTCGGCAAGCTCGGCAATCGAATCGGCGCGGAAGCCAAACCCGTCGCTCGACGGCTCGAAGTTCGGGGCCGTCTCGTAAGCCATCATCTTCTGGTAGCCCTCGTCGTCAAGGATGTACCACGTAGTCTTCGGCATGGGCAGATGCGGCCATTCGCCGCCGAACTGCATATGGCCGTGACGGCTGCCCACGTTGATCGACAGCGGATTGTCGTCGATAACGTCCCAATCGTGCTCGTGGTCGCTATCCCAGTCCATGAAGAAGCGGCGGCCGTTCACCGCAACGGTGATGCCGAACTGCTTCGGCGTACGCATGGTGACCTCGTCGCCTTCAATCGGCGACACGCTGGTCCAAAAGCCTGCGCAGCTGTTCATGTGCCACATGTCGGCGCCGATGCGGCTGCAGATATAATGGCCGTCGCCGGTGTTCATGCGGCCGGCGATACAACGTGCCGTGGTGCCCGACAGGTAGTCGCCGCGCATCTGCGGGTTGTTCTCGAAGCCACCGCACGTCATGATGACGCCCTTGTTCGCCTTCACATACACCGTTTTACCCTCGTAGGTGTACACGCCGCCGAGAACGGCTTTGGTCTCGGGGTCTTGCACCAGCGCAGTGAGCGGCGCGTTCAACTTATGCGTGATGTTGTCGTTGTTCGCGAACGCATGGTTCACGAATTTGATCACGTGATCGTATTCTTCGCCTTTGAAGTACAATACGCCCAGGTTGTAGCCATGCGGCAGCTCGGCGTATTCGGGGTAGCACGTCTCACCCGTACCCTTGTGGAAATGCTCGCTGAAGTCCACGTCTTCGGAATTGAAATCGGGCAGGCTTTCAATCCAGGCACGATTCTCATGGATGCCCTCGGCGAAAGCATCGAGCACGGCATCGGGGGTATTGTCCATCTCGCCGCGCAGCTCATAGAGGTACTGGCGGAAACCTTCGGCGTGTTCGTCGTCGGTCCACAGCACGCGACCGGCAGAAAACGGGCTATCGCCCTGGCCGAGCGTCATCGCGCCTTTCTCAAGCAACAAGGCCTTAGCACCGTTGCCTTCGGTAGCGACGGTCGCTGCGGCAGCCTGCCCCGCAAGGCCGCCGCCCACGATGAGCACATCGGTCTCTTCGTCCCAATCGATTTCCGCAACGGAGTTCGCCGCGTTGTTCTTGTTTTCGGCCGTACCTTTCGCGCCGCAGCCGCCAAGCATGGCAGCGGCCGCGCCAGCGAACACCGTGGCACCCGCAGCTTTGATGAAGTTGCGGCGGCTGGCGTTCAGATTCAGGCTTTCATTGAGGTCCATCTCTTCCTCCTTCAAGGGGACCTTGGTGCGTCGCGTGCGCCATGCGCTCCGATTTCGCGACGCCCGGTTTGTATCGCCCGGACGCAAGCAAGCTCCTACGCATCCCCCAACGGAGCCTCCATGCTCGCCGACGACCCAAGCGTTATCCAACGGCCCCAACACTAGCCAGCGCGAATGCGTTTCGCGCCGTCCGAAGAGGGTTGTTTTCGGGCGAAAATACGGCAAATTGCGTCCAACCCGAAAGGGGTTACCTATCGTTTTCCCAGTTCAAATCAATGCTATCGATATATGATGAAACGAGTTCCTCCGTTGGACGTGGTACCATATCGCACCGAGGAGGAACGCAATGAAAGAAACGAACCCTGCCGATAATCGCGGCGATGCGCGGTCGCACCAAACGACGCATGCAGAGGGCCAGCCCCAAAACACCTGGGGGATTCCGTCCATCGGAATCGCATGCACACTCGCATGGGCGTTTCTTATCAATGCCGCGGGCGAAGGCGCGCCGAGCCAGCAGACCGCATGGCAGCTTTCCTACGCCGTCCTTTCTGTCGCGGTCGTCGCGCTCGGATTTGCGGCAAGTAAACGCGCCGCCACGCTGAAGTCGCGCGCAATCGGCATCAGCGTCGGCGCCCTTGGCTGCATTGCCTCGTTGGCGCTTTCTGCGGCATTCCTTTTACCCGCCATGGCGTGGCTGCAGGTTCCCGCATCCATCGTGTGCGCTTGCGTGCTTGGTTGGCTGTATTTGCAATGGGGGCTGTTCTATGCACGCATCGGATGCCGCACTGCAGTCGGCTGCTTGTTTGCGGCCAATATTGCCGGATCGCTCTTGAAGACGCTCGTCCACTTTTCGCCCTTCGCATTTGCGGGCGCCATTACCTGTATCTTGCCCATCGCGTCGGTCGCGCTTTGTCGCGTCGCGCTCGCACGCCTCTCGGCAAACGCGCATTCAATGGAGCAGCCGACCGTGGTGTTCGAATCGCACAACCTGCGCGGCCTTTGGAAGGTGGGGGCCGCCATCGCCGCATTCAGCTTCGTAACGGCGTTTCTCATCGCGCGCTTCTCGGGCAACCAAAGCGCCGTGCCCGCGATCGATTTCCTGGCAGCGCGCCTCGTGGAAATCGCCATTTCCAGCGTGGTGCTGCTCCTGGTTTTGAAGCTAGAGAAATCGTTCAACTTCTCGGAATTGTGGCGCATCGCGCTTCTAGCGCTTGCGGCCGACATGCTCTGCCAAGCAGCATTGCCCCAGGTCACCATTTTGCGTTGCGTTGAAAGCAGCGTATGGGATTTGGTGGTGCTGTTCACGTGGCTCACGCTTGCCGATATCGCGCGGCATTCCAGCATGCCCACGCCGCTCGTTTTCGGCATCGGCTGGGCCTGCTACACCGCGCCGTTCACTATAGGATCGGCCGCTTCGGCGCTCGCACCCATGGGCACGCTCAATGCTGCCACAGCGCTCGCACTTATGTTCGTGCTGCTGATTGTGGCCGCCTTCTGTTTGGAGTTGCGGGACCAAGACACCAAATGGATTTTCGCGGAACTTTCGGGCGAGAGGTCCAGCGCGCCCACCGATTTCGCGACCCTCGACGATCGCTGCCAAGCCATCGCCGCCGAGCGTGGGCTTACCCCGCGCGAACTCGAGGTTATGCAACTGCTCGTAAAAGGCCGCACTAAAGCGTACATCGCCGAAACGTTGTACCTCACCGAAAACACCGTGAAGGGCCACGCCCGCCACATTTACACCAAGCTCGATGTCCACAGCAAACAAGAGCTTCTCGACCTGGTTGAGCGATAGGCCGCGAGCAACATCGCCAACAATCAATCGATTTATACGCGCCCGCCAGCCTACCTGGGGCGCCGAAGCCCTTCGAGAGCGCGAATTGCGCTCGCGCATAGGATAGAAATCGCAACGGCCACTAGGATCTATCGGGCACGCACGTCATTTGCGACGCTACCCAACCCGCGACGGTCATCCACAAAATCGAGCAGTTCTTGGCGGTTGGCAACGCCGCACTTCGCGTAAATGTGGCGGATGTGCGTGTTCACCGTGCTGGCCGAAATGAAAAGCTCATCTTGGATGCGGGCAAGCGTGCGTCCGCGAGCAACGCTCGGCAAAATTTCCGATTCGCGCGGCGTCAAACCGAATTCGGCGCTGATTCGCTCACAGACCTCTTCGAGCGAAATCTCCGAACGAACGACCGAGCCCAACGGGACCTCAGGCTCATCCGATTGTCCGGTTGCCCCGCTCGATGCGAAATCGGCATTTTCGCAAGGCGCAAGCCCCTCAGAAGATTTTTCGACAACATCCGCCTCTTTACGCACGGAAGCGTTTTCGGTGGAGACGGGCAGGGATTTCTTCGAGATGAGCAAAAAGTCGGCCTCGGTAAAGAAGAACACGTAGCCCACCAGGGCACACGCCGCCAAAACGACGCTGCACAGCATGACAGACGTCTTGGAAACAAGGAAAAGCGCGCTCGCGATGCCCGCAAATTCACCTGCATACAAAACCCCGAACGTGGCAATGCACTTGCGCCATGGCGAGCCGCCAAGCGCCCAAGAGGCCAGCATAGCCCGAGCGATAAGGCAGCATGCAAAACATTGCATACCGACGAAAGCAAGGGGGGTCGCAATCGCGATATTTTCTCGGCCGAAAGCAAGCAGGATGCTCGACATAAGAATGAAGACGAACGAAATGCGGTAGAGAAAGCGGGCGGCAGCAACATCGGCGATTCGGGCCATGGCGACCATCGCAATGCACACCGCCAAACCCGACAACGACAACATGGCATCGAGCGCAATGCTCTCGTCGCCAAACACATGGGCGGCGCTGTAGTTGCGCATCATGCCCATGATGCAGCCGAAAAAGAAAATATAAACGAAGTTGCGATATTCCAGATGCC
Source organism: Bacteroidaceae bacterium (assembly GCA_963631715.1). Lineage (GTDB taxonomy): Bacteria > Actinomycetota > Coriobacteriia > Coriobacteriales > Eggerthellaceae > Slackia. The sequence continues at coordinate 68,365 of CAVGRL010000006.1, forward strand.
GACCCACCTTCCCAAGGGGTCGAAATGAAGTTTTTCCAAAAGCGGCGTCACCTTGCAAAAACGCCAGCGCGGCAAACGAAACCACGGGGCACAAGACCATCGCGACAGAAAACGAATCGTTGCCGATAAGCACGAACGCGAAGCTTGCGATAAAAGACAACGCGAACGCAATTCCCGCCTCAATAAGCGAACCTGTAACAGTCTCGCGAGAAAAGACATCGAGCCAGGCAATGAACAGCATCGCTGAACCGAACCCCACAAGAGCACCGCTTGCCAGCGTTGGAATGAAACCAGCCGCAACCGGAGCCATGCAAAGCGAGCCAGCGATGGCCATTGCGCAAGCAACGACAAGCACGGCCTTGCTGTTCACGAATCGAGGAGCGCCTTCGCGCGAAAAGAAAAGCGCCACGGCAAACGCCAGCACAACAAACACGAGCGACGACGTGAGCCCATCGAATTGCGCCTGGGCCGTATCGGCCGCGTTGGCGAATGGCAGGCTGCTGAAAAAGACGATGTTCGAATACAAGCGGTCAAACGCCATGCCGCCGATGCGCACCGCACGCTCTGGTAGTTTCACCGGTCCCCCTCCATGGCCAGCTTCTTAGCACGTCGAGTATAGCAAATCATAGTAATTTGCGATGCCGTCTGAACTGGGCAAACGCGATATCGTTATTATTTGCGATGCCCTCGATACGCTTCTCAACGTACTTTTGAGTACGCATTGCTCACACGAAGAAGGGAAGAGGGAAACCATGGAGCATACCGATTTCTCGCGTCGTAGCTTCCTGAAAGGCGCAAGCCTTGCAGGCCTGACAGCGGGCATTCTGGGCGCAGCCGAACTGGCCGCCCCGCGCGCTGCAGTAGCGGCCGAGGGCGCCGACGCCGCAAGCCTGAACGACTATCAAAAGATATTCGGCGAGAGCACGAACTACATCCCCGTGCAGAAAGCCGAATGGGATCAGCTCGATGGCTTTGTTGCCTACGACGCCAAGGAATTCAAAGATTCCGACATCTCCCGCACCGACGAGTGCGACTTCCTGGTCATCGGCCAAGGCGTCGGCGGTACCATCGCCGCGCTTAAGGCGGCCGACGAGGGCGCAAACGTAATTGCCCTTGAAAAGATGAACCGCGGCCGCAACACGTGGGAGTCGGTCGGCGGTTACAACACAAAGCTACAGCAGGAAATAGATAACATTCCCGACCCGGCAGAATACGTCGAAGCAATCATGCGCTCTTCGTACTGGCGCGCTCGCCCCGATGTGGTGTGGGGCTTCGTGAATCAGTCGGGCGAGGCGATTGACTTCATGAACGACATGCTGCAGAAGGCCGGCAAAGGCGTAAGCCTCTACAGCTCCGTGCAGAAAGATAACGGCTACGGCTTCGACACCATCCAGGCCGAGCATAAGCTGAAGTTCCCCGATGGCGTCGATAAAAAGTGGAACACCTGGTGGCGCGGCCCTGTTGCGTTCGATTCGCTCGAAACTACCCAAGCGACGTATAGCAACCTCGACGTACGCTACAACACCGCCGCTGTACAGCTGACCAAAGACGAATCGGGCCGCGTGACGGGCGCCATTGCCAAAGATGCCGACGGCTACTACAAAGTCGAAGCCAAAAACGGCGTGCTGCTTGCAACGGGTGGCTACGAATCGAACCCCGGCATGATGGAATCGTGGTGCCGCCCCGAAGACTACCAGGGCTGCTGCGTATACGCCCCCAATTCCGGCAATACTGGCGACGGCCACATGATGGGCCTTGCCGCAGGAGCGCAAATCGACCCCTTGCCCCACACGCTCATGGTATTCCGCAGCGGTCTGCCCGGTCGCGTCATGGATGCATCCACGGTGTCGAAATGCTTCACTTCCAGCATCTGGGTCGACCATAAGGGTCGTCGTTTCGTAAACGAAAAGCTCCCTCACAATTGCGTGGCAAACGCCATTTCCGAGGCCGGCATTTCTGGCAAGCCGGTGTGGTTCGTCTTTGACCAAGCGATTGTCGATGGAATCAAAGACACCACGGGCCAGCTTGCCGCCGACGTCGAAGATGGCAAGCAGCGCGGCGAACTCGTACAGGCCGACACGCTTGAAGGTCTCGCTGAAGCCATGGGCGCCGACGTCGACACGTTGGTCGAAACCGTCGCCACCTGGAATAGCTACTTCGACGATGAAACACCGACCGACCTCATGTTCCGCCGAAGCCTCACCAGCGCAGCAACGAAGCTTGCCACGGGTCCGTTTTATGCCTGCAAGCACACCAGCAAAGTACTGTGCAGCGGAAGCGGCCTGATCATCGATGAGCACGCCCGGGTGCTCGATGCCAACGAGGAAGCTATCGAAGGCCTGTATGCCACGGGCAACGTCTCGGGTGGCATGTTCTCGATTTCCTACCCGCGCCACCTGCCCGCAACCTCGGTTGGCCGCGCCGTGACCTTCGGCTACGTTGCCGCGAAGCACGCTGTTAAAGGAGAGTAGACGATGAAAAAGAAGGCACTTATTGTTTCCGTCGTGGCTGCGCTTGCGCTCGCGCTCGCCGTTGTTGGCTGCTCGCCCGCAAGCAGCTCCTCGAAAAGCGACTCTGGCACAACGAAGCACGCAAACGCGAAGTTCATAGCCGCCGAGGACGTCGACAACTCCTACGACAGCTTCCTTGAGCTGCGCGCCGCGCTCGACGAGGCTTCAACCTACACCCAAAACTACGGCGACTCGAACCCGCATACCAACATCCATAGCACGACGCAGACCTGCGACAACTGTCACAACGACGATGCCGACATGACCGTCAAAGACGACATGATGTGCAAAGATTGCCACGCGTGGCCACGCGATTTGCAAAGCGACATCACCAAGATGGAGTAACGGTTCGCCGAAAACACCATAGAGCCCTCCCGAAAGCCCAGGCCTCTTGCCTGGGCTTTTTTCATCATTGCCCCGACGACGCCCGCTTCATTTGCCCGGAAACACAGAAGGGCACCGCGGCACGTTTGCGCCAAGCTCGGCATTCACGGCGAACAAGAGCGGCGCTCATGCGCAGCGATGCGGCCGAAACGCTACGAAAGCAGCGCCTTTCCGTACAGAATCCCATTACAATAGCCACCGCATGTCCAAATTCAACTCCCCTTGGAGGCCTCCCATGATGTGGTTCACCGCCGATTTGCATTTCGGTCACACAAGCATTCTGTCGAAAATGGAGCGCCCATTCGCAACCATCGAGCAAATGAACCAGGGGCTTATTGCAGCCATCAACGAGCGCGTTACGCCGAACGATTCGCTCTATGTGTTGGGAGACTTCGCCTACCAAACCACCGCCGAAAATGCGCGGCGGTTGCGAGAGCTTATCGCTTGCGAGCACGTGCATCTGGTGCGGGGCAATCACGACGATTCGTGGTCGAAGGGTACAGGGGCGGAAGTATTTGAATCTGAGCAAGACTATCTAGAAATCGCGCCTGGCTACGCTCGCGGACACAAGCTCGTGCTGTTCCACTACCCCATCATGAGCTGGAATGGAAAGCGACGCGATGCTATTCAGCTGCATGGGCATATCCATTCGAAAGGCGCCGATTACAACGAGCGCAACCGCGAACGCGGCATTCTGCGCTACGACGTCGGCGTCGATGCAAACGGCTACGCACCCATAAGCTTGCCCGAAATAGTGAAATTTTTCGAAGGTGCACAGTCACATTCCCGCATGGGCTAAATAAGCCACGCACTCACAACCCATCCGAAAGAGGCGGGCGCAAAGAGATATCGAGCAAACAGCCGATGCAAACGGGAAGAGACGATCATCCCGCAGCGAGCCAAATCTTAATCCCAGCAACAAGGGCACCCGGCGAGCGCTCGACTCACGATTCCGCGAAAAAACGCCGCCCGCACACCGAAACCTTTTCCCTCGATTCATAGGCGGAGCACCTCAATAAGCAGGCTACCGTTCACCGACAAACGCCGTTCACCGGAAGCGTTGCGCCCCTTACCCCGCTGGCTAGCATCTGTTTCCCAGCCGCCCAAACGCTTGGAGATAATCCTTCTCGCGAAGCCACGAAAGCAACGCCCATGACGAACGCGCATGGGCATCGAAACACACAGCTTCGCACCGCACTATGAAAAGAGGCCCCATGTTCCAAGCTTCACTTGATCCCGTCGCGGGAAATCTCGCACTTTCAGCAGCCGTCGCCTGCGTTCCGCTCATCGCTTTTTTCATCTTGCTGGCCGGCTTCAAGCTCAAAGCGCATGTTTCGGCGGCCATCGCGCTCGTAATTTCGCTCGTAATCGCCGTAATCGCATTCGGCATGCCCGCACCCTTAGCTGCACTTGCCGCCACGCAAGGCGCGGCATATGGAGCCTTCCCCATTGCGTTCATCATCGTTTTGGCCGTATGGTTCTATGAGGTCACCGTGCTTTCCGGCCGATTCGCCGACCTAAGGCGATTCTTCGACATCGTAGGCGGTGGCGACGTGCGCATCCAAGCGGTGCTCATCGCATTTTGCTTTGGCGGCCTGCTTGAAGCGCTCGCCGGCTTCGGCGCGCCAATCGCCATTACGGCGACCATGGTGCTTGCGCTGGGTATAAGCCCCCTGCGCGCCGCTTTGGCCGTACTCATCGCAAACACGGCGCCCGTCGCCTACGGAGCCGTGGCAACACCCATCACCATGGCGGGCAACATGGTTTCCGGAGGAGACTCCGCCGTAGCGGCGGCAACGTCGCAGCACGTGGCCGCAATCGTCGGCGTGCAAGCCCCGCTTTTCGCCGCCGTGGTTCCCTTGTTGGTATGCTTCGTGATCGACGGCAAGCACGGCCTGCGCGACTGTTGGCCGCCCGCGCTCGTATGCGGCGTATCGTTCGCCATCACGCAATGGTGGTGCTCGAACAATTTCGCCTATGAACTGACCGACGTCATCGCCACAATCGTTTCGATGGCCGTAACCATCGCATTCATGCGCGTATGGAAGCCGCGCGGCGTTGAGGCTTCGCGCGAACGCTTCGGGTTGCCGGCCGCAACGGAAAAAGACGACGCGACACTCACCCCCGTGCGTGCGTGGATGGCGCTTTTGCCCTACGCCGTGGTGATTGCCGTGTTCGCCATCGGCAAAATGGGAATTCCCAGCGTGCTTTCGAGCTTTGACGTGAAAATCCCCTGGCCGGGCCTTGCCGGCAACATGCTGAGCGCTGCCGGAACGGACCCCGGAACAACCTATACGCTGAGCCTTCTTTCCAACCCCGGCAGCATGCTGTTGGTTGCCGGCCTCATCGTTGCCGTCATTTACACGGTGTTCGATGGCGGCGGGGAATTCAAAACGACCGTAGGGGCTGCTATACGCACGCTCGGTGCCGTTGCATGGAAGATGCGCGTATCGTGCCTGACCATCGTGTTAGTTTTAGCGTTGGCATACGTGATGAATTTCTCGGGCATGACCATCTGCATTGGTGAGCTGCTGGCCGAGACCGGCGTGTTTTTCGCTCTGCTCTCGCCCGTGCTTGGCTGGGTCGGCACCGCCGTTACTGGCTCGGACACCTCGGCAAATGCGCTATTCTCAAGCCTTCAGCACAGCGTGGCGCAGGCAAACCCGGCGCTTGCCGAGACCTCGCCCGACCTCTTCTTGGCATCGAATACCATGGGCGGCGTTGTGGGCAAAATGATTTCGCCGCAATCGCTTGCCATCGCGGCCCTTGCCACTGGCGAGCACGAATCCACCTTGTTCCGCAAGATTCTGCCTTGGAGCTTGGCATTTTTGGCAGCCCTCTGCGTGCTGGTATTCCTGCAGTCGGGAATCCTGGCAATCATGGTTCCCTAAGCAAAACCGCTAGGGCCTCGGCAGCCAACCGCTATAGACACGACGCCGACGCCTAACCTACCAAACGCTCATTTGCTAAATGCTCAGAGCGTTTAGCAGGCCTACAAACAAACCGCCGGGGCCTCGCAACCGGGATGCGTCTGAAGCGCATACCGTGGCTGCGAGGCCCCTTTTTGCGAGCTGTTAAAAACAGCGGATAGAATTGGAATGGGGAGTGCGCCCGTCGTGTGACAGGCGGACGAAGAGGGGCGCGCAACCAGCTTCGATAGGCAGCGATGGCGCTCCAAGCCTGTCAAACGCTCAGAGCATTTAACAGGTTTGGGACAATTTCTCAGAGGAAATTGTCCCACTGCTTTTTGCCTATATGCCCACAACTGTGGGGGTACCTTGTGCAAAAAAACGCCGTTCGTCAGAACGGCGTAATTAGTAATGGCTGGGCCACCAGGATTCGAACCCGGACTAAGGGCACCAAAAACCCCTGTGCTGCCATTACACCATGGCCCAGTAAGAAAAAGGCGGGGATACCCCGTCTTCAGAAAAATCGGTGGTGGGCCGTGAGGGAATCGAACCCGCGGCCTTGGGATTAAAAGTCCCCTGCTCTACCAGCTGAGCTAACGGCCCACATACGCGATGCGATGAACGCGCAGGGATGAATTATACCCATACGCCCACATGGCGTCAATGAGAAATTCGAGCGCTTTCTGAAAGAATGCACTCAAAGGAAGACCCCGGCGACTCATCGCCGGGGTCTTCCCTCTAAGCCAAGTGCTCTCTACAAGCGCCTCTTGCAGTCCAGCTTGCCAAACACCGCTAGATGCTAGTTCTTCCCGCGACGCAGAGCAGCGATGCCGCCAACCATTGCGGCGGTCGCTAGCGCCATTGCCGCAACGGCAAACAATGCGAAGCCAAACGTCGAATCGCCGGTTTTCGCTAAGGCAGACTTACTGCTGCCGGTGGCGTTGCTGCCGGTGGCGTTGCCGCTGTCCCCGCTCTGGGCAGGGGCTGCGACCTTGATGGTGCAGGTCACCTCGAGCGAGACGCCGCTGTCGTCGATCT
>CAVGRL010000007.1:0-40913 GCA_963631715.1 Bacteroidaceae bacterium
GCATCGAGGGGGACGTGTGAATAAATCGAATACGGGATTGCTGGCCGCGATAGCGGAGCAGTGGCCCTCGCTTCCCTTTATGTGTTTTGGCGTATGGCAGGCGTGGGTTTGGCTTATGTATGACAGCACGATTCTCGCGAAGCCCTCACTTGTGGTCGGGAATGCTCTCGACGGCGTGACGCTTGCCTATATCGCTTCGACGGCTTCGATCGGCATCGTTTCATTTTTCGTCTCGTGCAATTCCAAACGATATCGCCGGTTGTTGAACAGCGCGGGATTCGTGTTCGCGAGCGGGGCCGTGGCATCGCTTTCCACCGTGTTTTTACTGGTGGGCGGTGATTCGCCTGCGCTGTTCTGCTTTTTCGCGTGTTTAACGGGCGTTGGGACATCGACCATCTGCATGAAGGTCGGCTGTCTGTATGGCTCGGTTCCGCTGCGCCAATCGGTTGCCAATATCGCGGCATCGATGGTCGTTGCAATGCTGCTGTTCTTCTCGTGCCTCTCGCTTCCGTGGCCGATGGGCGGCATGTTTTTCGCTTTGATGCCGCTGTTCGCGGTATTGCTCGGCTGGCTTGTCCACGATGATGGCGAAAATGAAGACATGGATTTCCCGGAAGGCGACCTCGACGTCGCGCTCCCGCCGGCTGCGAGCAGGCTTTATGCGCGCTTGCTTGCCGCTATTGCTTTGCTGGCGTTTGCGGGAGGCACGGGCATGGGAGCCATCGCAAATATCGGGTCGGTCGACATTGTGCTCGTCTATGGGAAGTGGGTCGTGCTCGGCTCCGGCGCACTGGCGTTGCTGCTTGCGGTTTTGGCATGCCGAGGCCGTGGCATGAATGGCTTGACAACCGCCTATAGCGTGTTCGTGTCGTTCGGCGCCGTCGTTTCGGTGCTGGGCTTTCTGACCGACGACCGCACGCTCGTTGGCGTGATGATTGCGAAAGAAGGGGTATGGCTGCTGCTTACCGCGGTGCTCGCGTATGCCTCGCTGCGCTTGGAACGTTCGGCCATTCGCTATTTCGGTTTGGGACAATCGGTGTACTTCGTGGTGAGCACTATCGGCTGGGCGTTCGGTCGTGTCGCACTTCCCATGACGGGAGTGCCGCGTGCGGCGCTCGTGGTCATGATGTTCGCGCTTTTTCTCATCGTTGTGGTGTTCGTGTTGCCTTCGAGCGAACTGCGTCTTTTGATGCGTTCGCCGCAAGAGTTGGCGGGCGATGACGGCGCTTCGAGCGAATCTGCGGAGAACGTCTCCGCTGCGCTCGACCGCGCAGGGGAGACGCCCTGCACCGGTGTTTCGGCGAGCGAGCCCGCGGCCTTCGCGCTGCTGACCGACCGCGAGCGCGAAGTGGTCGCCCTCTATGCGCAAGGGCGTTCGGCAACATGGATTGCCGACGAGCTTGTGCTATCGGCGAATACCATTCGTGCACATCTGCGAACCGCCTACACAAAACTCGACGTGCACAACCGCCAAGAGCTTATCGATAGGCTCAAAGAGGACAGCCTAGAGGCATAGAATTATCCTTAAGCAAAGCTAATTAGTATAAAGAAAAGTTTCTGAACTGCGCTTTTTACCAATTTCATAGGATGCGGCCCTATGGCTGCGAGCCATAAACTCCCCTTCGTCATTGATGAGGGGGAGTTTTGTTATGGACTTAAATTTGCATGAGGCGTCTTTTGCGGAGGCCCCTGAAGGGGGAGCGGTGTCCGGCGAAATCGAGCAAACGCCCGCGAAGACCTTCGATGAGCAATGCGCCGAAATCGTGCATGCGATCTACGCGGAGGCAGCTCATAGGGAAATCTTCTTGCACATTCTGAGCATGCTGCGCGAGCCGGCCGAAGAAGAGGCGTTGCGCGAACACGTGCACGCGTTGCCGGAAATGGCCATCGCCATGCGTACGCCGCGTGAGTATCTCGAAATTTTGAAACGCGTCGGTGCTCTCGATTGTGACGAGGCTGAAATTGTGCCCGACTTTGAAGCTCTGGCCGATGTCGAATCCGCGTCCGAGAACGATGCGCTCATTCCGAACGCCTCTGAGCGCGAGGCCCCCGCGGCGAATCGCGTCTGGCGCATCACCGAAGCCGGCCGCGCCGTTTCCGAAACGCTCGCTGCCGACAGGCGCCTTGCCCAGCTTCTCGATGACGGTCCTGAATATCGCGCATCGTATCGGGCCATTCTGCATGCCTGCGCGCGCCCCCGAACGCGCGTCGAAATAGATTCCATTCTGCAATCACGCCCCGAGCTTTCGAACCCCGGAGTGAACACCGCTTTCTACCTCGATAGGCTCGAGCAATGCGGTGGATTGATTTGGGATGGCGGTTGGAAGTCGACAGAAGCGGGCATGGCGTTCGCGAAACAGGAAGAATCGAAAGAGGGGGAGTAATGGAACATGCGACTTTGACGCGACGCGGATTCATGAAAAGCGTCGCAGCTGCTGGAGCGACGCTTGCTGCGGCCGGCTCCGCAGAGCTGCTGACGCAAGCCGACGAAGCGTACGCGCAAGATTCGCACGAAACGAAGATCGTCCGTACATGCTGTCGCGCATGCATCTCGCAGTGCACAGTGCTGGCTCACGTGCGCGATGGTCGAGTCATCAAACTTGAAGGCGACCCAGAGGGCCCGCTTTCGCGCGGCGCGATGTGCGCGAAAGGCCTTTCAGGCTTGCAGGCGCTCTACAATCCGATGCGTAACAAGTATCCCATGAAGCGCGTCGGCGAGCGAGGCACGAACAACTGGGAACGCATGTCGTGGGACGAGGCGACCGACCTCATCGCCGACAAGTTGATGGAGGCCTACGAGAAATATGGCCCCGAGGCGCTGTTCACGTCGACGGGCGGTGGCGGCAACCCGCATATCTCGGGCCCCGTTCGCTTCAACCAGATTTTCGGCAGCCCCAACAATTTCGAACCGGGCTGCGCGCAGTGCTACCTGCCGCGCATCTGCATGGGCGACATGATTACCGGCCAAGGTGGCTTCTATAATCTGTCGCTCGCCGATTCGAATTGCATCGAGCTGTATTTCCCCGACACGGAGGTTGAGACCGTCGTGCTGTGGGGCACCGACCCCTCGTGGTCGAGCCCTGCGATGGGGGGCCAGGCGCTCTCGCAGCTGTTCGCTCGCGAGCAAGGGCTGAAGACTGTCGTCATCGACCCGCGTTTCACGGCCGACGCCGCGAAGGCCGAGGTTTGGCTGCCTATTCGTCCCGGCACCGACGTTGCGCTCATGATGTGCTGGGAACGCACCATCATCGAAGAAAAGCTCTACGACGCTGAATTCGTGCGGAAGTGGACGAACTTCCCGGCGCTCGTCGACCCTGAAACGCAGTACTTGCTGCGCGCCGACGTGATTGGCGGCAGTTCCGACAATTTCGTGGTGTGGGACGAGGCGACGAATGCTCCGGTCGAGTTGACCTACCCGTACCCTGAAGGCGTGCAGGCCGCGCTTGAGGGCACCTATGAGGTGAACGGCGTCCATTGCGAAACGGCGCTGCAGGTGCTCAAGGATGCGTGCGACCCCTATACCATCGAGAAAGCCGCTGAAATTTGCTGGCTCGATGCCGACAAGATTCGCAAGGCCATTGACTTGTATGCCGCGTCGAATTCCACGATTTGCCACGGCGTTGCGACCGACCAGGCTGCAAACTCGAGCCAGGCTGCACTCGCTTCGCTGCAGATCGAAATCCTCATGGGCCACGTCGAAAAGCCCGGTTCGGTCCTGCAGCGTTTCGGCGAGCTGACCGACCCGTCGGGTGTTGTCGACGACGACACCTACGGCTTGGGGCATTTGACTTGCTTCGTGACCGACGACATGGTGAAGAACCGTCTTGGCGCGACCGAGCACAAGGGCTTGCATTTCTGGGAAATGGCCCACATTCCTACGGTGCTCGAGGCCATTAAGACGGGCAAGCCCTACAAGCCGCGCATTTGGATCGAGCGCTCGGGCAACAAGCTCGCCATGCTTGGCAACGCGCGCAGCTGGGCCGAAGCTATTCCCGAAATCGACTTCGCCGTGCACCTGTTTGTGTATCCGACGAGTTTCACCGTCGAGGTTGCCGACGTCATTCTTCCGACCGAGGAATGGCTCGAAATGGGCAAGCCCGTGCAACTGGCGAACAAGGTGTTCGTTCGCCAGCCGGTCGCGCATATTTTCGAGACTGCCGACGAAAGCATCTGCTTCGCGAAGATTCTCGAGAAGCTTGCAAAGCGCGGCCACAAAAACGCGCAGCTGTGCTTCGACAAGGACTACATCGCGTCGTGGGGCACTTATGCTTCCGCGCCGCCGTTCGCCTTCCCCGAAGTGCTGACCGAAGCCGAACTGCACCAGGAATTCACGAACCAGTGCAAGTACACCTACGATGAGCTGTGCGCGATGGACGGTCCCTACGAGTACGCGCCGTTTGATGAATGGCGCCGCTACAACGTGTATTCGTCGATTGATCCCGACACGGGCAAGCCGCGCGGCTTTGGAACCAAATCGAAGCTGCTCGAGCCCTATAACGAGACCATGGTGCGCATTGGCCGCGAGGGCGGCGGATTCGTGGCCTCGCAAAATGGCCCGGTCGAGCTTCCTCCGGCGAGCGTCGATTACAAGCCGGTTCCGTATTATTTGGAACCCGACGAGTCACCGCTGACCGATACCGACTACCCGCTCGTGCTCACATGCGGCCGCTTGCCGTATTACCACCATGGAACGCTGCGCAACATTCCCTGGCTGCGCGAGATCTATCCTGTCGCCGAGGTGTGGGTGAATCCTGCCGATGCGCAGAAATACGGCATCGAGGACGGCCATTGGGTACGTGTGGAAAGCCGACGCGGCGAGACATACGCCAAGGCGCGTGTGACCGAGGAAATGGGCCCCGGCATGCTCTACCAGGAGCGTTTCTGGAATCCCGAGCTGCTCGATACCGATGCCTACGGAAGCTGGAACGCGAACAACTACAACGTGCTCTCGCGCAACGACGCCCCGTTCAACGACGAATTCGGCACGTACACGCTGCGCGGCTTTCAGGTGAAGATCACGCAGGTAGATGCCAATCCCTATGACATTTGGACCGAGCCCGAGCAGTTCAGCGCATGGCTGCCCGAGCCCAGCGATACGACGGAGGCGTTCTAATGAGCCATTTCGCTATAGCGGTCGACCTCGACTTGTGCACGGGCTGCCGAAGCTGCGAGGTTGCATGCAAACAGGAAAACGGCGTTGCCTTGGGAGAATATTGGAACAAGGTCGTCGAAATCACGCAGGGCACGTTCCCCGATTTGAAGAAGTATTGGATGCCGACGATGTGCCAGCAGTGTGCCGACGCGCCGTGCGTGCATGTGTGTCCGACGGGCGCAAGCTATCGCGACCCCGACACGAACGTGGTGCTCATCAACAAGGAGGTGTGCATCGGCTGCAAATACTGCATGATGGCCTGTCCTTACGGCGTGCGCAGTTGGAATGCCGAGGAGCGTTGCGTTGAGAAGTGCACGCTCTGCCAGCACCTTACGTCGGTGGGCGAGCGCCCCGCGTGCGTGAAGAATTGCACGTGCCATTGCCGCCATTATGGCGATTTGGACGACCCGAATTCTGAAATCTCGCAATTTTTGAAGTCCAAGCCTGAAGGCAAGGTGCGCATTCTGAAGAACACGGGCAACAACCCGCAAGCACGCTATGTGCTTTCCGATTCGACGGCGCAGTGGAAAGAGGAGGGTCGCTAATGGCTATCCAGTGGTCTTTGGTCGTGTTTACGGCGCTTACCGGCGCGGGCGGAACGCTCGCGGCCCTTATGGCAGCGCGCTTGCTCGCGGGCGGTGAGCTGAAAGACGCAAGCGTTTCGCGCATGTCGATTGTGGCGCTCGTGCTCGCAATCGTGGGCGGCATCGCCTCGGTGACGCACCTCGCGCATCCCGAGCGCATGCTTGCGGCGCTCAACCATCCCACCTCGGGCATTTTCGTCGAGGCCGTAATCGTCGGCCTTTTGTCGCTTTCGCTCATCGTGGTGCTTGCGATGGTGGCGAAGGACATGCGCGGGCAGATGGCGTTCAAGGTCGTCGTGGCATGCATGCTCGTCATTGGCCTTGCGATGGCGTTTCTGGCTGGCAATTCCTACGACATGGCCTCGATTCCCGCGTGGAATACGCCGCTTTTGCCAGTGGGATATTTGTGCACGGCGCTCGCCTCGGGCTTTGCTCTCTACGAGGTTGTTGCCTTGTCGTGCGGTGAAGATGGCGCGTTCGCGTGTCCGTGGATTGCGGTCGCTGCGGTGCTGGCGTGTGTCGCGGTTGCCGCATACGCTCTGGCGAGCGGCGCAGCCGGCGCCAATTCGATTTCGATGGCGCTGTTCGCGGTCGTCATCGTGCTCGATGCAATCGTGTGTGTTGCCGGTTTTGCGATGCGCGGCCGCGGTATGTCGATGGCGGTTGCGTCGGTGTCGGCTTTGGCTGCGTTCGTCGCAGCGCTGGCATTCCGTTGCCTTATGTGGACGGCGGGCGTTGCGACTATCAGCTTCTTCACGGTTTTGTAATTGACGCCGCCCCGCTTCTGGGGCGGCGTTTTGCGCCGGCGCCGTATGCGGCGCTGGGCTGCTTTGACGGAAAGGACGGCACTCATGGCATTGGACGAGGCCGATTTGGAATCGATATTCGTTGAGCGCGCTTCGGTATATCGCTTGCTCGCTCGACTGGTTGACCGCGAAATCGACGCCGATGCGGCGAAGCTCGTGTATGGCATTGAGGCTGCCTGTGGCTTCGATGCGCAGGGCGATTCGGTCGAGCATCGTTGGGCGCGTGCGGTCGAAACGATGCGCGACGAAGTGCGCGGGTTTGACGAAGACGTGCGCAAGCGCCTCGCGGCCGACTTCGCGCACACGTTTCTGGCGGCGGGCATCTACGAGGGCGACATCGCGGTTCCGTACGAATCCATTTATACGAGCGAAGAGCGCCTGCTTATGCAAGACGCGCGCGACGAGGTTCGCGCGTGGTACCGCAAAGCTGGAATTATGCCCACAACGAAAGGTGACATCCCCGAGGATTATCTGCCTTATGAGTGCCAGTTCATGGCGTCTTTGAACGAGAAGGCGGCTGCGGCCTTGCGCGATGGCGGCGACGAGCAGGCGGCGCGCTTGGCAAACGAACAGGCGGAATTCTTCCAGGCGCATATCGCGAATTGGGTTGACGATTTGGTGGCCGACATTGCGAAGGTGGCGCGCACGCCGTTTTATCGGGCGATTGGCGAGATGCTCTCGGTTTTCGTGGAATGCGAGCGAGAAGACGCTGTGGGTGTGGCGCATCGCGCTGAACAGGTGCGCAATGAATCAGCGGCATAGCGAAGCCGGCGCGCCCTGCATTTCTCGCCGCGGCTTTGTTGAGGGCGTCGCGGCAGCTGCCGGGCTGTTCGTGCTGGGCGGTGTTTCGGCAGGCGTGCCAGATGGTGAGTTTTCCGGCTTGCGGCCGCCAGGGGCAGCCGACGCCGGGTCGTTTTCGGCGCTGTGCCTGCGCTGCGATAGGTGTCGAGGCGCGTGCCCGCAGGATTGCGTTTCGATTCTCGGTATAGAGCGGGGGTTTGTGAATTGGCGTACGCCCACGCTTGATTTCCGCAAGGGCGCTTGTGATTTCTGCGGCAAATGCGTTGACGTGTGTGCGACGGGTGCTCTTCATGCGTGGACGGCCGATGCGCTGCCGATAATTGGTTGTGCCGAAATCGACGAAGGCACGTGCATCGCATTCCTCTCGTCGGCGTGCCGCGTGTGCGCCGATGCGTGTCCCTATGGCGCTATTTCGCTCTCCGAATCGGGGCTGCCTGTAGTCGATGAAACGCTTTGCAACGGGTGCGGCATATGCGAGAACGTTTGCCCGTCAACGTCGTTGCGGTCGTATTCCGGCGCGGGGTCGCGCGGCGTGTCGGTGGTTTCGCGAAAAGAGGCGAAGCGATGAAACATCGAGAGAATGCCTCGGGCGAAGCAGGGCGGCACGATCGCAAGCGCGGGCGTTGGTCGCGAGCGGCGGCGTGTTGCGCGGCGACGTTTTTCGTGCTGTTCGTCGTCGGGCTCGTGCTGCATACGGGCACGGGTACGCCCTCGTCGTTCGGCATCGATGCCGTGACTGCGGTGTGTCCGCTCGGCGCGCTCGAGGCCATGGTCGGAAATCGTGGCGCTCCCGTGCATTTGATTGTGGCATTTGCTGCGGTCGTGGCGCTCGTGCTGGTTTTCGGCAAGGCGTTTTGCTCGTGGGTGTGCCCAGTGTCCTATATAAGAAGTTTCTTCAGATCGAAGAAGGCCTCGGTGCGCGAGGATGCCGCCGCCGATGCGTGCGACCAGCTTTCCGAGATTGTCTCGCCATGCCAGGGCTGCGTAGGCGGTGACAAGTCTTGCTCGCATGCCGGCTGCGCTTTGCCGGCCGTTGGTGGGAAGCGAGATGGGCTTCAGCTCGATGGGCGCCATGCGGTGCTCGTCGGTGCCGTGGGCAGTGCAGCCATTTTTGGGTTTCCGGTATTTTGCTTGGTGTGTCCCGTAGGGCTGACGTTTGCGTTCGGTGTCGCCATATGGCATCTGTTTCATTTCGGGGAGATGGGTTGGACGCTTGTGGTGGCGCCGGTGGTGCTGCTTTTGGAAGTTGTTGTGTTGAAGAGATGGTGTTCGACGCTGTGTCCCATCTCGGCGCTCATGTCGCTTATTTCGCAGGGCAATAAGACGGTGCGACCCGCTGTCGATTCGTTACGATGCCTGCGAGAGCGTGGGGTCGATTGCCATGCGTGCGTCGAGGTGTGCCCCGAGCAGCTTGACCCGCATTCGCGCCGTATTCCAGAGTGCACGAAATGCGGCAAATGCGCCGACGCGTGCCCCGCCCGCGCCATCGCGCTGAAACTGCGAAGCTGATCGTGGGACACTTTCCTCTGAGAAAAGTGCCTCGGTTTCGGTCGAATCTCCACAGGTTCTCCCTTGCGTTGCGGGGGTGGGGCTGTGGTACTATTCGAGGGCTGTGTCCTGCCTTGGTCGGAAACCAAGGCACTCTGTCAAAGGAGATTACCCATGAAGCAGGGAATCCATCCCGAATACGTGGAGTGCACCGTTAAGTGCACCTGCGGCAACACCTTCACGACTCACTCCACCAAAAGCGAGCTGAAGATTGACATCTGCAACAAGTGCCATCCGTTCTTCACCGGCACCCAGAAGCTGATCGACACCGGTGGACGCGTTCAGCGCTTCGCCAACAAGTTCGGCTCTGCCGCCGACATGGTTGCCAAAGCCGAGGCCGAGAAGAAGGCCGCCAAGGCTGCAAAGGCCGCCGAGCTCGAGGCCGCCAAGAAGGCCGAGCGCGAGGCTAAGGCTGCCGAGAAGGCCAAGCGTGCTGCTGAGTACGCCAAGAAGGCTGAAGCCGAAGCCGCCAAGGCTGCCGCCGAGGCCGAGGCTGCTGCTCCTGCCGAGGAAGCCGCTGCTGAAGAGGCTGCCGCTGAGGCAACCGAAGCTGCCGCCGAATAGCCTTATTCGCGAACGCATCGCATAATAAAGAAGCCCGCTCGTCCGAGCGGGCTTCTTTGTATTCAGGGGCTTAATCCTGACACGTACGTAGTTGCGCCAGGTAAATCGCCCGCTATGCTGCAGGCGAACGACGGTGCCTTTTACGAGACCATCTTCCCTCTCGACAAGGAGGCGTCCGCGCTTTGCGGCGTTGCTCCGTAGAGCGCGGACGGCATTTCCTGTCGGTGCTTTTGTGGGCCGTGCGTCGATTGGCCCTTTCGGGCCCAATCGCGTGTTGCGGCGCTCGGAGATTCCAAGTTTCGTTTGCGCATGCCGGCAAGTGCGTTTGCGGACTGACGACATGCCATTTCCTTAGAGGGGCGTTTCGGAAAGCTGAGCGAGCGTATTCGCATCGCGCTTGCGCTTCATTTTAAGGGCGAGGGGATAGACCGCGATGCTCAAGACGAGGGCAGCTGCGGCGAACAGCAAAAGTATCCCCATGTCGGTATATGCAGTACCTATATTCGTCCCGCTCATGATTTCTCTGAAAGCGTCAATCGCGTAATAAAACGGCAGATATGGCCCAATGGCCGCAGCGGCATCGTTGCCTAACATTGCTGGGAACGTGCCCGAGCAGCATACCAATTGAACGATAAGAAGCAGCAAGGCGACTGCTTTGCCAGCGATGTCGAAAAGATTGAGAAGTTCCATGATGCAGATAAACGCTACTGTGGCCGTTGCGAAAAACGCAATATAGGCAACGAGGTCGGTGCAGGGCACGCCTATCGCTTGCGCGCATGTCCCCACTACGATTGCGTTGATTGCGGCTATGAGCAGGGCGAGGGGCAGACGGCCGAAGATAACGGCGAAACGGTTCTTTCCGAGTTTTCTGCTCGCGGGGAACGGATCGAAGATGAAAAACGCGATCAGCGAACCGAGCCACATGCACATTGTGATGAACAGCGGGGCGAAGCCGTAGCCGAAGCTTGGCAGGTCGCCATAGGAATCGTCTTGGAATTCGACGGGCGCCGATGCGTAGCTCGCGATGTTTTCTGGCGTGTCGGTGAGCGAATCCGAAATTGCGCGAGCCCCTTCGTCAAGCGAGGTGCTTAGCGTGCCAGCGCCCTCGCTTGCCGCGGTAAGGCCACGGGAGAGCTGCGAAGATCCGCTTTGGGCTGCCTCGATGCTGCTTGTAAGGGAATTCGATCCGTTTGCCGTCGACGTTATGCCATTTGAGAGCGAGGAGCTTCCGTCCTCAAGTTCCAACATACCTTCCGAGAGGTCTGATGCTCCCGAACTCACGTTTGCTGTTGCACTGGCGAATTGAGCTGTTGCGCTGGCATAGCTCGCAATTCCCGAATCGAGGACATCGTAATTCTCGCCGAGTTTTGCGACCCCCGCCTCGATGCTTGCGGCTCCCTCGCTTGTCGACTGGAGGGCTTGATAGGCGCCCGCCTGAGAGGATATTTGCGCCATGCCCGCTGCCGCCTGTACTACTCCCGACGTATCCACTTGTGTTGGGTCTTGTCCTGTCTTTGCGGCTGCAACGATATTGCCTGCATATGCCTTCAGCTCGTTTTCGAGATTCTGCTGGGCTGCCGGAAGGCTATTTTGGGGGTCGCCATCATAGATACAGGCGATTGCTTCGAGCTTCTCGCTCAGGGTATCGACGTATGCTGTTACGCCGTTGTCGAGCGATTCGATTCCCTGGCTGAAAGAGGCTGATCCTCGAACAAGGTTTTCGCCTTGCATGCTTATGGCCTCGGCGCCATTTTGCAGCTTAGATGCACCTTCGGCAAGCATCGATGCTCCGCTTGCCGCGCTCGATACGCCGTTTTCAAGTGAATTTGCTCCACTTGAAAGTTGCCCAATGGCGGCGTTTAGGGTGCTCGACCCTTCGCTTATCTGCCCAAGTCCATTGTTCAGCGAATCGCTGCCGCTTTCAGCCGTGGCTATTCCTTTGGCAAGCTCGCCTGCGCCTTCGGCCGCATTCGATAGGCCGCTTTGGGCGTCGTAGAGCCCTTGGACATAGGCGCTAACGTATTGCTCGCCAATTTTTTGGTTCACGGTGAGCTTGAGTGCTGTTTCGACGCTCTTCGAAAATGTCGACAGCATATAGTTCTTGCGCACGTTTTTGAAAAATGTGATGTCGGCCTGCTCGGGCGAGCTTGTTTGCCCGGCGTTCACGCGTTGTGAGAAGTCGTCGGGGATAATAACAGCCATGTAGTAGTCGCTTTTTTCGAGTCCTTCATCGAGAATGGATGCGTCCTCTGTGACCCATTTCACGGAATCGTTTTCGCAGATTGATACTGTTAATTCCTCACCGTAGTTTTTCCATCCATCATCCGATTGGACCCCGCTGTCCTGGTTGATAATCGCAACGGGCAGCTCCTTCATTCGCTCGTAGGGGTCCATAAACGTATTCACATAGAGCAGGCCGAAACACGACACGATAATTGGTACGGCAATAAGTGCGACGTATGTGATGGGGCTTTTAAAGGCGGTTTTGAGGCCGTCTTTCAATATCTCCAGCATGACTTGTCCTCTTTTCATACATCTGTATAATTTCATGCTAGAAACCATACAGGTGTATGAATAATATTCCTATAGACAGTTTCTATACACGTGTATGAAAATACAAGGAGTGATCATATGGGCGCAAAGGCATTGGCGACGAAGCGGGCTATGGCGCGGGCCCTACGCTGCCTTTTGCAGGAAGAACCGTTGTCGAGAATATCGATTCGCGCGCTTACCGCCCAAGCGGGCGTTGATCGTCAGACGTTTTACTATCATTTCGATTCCCTGGACGATTTGGTGTCATTTGCTTGCCACGATGCGCTTTCGGCCATTTATCACTTTTCCTTCGATGGGTTGGATGCCGAAGAGGCGTTTTCCACCGTGGTGTCGCAGGTCTACGAAAATCGCGATTTGCTCGCACCTATACTGAAAGGCTCTGGTCGTCCTCTTTTGCGCGATGTGTTGCAAGGCGATGTCCACGATGCCCTTATGACGGGGGCGAGGACGATGATTGACGCATGCGGTGTCCAGGTCGATGAGGCGTCGCTTGAATTTGCGGTGATGTATGTCCAATACGCGAGTGCTTCGATCGTTGTCGATTGGCTCGTGGGGATCATCGAAAGCGATCAGCGGCAAATAACCCGTCTTCTCTCGGCGTCATTTGAGCAGCAAATTCGTGGCCTGTGCATGTGCAATTCGGATGCATGTTGATCGGCTTGTTGCCAAAGCGCTGAAACTGCCTGAACAATCGTTCGGGCCGCTCGGCCATATTCTGTGAATCGCGCAATCGGTCGGTGCTTTATTGGGCGAAAGTGCGTTATACTGCCGTCTTGCAAATGCGTAGACGAAGACAGCGGTTCGCATATTCTCGCTTTTCAGAGAGCGGCTCCCAGGCTGAAAGGGCTGCAGGCGGGCGCCGAGCCGATTCCCTTCCGAGCAGCATGGCTCAACGCTGGCGGGCGCGCCCCGCGGATTCGCAAGTAGGCTATGCCGGCCGCCCCCGTTATAGGGCATGCGAGCGGGCGGCAGCTCGCGCGAGTTTCGCGCACGCGCCGTCAACCAAGGTGGTACCGCGAGAGCCTTCTTTCGTCCTTGGGTTCCGAATTCGTGCGAATTCGGCCGAGGATGGAAAGAAGGCTCTTTTTTATTGGATAGGGGCCGCGCAACCTCGGGCGCGGCGGCCGGACCTCCCGGCACAACGATGAAAGGCGAAGGCTATGGCAATAGTCGATGAGCTAAATGAGCTGCGCGCCTCGACCCTGCACGACATCGAAGCCGCTGCCGATACGGCCGCGCTCGAAAGCGTGCGCGTGGCCGTGCTCGGCAAGAAGGGCACGCTCACGGGTTATCTGCGCAGCATGGGGCAGCTTCCCAAAGAAGAGCGCGCAGAGGTGGGCAAGACGGCGAACATGGTGCGCAATGCCGTTGAAGACGCGCTGACGGCTCGCAAGGAATCCCTCGCGAAATCGGAGCTGCTTGCGAAGATGGACGCCGAAGCTGTGGACGTTACGCTTCCCGGTCGCGCCCAGCAGGTGGGCACGCGCCATCTTATCAGTGGCATTATCGATGAGATTTCCGACATCTTTTTGGGCATGGGCTATTCGGTCGTCTCCGGAACCGAGGCCGAAACGGACTACTACAACTTCGAAGCCCTCAATGCCCCCGCCGACCACCCGTCGCGCGGCATGCAAGATACGTTTTACCTGGTAGACCGCTCGGGAGAAGAATCGGCCGTGAAAGGCGAAAGCGCGGCGCTTTTGCGTACGCAGACCTCTGGCGTGCAGGTGCATACCATGGAAGAGCAAAAGCCGCCCATCTATATCATCGCTCCGGGCAAGGTGTATCGCCGCGATGTGGCCGACCCAAGCCATCTGCCTCAGTTCCACCAGGTTGAAGGCCTTGTCGTTGATAAGGACATCTCTTTCGGCGACCTGAAGGGAACGCTCGACTATTTCTGCAAGCAGATGTTCGGCCCCGAGCGCAAGACGCGCTTCCGCGCCCACTATTTCCCCTTCACCGAGCCTTCGGCCGAAGCCGATGTGAGCTGCGGCGTGTGCGGCGGTTCTGGACATTTGCACAATGGGGAAAAATGCCGCATGTGCAAAGGCACCGGCTGGCTGGAGATTTTGGGCTGTGGCATGGTCGACCCGAACGTGTATGGCTTTGTCGACATCGATTCCGAAGTTTATTCGGGCTTCGCGTTCGGCATGGGCGTCGAGCGCATCGCGTGCCTGAAATACAACGTGCCCGATTTGCGAATGCTGCTCGAGGGCGATATGCGCTTCCTGCGTCAGTTTTAGGGTTTCGCCGTTCTGCCGAACGGCGAACCTGCCGACGCTGCGCGAACCTCTGGCGAGCGATTTGCCTTTCAATCGTCGCTCGCGTACCGAAGTACGCGACGCTTCTCTTTCAAGGCAACTCGCTTCGCCAGAGGCCTGCTCGCTGACTTTTACTAGGCCAGTGATGGTTATTTAGATAGGAAAAAACAATGAAAGTTTCTTTGAAGTGGCTTTCCGATTATGTTGAGGTGCCCGAGGACACGAAGGCTTTTTGCGACAAGCTCGACCTAACGGGAACGGGCGTCGAGGGCGTCGATAAGCTGGGCGCTGCTTTCGACAATGTTGTCGTGGGCTACGTCGAGGAATGCGAAGAGCATCCCGATTCCGACCATATGCATGTGGTGAAGGTGAATGTGGGCGAAGAAGAGCCCATTCAAATCGTGTGTGGCGCTCCGAATATCGCCGCGGGCATCAAGGTTCCCGTGGCGTGCGTTGGCGCGGTTTTGCCGGGCGATTTCAAAATCAAGAAATCAAAGCTGCGCGGTGTTGCGTCGTGCGGCATGTGCTGCTCGAAGCGCGAGCTTGGCATGGGGCAAGACCACGACGGCATCTGGGTTCTTCCGGAAGATGCCAAGGTGGGCCAGCCGATCGCCGATTACCTGGGGCTTTCCGATACGGTGCTCGATTTGGAAATCACGCCGAACCGCCCCGACAGCCTCTCTATCGCGGGATTTGCCCGCGAGGTGGGGGCGATGTATGCGAAGTCCTGGACCAATCCTTTGGACGAGATGGCGTCCAAATTGGAGCTTTCGAGCGAGGATTCGTCGGTCGCGGTGAAGGTTGATGTGGCCGATGCCGTGCGCTGCCCCCGCTATTCTGCGCGCGTCATTCGTGGCGTGAAGGTTGGCCCGAGCCCTGATTGGATGGTCGAGCGCCTCGCGGCCATCGGCCAGCGTTCGATCAACAACGTGGTCGACGTGACGAATTACATACTGTTCCTGTTCGGCCAGCCCCTGCATGCGTTCGATCTTGACAAGCTGAAAGGCTCCGATGGCGTGGCGCATATCGTGGTGCGTGCGGCAGAAGATGGCGAAGAGCTTGTCACGCTCGACGGCGAGCGTCGCGAGCTCACGAGCGATATGACGGTTATCTCTACCCCCGAACGCGGTGCGGTGGGGCTTGCTGGCGTAATGGGCGGCCTGGATACGGAAGTCACCGAAGAAACGTGCGATATCTTGCTCGAGACCGCAACGTTTGAGCCGGGGCGCACGAGCCGTACGAGCCGAAACCTGGGCCTGTTCAGCGAAAGCTCCATGCGCTACGAGCGTGGAGTCGACGACCATGGCATCGAAGAGCGTTCCGCGGCGGCGGCAGCCCTTATCGTCGAAGTTGCCGGCGGCGTGGTTGAGCGCATAGGCGAAGGCGGTTGCGGTATTGTCGATACGTGGCCGGCTCCCAGCGAGCAGCCCCACCTGCTTTTCCGTGTGAAGCGCTTCCAGTCTATGATGGGCGCCGAGATACCGCGGGAATTCATCGTCGACACGCTTGAGCGTTTGGGCTGTGAGGTGTGCGACACCGAAAACGCCGACGTGCTTTCGGTCATATCTCCCACGTATCGCCCCGATTTGTCGCGCGAGATCGATCTGTACGAGGAAGTTTTGCGCCTCTATGGCATGGATAACATTCCCACTACGCTGCCCGCAGGCCGCGGGCGCATCGGCGTGCGCACATCGGCGCAGCTTGTCGATGCGAAAATCCATGCGACCCTTTCGGCGTGCGGCATCAATGAAACCATGACCTACTCGTTTGCCGCAGGCGATGATTTGTCCAAGCTCCGCATGAGCGAAGATGGGCTGGGCGAGGCCGTCGAACTCATCAATCCCATGAATTCCGAGCAGGCATTCATGAGGCGCACGGTGGTTCCGGGCCTGTTGCGCAGCGTGGCGCACAACCAGGCGCACGGCGTGCCGAATATTCAGCTTTACGAAATTGGCACGGTATTCGCGGCGCATGAAGGCGCTCGCAAGCCCAAAGAGCGCCGCAAGCTCGCATGCGTGCTTGCTGGTGCGATGGACGCGAAGGGTTGGAACAGCGATCCGCGGCCGTTCGATTTCTTCGATGGGAAAGGGGCGCTTGAGGCCATCGCCCGCGAGCTCGCGCTTCCCAAGGTGAAATTCAAGGCATTGGCCGCTGATGAGGCGACGCATCTTCAGCCTGGTCGTGCTGCCCAGATGCTTTCGGGCGGCGATGTGATTGGCTGGGTCGGCGAGCTGCATCCGTTGGCGGTTGCTGCATACGACGCCGAAGGTCCCGTGGTTGCGTTCGAGCTTGACATGGCGGCGCTTGAGCGCTGCGCAAGGCCGGCTCGCGACTACGTGGACGTGCCGCAGTTCCCTGGCGTTGAGCGCGATGCCGCATTCGTCGTGGACGAGTCGGTGACTTGCGAGAAAGTCATGCAGTGCATGCAAAGCTCGGGCGGCAAGTTGCTCGAGAGCGTGCATCTGTTCGATGTCTATCGCGACTCGCAACGCGTGGGCGTGGGCAAGAAATCCATGGCGTTCTCTTTGGTGTATCGAGCGGCAGACCGCACGCTGACCAGCGAAGAGGTAGACAAGGCGCACGAGAAGCTCGTGACGAAGGTGTCGAAAGCCACCGGAGCGGAAATGCGCGCATAGAAAAAATGGGAGCCGAAAGGCTCCCATTTTTGATGGTGGGACACTTTCCTTTGAGGAAAGTGTCCCACGTATAGCCGTTATTGTTCTTGCAGCTTGCGGATGATATCGGCCACGTGCTCGGCGTCGATGCTGGAATAGCACATCACGAAAACCGTGTCGTCGCCCGCGAGCGATCCGGCGACCCCTTTGATTTCGGCCGCATCGAGCGCCACGGTGACGCCGCTCGCGATGCCCGAAGGCGTGCGTAGCACGATGAAGTTGTTCACGACTTCGACGGAATCCACGAGCTCGCCAACCATGCGCTGTAGGCGCAAGTCTTCGGGAAGCACGTAATAGCCATCGCGCGATTTCGCCAGGCCCATGCCCGCGATATCGCGCGAGACCGTCGCCTGAGTGCAATCGTAGCCTTCCGCGGCAAGCTGTTCCACCAAGTCGCGCTGTGTTTTGATAGTGCCTTTGCGGATGATGTCGCGAATGATATCGTGGCGCACGGCTCGTTTCGTCATTTCGTTTCCCCTTGCAGACGTGAATCCGGAATGAATAAAGATGCGCGGTAATGCTCGCATAATGCATAAATTGTACCTCTTGCCGTAAGAAAATTCATCTCTTGCCCTGGCGATTGCCGGGGATTGGTTGCGAACCCCCGCCTTCCTTGTCGCCAACAGGCGGGCAACGCCTTGGTGGAAGTGTCTTGTGCATGCTTTGGAATTGTTTCTGTTCGCGCTACGATAGGGCGGAACAAAAAACTAACCTGCGCGATTGGTTATTCGGCGTGCGGGAGGAAAAGATGAGGGCTTCATGAGGAACGAAACCGCCGCGCGCAATGCGGCTTTGGCCGGAAGGCAGCCGGCCCGCGAAGCGAACATTGCAGCCATTGCGGCCCATTTGCGTGCAGGCGCGAAAACCGAATGCCGCAATGTGGGCATAGAGCTTGAGCATATTTGCGTCGATGCGACCGGCGATCCTATCTCGTACAGTCAGCCCAACGGCGTGGCCGATGTGCTTTCCCAGCTTGCCGATGCCTACCCCGAACGCACCGAGCATGAAGGCGATTTGCTCGGCGTCGCGAGGCCGGGAATGGCGGTGACAATCGAGCCTGCCGCTCAGCTTGAACTTTCGGCGGGGCCTTTCGAGAATCTGTCCGATGCGAAGCGCGCATTTCTCGAGTTCGAGGAGGATGCTAGGCGCGCCCTCGAACCCATCGGGGGCAAAGCGCTTGCAATCGGCTACGATCCGGTGAACCGCGCCATCGACAAGGAGCTTATTCCGAAGGCTCGCTACGATTTCATGAACACCTATCTGTCGTCCATCGGTCCGTGGGGCCCGCGCATGATGAGGGGCAGTGCGTCTGTCCAGGTGTCGATTGACTATCTCGACGAGGCCGATTGCATTAAAAAGATGCGCGTTGCCCAGGTGCTCGCTCCCATATTCGCACTCATATGCGACAATTCGCCGATTTTTGAAGGCCGTCGTCGTCCGCATGCCCTTATGCGCACCGAGATTTGGAAGTATTGCGACCCTGATCGTTGCAATGCCGTGCCGGGCGTTTTCGATGAAGGCTTCGGTTTTGACGATTACGCCGCCTATCTGCTCGACGTTCCCGCCATCGTTGCGCTCGATGAGGATGGCGAGCCTCGCTACGATACGCGTACATTTGGGGAGATCTTTGCGAATCGCGTCATGACCGACGCCGAGGTCTTCCATGCCATGTCGATGGTGTTTCCCGATGTGCGTTTGAAGAGCTATGTCGAGATTCGCCCCGCCGATTCCGTGCCAGTTCCCTATGCATTGGGCTATGCCGCGCTCATCAAAGGCCTTTTCTATGGCAAAGGGACCCTCGACTCCCTTGTTTCGAGTTGCCGGGGGATTGGTGAAGGCGATGTGGCGAAGGCCAAAGATGCGCTCATGGAGAAGGCCTACGCCGCCGAGGTCTATCAGCGTCCTGTTGCCGAGATTTGCGACGAACTTATAGCGATTGCTCGTCGCGGGTTGCCGGCGGCTGAATGGAGCTTCCTCGATCCGATTGCGGAGCTGGTCGCGCGGCGCGTAACTCTTGCGGATTTGGATATTTCCCAACGCTAATTTGCTATAGTTCAAGGGAAATGCCATCGAGTCCGCTTGCTTCGCTTTCGCTTTTCGCGTGCGAGGTTTGCGGAATTGGTTGCGTTTTCGGAGCCACAAAAAGAAAGGTTTGGTCTCATGGCCAATGAATCGAAGCGTTTCACCCTGGCAAAAGCGGCGGTTTTCGTTTGTGCGCTGTGCCTGATGTTTGGCGCGCTGGCGGGTTGCACGAGCAGCAACTCCCAGTCGCAGCAGAAAACGCCCGCCCAGCTCAACCGCGAGTACATGTCGAGCGTGAATTCGATAAGCTCTGAAGCGTCTGAGGCTCTTTCGGATTTCACCGATGCGGCGGCAAAGCAGGACGTGGCCGCCATGCGCCTTGCCGCTTCCGAGGCGTCTAAGGCGCTTTCCAAGATTGCAGATCTTGAGGCCCCCGATGCGTTGAAAGACATTGCCGACGAATACCAAAGCGGCGCTGACGATATAAGCCAGGCGCTTTCCGATTACGTTGAGATTTACGCGAAAATCAAAAATGCCGGCGAAGACGTTCAGGCTGCTGCCGATGCGGCTTCGGGCATTGAAAATGTGAAGGCTCGTTACGATTCTGGCATCAAGCATCTGTCGAATGCCGATTCCGAAGTGGCGAAGCTCGCCGAAGATTCTTCCGATTCGAATGAAGGGTCTCAGAAGTAGCGCATGTCGAAATATTCGAACAGCAAAGGCCGCGAACGCGGGTCCGGCAAGGGCCCGCGTTCTTCGTATAAAGGCGCCGCTTCGCATGGCGCTCGAAAGGCGTCCCAAAAAGCGTCCCATCAAGCTGCCGGCCACAAAAACGCAGAGGTGAAGAAAACGGCTTCATCCGCAGTGCGCAGCGCGGCGACGTCGCGCGCTGCAGGAAAGGCGAAGCCGGGTCGCGCGGCGGATAACGTAGGCTCCCATCGAGCCAAACGCAGCGATTTCTTGCCCGTGAACATGGATGATGCGCGTGCACGCGGCTGGGATTGCGTCGATTTCGTATACGTGTGCGGCGATGCGTATGTCGACCAGTCGAGTTTCGGCATGGCGATAATTTCGCGCGTGCTCGAATCTCATGGATATAGGGTAGGGATTATCGCGCAGCCCGATTGGCGCGATGTTGAAAGCGTGAACGTTTTCGGCGAGCCCCGACTCGGATTTCTTGTGAGCTCAGGAAATATGGATTCCATGGTGAACCATTACACCGTAAACAAGAAGCCGCGCACGAGCGACGCCTATTCGCCCGGGGGGCAAGCGGGGCTGCGCCCGAACCATGCGACGGCGGTCTACGGAAATCTCATTCGCCGTACGCATAAACATACGCCCATTATTTTGGGAGGCATCGAGGCAAGCCTGCGCCGACTGGCTCATTATGATTATTGGTCCGATTCGCTCAAGCGATCGATCTTGCTCGATTCGGGCGCCGATTTACTGATATACGGGATGGGCGAGCGTTCAATCGTCGAAATCGCCGATGCGCTCGCGGCGGGCATCGCCGTGCAAGACATAACGTTCATCGACGGTACGGCCTATAAGGCCCGATCCCTCGAGCATGTGGACGACGCCGTTGTGCTGCCGACGTTCGAGGCGCTTTCTTCCGACAGATTGGAGTATGCGAGAAGCTTCAACGTGCAGTGGCAAAATTCCGACCCCTTTACGGGGAAGCGCTTGGTGGAAGAATATCCGCACAGCGTGTTCGTGGTGCAAAACCCGCCGCAAAAGCCGCTTTCAACCGCTGAGCTCGATGCCGTGTATCGTTTGCCCTACGCGCGTGATTACCACCCCGACTATATCGATCGTGGGGGAGTGCCCGCAATCAAAGAGGTGAAGTTCAGTCTCTCGAGCAACCGGGGGTGTTTCGGCGAATGCAGCTTTTGCGCGCTCACGTTCCATCAGGGGCGCATTGTGTCGTCGCGCAGCCAAGGGTCGCTTGTCGAAGAGGCGAAAGAGCTTATCGCCGACCCTGATTTCAAAGGGTATATCCACGATGTCGGAGGGCCTACGGCAAACTTCCGAGCTCCTGCCTGCAAGGCGCAATTGCGACGTGGCGCATGCCGAAACAAAGCATGCTTGTTTCCCGAGCCTTGCAAGAAGCTTGAAGTGAGCCACGCCGATTACCTGGGAGTTTTGCGTGCTATTCGTAACCTTGACGGTGTAAAGAAGGTATTCGTTCGAAGTGGCGTTCGCTTTGATTACGTGATGGCCGATTCCAACGACGAATTTCTGCGCGAACTTGTTCAACACCATGTAAGTGGGCAGCTCCGTGTGGCTCCCGAGCATGTGAGCGATGCCGTGTTGCGCGTTATGGGCAAGCCGAACAATTCCGTGTACAAGGCATTTTGCAAAAAATTCGAAGACATCAATCGATCGCTCGGACTGAAGCAGTTCGTGGTTCCCTATCTCATGAGCTCGCATCCAGGTTCAACACTGAAAGAGGCCGTCGAGCTGGCGGAATTTTGTCGTGATATGGGGTTCAATCCCGAACAGGTGCAAGATTTCTACCCGACGCCTTCCACGATGTCGACGGCGATGTATTACACCGGGGTAGATCCTCGAACGATGGAGCCAGTGTATACCCCGAAAAGCTCGCACGAAAAAGCGCTGCAGCGCGCGCTTATTCAATATCGCAACCCCGCCAATCGAGAGCTGGTGCGCGAGGCGTTGCGCAAGGCGCATCGCGAAGACCTTATCGGTTTTGGCCCGAAATGCCTTGTTCGCCCGGCCGGCGCGCATGGGGAAAAGGCAAAAGGGCAAGCGCCCGGCAAAGCCAACGCCGCTAAGCGCCGATCGCAAGGCGGCTTTGGCAAACGCAAGCCTTCGACGGGGAGTCGTCAGCGTTAGACAATCGTCGGCAAAGGCCGCTTCGCTTCCGAGCCAGCAGAACTAAAGCGGAGGTTTCGCTTTCTGGACGCGGGCGGGGCGAACCCGTTAAACGCTCAGAGCGTTTAACGGGTTTGAGCGTTGGTGGGGTTTCCTCGGCATAAGGCGGGTTGTCACGGCTCGCCGGGACTTGCGCAAGCTTGTCCGAATCCGCATCCTACCGAAGGATTCAACCTGCTAAGCGCTCAGGGCATTCAGCAGGTTCTCGTGCTCCCAGGTGCTCTCGGTTTTTATGCGAGAGGTGGCTCGTCGAATGTGAAACGCTCGCGGAATTCGTCGGTAACGATGCTGTTGAAATAGATGTGCAGCATGTGCTCGGCATGCCCCAGCAGATCGATGCTGCCATCGGCCAGGCACCATTCGAACACGCAGCCCTTCACAACCGAACAGCAGTCATACGAGATATCCGCCGCGGTCCAGTCGCTGCGAATATAGCCCTCGCCTTGCGCGCGGGCGAGCCCTTCGGTGCAAGCGCGCAGCAAAAAGTTCATGGTGTCGGGCGTGCCCATGACATTTCTTGCGTCGAGTGCCTTATTTTTCGGCTGGTAGTAGCTCGAGATGAATTCGATGCCCATAGAAAGGCAATATTCCAAATATTCGCGATAGAGCTCCAAAACAAGCTCGTAGGCGTTGTCTCCCGCCCGTTCGATGATGTTGCCATCGTGCTCTTCGATGAACTGGTCGAGGCCTTCTTCCAGGTAGTAGAGCATGAGGTCTTCTTTGGAATTGAAATGGTAGAAGAAGGTGCCCTTCGACACGCCGGCCTTTTCGCAAATATTGGCGATGGTCAAATAATCCTCGCCGTGCTCTTTGATGATGGCAGCGGCGGCATCGAATATTTTCTTCCTCGTTTTTTGCGACTTCACGCGTCGCGGAGCGTTGAGTGCCATGGAGTTCCCCTTTTGGAATAACGTTTTCCCCAGTCATCCATTGAATTCTGAGATTTATTGTACCAGAGTTCAAACTTCTTTCAGAAAAAGTATTGACATCGGTCATAAAACCGCCGTATATTTCGCCCATACCGAATTTGAACCGAGTTTAAAAAAGGGTTTGAAATAAGGTTTAAAAGGGGATTCATAAGGAGAAAGAGAAGAGGGGGAAGGTATGGGCGGTTACGAAAAACTGCTTTCGCCGATCAAGATCGGTACCCACACGTGGAAGAACAGAATCGCGAAAGGGCCGTCTTCCACTTTGTTTTGGGGGCCCGACCAATATTGCAACGATACGGTCATCAACACGTTTGAGGCCATTGCCAAAGGTGGCGCGGCAGCGGTTACCATCGGCGCCGGCATTTCAGATGACCCGTCTATGCTCATTTGCAAAGATGGAAGCTCGGGATTCACGGTAAAAGATTACCCGTTTCCTGGTCTTTACGACGATAAGTTCATTCCTGGTCTGGGCAAACTCGCCGACGCCATGCATAAGCACGGTTGCGAGATCATCATGCAAATTTTCCAGAATGGCTCGGCGCTCAAAACCGAGGGTGGTTCGTGGGGACCTTCCGATGTGGCCGAAGCCGACCTGCCAAGCCCCGTGCCGTACTGCTTCCCGGTTCGCGGCATTAGCCATGATGAAATCCAATCGTTTAAAGCTCGCTATATCGATGCCGCTGAACGCTGCCAGAAGGCGGGGTTCGATGGCGTTGAAGTCCATGCCGCAAACGGCTATTTGGTCATGAGCTTCACGAGTAAGATTTGGAACCATCGCACCGACGAATATGGCCCGCAGACCATCGAGAATCGCACGCGCTTGGCATGCGAGCTTATCGCGGGCATCAAAGAGCGCTGCGGCGAAGACTTCATCGTGGGCGTTCGCATGAATGGCC
The DNA here is from genome assembly GCA_963631715.1 of Bacteroidaceae bacterium. Lineage (GTDB taxonomy): Bacteria > Actinomycetota > Coriobacteriia > Coriobacteriales > Eggerthellaceae > Slackia. Next base: position 23,687 of record CAVGRL010000007.1, read on the forward strand.
AGGAATTCGGCCATCCTGATGGAACCACAATGGAGGAAAGCGCCCAATTCGCGAAGCTCTATGAGGCCGCTGGCGCCGACTATATTTCGGTTACCGGCTACGGCTACGGCGATTGTCCGTTCCAGTATGCCGCCGATTATTGGCAGTACCCCAAGGCCGATGACGATATGAAGCAGTATTTGCCTCGTCTCGAAAAAGACGGTTTGCTTGTGCCGCTCGCCGAGAACGTCAAGCGTGCCGGCGTGAAGGTGCCCGTGTTCGGCATCGGATCGCTTACCGCCGACAAAGCCGAGGCGGCCATTGAGGCTGGCCAGATGGACCTGGCGCTGTTCGCGCGAGGCTTGTGGGCCGACCCCGATATGGCGAACAAGCTTGCCGAAGGGCGCCCGGACGACATTCGCCGTTGCAACCATTGCGCTACGTGCGACGCCGAAGGCCCTGGCATCCATAAGCGTTGCCGCGTGAACCCGGGCTTTGGTCGCGAGGCCGAGCTTTCAAATTACGCGCCGGCGTCCGTCAAAAAGAAAGTGCTCGTCGTGGGTGGCGGGGCCGCCGGCTTGGAATGCGCCCGTGTCGCAGCTGAGCGCGGGCACGATGTGACGCTGTGCGAGCGCGAGAGCATGCTGACGCTTGAGCTGAAGCTCGCGACCATGGTGAAGGGCACCGTTTCCGAAGACGTGCCTGCGCTTATCGAGTTCCTTGAGGGGCAGGCGGCCAAGCAGCCAGGCCTTACCATCAAGACGAAGTGCGAGGTCACACCCTCATTCGTGAAGAAATTCCAGCCCGATGCCATCGTGGTGGCGACGGGCGGCAAATATGGTGTGCCCAATGTGCCCGGTATCGACTCGAAGATCGTCTCGACGGTGCCGCAACTTACGAAGATGGCCGCTATGCCGCTGAAGATGTTCGGCGCCAATGCCCTGTCGAAGCTCTCGCAAATCGCGCTTCCCGGCGTTGGCAAAAACTGCGTCGTTCTTGGCGCGCAGATTGAAGGCGTCCAGGGCGCGATCTTTTTGCAGAAGCGTGGCAAAAACGTCGTCGTTTTCGATGAGGTTGACAAGGTCGCCGACCGCATGCCCCCGCGTTATGCCGACCGTTCGCTGCACTACCTCAAGCAGGTGGGCATTCCGGTCACCGCCGGTGTGAAATTCAAGCGCATCGACAAGAAGGGCCTGTATTACGAGCAGGACGGCGTGGAGAAGTTCCAACCGGCCGACACCATCATGGTATTCCAGTCGCCCGGTGCTGATTTGTCGATGTATGAGCAGCTCAAGGACATGGCCCCCGAGGTGTACTCCATCGGCGCATGCAACGGCGAAGCGACCAGTCTCATGGTCGATGCGATATCGCAGGGCCGTGAAGTCGCCGTGCGCCTGTAAACGCGGCGCATAAAGCTTGAAACCCACGGGCCCGGCAGAGGGGCCGGGCCCGGGTTTGCATACCGCGAAAGGGGATTGGTATGAACAGGCTTCAAGGGAAAGTCGCCATGGCCGTCGTGTACCTCGCGAGCGACGAGGCCGCATGGACCACGGGCGCTCACCTGTCCGTCGACGGCAGCTGGTCGGCCAACTAGCGTTTTGATGCGTCCGATTAATGGGACGGGCGCATTTTTGAATCGCGCGTATGCGCGGCAAGGAAAGGGGAATTGTATGGGAGCCCAAAAGCTTACCAAGGCGCCATCGTTTAGGTGGTGGATGCTGATCATGAACATGTTGGCCTATGGCCACTTCTTCATGACCGTTCAGTGCTCCGCCGCATTCGGCAGCGCCATCCAGGAGTCGCTCGGACTCAACGCCACGATGCTGTCGTTTTACACGACGGCCATCATGATTAGCTTCGCCTTTTTCGGAAGCGTCGGCGGCAAGCTCATCGTGAAGGTCGGCTTGAAGAACACGGTGCTCGCCGCGCTCGCCATCAACGTGGTGGCATCGGTGCTGTTCATCTTCTTCGGCGCCACCTATATTCCGGGTCTCGTGCTTCGCTTCTGCCAAGGCGTCGCTGGTGGCTTCCTCGCCGCCGCGGCCGTGAACTCCACTGTTATGTGGTTCCCGGTTCGACAGCGCGCGCTCGCCAACGGCATCCTGCTCGGAGTGCTTGGTATCGGCTTCACCTTCGCCACGCTCGGCGCTTCCGCCCTGCTTGGCGCGGGCTTCACCTGGTATCAGGGCCTTGGCATGCTCGTGTCCATCTCGGGTGCTGTCATCTTCGTGCTGTATTTGTTGACCACCAAGAACGTTTCCACGGTGTACCCGGGCGTCGTCTCGATCGCGGAGCTTTTGCCTGAAGAAGCCACCGCGACCGCTTCTGCTTCTACCGAGAAGCTGCCCAGCACCATGGGCGAGATTCGCAAGACCTCCAAGTACTGGTGCTGCGCCCTGTTCGGCTTCGGCAATGGCTTTTTGGTCTACGGCTTCGGCACCTTCCTGTCGAGCCTGCTCGTGAACGACCTCAACATCACGGGCGACCTCATCACGACCGTCATCAGCTCCACGTTCCTGATCACTATCGTTGCGGCACCGCTTGGCGGCATCATTTCCGACAATGTGTTCAAGGGTTCGCGCTATCAGACGCTCATGATCGCTACCGGCATCACCGCTGTGAGCCTTGTGCTCATTCCGATCGTTGGCTCGGCCAGCGTCGTCGTAATCGCGATTCTGCTTGCGCTCGCGTATGGTTCGGTCTCTATGGTGCTTGGCCCCTTCTGGTCGATTCCTAACGAGATCACCACGCCCGAGATTTCCGGCGCGTGCTGCGGTGAGCTCTCGATGCTCGCGAATTTCGGCGGCATTCTGGCGGCGCCAATCTTCGCTTCGATTCTTGATGCCACGGGCACCGCGTTTATCTGCCTGGGCATTTGCATTGCCGTCGGCGTGATCAGCTTCATCGCCGGCCGCATTATTCACCAGTAATCCTTGAAAGCGAGGAGCCTTGGCCGGGCGGCTCCGCTGGAAAGCCCGGCCACTTTAAATTGGCATTCGCCCTGCGTTGCGGGGTATGCATTGGGGAATTCGCCGATGAACAAGGAATCGGCGGAAAAGAGAAAGGTTTGCGTCATGGAAAAGAAAGTTGCCATCATCACGGGTGCTGCTATGGGCATTGGCAAAGCTGGCGTCGAGCGTTTCGGACGCGGCGGATGGACCGTTGCGGCATGCGACTTGAATGAGGCCGCGTTGAACGAAGTTGCCGAAGAGATGAAGGCCAAAGGCTACGATGTGAAGCCCTATGTGCTCGATGTTGTCGATTACGACGCATGCGCCAAGGTGGTCGACGATGTTGTTGCGACAGAAGGCCGCATCGATGCTCTTTACAACAATGCAGGCATTTTGGGCGACCGCGATGGCATTTTGGGCTTCGACCACAACAAGGTTAAAGAGGCCTTTGACGTCAATGTGTTCGGCGCGTTGAATCTCATCCAGCTCGTCGCGCGCGCCATGGATAAGCTGGGCATCCAGGGGTCTATCGTAAACACCACCTCCATCAACGCCGAGGTGGGCACGTGGGATCCGATTGGCTACATCGGCTCGAAAGGCGCCATGAAAGCCATTACGCAGGGTGCGGCATTCCATTTGGGCGCACAGGGTATTCGCGTGAACGCCGTTTCCCCTGGAGCCACCATCACTCCGATGGCCGCGAGCGTCTACGATTGCCCGCCGGCGCGCGAGGCCGTGGCCGTGAACCACAACCGCCATCGCTGGATCACCCCCGAAGAGGTTGCCAATGCGGCGTTCTGGCTGGCCGGCGAAGAGTCTTCCGGCGTTAACGGCATCGTCGTGGCTGTTGACGACGGCTATGCCACTGGCAAGGGCGCCGATCTGCTCGGCATCTTCGAAGAGTGGGAAAAAGAGCATCCCGCCGAGGCATAAGGTTTGACTTTTCAGGCCGGGCGACGTGCTGGATTGACGCCCGGCCTTCTTGAAACGAATGGCCGGCACATGCCGGCGATTTTCGCGAGGATTTGCCTTGCGAGAAGGGGGAACCATCATGAAACTGACCAAAGCAGAGTGGAAAGACCTCAACGACCGTATGGTTATGGCGCTGCGTCCGCTTACCATGCCCGTCGCCATCAAGATGATCAACGACGAGAAGGAATTCGAGGCGTTCGATAACCTGAAGATGGTTCAGAACGTGTCCACGGGTTGCCAGCTCATCGGCATTTCTACGCATTTCCACATGACGATCGGCATCACGCCCGACAAGTTCATGACCACCTACTGTGGTGCGAACTGCGGCTGCTGCGAACGCGATCAGGAATGGCACGACGGCGTGCTATTGGCCAACCCGCCGTATCCGTGGCAGGGCAACCAAGAGGCTTCCAAGGCTCATATGGCGTCGTATCTGGAGACGTTGCCCGAAAAGCCCTATGCCGGCATGGTGTGCAGCTGCCTTGATGCCAACGAAATCGAAGATCCTGACTGCATTTCTGTGCAGATTCAAGCATCTGGTGCGTTTTACCTGATGGCCGGCTTGATTGAGTCCGATTGGCAAAAGATTTGGTTCCCATTCTCGGGCGAATCCCAGTGCGTCGACACCTGGATGTACACCATCAAGACGGGCAAGCCGGGCCTGTCGCTCGGTTGCCGTGGCGATCGCGCGTTGGGCAATTTGTCCGACGGCGATGTGCGCATCACGTTGACGGTCGACGATTTCGTAAAGGCCGTGAACGGCGTTGAGGCCCTCCAGAATCGCGGCATCGATTATCCGTACTTCGCGCCGATCATGTTGCCCGAAAACGTCTAGGGAAATGCAATCGGCCGCACCACTGTGTGTTGGCGGGATGGTTGGTTGGCATTTTGGTTTTCGGTCGCAAGGCTGAATTGAGCGGCCGCCCGTGGAGGGCGGCCGTTTTTGCGAGGGGAGGAATCGCTATGGGGAATTACGACTTGTTGCTTAAAGAAGGGCGCATTGGTTCGCTGCATGTGAAAAACCGCATGATATGTACGGCCATGGTGACGCAGTACTGCACTGAAGACGGGATGCCGACCGAGCAATATATTCGCTACCACGAGGAAAAGGCGCGTGGTGGTTGGGGCCTTCAGATTACCGAAGATTACGCCATCGTGCCGACAGGTAAAACGTTTGCTCGCTTGCCTGGGCTGTGGTGCGATGAACAAGTTGCCGCGCATGCGGAATTCGTGCGGCGCGTGCATCGTGCGGGCGGCTGTATTGCTGCCCAGATTTTTCACCCAGGCAGGGAGACCTCATCGGCTGTGACGGGCGTTGCGCCCGTGGCGCCGTCGGCCGTGCGCGAACCCACTATGCCCGAGGTTCCACACGAACTTTCGCGTGGCGAAATCGCCGAGCTCGTTGCCGATTTCGCCGCTGCGGCCGCGCGTGTTGTGCGCTGCGGATTCGATGCGGTTGAGTTGCATGGCGCGCATGGGTATCTGTTGGGCCAGTTCATGTCGCCGGCGTCAAACAAACGCTCCGATGAATACGGCGGCACGCTTCGCAATCGCGCGCGTTTCGCCATCGAAGTCGTCGAGGCCGTTCGTGCTGCCGTCGGCCCCGATTTTCCCATCATGTATCGCTTGAACGTGGATGACTGCGTGGAGGGTGGCATGACGCCGCGCGAGGCCGCGGCCGCTGCACGCCTGCTCGAAGCGGCCGGGGTTGATCTTCTGAATTGCTCCCAAGGCGTATACGCGTCGGTCGACTGCGTTATTCCGCCAGCCTCGACGCCGCGAGCCGCTTTCGCCGACAATGCCGCTATCGTGAAGCGTGCGGTGAGTATCCCGGTGGCGTGCGTTGGGCGCATCAACGACCCCGATGTGGCAGAGGGCCTGTTGGCGTCGGGTGCGTGCGATTTTGTTGCCATGGGGCGCGCATCGCTTGCCGATCCTCATTTTCCACGCAAAGTAACGGAAGGGCGCATCGAAGACATTCTCCAATGCGTGGGTTGTTGCCGTGGGTGCTCGGGCCAGAACAATCGCGGCGAGTGTGTTTCATGCGTGCTGAACCCATTTACCGGGCGCGAGGGAACGTATGACGTCTCGCATGCTTCGACGCCAAAGAAAGTTGTTGTTGTTGGCGGGGGAATCGCCGGGTGCGAAGCGGCCATTGCGGCGGCCATGCGCGGCCATGATGTGACCGTGCTGGAGCGTGAATCGAAGCTTGGTGGCCAGTGGAATATAGCTGCAGTGCCGCCTGGCAAGCAGGATTACGGCTCGTTTGTGGCGTGGCAGGCGCATCGATTGCGCACGCTGGGGGTCGATGTGCGCCTTGGCTTCGATGCGAACGCCGATGCGATTTCGCGATTCGGTGCCGATGTCGTTGTGGTAGCAACGGGCAGCGCTTCGCTTCATCCACCCATTGCCGGTTTGGATGATTCGGCGAAATTGGTCGACGCTCGCGATGTTTTGTCGGGCAAGGCTTCGGTTTCGGGCAAGGTTGCCGTGCTTGGTGGTGGCCTTGTGGGGGCCGAAACTGCCGCGCTTCTGGCCGAAGGCGTGTGCGAGGTGATCGTTATTGAAATGCGTGATGAACTCGCGCCCGATGCCGAGCCGTCTGCGCGCAAGCATCTTTTGGGATTCCTCCATCGTTTCGGTGTTCGTGAGATGCTTGGGTGCCGGGTGTGCGAAGTGGGCGACGATTACGTGGTCGTTGACCGCGATGACGACGACATTCGAATCGATGAGCTTGATGCGATCGTGTGCGCGTTCGGAGCTTCGCCTCGCGCGGCGTTGGTCGAGCAATTGCGCGCTTCTGGCGAAAAGCTGCTTGTGGTGGGGGACGCCCGTGAGGCTCGCGATGCGTTCAGCGATGTGCGCGAGGGCTTCGAGGCGGGCATAGCCATCGACTAGAAAATCTTTCGCTTATGTTGCAACGACGCGCGGTTGCATGGTAGCGGCGCGGAAGCGATGCGCTGGATATGGCGGGCGTTGCGGGCGGGCCGGCTCAATGCTGCGGCGTGCGCTTGGCGCCGCCCGTCATCGGCACTGCCTTGCGGTTCGCCGTCCGCCGCTTTCGCCCGTCGCCGGTACTGCCGTCGCCCGCGCACCTCTATCGTTTTGCTGGAAACCGTGCTGTGAACGTGGTTCCTTTTTCGGCCGAGCTTTCTGCCGAAAGGGTTCCGCCATATTCCTCGACGATGCTACGGGCGATTGAAAGCCCCAGGCCATAGCCGCCCTTTCCGCTCGTTCTGGCCTCATCGGCTCGCCAGAAGCGGTCGAAGACGTGGCTTAATTCTTCAGGAGGGATTGGCGCGCCCGTGTTGTTCACGCGCAGCGTTGCGTATTTGCCTTCGGATTTCGTGCTCACGGTCACGTTGCCGTTATCGCCAGCATACTTGCATGCGTTGTCGATAAGAACGCCCAGCACGCGCTCTATGTCTGCGCGAGCGGCGCAAATCGATATGCTTGCGTTGCATTCCTCGCGGATTTCCACGCCTCTTTCAAACGCGACTGCCTCGAATTGCAAGACGGCCCTTCGTGCTGTATCCGAGATATCGAGCGTTTCTTTGGAGGCGCCCATGGTTTGCTGCATTCCTGCCTCTGCGGCATCGTGCTTGGCGAGGGCGAGCATGTCTTCGACGAGCCCCTGCATGCGCTGCCCTTCGGCCTGTATGCCTTCGATCCATTGGCGTTGGCTTTCGATGCTTTTCTCGGGGTGTTCGAGCGCTATGGTCGCATTGGCCAAAATCACCGTGAGGGGTGTTTTCAGTTCGTGCGAGGCGTCGGCGATGAATTGCCGTTGGGAGCGCCATGCCTCTTCCGTCGGGCGCAAGGCCCAGCGCGAAAAGAGGATCGATATGACGAAAAACGCCGCAAGAACGCCTATCGCTGCGAGTGCGAGAGTGGCCGCGAGCGTCTTCCATCCCGACGCCGACCCCGCATCCGCGAACGCGAGATACGTTGTGCCGTTTTCCGTGCGCTTCTCGTAGAAAAGCCCAAGGTCGGCAAGCTCGCCCGATCCGTCGTTTTCGTCGGAAAGGCGTTCGATGGCCGCTTGCAAAACATCGTCGGTAATAGATGCCGTGCCGAAAGGCGAAGCTGTGGGCGTTGCCGAATCGCCCGAGATGGAATAGACGGCCACGGGAATGCTTTGCCCCTGGCCGCCGCCGATTACCGGTGCTTCCGGCCCGCCGTTCGTTGCGCCGCTGTTCTCATTTGTTTCCTTGGGGGCTTCGGGTGGCTGCGATTCGTCCTGATCGGTTGAGTTTTGGTTGGTATTGAAAGGCGACGCAGGCTGGTTTGTTGTCAAGGTGTTTGGCTTGTGCTCGTCTCGCTGTGCGGCCTGGGCCGCTGCATCGATGGAACTCGACAGCGATTGGGAGACTTCGCTCGTTTCGTTCGAGTAGTCGAAATAGCAAATCGCCGAGAACGTGAGAATTACGACAACCGTGACGCATGCCATATTCAGCGCGACGAATTTCGTTTTGAGCTTGGAGAACACTCCGGTATGCGCGCAATTCTTACGCATCGCAGCCCTCTGCGAAGCGATACCCCACGCCACGGATGGTCTCTATGTGCGCCGCGGCTTCCAAAAAGCGCAGCTTCTTTCGGAGAAACGAAACATATGCTTCGACATTGTTCTCTTCCACCTGGGCCGATGCTCCCCATACCTTTTCGATGATGGTCGCTTTCGGCACGGTTTTGCCTGCATTCGACATGAGCACGCGGGCAAGCGCGAATTCTTTCGCCGAAAGGTGGATTGACGAGGTGTTTCTCGTGAGTTCGCGCTCATTGAGGTCGAGCGAGATGCCGAAGGCCTCGATGGTCTCGAATTCGACTTCCCCGCGACGGCGCGTGAGGGCGCGCAGATGCGCCATGAGCTCGGCGGGAGCGAAGGGCTTGGTCATGTAATCGTCCGCGCCGGCATCAAGGCCGCGGATCTTGTCGGGAACGCCATCGCGCGCGGTGAGCATGAGCACGGGCGTCGCAATGCTGTTCCTTCGCATGTCGGCCACGATTTCAAAGCCGTTTTTCTTAGGGAGCATTACATCGAGAATTGCCACGTCGTAGGCACTTTGCTCGGCGTACGCATAACCAGTTTCGCCATCGTTGGCGACGTCGACCGTGTGCCCGGCTTCTTTCAGTATGTGTGCGAGCGCGTTTGCGAGCCGCTCATCGTCTTCAACAATCAAGAGATTCATGGGTGCACCAATCTGTCTGTGACCTGGTTGCCTTTGGAGACAGGAATCGTCGTGGCTTTCATTGTAGTTGTGGGCCTGAAAGAAGCCTGAAAGCTTTCGCGGCTTTCAGCGAGTTTTCAGGGTCGATTTTTACTATAGCAGCGTGATTTGACCTCGATTTTGCAAGACGGGAGTTGTCATGGCTGAATATACGGAGACATTCAAACGCAAAGAAGTGAAATATCGTCTGAGTGCTGCGCAGGTAGCGAAGATGAAGCGGGCGCTCGAGGCGTACATGGCCCCCGACGGCTATGGGCAGACGGCCATTACGAGCGTGTATTACGACACCGCGCATCGCGATATGATCTCGCGCTCGCTTGAAAAGCCCCTGTACAAAGAGAAGCTTCGCCTTCGCATGTATGGCGAGCGCGATGCGAATGCCCCGGTGTTCGTCGAGCTGAAGAAAAAGCACAAGGGCATCGTGTACAAGCGGCGCATTGCGGTAAGCGAAGGGGCCGCGCAGATGATGATGGCCGGAGTGCTTTACGAGCGGGCCATCGCCTTGCGTCCCATGGCCGATGCGGAGCTCGAGGCCGCTTCCCATACGGCGCACAACTTCCAAATCGCTGCGGAAATTGCGGCGTGCGTTCGCCGCAATGGGCCGCTGTACCCATCGATGGCCATTTCGGTTGAGCGCGTGGCATGGGCGGCACTGCCCGATGCTCGCGGCGGCGAGGCCCAGGGGGTTCGCATCACGTTCGACGAGCGCATTCGGTACCGGGACTTATTCCAAACCCAAGGCGAGCGGCGCTCGGTCGCTCTGCTCGGTGCCGGCGAAGCCATCATGGAGGTGAAGGTTCCCGGAGCTTATCCCCTTTGGCTTGTGGATGCGCTGAATGCGTGCGGGGCGCTTCCCACATCGTTTTCGAAATACGGAGAGGCGTACATGGCTTGCGAAGGGGTCAAGGCTCCGGCGGCGTATCGCGAACAGGCGGCCTTCGACGCGCGCCTGGTATCTGGCGAGGCCGAATCGCTCGACGATGGATTCGACGATGCGGGTGTCGTGCGCGGGGCTCATGCCCGCCGCAACGTTGAACTTCCAAAGATTGCCGTAGGGGCTTAATGATTAAGGCACTTCACCTGAGCAAATGCTTTAGCCGGGCGGCCTTGGCCAAAGATGTTCGCTTGACCTTATAGATAAAAGGAGTTTCAAATTATGTTCGACCTCGTATCAACCTCGCTTTTCGAAACGACCGACTCGGCCATGTCCAGCGTGTCGACGCCCGAGTTTTTGCTGTGCTGCTTAGCCTCCATCGTGCTTGGGGCGGCATGTGCGGGCATCTACATGTTTCGTCATAGCTACTCGAAGAATTTCGTGGTCACGCTCGCGCTCTTGCCGCTCATCGTGCAGATGGTCATTACGCTTGTGAATGGCAACCTCGGCGCGGGCATTGCGGTGATGGGCGTGTTCAACCTCGTGCGCTTCCGCAGCATTCCTGGATCGGCGAAAGACATCGGCAGCGTGTTTTTGGCAATGGCCATCGGCCTGGCCACGGGCATGGGCTTCATCGGCCTCGCGGTGCTGTTCACCATCATCGTTGCCATCGTGAACATCGTGTACGTGTGCACGCCGTTCGGAAAACCTGCCGAGCCGGGCAAGCGCCTTACCGTGTCGGTTCCCGAAGATTTGGAATTCGATGGCATGTTCGAAGACGTGCTTGGCCGCTATACCGCAAGCCACGAGCTCGTTGAAATTCGCACGACCAATATGGGCAGCCTTTATCAGCTGGAATACGAGATTCGCCTGCGCCAGGCCGGCACGGAGAAGCGCATGATCGATGAGATGCGCACCTTGAATGGCAATCTGAAAATTACGCTCGGCCGCGCGCCTATGGCCAAGGAGGTTTTGTAATGGTTCGCAAAGTTTTTAATCAAGACGTCGAAGAAGACGAGGCGATTTTGATGCAGCCCATATCGAGCGTCCGCGAAAAATCGTTTATTGAAGCAAGCGCGGCATCGGACATGCAGGAAACCACGGCGCGGCGCTACGATTTCGTGGGCATGCTGCGCGGGGCGGGTCTGCTGCTTGCCGGATGCGCTGCCGCGGCGCTGCTTTTCTCAGCTGCGGGGTGCGCATCGGCATCGGGGCAAAGCGACGAATCCACAACGGCGTCGGTGCTTGAAGAAAACGCGAGTTCCAGCGATGCGGAATACGCGAGCTTCGAAGAGGTTGCGGCCGCTTTCGATGCCTCTGCGCTCGACCTGGAATATTCGAAGCGCGATATGGACGCCTCGTATGATGAATCGTCGGCTACGACCGTCGCGCTTTCGGGCGCTTCGGCATCCGTGTCGGGTTCGGGGGCTTCGGTCGACGGCTCCACGGTAAATATCACGGCTGCCGGCACCTATATCGTTTCCGGCGAGCTTTCCGACGGGTCGATTGTGGTGTCTGCGGGCGAAGACGACAAGGTTCAAATCGTGCTCGCGGGCGCGAGCATCACGTGCTCCAATGGGCCGGCGATATATGTCGAGCAGGCCGACAAGTGCTTCATCACCTTGGCTTCCGGAACGCAAAACACGCTTTCCGATGGGTCGACCCACGCGAGCGAAGACACAAATGCATGCGTCTACGCGACGTGCGATTTGACCATTAACGGCGAGGGCTCCCTTTCCGTGAACGGCAATTATCGCCACGGCGTGTTCACGAAAGACGACTTGGTAATCTTCGGTGGCACGGTTTCCGTTTCGGCCGTTGAAAACGGGTTGCATGGCAAGGATTCCGTGAAGATTGGCGATGGCGATATTTCGATCGTTGCCGGCGGCGATGGCGTGAAATCGAACAAAGACAGCAAGCCCACCAAAGGGTTTGTCTATGTGAGCGGCGGCACGCTTTCCATCGATGCCGAAGACGATGGCATACAGGCAAAGACCTACTTGGATATTGCTGGGGGCACGGTGAGTATCGAAGCCGCCGACGATGCGCTCCATTCCGATTTGGAGGGCGCGTTAGACGGAGGAACCGTTGCGGTGAGCTGCGCAGACGACGCATTTCATGCCGAAACGAAGCTTACGATCAACGACGGATCGTTTAATGCCGAAACCTGTTATGAGGGATATGAGGCTGAACAGGTCATCATCAATGGTGCCGATACCTACATCTGTGCGACCGACGATGCCCTGAACGCCTCGGCGGCCGATTTGAGCGACGATAGCAGCGATTCTTCGGATTCTGCGCCTGATACGGCGGCCGACCCTGGGGCAAATGCTGCGCAGCCGGGCGGTGCTCCTGGAGATTCGAACGGGAACGGGGCAACTGGTGCTGCGACCGATGGCTCGACGCCGCCCGAACTTCCCAGTGGAGACAATGCTCAGGCGGGTGCTCCTAGCGCCAATGGCGGTCAGGCACCAAGTGATATGGGCACGGGCCAAGCGCCCGACGCGCAAGGCGACATGGGCCAGGGCGGCCCGGGCGCCGACGGCGATGGCGCGGCGCCTGGCGCGGCCGATTCGAACTGCCTCATCCAGATTAACGGCGGCACGGTGGTGCTCGACTCCCAGGGCGATGGCATCGATTCCAACGGCAGCGTCGAAATCACGGGTGGCACGATACTGGTGAATGGGCCCTCGAGCGACGGCGACGGCGCGTTTGACTACGACGGCACGGCCACGATTTCGGGCGGCACGGTGCTTATGGCCGGTGCTACGGGCATGGCGCAAAGTTTCACGAGCGGCACGCAGGCCTTCGCCATGGTGCAGACAAGCGGTTCGGCCGGTAGCACGATTCAGGTTTCAGATGCGAGCGGCAACGTGCTGGCGACGCTCACCGCGACAAAGGCGTTTGGATGCGTACTGGTAAGCGGCGCGAGCGTTGCGGAGGGCGATACCGTAACGGTGACGGTGGACGGCTCGTCTACCACGGGCACGGCATCTACCACGGGCACAAGCGGCATCGTCTTTGGCGGCGGCGCAGGCGGCGCGGGCGATATGGGTTCGGGCCAAGCTGCGGGTGGCCAAATGGGCCAGGGCGGCCCCGGTGGCCAAGCGGGCCAGGGCGGCCAAACCGGCACACGTTAGCGAACCAGCGGCTGGGACACGTTCCTCTGAGGAACGTGTCCCAGTTGAGAGGGCGGCCTTCCTGAATGGCGATTGCCGTTTTCCGATTTGGGAATGGGTATGCGCTACGCGATTGCTTGGAGCCGTGAGTCCTCGTCTGCCGTCGCCTCCGACTTCGTCGAATTCGCCGGCTCGCGCGAATGGCGCTAGGATTGCCGCATTCTGGTGAGAATCGCTGCATTGGCTACGATGCATTTTCGTTACTTATCGAACGGCGTTTCTCTCATAGGAATCGAAGTGATTCGGGTCCCGTTTGCGTTCTTGACGCGTCTGCTGGTGTGGGTGTACAAAAGAGGGGCTGGATTTCCCGGCACACTTCAAGATGAAATAAAAGACAGGACAAAGCAGCGCCTCTGCGCGTTGTTGTCTCTAGGTTTGCCTTTAGTCCTACGCGCTTTTGCGTGTCGCGTGCTGTCACCTATTTGAAAGGATTTTTATGGGTGATACCGCACGCGTACGCAATGCTGCCAAGGTCTTGGTGGCGATTTCGATCGGGGCGTTTCTTGCGACCTTCAACGAGACGTTTCTCAACGTCGCTCTTACTCCCATCATGCAAGATTACGGAGTCACGTCGGGCGATGTGCAGTGGGTTTCCACAGCATATATGCTGGTGGCGGCTGTAACCGTTCCTGTGACGAGCTTTCTTTACCGCAGTGTGCCCACGCGCAGGTTAAGCCTTATTGCCCTCGCACTTCTTTTGGCGGGCACGCTTATCGGCGTTTTTTCGCTGAATTTCCCCATGCTTATCACGGCGCGCTGCGTCCAGGCGCTTGGCACGGGCATGATTGTTCCCATCGGCATGAATCTGACGCTGCTCGTTGCCCCGCAGGGCAAGTTGGGCACGTATATGGGCGTTGTGAGCGCGGTGACTTTGGTGGGCCCGGCGTTTGGTCCCATCGCCGGCGGGCTGATGCTCTCGGTTGCCGATTGGCATGCGCTTTTCGTTGCGTTCGCCGTGCTTGTCGCAATCGCGATTGTGGTGAATCTCCTGTTCGTGGGTAATTTCGAAAAGCTCACCCATCCTAAGCTCGATATACCTTCGGTCGCGCTTATCTGCATTGGGCTCATTGGCGTTATGTATGCGATCTCTACGGCGTTTTCGGGGAGCGGTGTCGTGGCTGTAATTTCGTTCGTTGTGGGCGCAGCGTGCTTGGTCGCGTTCGTGGCGCGTCAGCGTTCTATCGAAAACCCGCTGCTCGATTTGCGTCCTTTCGCCGATAAGGGCTTCGTGTGCGGCGTCATCGTTGTGTTCATCGCGTTTATGGCGGTATTCGCGATGAATATTTTGCTGCCTTTGTTTATGCAGAATAACCTGGGATTCTCTGCGCTCGATGCTGCGCTCACGCTTTTGGTGCCGTGCATGTCGTGCGTGGTGTTTGCGCCCGTCGCGGGCAAGCTGTTCGATCGCTATGGTTTTAAATATTCGCTGCCTGCGGCCCTTTTGGTGATGGCCGTGTTCTTGTTCGCCATGTCGCGCATCGGCGGCTCGGCGACGGCATTGATTTTGGCGGCAGTGTATTTGCCTATTCTGGCCGGGTGCAATTTCAGCATCGGGCCTTCGCAGAGCTTTGCGCTCGATAGGCTTTCGAGCGAGCTGCATCCCCATGGCGTTACGGTGTGCTATACCGCCATTCAGGTGGCCGGCTGCATCGGTTCCTCGTTTTATGTGGGCATTATGAGTGGCGTGCAACAGCAGGCGCTCGCTGCGGGGGAAACCGCACAGCAGGCTGTTGCCGCCGGCTTTTCGATGAGCTGCACGGTTGCGTCGGCGCTCGCGCTTGTGGGCTTGTGCTTTGCTGTGGCAACGGTGCGCTTTGGAGCGCGCAAGCCTGAAAATGCCGAGCAGAATATGGCTGGCGAAATCGCCTCGGTAATGTTTTCTGACGTGTACGCTGTCGAGGCTACGACGAGCGCTTACGAGGCGCTTTTGCGTATGGTTGAGCAGCGAACGAGCGGCTTGGTGGTGGCGAATGCCGACGGAACGCTTGCTGGGTTCGTGTCTGACGGCGATATCATTCGCGCCATTGCGGACGAATCGGAAGACAAGCTCGACATGGCGTATATGTATAGCGAGTGGCGGCGTTCGGGCAGCCTGGCGCAATCGCTTGCGAAGCTCAAAAATGTCAGCGTGCTCGACTTGGCTACCACGAAAGTTGTAAGCGTTGAGCTCGGCCAGGGCATAGAACGCGCCTGCCGTCTGCTCTCGGCGCACAACATAAAGAAGATCCCCGTTACCGATGGCGGAAAAATCGTTGGCGTGGTAAGCCGCAGCAACTTGCTTCGTCGCCTTATCGCCGAAGGCTCTGCGGCGTAGGCTCGCGCCAATCGAGGTATTCCCGGAAACGCTCCACGGCGAGCGTCGGCGCGACGGTTTTGCGCGTCAAAAAGCCAATCGTGCGAAACGCGCGCGGTTCAAGTGGGCGCTCTACCACCTGGTAGGGCGCCCTTTTCATGATGAGCCTCGGCAGAATGCTCACGCCCAGGCCGCTTTCCACCATCGACATAACGGCGTAATCGTCCCAGGTGGTGAAATGCGGCACGGGCGGGTTTTCCAGGCGCGTGAACACTTCGGCGACTTCATCGGCGTTGCCACGCGCAAGGCGGATGAACGGTTCGCGCGCGAGCTCTTCGATCGGTATTGCCGTGTGGTTTGCGAGCGGGTGGCCTTCGGGCAAAACGGCGACCAACTCGTCGAGGGCGAGAGGTTCGGCGTCGAAGGGGCCGTGCGCGGGTAGGCGCGAGAACGCGCAGTCGACGCGGCCGGTCGCGAGCGCTTCCTCGATTTCGGCGTAATCGCCCAAGAAAAGCTCGTAGTCGATACCGGGGTAGTCGGCCTGGAACGCGACGATGATCTTTGGCAGCCAATGCGTGGCAACGCTCGAAAACGTGCCGATTCGAATGATGCCCGATGCAAGCCCGCGCAGTTCGTCGGCGCGGCTTTCGAAATCGTGGTGGGCAGAAACGATGCCGCGCGCGGCTGTCAGCAAGGCTGTTCCGGCCGCCGTTATTTGCACACCCGACCGCGAGCGTTCGAACAGCGCCATGCCGCATTCTTGTTCTAGCTCGGCAATCATGCGGCTGGTCGCTGATTGCGAATAGCCCATGCGCTCGGCCGCCTTCGTGAAGCTTCCCTCGTCCGCAACCAGGCAGAACGCTTCATATGCTTGCGCGTTTGCTCTCACGGTGCCTTCTTTCGTCGTTTGCATGCGTAATTCGCATGCAAAACATTATAAACATGCAGAAAAAGAATCCTATGCAAGAGCCTACGCTTGTCCGCAAGACGAAACGAACGAATGCGGAAGGCTGAGATATGAACAGGAAGCCGAATAGCCAATCGAGCAACGCGCGGGCAAAGAGGCGATATGGTGCCGCATTGCTGATATTCGGCACAAATGGCCTGCTTGCAAGCTCAATCGACTTGCCGAGCCCTGAAATCGTGCTATGGCGCACGCTGCTTGGGTGCGCGGTTCTGCTTGGGTGCGCGCGGGCGCTGCGGCTGGCCATTCCGCGCGGCCGCGACCTGGCCTTCATTGCGGCATCGGGCGCGGCAATGGGCGTGAGCTGGGCATTTCAATATGAAGCATACAAAACGGTCGGCGTGGGGCTTTCGTCGCTCATCTATTGTTTGGGCCCCGTGCTGGTCATGGCGATTGCTCCGGTGGCGTTGCGCGAGAAGCCGAGTGCGGCGCACATCGCGGGGCTTGCCGTGGTGCTTACGGGCGTGGTGCTGGTAAACGGCGGCGCGGTTGCCTCAGGTGCCTCGGCGTGGGGCCTCGCATGCGCACTTTTCACGGTAGCGGCGTACGTGGCGATGGTTATGTGCTCGAAGCGCGCGAGCGAATCGCACGGCATCGCGGGCGCCTCGGTGCAAATGGCTGCGGCCTGCGCCGTGTCGGCGGCGGTGTGCGCGGCGGGCCAGGTTACGGGCGGGTTTTCTCTCGCCATTCCCGTTGCGGCCGATATTCCCGCCATTGCGGTGCTTGGCTTGGTCAACGGTGGGTTGTGCTGCTATTGGTATTTCGATTCCATCAATAAGCTGCCCGC
>CAVGRL010000007.1:41210-70945 GCA_963631715.1 Bacteroidaceae bacterium
GCCGTGCTGACAATCGCCTGCGCGCTTGCGGCGCTATCGTGCGCGGCGGTGCCACCCGATGCCCAGTATGCCTCGTATATCGATTGGCGAACCCTTTGCCTGTTGTTTTCGCTGATGGTTGCCACATCTGGCCTGGCGAGCGCGGGCGTTCTCGCACGTATGTGTCGCGCGCTGGTGCGAGCGTGCAAAGGTGGCGGCGCGCTAATCGCCGTGCTCGTTGGGGCTACCTTTTTTCTCAGCATGGTGGTTACCAACGATGTGGCACTGGTCGCGTTCGTGCCGCTTGCGCTGGCCGCCTTGCGCGAGGCAGGGCTTGTGCGCAGGCTTGCGTTCACCATCGTGTGCATGACAATCGCGGCGAACGTTGGCAGCATGCTCACGCCAATCGGCAACCCGCAAAACATTTACCTGTTGAGCGTTTCGGGCATGAGCGCCGGCGAACTTATGGCGCTTATGGCGCCGTATTCGGTGGCCGCGTTTGCGTTCATTGCCTGCGCGCTTGCACTAAGCGAGGTCCGTGATCGTCGAAAATTCGCTCGCGTGGCGCCGCGAGCAGAAGGGGCAAATGCCGACCTTTCTTCTGGCCGACTGAAGGTGCGCGACATTATGCCGTGGGCGGTGCTCATCGGCATATGCTTGCTCGCCGTGGCCCGGGTTATTCCTGCGGGTGCGACGGTTGTTGCCGCCGGCGCCGTTGCGCTCGCTTTCGACAATCATGCCGTTCGGCATGTTGATTACGCGCTGCTGCTCACGTTCGTCGCGTTCTTCGTGTTCGTCGGCAATGTTTCTCGCATCGAAGAGGTGCACCAGGCGATGGCGGCGCTCGTTGATGGGCGCACGCTTTTGGTAGGCGCGGTGGCAAGCCAGCTGATTTCGAATGTGCCTGCGGCCATTTTGTTGTCAGGCTTCACGAGCGACTTGACCGCGCTGCTCGTAGGCGTGAATATCGGCGGCTTGGGCACGCTTGTCGCATCGATGGCAAGCCTCATTTCCTACAAGCAGCTCGCGGTTGCATATCCCGAGCTCAAAGGCTATTACGTGCGTATGTTCCTAGGGATGAACTTCGCCTTTCTTGCGGCCTTGCTCGTGCTTGCGTCTGTGATTTCATAGGGCAAAGTGGCCTTCTGAAGAGGGGCTTTTGGAAAACGGCTGCGAGGTTGGCGATGAACCCGCGTCTCTGGGCTCACGGTTCGCGGGTTTTTCACGAAAAGCGGTGCGAGCGTGGGTGTTGGGTTTCGTGCCCGTTGTTGTGTTGCGGGTCGCCAACACGGAAAACGCTAGAGAGGTGTTGCGAAAGCCGCGTTTATGGGCGATTTTGTTCGGCGCGATTCGTGAAAACGGCGCATGTGCAAGGAAAAGGGCGCATCTGAGCGCCCTTTTCTGTTTATGGCAACGATTGCGATAGTGAAACTCGTCCATAGGCCATGGTTTGCAACAGTTCCGCTCGGCTAACCGAGTGGAAGCTTCGTTGCCTTTACGGGCGCAGGCCGCTGCCTCCTTGCACGGTGATGGTTTCGCCGGAGACATAGGCCGAAAGGTCGCTTGCGAGGAATACAGCCACGCCGCCGATGTCGGTCTTCGGGTCGCCGAAGCGTCCCAGCGGAATGCCCTTGATGGTGGCTGCGAAGGTGTCGGGGTAGGCTTCCTTCCAGGCGGCAAGCTGCTCGGTCATCGCGAGCGGGCAGATGCAGTTCGCGCGCACGCCGTCGGGGCCCCACTCGGTCGCGGCGACGCGTGTCATGCCGCGGATGCCTTCCTTGGCGGCGGCATAGCTCGATTGCCCCGGCTTGCCGAACAGCCCGGCGCCGCTCGCGAGGTTGATCACGCAGCCCTTGGTCTTTTTCAGTTCGGGGAAGGCGTGCTTCATGTAGAAGAATGCGCCGTAAAGGCCCGTATTGATGGCGAGGTCGAAATCCTCTTTCGTGTGGTCGATGAGGTTCGTGCCGCTCTTGGAGGCTTGCGCATTGTTCACCATGACGTCAAGCTTGCCGAAATGCTCAACGCACTTAGCGATTGCGGCTTCGACCTGCGCTTCGTCGGAACCCTCTGCCACGGTATAGGCAACGTCAACGCCGTATTCGGCAGTTAATCTTCCGGCCGCATCGGCCAGTCGCCCTTCGGTACGCCCGGTAATAAACAGCTTGGCTCCTTGCTCGGCGAACGCGCTCGCGATTCCGTAGCCAATTCCTTTACCGCCGCCGGTGATTATGGCGACTTTGCCATCAAGAAGACCCATGGCCGCTCCTTTCGACTGCCTTCCTACGAATGCTATCTTCTTTGTATCATTTGAATATGGCAGGCGCATGAAGGTTTGCCAATGGGCCGATTTCGGCGGTGCGCGGCGTCTTTCGCCGGCGGGCGCTCGCATTAAAACTTGCGTCAAAAAACAGGGGAGCTCGCCATCTGCGAGCCCCCTTAAGAAAACGCCGTGTTTGCGCGATGTTATTTCTTGATGCTCTTGAAGGCTTCGGTCTGAGCCTTAATTCCGCGTTCGGCGGCCAAGCGCTCAATTGACGTGGCACCGAAAAAGCCGTCGACTTCGGGCACGTTCTTGATGATGTATTCGGCATCTTTCGGCTCCGAAATGGGGCCGCCGTGGCAAATCACGAGCGCCTCGGGGTTTTCGGCCTTCACGACCTTCGCAATGCCCGAGATAATCTCCACGCAGTCGTCTAGCGTGCGCGCGGTTTCGGCTCCAATGGTGCCGCCGGTGGTCAGGCCCATGTGGGCTACGATGATGTCGGCGCCGGCCTTCGTCATGGCCAGGGCTTGCTCTTCGTCAAAAACGTAGGGGCAGGTGAGCATGTCGAGCTTGTGTGCCTCTGCAATCATGTCGACCTCGAGGCCATAGCCCATGCCGGTCTCTTCCAGGTTCTTGCGGAAAACGCCGTCGATCAGGCCAACGGTGGGGAAGTTCTGCACGCCGTTGAAGCCCTGCTCTTTAAGTTCGGCGAGGAACTTCTTCATGACGCGGAACGGGTCGGTGCCGCATACGCCGGCAAGCACGGGGGTGTCTTTGACGACGGGCAAAACCTCGGCGCCCATATCGACGACGATTTGGTTCGCGTCGCCATACGAGAGCAAACCGGCCAGCGACCCGCGGCCGGCCATGCGGAAGCGGCCGGAATTGTAGATGACGAAAATGTCGGCTCCGCCAGCTTCGGAAGACTTGGCCGTGATGCCCGTGCCAGCACCTACGCCCAGCAAAATGTTGCCTTCGGCGATGGATTTCTTGAAGCGGTCGAGGATTTCAGAGCGGGACAGTTCGAGCATTGATCAATCTCCTTCTATCATGGTTGTTTCATTGTGTTTCATCGACGCCACGGCGTCGATTGGCTTCGCTATTTGGCGCCTTCCATCAAATCGATGAGCTTCTGCGCGCTGGCGATGGCGAAATCGTCGTCGTTTATATGCTCGTCTCGTTCGATGATTTCAACGTTGTTGTTATGTATGCCGCCGCGGAGCGCATCGAATAGCGCCGCATCTTCTTCGGCCCCATAAAACGGCTGGCCGGCGGCGTCTATCATCGAGACGCCGCGCAACGGCAGCATGACGCAGCACGGGCCGATCGACATGTTGACCTTGCTCGCGATGGCCTCGCCAATCTGGCGGCATTCATCGGCGGTGGTGCGCATAAGCGTCACGGTGGGGTTGTGCGGGTAGAGGTTGCGCTCCTCGAATTGCGAAGGAACGGTTTCGCGCGGGCCGAAATTCACCATGTCGCATGCCCCTACCGACACCACGGCGGGAACGCCGCACAGCGCGGCGGCTTCGCAGCGCTCGGGGCCGGCCGCAAGCACGCCGCCGACGATTTCGTCGCACCATTCCGTGGTGGTAAGGTCGAGCACGCCTTTAATGAAGCCGCCGTTTACGAGCGACTCCATGCATTTTCCGCCCGTGCCCGTCGCGTGGAAAACGAGCACTTCATAGCCCCTGTCTTCCAGGTACGCCTGGGCCTTTTGCACTGCGGGGGTCGTTACGCCGAACATGGTGGCGGCCACAAGCGGCTTGTCGTCTTCGACGGCAACATGGGGGTGCTCAAGCATGCCCACCATGGCCGCGACGGCGTTATCGTAGATTGTCGTCGAGAAGCTGTTCACGCCCGCCACATCCACGATCGAGGGAAACATCACGATGTCGCTTGCTCCCACGTACGGCGAAGTATCGCCCGATGCCATGGTGGAAACCATGAGCTTCGGCACGCCAACGGGCAGTTTGCGCATACCCGCGGTGGCGATGGAGGTTCCTCCCGAGCCGCCCATGGAAAACACGCCGTCGAAGCGCCCGTTCGCATAAAGGTGGGGCAAAAGCTTCGCGATTCCGTCGGCCATGGTCTGCGTGGCGAATGCGCGGTCTTTCTTTTCGACGACCACGGAAAGGTCGATATCCACAGCGGCGGTGACCTCGGAATTTGATACGTCGGGCGCGGTTTGCGGATCGAATACGCCGCAATGCACGGTGAGCGTAGCAACGCCCAATTCTTCGAATCGACTCTTCACGTAGGCGAATTCCTCGCCTTTGGTATCGAAGGTTCCGATAATCGCAACAGTTTTCATAGGCGATGCCTTTCCCCTTCGGGATACGCAGCGGCGCTTCGGACGAGGTGCTCTTCGAATCGCGAACGGCGTGTCTCGATAGGCTTCGAAGGAACATATGCGCGCCTTGTGCGGCTGCCGACCAATTTCGCAAGCTGCGCGCGGACGGTCTGCATGCGAACCGAGCCTTTTGTTTCCCCATATCGTTGAAGGCTTATCGGTTCGCGTGCGTGTTTTTCGCGTGCGGCTCGGCAAGCTTAATCGGCGGCTTTTAGGCGCCGCGGTGATTGTAGCGCTCGCGGCGAATGCTTGTTTTCGGGAAGGGTCCTTCGTTTGGAAACGGATGACCACAGGTGGCAAACGGCGCGATTTTGGCGGCGAGTGGCGTTTCTCGATTGAATAAAAGGGCCAACGCGCGCAGGTGCGCCCCCGGATCATGCTCCGTGCTCTTCTGCGGGATATTCCTCTATCCAGGTGCTCGGCCATCCATCGAGCCATACAATATTTCGGTTAAGAAACAGGCGGGTAACAACGCCTGCCGAAAGGGGGCCGCGAGGTTCGCTTCGCTAGAATCGACAGGTTCATGAATTTGCTTTCCGCGCGTGGCGCGGTTGGCGTGGCCGGGTGGCGTCTTTGGCGCCATTTTTGGAATAGAGACGCTGAAGGAGACGGCGTGCGCAATGTGTTTCGCGTGCTTGGGCGCGACTTGAAAAGAATCGCGAAGGCGCCGGCGAGCTGGGTCGTGCTCGTCGTGCTCATTTTCTTGCCTTCGCTGTATACGTGGTTTAACGTGGTGGGCTTTTGGGACCCGTATTCCAATACGGGCGATTTGAAGGTGTGCGTCGTCAATGAAGACGCCGGCGCCGAAAACGACCTTTTGGGAGAGTTGAAGCTCGGTGACCAAATCGTCGACACTTTGCACGAAAACACCCAGCTCGGGTGGGAATTCACCGATCGCGAAGACGCCATGGCGAAAATCTCTTCGGGTGAGGCGTACGCGGCGTTCGTCATACCAAGCGACTTCAGCGAGGATATGACGACGCTTCTTACCGACGATTTTCAGCAACCCCAGCTTGAGTACTATGTCAACGAGAAGCTCAATCCCGTTGCTCCGAAGATTACCGATACGGGAGCCTCCACGCTCGACAACACGATTAACGACACCTTTGTTTCGACGGTTTCTTCCGTCGTTGCCGAAGAGCTCAACGAGAAGATCGCCGAATCTCAGGAGTCTTTTGACGCCTCCAAGGCGAATATAGCTGCGCAAATCGGCAAGGTCGATTCGGATCTTTCTGAAGCCCGCACGAGCGTCGCCGAATTGTCGTCTGCTTCGACCGACGCGATTGCCAAGGCGAATGCTGCGAAATCGTCGCTTTCCGATGCGCGCCGCGAAATCGCGGATATGGCGCTCGCCCTCTCTGAAGCATCGGCTCTTGCCGGCGTCGTGAACAATGATCTCGCGGATTTCTCGGTGCAAACGGTCACGGCGCTCAACAAGGGGCTCACGCTCGTGTCGTCGGCATCGTCGAATGCGAATTACCTCGTTGGTGTGGCTGCGGGCAAAATAGGCACCGCGCAGGGCAGCGTGGAGGGCTCTCTTACGGCCGCCCAGGGCGTCGTGGATAGCAACAAGGCTCTTATCGATCAGCTCGAGAACATGGATATAAGCGGCCTTACCGATGAGCAGCAGGCTGTTGTGAAAAGCACGATAGCGACGCTTAAGCAGGCAAACGAAAACGCCCAGACGAATATTTCGTCGCTCGATGCGCTTTCTAAAAGCATCGTGGAATCGGCCAACGGCATAGCGGATGCGTCCAACAACATCAACAATTCGGTGAATTCGTCGATCGGCTACGTTACCGATTACAACAACAATCTCTCCGAAAACACTATTCCTGCCGTAAGCCGCGGCCTTGCCTCTATGGCGAGCACGACGGGCTCGCTTTCGGGCACGGTGGCCAGGCAAACATCGCTTATCGACCAGGCCTCTGCCGTGCTCGACCAGCTTATTTCCACGCTCGGCACCACGACCAATGCGCTTGGGCAAACATCGAGCCTTATCGGGGATGTGCAAAACGACATCGATACCGTGCAGACCGACCTCGTGGCGTTAAGCACCTCGGGTGTGCTCGATGAACTTTTTGGCACCGATGGCACCCTCGACGTGGAAAAGATCGCCGACTTCATGCAATCGCCCACAGAGGTGGAAACCGAGCAGCTCTATCCGTTGAACTCGTACGGTTCAGCGATGTCTCCTTTGTTCATTAACTTGACGCTGTGGATTGGCGTGTTCATGCTCATGGTCATCCTGCATTTGGAGGTCGATGAGGAAGGCATCAAGAATCTCACCATCGCGCAGCGCTACCTTGCCCGCGGGATCCTTTTTGCCGTCATGGTGTCGCTTCAGGCCATCGTCTGCGTGACGGGGTGCCTTGCTTTGGGCGTGCAGGCGGTCAATGTGCCGGCCTTCTATGTGACGGCTGTTGTCTGCAGCCTTACCTATCTCTCTATACAGTATGCACTTTCGACCACGTTGCAGCATGTCGGCAAGGGGCTGTGCATCATTCTCATCTTCGTGCAGATTCCTGGCGCTACAGGCTTGTATCCGGTTGAGCTCACCACGAGCTTCTTCCAGGCCGTCTACCCGGTATTTCCGTTCACGTATGGCATCAACGCCATGCGTGAGTGCATCTGCGGTTTTTATGGGAATGCTTGGTTTGGCCTTATGGGTGTGCTCGCCTTGTTCTTCCTGGCGTTTTTGGCCATCGGTGTTTTTGCGCGGCCTTACCTTACGAACCTCAATCGAATGTTCGCCAAACAGCTCGCCGCCACCGAAATCGTGAATTGCGAGGAAGTTCAGCTTCCCGAACGGCGCTATCGCACATCGCAAATCATTCGAGCGATGAGCAACCACGATGAATTCCGCGCCTATTTGGTCGATCACTCCGCGCGCTTCATGCGCATGTATCCGAATTTGAAGCGTGCCGCTTGGATCGTCGGTATCGCCGTCCCCGTGGTGTTCACCATGTCTATGGCATTGTGGAGCCCGGGCAAAAAGGTCGTGGTCCTTACCGCGTGGCTCGTATGGCTTATCGCCGTCATCGCGTTTCTCATCATCATTGAACATGTCAAAGACAGCCTCGAACGTCAGGCGGCACTCAATGCCATGAGCGATGAAGAACTGCGGACGCTTTTCGCCGCGCGCAATAGCTTGGCTCACGATTCCCATATGGAAAACGGCGCTCCCCTTGTTGGGTTCGCCACGAATGTTGCTGTGGGTCCCGAAGGCTCCCAGGTGCGCGTGCCGATCTCTTCGATGGCTGAAACGCTGAAGGAATCCGACCTTCGCGAAGGCACGGCCCCGATCAGCGAAAGCGCGTCTTGTGACGGAAGGCCTGATATTGGCGAGCAATCCAGCGATGCCAGCGCTGAGCTCCCGCTGAGCAAGGGGGAAACTCTGGGCGATTACGATCTTTCTGCAATTCCCGCCGATGATTTCGACATGGGGGAGGCTTCGCATAAGCGCCGTTGGGGCAGGCGGAAATCGAGGGGGGGCGATGTCCGATGAAAAAGGTTTGGCAGCTTTTCGTGGGCGACCTCAAGCGTTTGCGCGGAAACGTGGTCACGGTCATCATCGTAATCGGCCTGGTCGCTTTGCCTTCGATTTTCTCGTGGTACAACATGATCGCCGCGTGGGATGTTTTTGGGAATACCGGCAATTTGAAGATTGCCGTGGCGAGTGTCGATGAAGGCTACGAAAGCGACCTTGTTCCCGTGAATATCAACATAGGCGAGCAGGTCATTTCCACGTTGCGCGCGAACAACCAAATAAAGTGGGTGTTCACCGATAAGGAAGACGCCATCGATGGCGCCCGTTCGGGTAAATATTACGCGGCCGTGGTGATCCCCGAGAGCTTCAGTCGCGACATGATGACGTTTTATTCCGATGACGTGCAGCATGCGAAAATTATCTACTACTCCAACGAGAAGAAAAACGCCATTTCGCCCAAGGTGACGGACCAAGGCGCCGACACCATTTCGGTGCAAGTGAACCAGGTTTTTGCCGAAACCCTTTCCGATACGGCTCTTAGCTTGGCTCAGGGCTTCGTTACCTACGCCGACAACGCCGATGCCGATGGACGCATAGGCGATTTGGCAGACCACATGGAATCGCTTTCGTCGCAGATGAAGAAAGCGTCTTCGATCATGCGCACCTATTCGTCGGTGCTTACTTCGTCGCAAAACCTCATCGGGTCTTCGGCGGAATTGCTTTCGTCGACGAAAGATTCGGCGGCCGAGGTCGGCTCCCAGGTGAGCGAAATGAAAGATTCCGCCGACGACATCGCCGAGGCCATGCGCGTATCGACGGCGGCGCTTTCCCAGGCGCTTTCCTCAAGTTCCAATGAGTTGCAAGATATCTCGAAGCAAATCGATGCCGCGCTCGATGCGACCGATGCGACGAAAGAGAGCACGGCCGATGCCCTTAACGCTGCAGCCGACGGCTTAGGCGAGCAATCTCAGAACTACTATGCGATGGCCGATGCCTTGGCGGGAATTGAGGACAGCGTTCCTGCCGATGCGAAGCCGTCGATCATCGCGGCCGAGGCGGCGCTTCGCTCAACGGGCGACAATCTGCACACTTTGCAGATGCAGCTTTACGGCGCGGCGATGGACATGGACTATACCGACGACATCGGCGTAGTGAGAGAGCAAATCGACCAGCAGATAGAAGAGGCCAAGCAGGCCGTCTCTGACGCGAAGAGCTCCTACGATACGAATGTTAAACCGCATCTCGATTCGCTTGTCTCGTCGGTGACCGACGCCAGCTCGCTGCTATCGTCGAGCGCCCATAAGCTCAATTCGGCGAGCTCTTCAATCGCGGGTTCGGCCGGATCTATCTCCGAGCAGCTTGGGGAAGCGAAAAAGAAGCTCGATAATGCTGCCGATGCCCTTGATTCCTCGGCGCAAAAACTCAGCGATTTGTCGGGCAATATGAAAGAGGCCCTTTCAAGCGGGGATGTCGAGCTGTTGCGCGAGGTGCTTTCGGGCGACGCCTCGGCGCTTGCGACCGCTATATCTGCACCGGTGCAATTGAGCCGCGAAGCTCTTTTCCCGGTCGAGAATTTCGGCTCGGCCATGTCTCCGTTGTATACCACGCTCGCGTTGTGGATTGGCGCGCTCGTGATTATGGTGACCATTCGTCCTACGCCCTCTGAGCGCATCAAAGAAGAGCTCGGCGGAGTCTCGCTGCCGCAGCAATTCTTGGGGCGTTTCGGCGTTGTGTCACTGCTTACGTTCGCTCAAGGCACGCTGCTGGCTTTAGGCAATATGCTGTTCTTGGGGGTTCAGGTAAACGATCCGCTGCTCTATATACTGTGCTATTGGGTTTCAGGGCAAGTGTTCGCTTTCATCATCTATACCTTGGTTTTGTCGTTTGCGAACCTGGGTAAGGCAATCGCGGTTATTCTGCTTATTTTGCAGGTCGCGGGTGGTGGCGGCGCATATCCGCTGTCGATTTTGCCGCAATTCTTCCAAGATGCGAGCGCCTGGCTTCCTGCTACGCACGTAATCAACGCCATGCGCGCGGCCATGTTCGGCGTGTATCAGGGCGATTTCTGGATAGAGTTGGGCTTGGTCCTTTTGTACTTGGTGCCGTTCGCTTTGCTGGGTCTGGTGCTGCGCAACCCCACGATGAAGCTCATCAATTGGTATGTCGAGCAGGTAGAGAAATCGCATATCGCCTAGTGGTGCTTAGAATCGATTGTGGTTGACTGTTGTGAAGCCGTCTCTTTTTTAAGAGACGGCTTTTTTGACGATTGCCTTGTCGAACGAGAGCACTTTGCATCCCGATAGGGCGTTGCGGGCAAGGAGCATGCAGTCCGTGAAATCCATGGGCGTGCTGCCAAAAAGACGGATGGCATATTTGATTTCGGCTTTTTCAGCGGCGTTTACCTCATCGAGAAGCCATTCGAAAACGCGGGCAACCATCGTGCGGGGCACATGGTAAACATCGCGCAGCACTACGACGGTGCGAGCAATCATCTCTGGGTGCACGTAAGCATCGCCCGATTCAATGACGTCGGCTACTTGTTTCGCTTGCTTGGCGTTGTCGTTGAGCAGATAGCGAAGAAGGGCTGTTTCGTCGAGCACGGTTGCCATGGCTTTACCTATTTCCATATTCGTCGAGAGAGCTGATCCAGGCTGCGCATTCTTGCTCGCGTTTCGATGGGCTAGCGAAAATATTCAAGGATCCAAATGCCTTGAGTTCGCCGCGGGGGCACTTTGCGGAAGGGGTGAAAGGGAGCCGTTGGTCGGTCACACTTTTGGCGAGAAACACGCGAACCGCTTCCGAGAGCGACATACCCATGCTTTCATAGAGCAGCTCGGCTTCCTTCTTCAATTCTGGGTCCAATCGAACTTGGAGGAGTGCCTCTTTTGCCATATTACTCCCTCGTTTATACGGAACCATCCATAAGTTGTAATGACATTATACTACATTGAAACAAGGCTAGCGCAGCATCGAATTTCGATGCGATTTTCACAAAACGCGGCGTGCTAGGGCTTGCTTGCGACTATTTTTCGAAGATGGGGAACCTATCTGAGCGGTTCGCGAATCCTGAAATAGCCGAGGTATGCACCTTGGTTGGCGACGCTTCGCGCAAACCGCTCGCTCGTTCGCCTTCGATGCAAATTGACATGCTCCGCGCTATAATTCGGCCAAGATAGGGGTGCCTATCGCGGCTTTTCGTCATTGGATAAAAGGAGGGGCCATGGCTTGCGCATGCAATGCGGATCAATTGAAAAACAACCTCGATGACCTGCTATCGAAGGTTTTAGAGACAGGTGAGCCACTCTTTATCGACAGGGGTGGCCAGGCCGATGTCGTTGTGGTGGATGCCGATCGCTATCTGCGAGACATGCAAGCGCTTGCGGAATTCGAACGAATCTTTGCTCAAGACGATCACGCCGCAAACGCATAGGAAAACGGTTCCGGCGTTCTTGCCGGCGATACTCGGCACGCCGATTTAGGGCCCGAGGAAACGCAATGGATTATGGCTCCGCTGCGTTTCCCGGGCCTTTTTGCGCCTTCGCTCTGTTTGCGCGGCGATGCGTGCTGGCTTCGTTTTCAGGCAATGGCAAGACCGGACAAATTTTAAAAAATAAGTCTTGAAGAAAATGTGAATGGCTGTATGCTGAAGCTAGTTTGCCGGCTTTAGGAAGCCCTTGGGGAAGGGTGATTCCGAAAGTAAGCCGACGCAAAAAGCGGCCGGGAAGGCCGAAGGGGAGAATTGAAAAGGGGGTGGGTTTCTTTGGGAAGCAGATTTGTTATTGCCGACCCTCGCAAATGCGTTGGGTGCAAGGCCTGCATGGCGGCTTGCTTGGTTAAGCATTTCGTCCCCGGAGATGTGGCCATCGCTCGACTCAATGTGGTTCGCTCGAATGGGCGCACCGCGCCAATCGTCTGCCATCACTGCGAAAACGCTCCGTGCGCAAACGCTTGCCCAACGCAAGCGCTCTATAACGAGGGCGACCGCGTGGTGGTTCGAATGGAGCGCTGCATTGGTTGCAGGAGCTGCGTTCTTGCGTGTCCCTATGGCGCCGTCAATGTGGTGTCGCGTATGGATTCGGGGAATCTTGGTGGCTTGCGCGTGGGGGCGGCGCAAAACGCCACCGTTGTCAAATGCGACCGTTGCGTCGATAGGGCAACGGGCCCTGCATGCATCGAAGCGTGCACATCTGGGGCGTTGCGCATTGTCGACCAAGACGACATCGATGCTCAAATGCGTTCGCGCAGAGCGAACGCTGCCGAGGTTCTTGCCGGTTAAAAGCCTGGGGTAGGCGGCTAAAGGAACGAGAAAGGGGGAAGCCATGGAGAAACACATGGTCGTGTGTCCGTACTGCGGCACCGGCTGTAAGTTCAATTTGCTTGTCGAAAACGATCTTGTCGTTGGCGCCGAGCCTCTCAATGGCCTGACCAACGAAGGTTTTTTGTGCTTGAAAGGTTGGTTCGGCTACGACTTCATCAACGATACCAAGATTCTCACGCCTCGCGTTTTGCATCCGATGATGCGTGAGCATAAAGGCGCGCCGCTCAAGCGCGTCACGTGGGACGAGGCGCTCGACTTCGTGGCGAGCAAGCTTTCCGAGATCAAAGAGAAATATGGGCCCGATTCGATTTTCGTTACGGGTTCGTCTCGCGGTACTGGCAACGAATCGAACTTGGCGGCGCAGCGGTTCGCTCGTGCGTGCATAGGCACGAACAACATTGACAACTGCGCTCGTGTTTGACACGGCCCCACTGTCGTCGGTCTGATTGACACACTTGGAGCTGGTTCTATGAGCTGTGGCGTTCCCGGCATGGAGGACGCTGGCTGCTTGTTCTTGTTCGGCTACAACCCGAACACATCCCATCCGCTGGTCGCACGTCGCGTGGTGAAGGCGAAAGAGAAGGGCGCGAAGATTATCGTGGCCGACCCGCGCTTCATCGAGACGGCGCGTATCGCGGATATCTACATGCCGCTGAAAAACGGCAGCAATATTGCATTCCTCAATTCGTTTGCCAACGTCATCGTCAACGAAGGCCTTGTTGACGAGGAATTCGTGCGCGAGCACACCCTTGGTTTTGACGAGTGGTGGAAAACGATCGAGAAATACACGCCCGAGGCGACGCGCGACATCACGGGCATCGAGCCCGAAATGATGCGCGAGGCTGTGCGCATGTATGCGACCGCCGAGCCTTCTTCGATTATTTGCTGGGGCATGGGCGTATGCCAGCAGAAGCAGAATGTGGAAGCCGTGCATACCGCAGCGGCAATCGCTTGCATTACGCACCAGATCGGCAAGCCGAATTCCGGCGTGGCGCCGGTGCGCGGCCAGAACAATGTGCAGGGCGCTTGCGATATGGGCGCGCTGCCGAACTTCTTCCCGGGGTATCAGTCCGTCACCGACCCTGCCATTAAGCAGAAGTTCGCTGATAACTGGAATATTCCGGTTGAAAAGCTTTCCGATCACGTGGGTTATAAAATCACCGATTTGGGCCACCTGGTTCAGGAGGGAAAGATTCACGCCTTCTACAACTTCGGCGAAGATCCGCTGCAAACCGATCACGATACGCAGCATCTTGCCCATGAACTCGAAGGCCTCGATCTGTTTATCTCGCAGGACATTTTCATGACGCAGACTTCGGCTGCCGCTGACGTGATTTTGCCGGCTACCAGCTGGGGCGAGCACGAGGGCGTTTTTTCCGCATGCGACCGTACCTTCCAATATTTCAGCGCTGCCGTACCGCCGAAGGGCGAATGCAAGCACGATTGGCAGATTTTCAGCGAGGTCGCCGAACGCATGGGTTACGACATGCACTACGAGAATTCCCAGGATATTTGGGATCACGAATGCCGCAATATGTGGCCCGCCGCATATGGTGCAACGTACGAAAAGATGGCAGGCGTCGGCCATGCGCAATGGCCTATCCCCACGCTTGACCACCCAGGTTCGCCCGATTTGTTCTTGGGCGGCGCGTTCACGACGCCAGAGGGCAAGGCTCACCTGGTGGCTCACGATTATGTTGATCCGACTGAGCTGCCCGATGACGAATACCCGTTGGTATTGTGCACCGTCCGAGAAGTTGGGCACTATTCGTGTCGCTCGATGACGGGCAATTGCGAGCAGCTGTCCAATCTTGCCGAAGAACCCGGGTTCGCGCACATCAACCCTGTTGACGCTGCTGCGCGAGGAATCAAGAACAACGACATGGTTTGGGTGGCATCTCGTCGCGGCAAGATCATCACTCGAGCTTTCGTGGACGATCGTGTTAACGAGAATGCCGTCTATATGACATACCAGTGGTGGATCGGCAAATGCAACGACCTAACCATCCATGCGGTTGACGAGCGCTCCCGCACTCCTGAGTCCAAGTATTGCGCCATCGAGGTGTCGCGCGTAGACGATCAGGTATGGGCCGAAAAGCACGCCGAGAACTTGTACATGGAACTCAAGGCGCGTTTGGCCGCCGAGGCGAATGCCCAGTGGGGTGCGAATGCTCCGCTGACTCCGTACAACGACCTTGACGAAACCGAGCGAACGCCTGGCGAAGTGAGTGCCATGGCGTAGCTTGCGGCCGCGGCGCGAATCGCGTTTCGCGCCGCGGCCAAGTTGGAATCTGCTTCGCTTTCGCTTGGAAGCGTATGTATAGGAAAGGAGGAGTGGATGAATCGCTTTATCGCCATATACCCGAGCCGTTGCGTTGCTTGCGGAACGTGCCGCGCTGCATGCAGCGAGGGCCATCGCCGCGCCGGCCTGCAGAAAGAGCCCCGTTTGGCGCTCTACGAGAGCCGCGATGTGGTTGCTTCGCTGACGTGCCATCACTGCGAGGGCGCGCCGTGTGTGAAAGTTTGCCCGGTCAACGCCATCAAGCATGAAGACGACGGGTGCGTTCGCGTGGACGAAGCTCATTGCATAGGTTGCAAACTTTGCGCCGTGACATGCCCATTCGGCGCCATCCATATGTCAGGAACGGGGCGTGCTGGAGTTGCGGGCATCGAGTTCAACACTCCGTCATTCGCAGGCTCTCTCGACCCTATTCTTCAATGGGAGATAGGCGTTTCTCCGGTTGCTGTGAAATGCGATTTGTGCAAGTACGACGGGTGCAAACCTCATTGCGTTGACGCCTGCATTACCGAAGCGCTGACTTTGATTGAAACCGACGGAACCGACGCCGATTTCGAGCAGAAGCGAGCGCAAGCCCTCGAAGCGGGGCTCGTTATGCTGGAAGACTTCAATCCAGAGGGGAGGGATGAAGGATGAATATGCTGCTGATATCGACGGTCGTTTCCGTCGTCGGCGCCATTGTGGCGCTCTGTATGAGCAAGGCCGAAATGGCGGCTAAATCCGTTGCTTGCCTCTTTGGCGCGGTTGCTGCTTGCGCCTCTATTGCGGCCGGGCTTTCGGGCATCTTCATGCCCGAGCAATTCATCTGCTTTGCCACGCCCTTCAATTTCGCGAATTTCACGCTGATGCTGAATCCCTTGTCGGGTTTGCTTTTGCTCGCCATCAATATTCTGGCGCTCGTCGCGTGGATTTACGGATTTGCGTATTTCGATGAATACAAGGGAATGGGCCTTGGCGCGATCGGCTTTTTCATGAATCTGTTCGTGGCTTCCATGAACATGGTGCTGACCGTCGACAACGCGTTTTGGTTCCTCGTATTCTTCGAGCTGATGTCGCTGACCTCGTACTTTTTGGTTATCGTGGAGCAAAAGCCCCAATCCATCAAGGGCGGCTTCCTCTATTTCATCATGGCGCACGTGGGCTTTTTCATGATCATGCTTTCGTACTTGATTATGGCAGGCATCACGGGAAGCTTCGAGTTCGCCGCGTTTCGCGCGGCGCATTTCGAGCCGGCCATCGCCAGCCTGTGCTTCATCCTCGCGTTTTGCGGCTTTGGCTGCAAGGCGGGTATGTTCCCGTTTCATTCGTGGCTGCCGCAGGCGCATCCGGCGGCGCCTTCCAACGTATCGGCGCTCATGTCTGGCGGCATGATCAAAATCGGCATTTTCGGTATCGTGAAAGTTGGTCTTGACCTGTTGGGTTCCTGCGATGTGCAGCTGTGGTGGGGCATCGTCATTCTGGTGATTGGTGCGCTTTCCAGCGTGCTTGGAGTGGCTTTCGCGCTTGGCGAGCACGACATCAAGAAACTTCTAGCCTACCACTCCGTAGAAAACATTGGCATTATCCTGCTCGGTGTGGCAATCGGCTACATGGGCATGGCGCTTGACCAGCCGGTTATCGCGGTGCTTGGCCTTATGGCGGGCTTGTACCATGTGCTCAACCACGCCATGTTCAAGGGGCTGCTGTTCCTTGGCGCGGGCTCGGTGCTTTACACGACCGGCTCGCGAAACATGGAAATCATGGGCGGGCTGGCTCGCGTGATGCCGACGACGGCCATGTGCTTCCTCATTGGCTCGCTCGCTATCTCGGCCATTCCTCCGCTTAATGGCTTTGTGTCCGAGTGGTTTATCTATCAGTCCATGTTCTCGGTGGCCATCACGGGCGATATCGTGGTGCGCGTTTTCGCGGCTTTCGCGGCGGTATCGCTTGCCATCACGGGCGCCTTGGCCGTCACATGCTTTGTGAAGGCGTACGGCGTCACGTTCTTGGGCGCGCCTCGCTCCGATGCTGCTGCGAATGCGAAAGAAGTGCCGGCTTCAATGCGTTTCGGCATGGTCGTCTTGGCCGTCATCTGCGTGGCTCTTGGCTTGGGTGCTCCGTGGATCGCTCCCGTCATGCAAAACATCGCTGCCTCTATTACGGGCCAGGCAAGCATTGCCGTTGCAAACGGCATCGACCTTACCAACCCGGCAATCGGCTCGGTTGTCTCCACGCCGCTTATTGCGATTTTGCTTATAGCCTTGGTGCTCGTTCCTGTCGCGGCTCGCTCGCTCTTGAGCAGCGGTGGCCAGGCATCCGATCGCGATCCGTGGGCATGCGGTTATGCCCTCGATCCCGACATGCCTGTCGTTGCCACTACGTTTGCGGCTGAAGTGAAGATGTTCTTGCGCCCCATTTACGCTGCTCGCGATGCCATTGTTTCGACGGCGGCCGCGTGGCAGTCGGGCTTTGGTGCGGTGGTCGCTGGAGCGCAGCGAGCTGAAGTGGTGGGCGATAAGTATG
Source organism: Bacteroidaceae bacterium (assembly GCA_963631715.1). GTDB lineage: Bacteria > Actinomycetota > Coriobacteriia > Coriobacteriales > Eggerthellaceae > Slackia. Next base: position 58,415 of record CAVGRL010000007.1, read on the forward strand.
TGGTCGCCGGCACCGCTTCTTTCGTCCGGTGGATTTCAAGCAAGGTCCAAAAGCTCGAAGGCGGCAATTTCCGCATATACATCATCTATATCGTTGTTGCCTTGGTGTTCTTCCTGGGCCTCGCCGTTTTGATGAAGTAAGGAGGGCGAAATGGAAATCATCGTTGCAATTGTTCAAGCCCTTCTGCTCGTCGTGCTCGCACCGCTCGTCTCGGGTTCGGCTCGTTGGCTGCGTGCGAAAATGCACACGCGCAAAGGTCCGTCCATCCTGCAAGACTATTACGACATCGCAAAGCTGTTCAAACGGCAGGACGTCCATCCCAAGGATTCCAGCTTTGTGCATAAGCTGATGCCGCCGCTGTTCATGGGGTGCTTGCTCGTTTTGGCCATGGGCGTGCCCATGATTACGCGCCAAAGCCCCGTGCCTGCGCTTGGCGATATCATTCTCATCCTGTACCTGCTGGCGTTGCCTCGTTTCTTCTTTTCGCTGTCGGCGGTTGATTCCGGCGATGCATATGCGGGCATTGGCGGTGTCCGCGAACTGATCGTTGGCGTGCTTGTTGAACCCGCCATGATGCTGGCGCTGTTCACTGTGGCGCTGGCCACGGGCACCACGGCGGTCGGCCAGATGGGCGATGCGGTCGCTCAGCTTTCGTTGACGAGCCCCGTTGGCGTGTTCGTTGCGGCACTCGCGTTTTTCGCGGCGTGCTACATCGAGCTCGGCAAGCTGCCCTACGACTTGGCTGAAGCGGAGCAGGAGCTGCAAGAAGGCCCCTTGTCCGAATATTCCGGCCCGTCGCTTGCCATGGGCAAGATGGCGCTCTCTATGAAGCAGATTATCGTCATGAGCTGGTTTTTAGCAATCTTCGTTCCTTGGGGGGCGGCAACCGAGCTGACGATTCCCGCGCTGGCCTTGGGCCTTGTGTTCTGGCTTGTGAAGCTCGTAGTGTTTTTCACCCTGTGCGGCATTTTTGAAAATGTGGTGAGCCGCGTTCGCTACAAGCTTGTTGGCCGTCAAACGTGGAGCATCGTGGCGCTTTCGCTGTTCGCCTTCGTGTTCTGCATTCTGGGATTGTAGAAAGGAGATACGGAAATGATATCTGCCATATCCCTTCTCGGTCTCGCTGCCATCGTCATCCCGTTTGTGGTGGCCCTCGTTATCGTGGTGTCACCTCAGCCTGTGGCCAAATGGTTGTGCATTGCGGCCGCTTCTGTTTCAACCGTTTTGACCCTTTGCGTATGGGGCGCGGTTGCCCAAGGGGGCGGGCAGGCCGTCGTGGTCTCGCTGGCCTCGATGGGCGACGCTCAAATTCTCGGGCTTATTTTCGACAAAATGAGCGTCATGCTCGCCACCGCATTCGTTGGCATCGGCCTTTTGATCTCCATCTACTCGGTAGGCTACATGAATGCCGGCAACCGTGAGCACCCCGATGCTCCGCGCCGCCGCTTCTACGCATTCTTCACGGTGTTCATCGGCGCCATGGCCGGTTTGGTTTACAGCAACACGCTCGTGTGCCAGCTGGTGTTTTTCGAGATCACAGGCGCGTGCTCTTGGGCGCTCATTGGTTACTACGGAACGCCGACGGCGAACAAATCTGCGATGAAGGCGCTCATCCTTACGCATATTGGAGCATTGGGGCTCTATGTAGCGACCTGCCTTCTTTTCACGCAGACGGGCACGTTCGAGATTGCCGCTATAGCAGGACTGTCTGCCGATTGGAAGATTGCCGTTTTGGTTTGCATTATCATCGCGGCTTGGGGCAAATCGGCGCAGCTTCCGTTTTACATGTGGCTGCCTTCCGCGATGGAGGCCCCCACGCCCGTTTCGGCATACCTGCACGGTGCCTCGATGGTCAAGGTTGGTGTTGCCGTTCTCGCGCGTGCATTGGCTTCGGCCGGCGTTATTCCCGAGCCTGTCGGTTGGGTGATCGTGATCGGCGCTATCGTCACCATGATCTTCAGTTTCTTCATGTATTTGCCGCAGAAGGACATGAAGCGCCTGCTGGCCTTCTCAACCATCTCGCAGTTGTCTTACATCTTTCTGGGCTTTGGCTTCTTCGTGTTCGGCAGTCAAATGGCCTTCGACGGCGGCGTTATGCATATGTTCAACCATGCTTTCGCCAAGACGTTGTTCTTCTTGGTCGCCGGCGCGTTCAGCTACACCATGGGCACGCGCATGCTGCCTAAGCTCAAAGGCGTGCTGAAAAAGCAGCCCCTGTTGGCTGTTGGGTTTGGCGTGGCGGCTCTTGCCATTGCCGGGTGCCCGCCGTTCAATGGGTTCTTCAGCAAGTTCTCCATTTTTGCAGGCAGTTTCACCGCAGCTCAGGGCAATCCCTTGCTTATGGCCATCGTCGTGGTTGGCCTTATCGAGACCGTCGCATGTTTTGCCTGGTTCCTTAAATGGATGGGCTCGGTTCTTCCGGGTGAGCCGTCCGAAACGGTCGCTGCAAGCCAGCCGCTTCCGAAGCCCATGGTTGGCGTGTTCATCGTCCTTATCGTCATGACCGTATGCTCCAGCTTCATCGCTGCTGCCTGGCTTGGATAGGAGGCTGCTATGAATGGATACATCCTGGTCAATGTTCTCGGTGCTCTTCTGATTGTGACTTCGTTGTCGGTCATGCTCACCCGCTCGCCGAAAACATCGGCTTTCGAGTATGCCGCCCAGTCGTGCGTACTTGTGGCGATTTTCATAACGCTTGGCATAGTTACTGGTTCGACCGAATTGTTTACCTGGTCGTTTACGGCGACGCTGACGAAAGTCATTTTCGTTCCGGCGGTTGTTTTGATTGCGTACAAGAAGATGGGTTCTCCGGAAAACACCGAAGGCTCATCTACTACGCCCGTGCTGTCGATTGTTTTGGTCGCCCTTGAACTGCTTATCTGTTTTGTGGCTGTTATGGGAATCAATTTGCCCACGGCAGCTGAAGTTAAGCCGGCGCTCGCGGTTTCGCTGGCGCACTTCTTCATCGGCCTGACCTGCATCATCACGCAGCGCAATATTTTGAAGCAGATGTTTGGCTATTGCCTGATGGAAAACGGTTCCCATGTAACGTTGGCGCTGCTCGCGCCCCAAGCGCCCGAGCTCGTTGAGGTTGGCATCGCGACCGACGCGATATTCGCGATCATCATCATGGCTATCGTGGCGCTGCGCATCCACACATACGCTCATACGCTTAATGCGGATGAGCTTTCGGAATTGAAGGGTTAGGGGGTAATCATGGATCTCTCGATGTTGCTCGTGGCCCTGTTACTCGTTCCTCTGGTTGCGGCTTTGATTATGGCGGTTCTGCCATCGAAGGCGGTTCCAAGCTCGGCGTTTGAATCGATCCACATTCTATCGGTCGGCGCGGTGTGCGTGCTGTCTGTGTATCTGGTCGTTCAGGTCTTTGTGGGCGGCTCTGCAATCGAGGCTTTGGGCATGTGGCTGCGCCTCGACGGGCTTGGCTCCATCTTCGCCACGCTTATCGGCGTCATTGGACTTTTGACGGGCATTTATTCGCTGGCTTATATTCGCCACGACATAGAGATTGGCAATATGGGACCGGGACAGGTCAAGCAGTACTACGTATTCTTCAGCCTGTTCGTGTTTTCTATGCTGGTCGCTGTGTCTTCCAACAATATCATCATGATGTGGGCGGCAATCGAGCTGACCACGCTTGCCACGGTGTTTCTGGTGGGTGCGTACAACACGAAGCTGTCGCTTGAAGCGGCGTGGAAATATGTCATCGTCTGCACCGCGGGCGTTGCGTTCGGCCTGTACGGAACGGTGCTCGTTTACGCCAATGCCAACGCTGTGATGGCCGATCCCCACCAAGCGGTGTTCTGGACGTCTATTCTGCCGTATGCGACCCAGTTCGATGCGCAGCTCATCCAAATAGCGTTTGTGTTCGCCGCCATCGGTTTTGGCACGAAGGCGGGACTGTTCCCGATGCACACATGGCTGCCCGATGCTCACTCCGAGGCACCGAGTCCCGTGTCCGCATTGCTTTCAGGCGTGCTTTTGAAATGCGCCATGCTCATCATCATCCGCTTCTACATTTTGGCCATTCAGGTGGTCGGGCCTACGTTTCCTCAGACGGTCATGCTTATTCTTGGCGCCGTTTCGGTTGGTATGGCCGCCCTTGCCGTTTTCTCCCAAGACGACCTCAAGCGAAAGCTCGCCTACCATTCTTGCGAGAACATCGGCATCGTGGCGCTGTGCTTGGGCTTTGGCGGTCCACTCGGTATCGCCGCGGCGCTTTTGCACTGCGTTACGCACGGTTTTACGAAGGCTCTTTTGTTCTGCATTTCGGGCAACGTGCTCATGAAGTATGGCACGCGTGATCTGAACAAGATCAGCGGCATCCTTCGCGTGGCTCCCACGACGGCCATTCTTATGGCTATCGGGTTTTTCGCCTTGGCCGGCTTCCCGCCGTTTGCCATGTTCGTGTCTGAAATCATGGCTTTCGCCGCCGGCGTGCTTGGCGGGCATATTCCGCTCGTGGTGCTGTTCGGCATTGCCCTGACCATCGTCGTTGCCGCTTGCGTGCATGTGGTCACTGGCGCCGTGTTCGGTGAAGCGCCCGATACGGTGAAGAAAGGCGATGTCAGCCCGTTGGCGCTTGCGCCTGAAGTCATCATGGTGTTCGTTATTTTGTGGTTCGGCGTAGCCATGCCCCAGCCGGTTATCAGTGGCGTGGAGCAAGCTACCGCCATCGTTTTGCAATCCGATGTCAGCGCTCTGCACGAAGAGCCGCTCTTCTCGAGCCTGTTCGGCGCGTCCGGCACGTTGGATTAAGGAGGAGCAATGGCTGCAACGGCAAATTCTCGCATGAAGGTATGCGAGTCACATATTAAGGCGGTGCAGGAGCGCTTTCCTGGCGCAGTCAAGCACTTTGAGTGGCAGGATGCCGACCAGGCAACCATGACGGTCGAAGCCGATTGCGCCCCTGAGGTCATTGAGTACCTGTATTACGAGCGCGATGGTTTTATGCCCGTCATGGTCGGCAACGACGAGAGGCAGCTCAATGGCCATTACGCGTTGTATTACGTGTTGTCTATGGAAGGGGAGGATCGCGGCTTTCTTACGGTGCGTGTCGAGGTTCCCCGCGACACGGAAACGTTTCGCGCCGTGTCGGCGAAAGTGCCGGCTGCGGTATGGTCTGAGCGCGAAGTCCAGGATATGTTCGGGCTTAAAGCCGAAGGCATTATCGACGGTCGCAATTTGGTGCTTCCCGACGATTGGCCGGCGGGGCTTTATCCACTTCGCAAAGACTCGATGGACTATCGCTATCGCCCGGCGCCCACGAGCGATTTGGAAAGCTATGAGTTCTTGAAAGAAACGGGCGACAAAGAGACCACCATCATCCCGATGGGCCCTTTGCACATCACATCCGACGAGCCAGGGCACTTCCGCCTGTTTGTTGACGGCGAAGATATTATCGATGCCGATTATCGGCTGTTCTTCATTCATCGCGGCATGGAGAAATGCGCCGAAGCGCGCATGACATACGATCAGGTTCCGTTTTTGGCGGAACGCGTGTGCGGTATTTGCGGTTATGCCCATTCGGTCGCGTATTCCGAGACCATCGAGCATGCGCAGGGTATCGAGGTGCCGCTGCGCGCCCAGGTCATTCGCTCTATCGCGCTCGAGACGGAACGTTTGCATTCGCACCTGCTGAATTTGGGCTTGGTATGCCACTACACGGGCTTCGATACGGGCTTTCAGCATTTCTTCCGCATTCGCGAAAAGGCGATGGACTTGGCCGAGCTTTTGACTGGGGCGCGTAAGACGTATGGCTTGAACCTCATCGGCGGCGTGCGTCGCGATATCTTGGCCGAGCAAACCATGGAAACGCGTCGCCTGCTTTCCGAACTGCGCTCGGACGTGAAGCGCTTGGTAGACGAGATGACATCTACCCCGAACTTCATGAGGCGCACGCAAGGCGTGGGCGTTTTGGACAAGAAGATCGCGCGCGACTATAGCCCCGTTGGCCCGCTTATGCGCGGCAGCGGTTTTGCTCGCGATACGCGTTGGGTGCACCCGTTCGATGGCTATAAGCTCATTGCCGACAAACACAAGCCCATTACGCAAGATTCTTGCGACGTGCTTGGACGCACCCTCGTGCGCATCGGCGAGGTTTTCGACAGCATCGACATCATCGAGGAGCTGCTCGATTTGGAGCTTCCTGCCGGCCCCATCCTCACAGAAGGGTGGACGTATACGCCAAACAAGTTCGCCGTCGGCTTTACTGAGGCGCCGCGCGGCGAAGACGTTCACTGGTCGATGGTCGGAGATAACCAGAAATGCTATCGCTGGAGGTGCAAGGCTTCCACGTACAGCAACTGGCCGGTTTTGCGCTATATGTTCCGCGGAAACACCATTTCAGACGCCGCGCTTATCGTTGGTAGCCTCGACCCGTGCTACTCATGCACAGAGCGCGTGACTGTTGTCGATGTGAACAAACGAACGCAGAAGACGCTTACCAAGACGCAGCTTGAAAACTACTGCGCCGATCGCCGTCATTCTCCATTGAAAGGTTAGGAGGTGCGCGATGCTTAAGACTATCAAAGAGATACTTCGCACCGGTAATGCGACGGTCGCTTACCCGTCTGCTCCGCTGCACCAATACGATGGCTATCGAGGTAAGCCTGAGCATAATGCGGTTGAGTGCATCGCGTGCGCGGCATGCGCCAATGTTTGCCCGCCGAACGCCATTCAAATGTCCATCGATGCAGTAGGTGGTACGACTACCTGGTCGATTAATTTTGGCCGGTGCATTTTTTGCGGAAGGTGCGAAGAGGTATGTCCGACGAAGGCAATCGCGCTTTCGAAGGAATTCGAGCTGGCCGTTATGAACAAAGACGACCTGGAAGAGACGGCGACTTACAAGCTTGAGGCCTGCGAGCGCTGCGGGTCCTATTACGCGACATCCAAGCAAGTTGCGTACGCGTCGAAAATCCTGAGCCAGGATGATTCCGATGCGGAAACCGCCAAGGCGCTTGAGCTGGCCCATGTGTGCCCGGCATGCAGGCGCAAGGCCGACGCATATCGCGCCAAGCGCGCCGATGAGCTTTCCGGTGCTCAGCGCAAAAAGAAGATGGAGGCCAAAGATGATAATCGATAGGCAATACCCCGAGGCGCTCCAATACCAGCCAGACGCTCGCACGCTCGACGAAAGTGTGAAAAAGGCCAAGGCTGCGCTGCTCAACGACATCAAGCGTTCGGTATACATTTACCGCGTGGACTGCGGTGGCTGCAACGGGTGCGAGATCGAGATTTTCGCCACCATTACGCCAGTTTTTGACGCCGAACGTTTCGGAATCAAGAACACTCCGAGCCCGCGACATGCCGATATTCTCGTGTATACCGGCGCCATGACGCGCGCTATGCGCATGCCGGCATTGCGAGCTTACGATGGTGCCCCCGACCCAAAACTCGTAGTCAGCTACGGCGCTTGCGGTTGCACTGGCGGCGTGTTCCACGACAACTATTGCACGTGGGGCGGCACGGACAAGATCATTCCCGTTGACGTGTATATTCCTGGTTGCCCGCCCACGCCGGCCCAAACCATCTATGGCTTCGCTATGACATTGGGGCTTTTGGGGCAAAAGCTCAAGCATAAGGAGGAATTCGAGAAGCCCGGCGAACAGGCCACCTTGCGCTTCTCAGATGTGCCGTACAAGGTTCGCACGACGCTTGAAAAAGAAGCTCGCTTGTATTCCGGTTATTTCCAGGGCGGCAATCTTGCCGAGGAATTCCTAACCACATTGGAATCGAACCCCGGCAATGTTATGGGGGCCGTAAGCTCGCTGGTGGCAAACCAGAGCGATTCGCGCCGCGCCGAAGTGTATGCGCATTTGGGCGAGGTTCTCAACAAGATGACCATCGCTGACGATGCGAATGAGCGCTTGCTCAAGGAGGCGTTGCAAAAGGTGGTCGTTTCGGACGACGGCAACGCAGCGGCGTCTATCTTTGCGAAGGCGATTGATGGCGATGGTCGGTAGCGTTCGCTCATATGCGCCCGACGCCCCCGTCAGCGATGCCGATGCGAACGCGGCTGGACCGCAGGTCGTGTTCTACCAATTGACGAAGAAGTTCGTCGATACGGAAGAATCGGTGCCCGATGATGCGCAGGATGTGCTGTATTACACCTTGGCGGTCGGGCATCATACTGGCGTCATCGACTGCTTCGAGGAACGCTTCCGTTGCCCGCTAGAGGTTTATGCCCGATTGATTGACGCGTTTCCCGAAGGCGATGCTCGTTATAAACTTGAGGGAATCGTTCGCCATGGGGAAATCCAGATCGACAAGACCCACCTGGCGGTCATGGTGCCCGGGCTTGCGGCTATGCAAGATGGGAGCGAATCGCTTGACGCTGAAGTTCGTGCGGCGTTGGACTCCCTGACGGGGGCGGTTGACGTGCTTGCTCGCGAGGGCGCTGCCTACATTATGGGAAGGATACGAAGGCCATGAGCGGAAAAGCGGTGTTGACGGTAGGTGCGGTATTGCGCGGCGATGATGCTGCGGGCCCCATGTTGTCCAAAATGCTCGAAACGAACCCCGTTGGGGGTTGGGCGAACATCGATGGCGGACAGATGCCCGAAGATCAATTAGCCGTCGTGCGTCGCATGAGCCCCGATATGCTGCTGCTTGTAGACGCTGCCGATATGGGGGCTGAGCCTGGCACCATTGCCGTGCTTGATGAGCACGACGTTGCCACCAACATGCTATTTACTACCCATTCGCTACCAATTACGTTTTTGCTCAAAGAGCTCAAAGATTGTTGTGGTAGGGTCGTGTTCCTTGGCATTCAACCAGGCCAATTGGAGTTCATGGCGCCGCTTACGCCTGCCGTAAGCGAAGCCGTTGAAAAAATCTACGGAATGCTTGCGGCTGGGCATGGCTTCGCCGCAGGCGTTCCAGCCGAAGACGGGCGCATGTAGGGTAGCGTCCGCCGTTCCGAGGAAGGAAGGTAGATCGACATGGAAGCGAAAAATCCTGTCGTTCTTGACGCAAGCAATGTTTCCGCATTGAAGCCCGATGCGCTTTCTCCGGCGGAAACCGAAGCTAAAACCGAAGGAATCGGCGTTACAAAAGCGGGAATGGCAGCGGGCAAGTGCTTCGTGTCCGCGATGCTCGCAGGCGCGTTCATCGCGTTCGGCGGTATGTATTTCTGCGTATTCTTGGGCGACTCGACGATGCCGTTCGCGGCTCAGCGCATGGTCGGCGGTATCTGCTTCTGTCTTGGCCTCGTGTTGGTGCTGTGCTGCGGTGCGGAGCTGTTCACGGGCAATTCCCTTATGTGCTGCGCGAAGGCATCGGGCAAAATCGACTGGGGTAGCCTGGTAAAGAATTGGGTAATCGTTTGGGTCGGCAATTTCGTTGGCGCGCTCATCGCCGTGGCGCTTATCTATTTGGCCAAAGTGTACGCCATGAATGGCGGCGGCGTTGGCGAGGCCATGGTGTCGGTTGCCGTGAGCAAGGTAACGCCCGACTGGGGCACGCTGTTCTTCAAGGGCATTATGTGCAACATCTTCGTGTGCCTGGCTGTGTGGATCGGCTTTGCCTCGCGCACCGTCACCGATAAGGTCATCGGCATCATTTTGCCCATTTCCGCCTTCGTGGCCTGCGGGTTTGAGCACTGCGTTGCCAACATGTTCTTCCTGCCTACGGGCTTTTTGCTCAATTCCATGGGTATCGGTGCCGAAGGCGCGATAACCATCGGCGGCATATTGTTCAATCTGAGCGCCGCAACGCTTGGCAATATCGTCGGCGGTGTGATTGTTGGCATGGCGTATTGGTATATCTACGCAAAGCGCCAGGCGAAATAGGAAGCGTCTGTAAAGCAGGACGTTTTTCGACAGTGTTTTTAGGGGCGTCGGGGTTTGTTGCTCCGACGCCTTTTTGTTTTCTGGGGTGATGCTTTTGAAGCCGGAGCTGCTTGCTTGTCTGGTAATCGGGCAAAATCGTCCCAGATGGTTTTGGCGGGGGAAGCGCGAGGGATACCTATGTTTGGCGATGTTCGATTTGTGGTGACGTTTCCGAATACGACGGCCGCCATGGCCTTTTCGGCGGCATGTTGCGAAGAGGGCGTGGCCGGCAGACTCATTCCTATTCCGGAGTCGCTGCATGCGGGTTGCGGTCAAGCGTGGTCGGCGCCCCTGACGGCTCGGGCAAAGCTGCAAGCGCTGATGGCACGACCCGATATCAGCTATAACGAGTGCACCATCATGGAATTTTAGAAAAACGTCGATTGGTTTTGCCAATTGCATTTGCTCGTGGCGGCGCATGAGAGTTCTGGGTATTGCTTATTTACCCGGCGGTGCGCCTTTCGCTCTATTGTGCATTTGTCGTGCGTGCCTGCGATAAGCGAGTTTCAATTGACGTTCTCCAAGGATGCATTGCGGGCAGACTGGTTCGATTCTGGGTTGTGCGCTTCTGCGCGTCCTGTGGCGTTTTTTTGTCTTGCGGGACGCATCGCTACTATGGTGGGCATGAACACGAACGACCCTAAAAATTCGAACGCGCATACGGAAGACGAGCGCGACGGTTTGCCCCCTCGCCAGCGAGTCCTGATATTGGGCATCATGATGGCGGGTACTACGGCGGCGTGCATCTCGCAGTCGATGATGATTTCTGCATTGCCGGCAGTTATGCACGAATTTCTCGTTGGTGCCGAATTGGGTCAGCTTATTACCACGGGCTACATCTTCACGCTTGGCTTATTTTCTGCGATGAGTGCATATTTGGTAAGCAAATACGATGCGAAGCCGCTGTTTCTCGTCTCTATGGTTGGTTTTTCGCTCGGCTGTGTTGTTGCCACATTCGCGCCGAACTATCCTGTGCTGCTTTTCGCGCGCGAGCTCCAGGCTATTGGCGCCGGAATCGCCCTTCCGCTTATTCAGGTCGTGGCGCTTTCCGTGTATCCCAAAAGTCAATATGGAAGAGCCATGGGTTTGGTGGGAATCATCATCGGGTTTGCGCCGGCTGTCGGCCCGACCATATCGGGCCTCATTATTGACGCCTGGGGCTGGCGTGCCATATTCGTCATTTTGAGCGCGCTCGGCGCGGTGGTCGCAGTTTTGTCGGCTGTGCTTTTGCCCAATGCGCTTCGAAAACCGGCTTCCCATCAGCATTTCGATGCGATTTCTGCCGCGCTGTTCATCGTTGGGTTTGCGTTCGTGCTGATGGCGACCATATGCGTCGAGGAAGCTGGCCAGGTCGTTTATGCCGCCCTTTCTCTTGCTGCGGGTATCGTTCTCCTTGTGTTTTTCGCTCGACGTCAATTGTCGATTCCCAACCCTTTGCTGAAGCTCGAGTGCTTTAAGAACCGGACTTTTTCAGTAGGCGTGGCGTTGGTTGTTTTGGGCCAGCTGTCGTTTTTGTCGGCGTCCATCATGGTTCCGCTGTTCGTGCAAGACGTGCAGGGATGTTCGGCCACGGTGTCTGGCTTGGTCATTTTGCCGGGCGCTTTGCTGCTTGGCTTTTTGAATCCGATTACGGGGCGCTATCTCGACTCGCATGGCCCGCGGCCGCTTCTGTATGCGGGATGCGCATTGCTCGTCGCCGGAACGTTGGCATTCGTTGCCTGCGACGCGGCTACGCCCGTGTGGGTTGTTACGGTGCTTTATGGTGTGCGCATTTGCGGCGTGGCGTGTTTGATGATGCCCATGACCGCATATGCCAGCAAACAGCTGCAGGCAGAAGACATGGCGCAGGGAACGGCCATCATCACGTCGTCTCGCCAGCTTGTAAGTTCGCTTCTGTCATCGGCTCTCATTGCCATTATGGCTGCGACTTCGAGCAATGCGCTTGGCGTGGATGCGCACGGCTTCGGCGTGTCGTTTTCCGTGCTCGCTGCGGTGATTGCGGTGGGGTGCGTTGCCGGCGCCGTGTTGCTGCCGAAGAAGAAATAGGGAGCGTTTCGCCGAAAAGCGAATCGACCTGCTAAACGCTCTGGGCGTTTAGCAGGCTGGAGTGGGGGCAGTTGCCTCTGAGGAAATTGCCATTTCCCTGGTCTTATGGGCCAAGTTGGCCGAGGCGTACTTTCGCCTATATGCCGAAAAAGGGGAGGCCGAAGCCTCCCCTGGGCAATACGTTGAGCCTGAGGCGCGGGCGGCGGCCGTCTAAGGCGATGCTTTGCTCGCCATTGGGTAGCGCGAAGAGGGGCGGGGCTGAACTGCGCCCCAAAACTTGGACGGCCTAAATAAGGACTACGCCGCAAGGGACTGGTTCCGGAACTCCTCCGGGGTCAGTCCCTTCAGCTTGACCTGGCGTCTCCTCGTGTTCCAGTGGACCACGTAGGCGTCGAGGTCGGATCTGAAGGACTCGAAGTCGGGCCACGTCTGCCCTCTGAAGAACTCGTCCTTCATATGGCCGAAGACCTGCTCGGTCGCCCCGTTGTCCAGGCAGTTCCCCTTCCTCGACATGCTCTGCGTTATCTTCGCCTTCCTCAGCCTCTTCGTCCAGGTCGCATGCTGGTACTGCCAGCCCATGATGCCCTTCTAAGTGTCAAGAGCAGTTTACGAGCTCGCGCTGCTTTTTTATGAC
>CAVGRL010000008.1:0-60699 GCA_963631715.1 Bacteroidaceae bacterium
TATAGCCGATGCGACCTATTCGGTCGAGCATGGCCGCCTGTCGTAAACGAACTGGGACGCGTTCCTCTGAGGAAACTGTCCCAGCCAAGTAACCAATTGCTAACAAAACGGCGGCGTGGTATAAAAGTCACCTAAGGGAAACTACTAGGGAAGGTGCTTTTATGCCTGGTAATAATGCGAGTGAAACCAAAGCAAACATCGGCGCACCCTATTTGAGGACAGTTGGCTTGGTGAAAGGCTACGGCGAAGGCGATGCGCGCATGGAAGTGCTGCGCGGCATCGATGTCGAAATTTCGCGCGGCGAGATTTGCGTGTTGCTTGGGCCGTCGGGTTCGGGCAAATCGACATTTCTGAACCTTGTCGGTGGGCTCGAAGGCGCCGATGGCGGCACAATCGAAGTCGGCGGCACGAATATCACGGGCCTCGGCAAGAAAGACCTCGGTGAGTATCGCCGCGACGAACTCGGCTTCGTCTTCCAGTTCTACAATCTCGTGCCCGACCTTACGATTCGCGAGAACATCGAGGTCACGGCGCACTTGTCGAAAAACCCGCTGCCGATTGACGACTTGCTGAAGTCGCTCGGCCTCTACGAGCACCGCGCGAAATTCCCGCGCCAAGTTTCCGGCGGCCAGCAGCAGCGCTGCGCCATTGGCCGCGCGCTCGTGAAAAACCCGGGCCTGCTGTTGTGCGACGAGCCCACGGGCGCGCTCGACTACAAAACGTCGAAGGAAATCCTCGCGCTCATGGAACAAGTTAACCACGATTATGGCTGCACCATCGTCATCGTGACGCATAATGACGCCATCGCCAATATGGCCCATCGCATTTTGCGCCTCCGCGATGGGAGGCTCGTCGAAGACGCGAAAAATGATCGCCTTGTGCCTGCGGCCGATCTTGTTTGGTAGGTCGCCATGTCTCCTTTAACGAAGCGATTTCCGCGTGAATTGCGCAATAACCTGGGAAAATACATGGGCATCTTTTTGCTCATGTCTGTCTCGATTGCCCTTACTTCCGGCTTTTTGCTGGCGGCGAATTCAATTAGCGCGATTATCGACGACATGCCCGAAACCTATACGATCGAAGATGGACGCTTCACTACGGCTTTTGAGGCAAGCGAAGACCAGCTCGAGGCGGTTCGCGATGCGGCAGCGTCGGTGGGTGGCATCTCGATTTACGAGAATTATTCCTTCGATACCGACTTTAAGAAATCCGAGGGCGATGATGGCCGCGGAAAGGTCGTGCGCGCCTATGAGCATCGAACCCAGGTAGACCTTGCGGCGTATGCCGAAGGCGATGTTCCCCAGGGTGCCGACGAAATCGCCATCGATCGGGTGTTTGCCGCGAACAACGGCATTGGTGTCGGCGATGCGGTAACGCTTAACGGGCGCGAATTCACGGTCGTTGGCATTATGACTACCGCCGATAACCAGGCGCTCTTCCAGAACAACTCCGATTTCACGGTGAATACGCTCGGCTTTGGTGTGGCCGAACTTTCGAAGAGCGGCTTCGAGGCGCTTGAATCCGACGGATACGAGCCCGATTACACATATTCGTATCGCTTCGGCGATCGCGGCCTCACGGTTGCCGAACGTACCGATGTCGAAAAAGACATGATGAGCGCGCTTTCCGATGCCGGCGCGCGCGTGAATGACCTCACTGACGTCGATTCGAACCAGGCTATCGGCTATGCGGCAGACGACGTCGAGGGCGATTCGTCCATGTGGATCACGCTGCTCTATATCATTATCGCCATCATGGCATTCGTTTTCGTGGTGCTCACGTCGGGCACCATCGAAGAAGAAAGCGCCGTTATCGGCACGCTTTTGGCGAGTGGCTATCGTCGTCGCGAGCTGGTTTTGCACTACCTTGCCCTGCCGAGCGTCGTGGGGATTGCGGCGGCGGCACTGGGCAACGTTGTGGGCTATACGGCCATGAGCCAGCCTATGCAAGAGCTGTATTATGGCTCGTATAGCTTGCCGCCGTATTATGCGACGTGGAGTTGGGGAGTATTCGCCCAAACAACCGTGGTTCCGGTTGTGGTGCTTATTGGCATTACGCTTTTGGGGCTTGTTCGAAAGATGGGCCACACTCCGCTGCAGTTCTTGCGCCACGAGACAAGCAAGGGCGGCGTGAAGCGTGGTTTTGCCCTGCCCGAACGCCTTGGTTTCGTGGCTCGCTTTCGCCTTCGCGTATTCCTGAGAAATCTCGGGAATTTCGCTACGCTTTTCTTCGGCATAGGGTTCGCCAGCATGCTGCTGCTTTTCTCTTTGGCCATTATGCCCACCATGACGCACTATGCCGAAAACCTGCGCAGCAATGTGGCGGCGCAACACCTCTATTCGCTGAAAGCGCCGTTGGAGCTTGACGGCACGCAAGAACAGCGCGATTCGTGGGCTGCCATCGAAAAGCTGCGCGGCGTGGAGGCGGACAAACTCACGGCGGCGGAAGATGCAGCTGACGAGCTGCAGGCGCGCGCCGATGCGTTGCAGGCAGCAGCCGATGAGCTCCAGGCTTCGCCGGGCCTTGGCGCCGTGCAGAATGCGCAAGATGCCAAAGCCGCTTTCGACGACGCCCAAGAAGCCCTTTACGACGCGATAGATGCGATTGCGACAGATCTTGCCACGACGCGCGAAGGCGCGACAGATCTGATCGACGATGCAAGCGACGTGGACGCCGATGACGACAACGTGCATCCGGTGAATACCATCGACAATGGCGACTCGACAATCGAGCAGGCTGAGAAGTACGCGGTCTATTCGCTCGAATACGATCGCGGCGGCGATTCTGGCAGCGAATCTATTACGGTCTATGGCATCTCGGAGGATTCTCGCTATTGGCGCAACATGAATGTCGGCGACGGATCGGTCGTTTTCGGCGGCGGCCTTATCGACAAATTCGGGTTCGAATCGTCCCAGCAGATTAGCCTGTACGACAAATACGAGGACAAAACGCATACGGTTGTTTTCGACGGCGATGCTTTCGTATGGGGTTCGAAATCGGATATGTCCATCTATATGAGCCTGGATGATTTCAACGAGATGTTTGGCAACGATGCTGCCTATTTCAATGGATATGCATCTGATGAAGCCCTGCAGCTCGATTCTCGCTATGTGGCAAGCGTTTTGACGCCTGCCGATATGGATGCCATTGGGGACCAATTCGTGAACATGATGGACGGCATGATCGGTATGCTGCTCGGCCTCTCGGTATTCATCTTCTTAGTATTCATGTACCTGCTTACCAAGTCGGTTATCGATCGCAGCGCGCGCTCCATAAGCTACATGAAGGTGTTTGGCTATCGCGATGGCGAAGTGAGCAGGCTCTACGTTCGATCCGTCACCTGGTGCGTGGTGGTGTCGCTCATCGTATGCCAGCCCGTCATTATTTCGATGCTCACGTTTATTTTCAAATCCATGCTCATGGATTACAGCGGCAATATCGAGATTTTTGTGCCTATGGCATGCATTGCGGAAACCATCCTCATCGGGTTTGCCACATATGTGGCGGTAGCGTTGCTCCATGTGCGCCATATAAAGAAAGTCCCGCTCGCGCTCGCTCTGAAGAGCGCGGAATAGGAGCGGGGCGCAGGCAAAAAGCATCTTGATGAAGGGGTCGCGAAAGCGGCCTCTTCTGCGTTAGAATCGATGGCGTCTTAGTGGCGATCTGCCGGCTCGCCATTGCATCCGTCTTGCTACTCCAGATGCCATGCGCGTTAGGCCGCTTGGTTCGAAAGGTCGCCGTATGTCCGATTCCCATCCCGAAGATCTTACCGAAGTCGTCGAAGCTGATGAGCTTGCAGCCGCAGCCCACGGCGAACTCGGGCGCATCGCGAAAAGGCTCTACGATGAGGATGCGTCTACCGAGGAATCGTTCATGGCGTTCATGGAGTGGTGCGAATCGCGCGGTATCGAGCTGTGGCCGCACCAAGAAGAGGCGCTTATGGACATTATGGTGGGCGACCACGTGATTTTGGGCACGCCGACTGGTTCGGGCAAATCGCTCGTGGCGCTCGGCATGCATTTCATGGCGATGTGCTTCGGCGAGCGGTCGTATTATACGGCGCCCATCAAAGCCCTCGTGAGCGAAAAGTTCTTCAACCTGGTGGAATTGCTCGGCCGCGATAGCGTTGGCATGATTACCGGCGATGTCCATATCAACGTGGATGCCCCGGTTATCTGTTGCACGGCCGAAATTTTGGCGAACCTTGCGCTGCGTGAGGGGCCTGAGGCTCAGGTTCATTCGGTTGCGGCCGACGAATTCCACTTCTTCAGCGATTTCGATCGCGGCTGGGCATGGCAAGTTCCTCTGCTCACGTTGCCGCAAACGCAGTTTTTGCTGATGAGTGCGACCTTGGGCGATGTCGATGAGATTGCCGAAACCCTCAAGAGGCAAACGGGCAACACGGTAAGCCGCGTGATGGACGCCCCTCGTCCGGTTCCTCTTTCCTACGAATATGTGAAAACGCCCATCGAGGCCACCGTCGAGCTCGCGTTGAGGGCCGGCGAAGGGCCGCTGTATTTGGTGCACTTCTCGCAAGATGCGGCGCTTACCACGGCAAGCGCGCTGGCTAGTTACGGCATTGCCACCAAAGAGCAGCGCGAGGCCGTTAAAGAAGCCATGAAAGGTACGTCGTTTACCACGGCATTCGGCAAAACATTGAAACGCCTGCTTAGTTTTGGCGTGGGCGTGCACCATGCCGGCATGCTGCCGCGCTACCGCTTGTTGGTGGAAAAGCTGGCACAGCAAGGCCTTCTGCCCGTTATCTGCGGAACCGATACATTAGGCGTGGGGATCAATGTCCCTATTCACACGGTGGTGTTCACCCAGCTCACGAAATTCGACGGCCATAAAATGCGCCGCTTGCGCTCGCGCGAGTTCCATCAGATCGCGGGGCGTGCGGGCCGGTCGGGCTTCGACACGGAAGGTCGCGTTCTTGCCGAGGCACCTGAGCATGAGATCGAGAATTACAAGGCCATGCTTAAGGCTGGCGGCGACGAGAAGAAGCTGCGCAAAATCAAGAAGAAAAAAGCTCCCGAGGGCTTTGTGAACTGGAGTGAGCAGACATTCGAAGGCCTGGTTGAATCCCGGCCGGAAAAACTCACGCCCCGTTTGCGCGTCACTCATTCCATGGTGCTCTCTGTTGTTGAGCGTGGCGGCGATGCCCGCGCTTGCATTGGGAAGCTCATCGAAGACTCTATGCAAACGCCCGAAGACAAAATAAAGCTTTCCCAGCGGGCCGACGAAGTATTCGCTACGCTCATCGATGCCGACGTCGTTGAGCGTCGGGTGGCAGACGATGGCAGCGTGGAGTATGTCCTTACGCTCGATTTGCCAGAAGATTTTGCACTCGATCAGCCTCTTTCGCCGTTTTTGCTCGCGGCGCTCGAGCTGCTCGATCCAGAAAGCGAGACTTATGCGCTCGACGCCGTTTCTATGGTCGAAGCGACGCTTGAAGATCCGCGTCAGGTATTGCGCGCCCAAGAGCGCAAGGCGCGCGATAAGGCTATGGCCGAGATGAAGATGGACGGCGTCGATTACGACGAGCGCATCGAGCGTTTGGCTGAAGTGACCTATCCCAAACCGCTTGAAGGCTTGCTCGATTCCGCATTTGCCCAGTACTGCGAAAAAGTTCCGTGGGCTCGCGACTATGAGCTTTCGCCTAAATCGGTTTTGCGCGACATGCTTGAAACCGCGAGCGATTTCAAGGGGTATATCCAACGCCTGGGCATCGCGCGCTTCGAGGGTATCTTGCTGCGCTATTTGGCCGAAGCCTTCCGCGCGCTCGACCGCACGGTACCCATCGACAAGCGCGACGAACAGATGAAAGACATCATCGCCTGGCTCGGGCTGGTGGTGAGTTCGGTCGACTCGAGCTTGGTGGACGAATGGGCCAACGCGGGCACGAATCTGAACGCTGCTCCCCCCGATGCCAATGGCGATGCGGTGGTGCGCGATCGCCGCGGCCTCACTGTGCTCGTGCGCAACGCGCTCATCTCGCGCGTGCGCTTGGCCGCGCTTGGCCGCGTTTCCGATTTGGGCGAAATGGATGCCGATTGGGGCTATGGCGAGCGTTCTTGGCAGGCCGCGCTCGATGAGTATTTCGAAGAGCATGAAGAGATTCTGCTCGATGCCGATGCTCGATCGAGCAAGTATCTCGTCATCGATGAATCCGACGAGGAGACCACCCACATCTGGCATGTGCGTCAGATCTTCCGCGATGAAGACGATAGTTGCGATTTCAGCATCGATGCCGACGTGGATTTGGATGCGACCCAGGCCGGCGATAGCGTGGTATTCGCGAATTATCGCGTGGGATTTTTCGAAGAAATGTAGAGAGGCTTTTGCATGACTCAATCTACGACGCATCGTACGCTGCATTACTACTGGCGGGTCACGTGCAAGCATAAAGGCTTGTTTTGGGGCCTCATCGTTTCGACGTTTTTGTTCGTGGCGCTTTTGTCGTATGGCAACCCCTATGTGATGAGCCTCGTCGTCGACCGCGTGAGCGAGGGCGGCGTAGGCTCCAGCGAGGTATTTACGGCGTATGGGCCCTACATCGTGGCGTTGATTGCCATCAACGTGTTCGGCCAGGCAGCGAGCAAGCTGCAGGATTATACGCTGTACAAACTCGAAATCGCCGCCGCGTACGATCTGGCCACGATGAGCTTCGATGCATTATGCAACCAATCGATGAGCTTTCATTCAAACCGCTTCGGCGGCACGCTTGTCAGCCAAACCTCGAAGTTTATGAGCGCCTACCAGCAGCTTATCGAAACCATCATGTTCCCGTTTTTGCCGGTCGTCTGTTCGGTGGTCTTCACATGTGCCATCCTGGCGCCGCGCGTGCCGGTGTATGTGGCCATCCTTATGGTGCTGCTGACGATTTACGCGAGCGTTTCCTACGTTATGTACAAGCGTATTTTGTCGCTGAACGAGAAAGCGGCAAGCGCGCAAAACCAGCTTTCGGGCGAGCTGTCCGATTCGGTGGCGAATATCCTGGCCGTGAAAACCTATGGCCGCGAAGATTACGAGCGTGGCCTGTTCGATGCGGCGAATAGGGAAGTGGTTGCTCGCGATTCGAAGCGCATGTGGGCGTCGCTTACCCGCGGCATTATCACGGCATCTATCACAGTAGTCATCATGAGCGTGGTTGCCGTGTTCATCGCGGGCGGCAATGCGTGGTATGGCATCACGCCGGGTACGTTGGTGATGATGTTTACCTACACCTACACGGTGACGAACCAGTTCAACTTCATCAACAACGGTCTGCAGCGCTTCAATCGCGCATTCGGTGATGCCAGTGGCATGACGGCCACGCTCGACGAGCCCCGCTTGGTGGCCGATGCGCCGGGCGCGCCCGATTTGCAGGTGCGCGAAGGCGCCATCGATTTCGAGGGCATCGGTTTTTCGTATGGCGAAGGAAAAGCGAAGACGCAGGTCTTTAGTGATTTCGAATTGCATATTCTTGCTGGCCAGCGCGTTGGTCTTGTTGGCCTGTCGGGCGCGGGCAAAACCACGCTCACCAAGTTGCTGTTGCGTCTGTCCGACATTCAGCAGGGACGCATCCTCATCGATGGGCAAAACATTGCGGAATGCACGCAACAATCGCTGCGCCGCCAAATTGCCTATGTACCGCAAGAATCGCTGCTGTTTCATCGCAGCGTGGCCGAAAACATTGCCTATGGCAAACCGGGCGCCAGTATGGACGAAATCCGCCAGGCCGCAGTGCAGGCCAATGCGCTCGGGTTCATCGAGCGGTTGCCGCAGGGCTTCGAAACCCAGGTGGGCGAGCGCGGAGTGAAGCTGTCGGGTGGCCAGCGCCAGCGCATCGCTATTGCGCGGGCCATTTTGGCCGATTGCCCCGTGCTTGTGCTCGACGAGGCGACAAGCGCGCTCGATTCTGAAAGCGAGGCTGCCGTGCAAGATGCGCTCGCCACGCTCATGCACGGCCGCACCTGCATCGTCGTGGCGCACCGCCTGTCTACGGTTGCAAGCCTCGACCGCATCGTCGTGCTCGATCAAGGCAAAATCGCCGAAGACGGCCCGCATGAAAGCCTCGTTGCCGCCGGCGGCGAATACGCCAATCTTTGGAACAGACAGACGGGCGCTTACTTGGAGTAGAAGAAAATGATAGGGCGCCATCATTTTTAAAAATCGGAGATGATAACTACGTTCCGTGGCAGTGCTCGCCGAATCTGCGGGTGGTGCTCCCTTCGAGAGATAGGAGATACCACCATGGAAATGGCGATGTGCCTTGCAGCTTGCTGTACTATCGCAACAGCCGTTTTGGCCGTTTACGGCCGAATCCAATGCAGAATCAAAACGAGAAAACAAAATGATGTCCAGAAAATAGAATGACCAGGCAGGCACCTGGTCATTTGAAAAGCTGATAAGCATCACTCGTAGCTAACCGCCGTGGAAAGTGAGTTAGAGCAGGCGGGCGCTGCCATCAACGCGCATTGTAGTATCGACATGCTACTTCTTCAACAGCGGCGTAATCTCTCCGCGGCTCAAGATTTCGACCGAGCGCGTCGCGCGCGACACGGTGGTATACAGGCGGTTTTTCGCTACGCGATCATTTTCGGGGAATATGCGAGCGCTCGCATCGGGCATAACCACATGGTCGAATTCCAAACCCTTGGCGAGCTGCAGCGTGATAATCATCGCGCCGCTCGTGGGCAGCTCTTCGGCGGCGTCCATATCAACCAGGCCCTCGGCGGCATTGCCGATCAGCGCGCGCAGGCGCTTCGCCTCGTGCTTCCATGGCACCACGATGGCGGTCAGCCCGTCGTTTTCCTTCGCATGCTCAACGGTCGCCCGAAGCGCTTCGGCGTAGGCGGCCTCGTCATCGAATTGCTCGATGCGAACCGGCTCGCTTGCGCGCTGCACCGATGAGATTTTCGCGCGCTGGTCTTCAGGCAAAAGCCCCGCGAAAATCTCGGTGATTTCGGGCGATGAGCGGTAGCTCGTCAACAGGCTGCACGTCGAAATGTCGCCGCGCAGGCGGCAGAACGCCTCGCGCACTTCGGCAAACGATGCCGTGTTCGGGTTGATTGCCTGGTTTTCGTCGCCAAGCAGCATGAAATGCGCGCGCCGGAAGAAGCGCGCCAATACGGCAAGCTGTGCAGCCGAATAGTCTTGCACCTCATCGATCATGACGTATTTCGCGTACGCGTCGCCCAAGCCCGTGATGGACATTTTCAAATACAGCCATTCAAGCGCCGACAGGCTTTTCTCGCCTAAAAGGCGCATGCCAATGCGGTCGATTCGCAGCCAGGCGTCATCGCGCACCGCGCGGAAGGCCCCCTGGTAACGGTCGCGCAGAAGGCGCAACGCAAAATCGCGCGCCTCTTTTTCGTCGATGGGCGCATATGGCTCGCCAAACTGCGACAGCTGCTCGTTCAGCGTCATGCCTTCCAACTCTTCGAGCACGGCTTGGCCCGATGCCAGCTGTTTCACGCGCGCCTCAAGGGCATCTTCGAGCTCTTCTCGCATCAGCGTGATGCGGTGCGGTCCTGCGGGAACATTGCGATACTTGGCATTCACCTTGCGAATTTGGTTGATGCCCAAAAGCCTCACGTCGCCGTGGGCCAGTTCGCGGAAGTCCTCATCTTCGAATTGCAGGTTCGTTATCGCGTCGTCGATGCGCCACAGCGCTTCGATGGGGACGCTCTTTTTTTCGGAGGCCAAGGCGGCGGGCATCACGCGGCTTGCGAATTCAGCCCATGTCAGCGTTTCGGGGTTGCGCTCGCCCATATCGGGCAGTACGTTCTCGATATACGTGCGAAAAATCGGGTTCGGCGTAATAAGGAATACTTCGCTGGGGTCGAGTTCGGTGCGATTTTGGTAGAACAAATACGCGATGCGCTGCAAAAGCACGCTCGTCTTGCCGCTGCCGGCGATGCCGGCCACCAACAGGGCCGGCACGTCTTCGTGGCGCACCACCTCGTTTTGCTCGCGCTGGATGGTTGCCGTGATGGCTTTCATTTGCGCGGTGCGCTGGTGCGATAGCGATTCTAAAAGCAGCGCGTCTTGAATGGCCACAGTTGTGTCGAAGTATGCGTGCAGTGTGTCGGCTTCAATATCGAACTGGCGACGGCAGGCCAAATTCACGTGGATGGTGCGCCCGTTTGCCACGTAGCTGGTGGCTCCATCGCTTTGGTTGTAATACGTTTCAGCTACGGGGCTTCGCCAGTCGACTACCAGGCGCTTGTAGTTGTCGTCGGAAATGCCCGCCGCACCAATATAGAGTTCCTTGGCCGGCTGGCCCGGCTTGAATTGCAAGCAGACTTTCGCGAAATAAGGCTGGCGCAAAAGAAGGCGGCAGCGTGCAAGCTTGTCGGCGGTTGCCTCTTGTTGGGCATTATAAGAGTCGATGACGCTGTTTACGGCTCCATAGGAAGCATATGTTTCGCTTGTCTCGGTATCGCTTGTGAAATCGTTCGAAATCTCCGAGAGCAGGTCGAGTTTGTCTTTCGCGGCCGCGGCGCTCGTCGCTTCCATCTTGCGCACGAGCGCTTCGCGCATGCGGCTCAGCTCCGCATGTACCTCGCTGAGGTGGGCTTGTTCTGCGGCAAAGATCGGATCGTCGGGCGAGGTGCCGATGCCGGCATCGCTTTCTGCTTGGGTTGCCATCTTTCTTGCGGCTCCTTGGTTCGCTGAAAAATCGGACGAACTAGTTTATCTGCATTTCGCTCGGCGCGCAAACCCTCTTATGCTCGCGCGTCGCATGTGCGTTCAAGCCATGCGATGAGGTTGTTCGGGTCGGTGAACGAATCGCAAAACGAGCGCCAATCGCAGGAATTTAGCCCTGTTGCG
The DNA here is from genome assembly GCA_963631715.1 of Bacteroidaceae bacterium. Taxonomy (GTDB): domain Bacteria; phylum Actinomycetota; class Coriobacteriia; order Coriobacteriales; family Eggerthellaceae; genus Slackia. The sequence goes on from CAVGRL010000008.1 coordinate 10,819, forward strand.
CACGAGAGGTCGAGCATTTCGACGAGCGGGGAAAAATACCCATCGACATCGAGCAGGGCGCAGACGGCGCTTAGTTCTCCAACTTTGATTTGAGACATGACGCTGAAGAATTCTTCGAACGTGCCAAGGCCTCCCGGCATAGTGACGAAGGCATCGGACATGCCGATCATGTGCTTTATGCGCGTTGACAAATCGCTCTCCTCGACATTTTCAATGCCTTCGACTATCGCGCGCCCTGTGGCCGTAAGGCCGGTAGTGGTTACCCCATAAACCTTTCCGCCTGCCGCAACGGCAGCGTTGGCGACGGCTCCCATAAGGCCTTGGTCGTAGCCACCGAAAACGAGCTCGTGGTCACGGTTGGCAATGGCACGGCCGAGATTTTTCGCGGCGTCGAGATATTTGTTATCGAGGTTTTTCGACGAAGAACAAAAGACGCAGATTTTCACGGATCCTCCTGATGATTCGGGTTTTTCGTGTAGCGGCATCGTGCCGGCGCGTTTCCTCATGCGCATTCTGCGCTTCGCTTCGCATTTGCTCGACGCAGGGTTTTTGGGCGCGAGGATACGCGCGGCTAAGGTTTCGCTACGTTTCATTCGATTCAGTGCGGCACTCGGTAGTTTGGCACCTTTTCGCGGCTTGGCAAACGCCAACGACGACTTCGCGGGCCTTTGGGTTTTTCAGAATGGAGCGAACGCATTGCACTGTCAAGGGCACGGTCTGCGGAAAGCGATGTATGTCCCGGTTGGTGGAGAAATACCAGAAACGGTATCGTGAAAATGCCGGAGGAAGCGTCATCACGCTTATGGCGCTGGCATGGAAGAAGCGAGAGGCGATTTCCTCTGCTGGGCCCATTCGCGGCGCTCCCCTCATACGGAGCTTGCGTAGGGCGGCGTCGTTTGAGCGCTTTGCGGCAAAGGTCCGCGCTTAAATCTGTTGTTTGCGTTCCTGCCCCCTGTACAACTTTCGCTAAAGGCTTGATGCGAACAAATATTCGCTATAAAATATCGAAAAAATGTTCGCTATTTTAAGGTTGTGCCAATGGATACGCTTTCCAAGCTCGCATTGCTCGCCGATGCCGCCAAATACGATGTCGCTTGTACGTCAAGCGGCGTCGACCGCAATGCCTCTTGCGGGCATCTCGGCAACGCGATTTCTGCGGGCATTTGCCATAGCTTTTCAGCGGACGGGCGCTGCATTACGCTTCTAAAGGTGCTTTTTACCAACGTCTGTTCTTTCGATTGCGCCTATTGCGCAAGCCGTCGCAGCAACGATGTGCAGCGCGCGTCTTTTTCACCGCGAGAGCTGGCCGACCTTACTATTGAGTTTTACCGTCGCAACTACATAGAAGGCCTGTTTCTTTCGAGCGGGGTGTTGAAAAGCCCCGATTACACCACGGAGCGCATTGTTGAATGCTTGCGCATATTGCGCGAAGAATATAGCTTTCGCGGCTATATCCACGCCAAGGCGATTCCTGGAACCTCGCCCGATTTGCTTGCTACGCTTGGCTTGCTTGCCGATCGTATCAGTGTGAACATGGAACTCCCTTCAAGCGAGAGCTTAGGCAAGCTATGCCCTGATAAAACGAGGGAATCCATCGTGTCGCCCATGCATCAAATTAAAGAAAGCATCGCAGAAGACAAAGATACGCGCGCTATTATGCGCAAAAGCGCCTGCTATATGGCCCAGCGCCGTCCTGCGCGCAAAACTCGCGCATTCGCCCCTGCCGGGCAGAGCACCCAGATGATTATCGGGGCCACCCCGGAATCCGATTTTCAAATACTGAAGCTGTCTTCGTCGTTGTATAAGTCGATGAACATGAAGCGCGTGTTTTTCTCGGCATACCTATCGGTCAACGAAGACGCAAGGCTGCCTTCGGGAAATGTCGTCGCGCTCGACCGCGAACATCGGCTCTATCAGGCCGATTGGCTCATGCGATTCTACAAATTCGAAGCATCGGAACTTATCGACGAGAAAGACCCTTTTTTGGCCGTTGATATCGACCCTAAGGCGAACTGGGCCATACATCACCTCGATCGGTTTCCCATCGAAGTGAACACGGCTCCTTACGAAGAGCTGTTGCGTGTGCCGGGGATCGGCGTCCGCGGCGCCAAGTCCATCGTTAATGCGCGCCGTCAATCAAGGCTTGGCGAGCAGGAGCTTCGCGCATTGGGGGTGGCATTTAAGCGCGCAAGGTATTTCATCACATGCGGCGGCCGCTACCAAGGCGGCGGGACGCTTTTCGAAAAAGATGCTCTGCGCTCGCGTCTTTCCGCTCCGATTCGCGGCGGTGGCCACGGTCGTCGGTCGGGCAAGGTTATTCCCGGCCAAATGAGTATATTTGGGCTTTAGGGTGCTTGCCGTTCGGTGGTGCTGTCGTATAGTTTTGGCAAAAGGGTTGAGGCGCCAAGAAGAGCATCGGCGGGTTTTGTCGGCCGTGAATGGGCGGGTGGCGGCGTGCGGAAACTTTGAAGTTTGTTTGCGCGCGTTGGCGGCCATGTTCGGCCTTGGTGCCTATGTATTTGTTTGCGTTTCGGCGGAAAGACGGTTTCGATTGGCGTTTCCTTCGGCATGCTAGGAAGGTGTTCTCTATGCAAAAAACAGGCTTCATGGGGGTTATGAACCGCTCATGCACATCGGTTCTCGTGGGGCGTGCCGCGACGCGCGATGGATCTATCCTCATTGCGAGAAACGAGGACAATAGCACGCCTACAGCCCCGAAATCGCTCCGTGTCGTCGCCGAGCGTTCGAACGGGAATCGTGAGCTTGTATCCCCGGCAAATGGGTTTTCCATCACGTTGCCCGAATGCGGTTTTCGTTATACCGCCATGCCCGACGTTACTCCGGAAGAAGGTCTTTTCGAGGAAGCTGGCGTTAATGCGGCGCATGTTGCCATGTCAGCCACGGAAAGCGCTCTTGCCAACGAGCGAGTACTTGCCTTTGACCCGTATGTGGAGCATGGCCTTGCTGAAGATGCGATGCTTACCGTTGTGTTGCCCTATGTGAAAACGGCACGCGAGGGCGTTTCCTATTTGGGACGCATAGTGTCCGAATTCGGCTCTGCGGAAAGTAATGGCGTGCTCTTCGCCGATCATGCGGAGGCTTGGTACATGGAAATTGCCACGGGGCACCATTGGGTGGCCCAGAGGATTCCCGAGGATTGCGTGGCGGTAGTTGCCAACCAACTTTCCATTCAAGAGGTATCGTTTGGAAGCGACGACTTCATGTATTCCGATGGAATTCGGGAATTCGTTGAGGCTCACTCGCTTAACCCTGCCCCGGTGAAAAACGGCCGTCGACCATTCAATTTCCGCGACATATTCGGCACGTCTTCCCAAGGCGACCGTCGCTACAATACGCCGCGCGTATGGGACGGCATGCGTTTGCTCGCTCCGAGCCTTGCTTCGCGCTACAGCCTTACCAGTGGCGATATGCCCTTTGTTTTTCGCCCCGATCGACTGCTCGGCGTCGAGGATGTGGCGGCGGTGCTGTCGAGCCATTTCGATGAGACGGATTTCGATCCTATCGGAACGCTTGGCGATGAGTTCTCTCGCAAGCGCTATCGAGCAATCTCTCTTTCGCGCACCCAGGAATCGCATGTAATCCAAATCGAAGCCGCGCCGGATTTTTCTCCCAGCCAATCCGCCGAGGCGTCGCTTGCCGGCGAGCTCGCTTCTCCCATTTGTTGGGTGGCACTTGCGACTCCGAGCTTCTCGCCGTATATGCCGCTATTTTGCGATGTCGATGTTTGGCCGGCGCAGCTCGACAATGCCACGCCCAAGCCCGATTTGTCTCACCCGTATTGGGTTTTTCGTTCGCTTGAAGCGGCAAGCGATGTGCGCGCCGCGCTTGTTCAAACGCGTGTGTCGGATTACAAAGACGAGCAATGGCAAAAGGCGTTTCGCCATGCCGAGAAGACGCGTAAGGCAGCCCTTGGTTTGCCCGCCGACGCTCGCAAGAAGCTTTATGAAAAGGCAAACGAAGAGTTCGCCAATGAAGCTGTCGGCGATGCTCGTCGGCAGCTTGCGGAATTGCTGCTCGATTTGTCGGTTGCCTCGCCGCTCACATTCAAGATGAATCCCAATCTCTAAAGGTGGGGCGAGGCTCCAATCGTCCGCTTGATTTGTTTGCGACTCGTCGAAAAACGCTCTGGGCTCGATTGCGGCATTGTCTGCTCTTCGTTTTTGGCGAGCGACGGGATGGCTTGTTGGGCGGAAGAAAACATGTGGGAAGGAGGCTTTCGTTTGAGCATCGATTTCGAGATGGCATACATTTACGATGGCACGATCGAAGGCCTTCTTTCGGCGATATTTTTGGCTTATCAGCGCAAGGAGGACCCCGGGGATATTTCTCCGAAAGACGTTTTCAATCCTCGTTTGGGCCAGCGGATTATCGAGGTCCAAACAGATGTCGAACACGCAGAACGCGTAAAGAATGGCATTGTGCGCGTTTGCGGAGCCGATACGTTTGAGGAAGTCGTGCAAGTTTCACTTTCCGATGAAGCCGACAAGGGCGCAGCCGCGCTTCGGTTCGTGCGCTACGCCATGCGCCGCGGCCCGCAGGCTCGTTTCGATGCGGCCTCCTCATCGGTGCGGCGTTTCTCCGAAATCGCAAGGTCCGTGCGCAATGAACGGCATCTATGGCAGCAGTTCATGAGGTTCTCAAAAACCCAAGGGGGCGTCTATGTGGCCACATGCAACCCAAAGGCTAGCGTCGTGCCGCTGCTCATGGGTTGGTTTTCTGCGCGATTCAACGTGCAGCCGTTCGTTATATACGATGAAGTACACCGCATCGCGGGCGTTTCGCGCGATGGGCAATGGTCTCTTGTTGCCGCTTGCGATTTTACGCCGCCGCCGGCGGCGTGCGACGATGCTCTCTACGAGAGTGCGTGGAAGGCGTTCTACGATTCCGTCGCCATCGACGCTCGCTACAATCCGGAGCTGCGGGCGAGCTTCATGCCGAAGCGTCTTTGGAAAAATATCGTCGAGATGAAAGAAATATCCTATACGGGCGCCGGGAAAGAAGAACGCCGCAGCCTGCCGAAGCGGGAGGGCGGCGCTTGCTTTGGAGGCAAAGCCGAGGCTTTGCCGGAATCGTCTTCGCCCGACTTATTTCATCCCAGTATTGCTCATTTGCTCGACGTCGACTGAAATCGTGTGCTTGATTGGCTTCCAGCTAGCTTTTTTCACAAGGGCCACAAGCGCGATGGGAATGTAGGTGAGCTGGAAAATAGGGAAGGTGAACAGATATCGAATCTTTTTCGATGGGGTTGAGTGGATGTTGTCCCATTCGGTGAACGTGGTAAGTACGCCGAAGACGAACATGAAGAGCATGAAGTTGAACAGGCAGAAAAACATCGACGAAAGCGCCGAGGTAACCATTGTGCCCGCCGACATGAAGCCGAAAAGGCAAAGAAGGGCAATCGTGCCATTGAATCCAATGGAGATGACGGTGAGAAGCATCGCCGGGGCAATCGTCATGAGCATGTCATAGCAAGCGAAGCGGTACCCCTTCGGGTTGGTGAAGATGCCCTTTACAAGTTTTGCCGCATAGTGCCAAAAGACCTGGTAAAAACCTTTTGCCCAACGGAATCGTTGGTTCCACGAGTCAATAAAGGTAATGGGCTGCTCGTCGTAGAGCATGGCGGTCGGGCAATAAGCGATGCGTCGGCCTTCGATGATCGAGCTCGTTGAGAATTCGATGTCCTCGGTGAGCAGATGCCACGCCCAGCCGTCGTGCTCTTTGAGCACTTTTGCGGCGATGAAAAAGCCCGTGCCAGAAATTGCGCAGCTCGTGTTTAGCGTGAGGCGGGCTTGGCTTAGGTATTTTGCCTCGCGCAGAAACCACACCGCATAGCCTGCGGAAATCCAATTGCTGCCATAGTTTTTCGAATTGCGGTAGCTCGTGGAGGCTTCGGCTCCGCCATCGAACACCTTATTCATTTCGCGGAAGTAGTTCGCGTCGAGCACGTTGTCGGCATCGAAGACGAAATAGGCTTCGATATCTTCGGCATCGTCGCGCTTTTGTATTTCATGCCATCCGTAATTGAGAGCGTAGCCCTTGCCTATCTGTTTGTCGTTGAATCGTTCGTAGACGGCAGTCGCACCGGCCTCTCGGGCGATGTCGGCGGTGTTGTCGGTGCAGTTGTCGGCGATTACGAAGATGTTGATGAGCTCTTGCGGGTAGTTTTGCACGCGAATGCTGTGAATGAGGTCCCCGATGACCTGGCTTTCATTTCGCGCAGAAATCATAACGGCGTAGGTATGGTTGCGCCGCGCCTCTTGTTTGGGCGGTTTGCGCGTGAGCACGACGAATACGTAATAGAACTGGTAGATGTAGCAAATGCTGAAAACCAGCAAGACGGACCAATTGAAGACGTCCACGAATGTCATGTGCGAAAGCATCTGCTCGAACACGATCTTCTGCTCCTATCGACTATGGTTGTGCTGCTTGGCAAGGCGACTGTAAACTTTCAAAATTATACGGTTGCGTGTCCCAGTGGCAAACCACAGGTCGCTTGCGGGTCGCAAAATGCGCAACGAAAGCAGATTGGCGGCACCTATCCGCTTCTGAACGGTCGATTACGCTCGGGCGATGGTCGCGCAGCGAACGCTTGCCCCTGCGGATTCGAGGGCCGATTTTGCTTCTGCCATCGTAGCTCCCGTCGTGAACACGTCATCAAGCAAGATGAGCCGATAACCGGAAACGTTTTCTCGGGCCTCGAACCTCCCTCGCATATTTCTGCGGCGTTCATCGCGGCCAAGCTCCCTTTGGTCAAAAGCCGTTGGCTCGGCGAGTGTTTTCAAGCATGCGATGCCAAGGTTCTCGGCGAATCGCTTCGCGACGAGCTCCATGTGGTCGAATCCGCGCCTTCTTCGGGCCGTCTTTGTTGCGCTCACATACGTTGCGGCATGCGCCCATCGACGCCATGAGGGTTCTATGGCGTCGGCCAAAAGCGTCGCCAACACTTCTGCAAGTCGTTGTTCGCCCTTGTCTTTGTATGTTTTTATGAGGATGCCCGTCTCTGGAGTATAGCGAAGAGCGCTTGCGCATTTGAAAATGGGCTTGCCTTGCGAAACGACGGGCGTGCAGTGGTCGCATTGGATGAGTCCGAAAGGGGCGCCGCACAAAGGGCACGCTCGCCAAGGGTCCAAAATGTCAAGTGCGCAGCGGCATCGCTCGCATAAGACGTCTCCCGGCCTGTCGCACAACGCGCAGCGCGTTGGCCACAAGGTCTCGCAGAACGCTTCGCCGAGCAACCCCATAATGGCCTCCTTGAACAGACCGTTTTCGCCACGGCGACACAATAAAAAGAAAGGCTTTCCCGCTCCTTTCCGTTTTCTTTTCGAAAGCGCTCGGTTTTCATTCCGATTTTTGGCGAAATCGCGCAATTTGCCATCATTTTTCTTCGCGCGCTCATAGGGCTTTCTTAGGCAAGTGCGGCCAACTCGCGCGTCGCGCCGTCATCTGTGCCAGCATTGCGGAATTGGTCGGATCTTTTTAAAGGGGAGCGGCTTTCGCATGAAACGATTGATGCAAACCGAAACGCCCAAGGCAAATCTGCTAAACTTGCCCAAGACTTCTTTCGGGTCTGTAGTTGCGGGGGCTGTGCCCCCAAGTCCATGGCAGATGCGGTCAAAAGGATCCACGTAAGTATGCGCCGCACAATGATTTGGCGCATGCGAGCATGGCGTATCCTAGGAGTAAGTCGCACCTCCCGGCCGATTATGCGGTTCGTCCGCACTGGGGGAGAGGGCGGAGCGAAATCATTCGCAAAACCCCGGTGCGCGGGTGTGGGGGCAAAGACTAGGTCAGCCGAAAGAGGGATTCGCTTCGCATGGAAAGAGGATTTCTACGATGAAACGTCGCGTGTCGTTGATTGCTACGTTTGCGTGCGCCTTGTGTGTGGTGTGCGCGCTGGCGGGTTGCGCCCAAAGTGGGTCGTATAAGGCAAAAGAGCTTACGCCCACGATAAGCTCTCCGACGATTGGCGAGAACGGCACGCTTCGCGTGGGGGTTGATATGAGCGGCGGCGCTCCCTTCGTTACGACAACTTCGACATCGAACCCCCAGGGTTTTGATGTCGACATGGCTGCCGCGCTGGCGCAACAGCTTGGGCTGAAGCTTAAGATCGTCGATACCAAAGGCGATGCTTCTTCGGCGCTTTCGAATGGCACGGTTGATATCGTCATGAGCCAATCGGCTTCGGGGAAGAGCTCGTCTATGTGGGTTTCCGACCCGTATATTGAAACCGGCGTGGCGTTGTTCGCATCTTCCGGCTCGTCTGTTCCGTCGTCTCCCGCGGCTGCATCGAGCATTGCCGCGCAATCGTCTTCGACAAGTTCGTGGGCGGTCGGAAATGCTTTCGGCGACGATGCCGTGAACCCAGCTTCCGATTTGGTGTCGGCATTTTCCCTCGTCGAAACCGGCAAGGCGACCTATGTAGCTGCCGACGCCGTTATCGGAACTTATGCGGCCTTGCAGCAAAATGTCAATGTCGTGCCCATCGCCTTGTTGGGATCGAAGGGCGGTTATTGCATAGGGGTGTCTTCTTCGAATCAGAATCTGCAAACGGCAGTTTCGGGGGCGTTGAGCGCCATCGCGAGCAACGGCGTTTCCGAGGCCATATGCATGAAGTGGCTGGCGACGACGGTCGATCTTGACTCCCTTACGGCGGTTGAAGTTTCTGCGAGCCAGACTTCTTCCAAGGGGCTTTCGTCCGAAACGACTTCAAGCTCTACGGCCGGAGCCAATGCCGTTCAGCCTGGCGGCTCTACCAACTAGGGCAGTCATGGCGCAGCGCATCGATAGCGACAAAAACGACCTCGAAGACCTTCCTCCCATGTCGACCATGCAAAAGGTCATCATTGCGTTAGCGGTGGTGGTCTTCGTAGCAATCGTTGCTTACGTAATTATCCATTAGTTCGCCAAGCTCGCCTTCGGGCGAGCTTTTTGCGCGCATGAAAGGATGCTTTAAATGGCCAAACATGCAAAGCACGCTCGACCCGCGGGGCAAGACGCCTCTGCCGATGGGGCTTCGCTGCCGGCAGAAAGCACAGAAAAGGACATCGCGGGAAACGATGCCCCAGAAGCCGTTTCCAATATATCCATTCACCAGCGCAAATCGAAGCGTACGCGCGTGGCCCTTATCGTAGTGAGCGTGGTGCTTGTCGCGCTTATGGTCGCCTTGGGGTATTTCGCCTACATGCTTTTCCAGGAAGCGAATAGCGTGGCGAATAAGGCCGGCTCATCGGATTCGACGACGCTGAAAAACGCCGTCGAGGCAACGGACGCCAAAAAACAAAGCAACCGCCTGACGGCTCCCGAGCTTGTCGCCTTGCTTGGCGCTACGCAGGAGCAGGCCATTGAAAAGGTGGGTCGTGGTGCCACGGTCTCGAATTCGAGCGATATAACCCAAGAAACGGGTGAGGGCGATTCGAAAACGACCGAAGTTGTTGGCAAGACCGTGACCATTGCGCTTACCGAACAGCAGGCTGATGCCAAGGGCAACACGCCTTCGGTGTATCTCACGCTCGATAAGGATGGAATAATCACGCAGGCGGGCTATTCGGCGTCGATGTCGACGCTTGGCTATGGTGACGTGAGCTTTTCTGACGCAGTTCTCGACAATCATGTCGTTGAGACGCTGCTTGGCGATGCCGGTTTGAATGTGGAGGAGGGCTCGGTGGAGCTTCCCTCGTCGGATGCTTATCGAAGCTATGCCGACGACGGAAAGACTATCGCCCAGGAGCAATACACGTTTTCGGGAACCGCCCCTTCAAGCATCGATGGGTCGCAGCATTCCTGGCAGTGCCGTTTGAACTACGATTATTCGGCTGCCAATGTCTCGAACAACCTTTCCGACACATTGAGGATATTCTACGTGTATGTGAACGCCTAATTCGGAAGAGTCGCTGCCCGCTCCGATTGGAACGGAGGAGCGGATTGCCGAACTCAGACTGGCTGAAGCGCGAAAATCCTTCAAGCAACGACTTTTTATGAAAGCCCGCTTTTTGCGGGCTTTCCGTTTATGGGGCGCGTCGGTGTATCGATAGAGCGCTTTAGTGTGGTAAAGTGTATCGGACATATTGCAGGTTGATTAAGAAAGGCGATGCACGGTGAGGCCCATTACTGCTCGAGGATTCAGGGATATCATGCCCGATGAAGCGCTTGAACGCGAAAGGATCACCCGCATCGTGAGCGACGGCTTTTCCGCCCATGGGTACGTACCGGTCGAAACGCCGCTGCTCGAGGAGCGCTCTTCTTTCTCGATGTCCAGCGACCAGGCTCCCGTTCCTTTCCAGCTTTTCGATGGCGATGGGCGCCTTCTCGTCGTGAGAAGCGACCTCACTATGCCCATTGCTCGTTTGGTTTCTGCGAGGCTTTCGCGTTGCGAGACCCCCATTCGCTTGCGCTATGCCGCTCCCGTCGTGCGTGAGCAGGCGCGATATATGGCCCGTTCCAGGCAATTCACTCAGCTCGGCATCGAGCTCATTGGCGCTGCAGGCGTTCAGGCCGATTTCGAGGTAATCTCTATGGCCGCCGAAGCCTTGACGCGAGCGGGCGTTTCTCGCTGGCGTATCGTATGCGGCAGCGTGCGCCCCATGAATGAGTTGCTTCGCGCGGCCGGGATAGAAGGCTTGCAGCGAGAAGCGATTCTTTCTTGCGTGCACGCGTCTGACTTCATCGATCTAGACGCCGAGCTTGCCGACATAGAGGCAGAAGAGGCGCTTATATCCGCGATTGGCGCCTTGCCGCGCATTTGCGGCGGCGTTGAGGCCCTCGATGCCGCTGTTCGCGTGCTGGAATCGGCCGGCATACACGATGGCGGCGTTTCCGACTTGCGGGCATTGTTTGAGCTTGCCGAATCGGCTGGGTTTGCCGAAAACCTGTCGATTGATTTTTCCGTCATGAATTCCTTCGACTACTACACGGGCTTGGTTTTTTCCGTTTACGCGGATGGAGTCTGCGAGCCGCTCGGCTCGGGTGGGCGCTACGACGACGCGTTTTCTCGCCTTGGCGATCGCGATTTGCCATCGGCCGGTTTCGCACTTTCGCTCGAACAGATAGAAGAGGCCGTGGCCAACCCCGCTTGCGAGCGTCCGTTGCGCATCGCCGTTCCGAAGGGGTCGCTTTTCGCCGACACGGTCGCAGCCCTCGGCGAGGCCGGGCTCGATGTTGAGCCGTTGGGCGACCTTGGGCGACATCTTATCGTGCACGCACAGGGCGTCGACTACGTTATCGTGAGGCCCACCGACGCCCCTGCATTCGTTGCCTCTGGCGGCGCCGATTGCGGAATCTGCGGTCGCGATTCGCTTGTCGAGGCGGGCCTCGATCTTGTGCAGCTTATCGATTTGGGCTATGGAGCGTGCCGTTTCGTCGTGGCGGAACCTCGTGAGGCCGCAGGCAAAGCCGAAGCTTCTTATGCGCGCCGCGGGTCTATTCGCGTGTCTACGAAATACCCGCGCATTACGCAGGCGTATTACGATCGTATCGGTGTTCAGGCCGATATCGTCACGCTCCATGGCAATATCGAGCTTGGGCCTATGGTGGGCATGTCCGATCGCATCGTCGACATAACGGCCACGGGTACCACGCTGCGTGAAAACGACCTCGTCATCGTTGACGAGGTGATGGAATGCTCCGCGCGTTTCTTCGCGAGCCCGGGAAGCATTCGCTGCGATAAAAGAGTTCGCGACCTCGCTTCGGCGCTGGCCGCTTCGAGAAAGGCATAACCCATGAAAACCATCACGCTTGAATCTGGCGAGCGCCTGAGCGCGAAACAACTTCCTCGTCAGGGCGTGCTGCCGGCTTCCATCATGGAATCGGCACAGGCCATCGTTGACGATGTTCGTGAGCGCGGAGATGAGGCGCTTCGCGAGTATTGCAAGAAATTCGATGGCGTGGACATCGAGGATTTCTTGGTCGATCCGAAATTGATGGACGAAGCCGTGCAGGCGGTCGATCCGGCGTTCATAGCTGCCGTCGAAAAGGCTGCTGCACAAATTCGCGAATTCCACGAGCGAGAAGTCGAGCAATCGTGGTTCACCTCGCGTTCCGACGGCACCATTTTGGGCGTGAAAGTGACGCCGGTTTCTGCCGCAGGCGTGTATGTGCCGGGTGGCCGCGCCCAGTACCCTTCAACGGTGCTCATGGATTGCATTCCGGCCAAAGTCGCCGGGGTGAAGCGTGTCGTCATGGTGACGCCGCCGCAAAAAGAAGGGGGAATTTCCCCGTACACCCTCGCCGCCGCAAAAATCGCTGGCGTCGATGAGATTTATGCGGTCGGAGGTGCCCAGGCTATCGCCGCTTTGGCTTACGGAACCGAATCCATCCCCAAAACCTCGAAGATCGTTGGCCCGGGCAATGCTTTTGTAGCCGCGGCTAAAAAGATCGTCTCGGGCGATGCGGGCATCGATATGGTCGCTGGGCCTTCTGAGGTATGCGTGCTTGCCGATGCCACGGCTGATGCCACGGTGGTGGCGGCCGATCTGATGGCCCAGGCCGAACACGACCCGCTTGCTACATGCTACCTCGTGACCTGCGATAAGGCGTTCGCTGAAAAAGTTCAGGGGCGTTTCGGCGAACTCATTGCGGCAAGCCCGCGCGCCGAAATCACGCGTGCGTCGCTTGACGACCAGGGCGTTGTGGTTGTCGCGGCCGACCTGGACGCGGCCATCGATGCGGTGAACGTTATCGCGCCGGAACACCTTGAACTGCACTGCGATGCCGCCATGGGATTGCTGGGCAAGATCGAGAACGCGGGTGCGATTTTCGTCGGTCCGTGGTCTTCCGAGCCTTTGGGCGATTACGTTGCCGGGCCGAATCACACCTTGCCGACGGGCGGCACTGCGGCGTTTTCCAACCCGCTTTCCGTTCAGGACTTCATTACGCGCTCCTCGGTTATCTGCTATACGCCCGAAGGGCTTGCAAACGATGCCCCCGCAACGCAAACCATGGCCCAGGCCGAGGGCCTGTGGGCCCATGCCCTATCTGCCGGCCTGCGCCGAAAGATGCTCGAAGAGGGCCTGCAGAGCTTCGACGGCGTCGACTTGGGTGATATCAATAGGATTGCTTGGCCCGTCGATCTGGCTTCCCCCAAGAAAGCAGGGGAATAGCCCATGGCTCGCCTATCAGAGCGGGTTCGCGCCCTCGTGCAGCCTTATTTGGCGGAAATCGAGCCATACGACCCAAATTTCACTCCTTGCCGCGTGAACTTGTCGGCGAACGAGAATACGTATCCCATGCCCGAAAGAGTTCGCGCGTCTATAAACGAGGCGCTCGAGCGCACGCCCCTCAACCGCTATCCAGACCCGATGGCAAATGAACTTCGCCAAGCGATCGCCGAAACCCGCGGCATCGAGGCGAATCGCATATGCGTCGGCAATGGCGGCGATGAGCTTTTGTACAACTTCCTGCTCGCTTTCGGCGGAGCTGGGCGTACGCTGCTTAACTGCCCGCCATGCTTTTCCGAATACGCGTTTTTCGCATCGCTTGCGCAAACGGAAGTGCTCGATGTGTGGCGCGACCCCGAGACGTTTTTGCTCGATCAAGAAGCGGTGCTTGCAGCCGCGCCGAAGACGAACTTGGCGATTGTGACGTCCCCGAACAATCCAACTGGCGATATCGCCCCCCTCGATTTCGTGAGGAAGTTGTGCAAGGCGTGTCCGGGCCTCGTCATGGTCGATGAGGCTTATGGGGAATTCGCCGACGAATCGTCTTCATGCGAAGCGCTTTTGGACGAGTGCGACAACCTTGTGGTGCTTCATACGCTTTCCAAGGCTTTCGGTATGGCGGGCGCGCGTCTGGGCTACGTGATTGCTGCGCCCGATGTTATAGAGGCTTTCGCCGCTATTCGCCAAATCTATTCGGTGAACGTGCTCACGCAGGCGGCTGCCCTTGTCGCCGTTGCGGCGCGCGATGAATTCGCTTGTGTGGTGGATGAGATTCGCAGTGAGCGCGAACGCCTGTTGGTTGGCCTGAGAAAGCTCGCCGATGAGGGGCGTTCCATAAAGGCCTGGGACAGCGAGGCGAATTTCGTACTCGTTCGTTTTCCGAATGCCTCGACCGTTCGGCAGCGCTTGCGCGATGAAAAATCGATTCTCGTGCGCGATTTCAGCTATGCGCCCGGTCTTTCCGACTGTTTGCGCATCACCGTGGGCACGCCGGAGGAAAACAATCAGGTCTTGAAAGCGCTGTCGGAATTAATCGAAAGGGAGTAGCCCATGGCTCGGTATGCCGAGGTTGCCCGAAAGACGGGCGAAACAGATATCGCGATCAAGCTCGATTTGGATGGCGCGGGCGCATGCGACATTTCCACGGGCGTTCCGTTTTTCGACCATATGCTCAATGCGTTCGGCCGCCACGGTTTGTTCGATTTGGAAGTGAAGGCGAAAGGTGATGTGGAAGTCGATGCCCACCATACCGTCGAAGATGTTGGTATCGTTTTGGGCGAGGCTTTTGCGCGTGCGCTTGGCGACAAGGCGGGCATCGCGCGTTTCGCCGATGTCGCAATTCCCATGGACGAAACGCTCGTCATGGCGGCGGTTGATATATCGGGCCGTGGCCAGGCGTATTGCGAGCTTCCTATTCCCGCGGATCGCGTTGGCGATTTCGACACCGAGCTCGCCGTTGAGTTCTTTTACGCTTTTGCTCGCGACGCAAAGGTCACGTTGCATGTGCGTGAGCTTGCTGGATCGAATTCGCATCACATCATCGAGGCCGCCTTCAAGGCGGTGGGCCGCGCGATGCGTCGGGCATGCGAATTCGATTCTCGCGTGAAAGGCGTTCCTTCTACGAAAGGCTCCCTGTGATGGCTGCGCCCCGGATCGTCGTCGTCGACTACCACAAAGGCAACCTGTCGAGTGTCGTTCGGGGGCTTTCGCGTGCAGGAGCGCATGCCTTCGCATCCGATTCCGTTGAAGAGATTCGCTCGGCAGATGGCCTGGTCATTCCTGGAGTGGGGGCACTCTACGATGCGCTTGCCTTCATGCATGAAAGCGGCCAAGATAAAGCCATCCTCGATGCCGCTGCTGGCAATGTGCCGTTGCTTGGCATTTGCTTGGGGCTCCAGATGCTCTTCGAACGCGGCGACGAGGGGGTCCCTGCCGACGTTTCCGTTGCGCATTCAAGCGACGATTTCGGTTCGAAGCTTGAGCCTGGGTGCGTGTTCGAGGCAGACGGAAAGCGTTGGGTGCGAGGCCTTGCTCTTTTGCCTGGATCGTGCGCTCGCTTGGAATCGGACCGTCTCAAGGTGCCGCATGTCGGTTGGGACCAGGTGCACCTTACTCCTGCGGGCGTGCGCGATCCGCTGCTTTCGGGGTTTGCCGAGGGCGCCAACATGTATTTCACGCACTCGTACGCATTAGATTCGATCGATGCCTCCGACACGCTCGCGCACACGCACTATGTGCGCAGCTTCGCGTGCGTGGCGCGTCGCAATGCCGTACGTGGCGTGCAGTTTCATCCCGAGAAGTCTTCGGCGCAGGGCTTGGCCATCTTGAAAAACTTCGTGGGCATTGTCGAAAGGGAGAGGGGTCTCGCGTGATTTTGTTTCCTGCTATCGACCTTGTGGCTGGCAAGGTCGTGCGACTTGAGCGTGGAGACCGTGCTCGTATGAAGGTTTATTCGAACGATCCGGCTGCGGTCGCGCGGGAATTCGTTGGCCAGGGTGCCGAATGGCTGCATGTGGTGGACCTTTCGGCGGCTTTCGAGGAGGATGCTTCGGCGCGCGATGCGAACATGAAGGCGATTGCCGCAATTTGTGCCATCGATGGTCTTTCTGTCGATGTCGGCGGCGGTGTGCGCTGTCTTGAGCGGATCGATGAGCTTGCTTCGATTGGGGCGAAGCGTATTGCGCTTGGAACGGCTCTTGTCAACGATGCGGCCTTCGCTGAAGCGGCGGCGAGAAACTTCGGCGATTTGCTCGTGGCCGACGTCGCGGCGCGCGATGGGGTTGTTAAAGTGAACGGCTGGCGCGAAGGTGCTTCAGCGAGCCTGGAAGATGTTGTGGGGAGGCTTTCCGATCAGGGATTCAAGCACCTCGTTTTCACCGACATCGCGCGAGACGGAATGCAAACAGGCATCGATGTGGATGCATATCGCAAGGTGGCGTCTGTGGCGGG
This sequence comes from Bacteroidaceae bacterium, assembly GCA_963631715.1. Lineage (GTDB taxonomy): Bacteria > Actinomycetota > Coriobacteriia > Coriobacteriales > Eggerthellaceae > Slackia. Next base: position 26,940 of record CAVGRL010000008.1, read on the forward strand.
CTTTCCGGTGGTTGCTTCGGGCGGCATTTCGTCGCTCGACGACATTGAATCTCTTGCGGCCGTTGAAAACGGCGTGATCGAAGGGGCAATCACGGGGCGCGCGCTGTACGAGGGCAATTTCACCCTTGCCGAGGCGCTGCGAGCGGCCCGGGGGAAGGATGCGCCATGCTAACGAAGCGAGTCATTCCGTGTCTCGATGTGAAAGATGGCCGCGTGGTCAAGGGAGTGAACTTCGTCTCGCTGCGCGATGCGGGCGACCCAGTGGAGCTTGCCTCGGCCTACGATAGGGAAGGCGCCGACGAGGTTGTTTTTCTCGATATCACCGCGACAAGCGATAAGCGCGCCACGACGATCGAGATGGCGGCGCGAGCCGCGGGCGAGCTTTCGATTCCCTATACGGTGGGCGGTGGCTTTCGAGACCTTGCAGGCATGCGGCAAATGGTGGCTGCGGGAGCCGATAAGGTTTCGCTGAACTCGGCCGCCGTGCGCGACCCGAGCCTTATCACGCTTGCTGCCTCTGCATTCGGCAGCCAGGCGGTGATTTGCGCGATCGACGCCAAGCGCGTGGGAAAGCCAGGGCAGCCGAACGCCGATAAATGGGAGGTATTCACGGCCGGCGGCCGAAACGCTACAGGGATCGATGCCGTTGTTTGGGCAGCCGAGGCGGCGCGGCGCGGCGCGGGCGAGATTTTGCTCACGAGCATGGATCGCGATGGCACCAAAGAGGGCTTCGATTTGGCCCTCACGCGTGCTGTGGCGCGTGCGGTTTCCATTCCGGTGATAGCTTCCGGTGGCGTAGGGTCGCTGGAACATTTCGCCGAAGGCGTGATTGAGGGCGAGGCCGATGCTGTTTTGGCGGCGAGCGTCTTCCATTTCGGCACGTTCGGAATTCGGGAAGTGAAAGAGTATATGGCGAGCCAGGGAATTCCCGTTAGGCTCGATTTCTAGGAATGGAATCGGATGGCGCCGCGTGCGCAGAAAGAAAGACCATGGTTAAGACGAACGTGACGCCCGATGATTTGCACTATGACGCATCGGGGCTTATTCCGTGCGTGGTGCAGCAGTTCGATACGGGCGAGGTGCTTATGGTCGCCTGGATGAATTCGCGTTCGGTTGCGCTCACGCTTGAGCAAGGCAGCACGTGGTTTTGGAGCCGAAGCCGACAGGAGCTTTGGAACAAGGGAGCTACGAGCGGAAATGTGCAGGTGGTAAAAGAGCTTTGGGCCGACTGCGATAATGATACGCTGCTGTGCAAGGTTGATAGCCCGGGCCCTGCGTGCCATACGGGCGAGCGCAGCTGCTTTTTCAAAAACATTGTGAAGGAGTAAACATGGGTGTTCGCACTGCTAATGTCAAAGACGGCGATATCGGCCAAACGCTTTCGAGCCTGGCTTCAACGATTTTCTCTCGACGCGATGCTTCGCCGGAAGAAAGTTACACGGCTCGTCTTTTGAACGACGTGGAAGATGAGCTGCTCAAAAAGATCGCCGAAGAGGCGAGTGAGGTCATCATGGCGTGCAAAGATAATGATCACGACCACATTCGTTACGAAGCGGGCGATTTGGTGTATCACCTGCTCGTCGTTTTCGAACGCTACGGCGTGACCCTCGAAGAGCTTGCGGGTGAGCTTAACGCGCGCATGAAATAAGGCTACGCCTTCGCCTTCGCGAGTTTCATGGTGAGCAGGGTGGTGCCTGCGGCGATGATGGCGAAGGCGGCGCCCACAATGCCGACGCTGTCGATGCCGAGCCCCGCTACCACTGCGCCGCCAACCGACGTGCCGAATGTGATGCCGATATTGAATGCGAGCGGCTCAAGTGAGCTGGCGAGCGTAAGCGCCTTGGGGTGCCGGTTTCGCGAAACGGCCATGAAAAGCGAGATGCACGAAATAGACGAGGCGTACATGAATAGCCCTATGAAGGCGATAGCAACAAGGGCGGCAAGCGAGCTTCCTGCGGCCCACATCGCCGCGAGCGATACGGCGAGCACGATATTGACCCCAACAACGCCCTTCATTCCGATTCGCGAATCGATCCAGCCGGAAAGCGCATTCGAGGCAACGCAGATGATGCCGTATGCCATAAGCACAGTGCTTGCCGATGTGTCGTCGAGGCCGAGCACTTGCTGCAGGTAGGGGGTAACGTATGCGTAAAACACGTACACCGACCCCACGCTGAATACGAAGATGAGCATTCCGGAAATCACGCAGGGTTCGCCGAGCAATCCGACTTGCTCGCGAAATGTTGCGGGGGCGTCGGTATTGCCCGTTTTCGGCATGACTGCAACAAGGGCCGCGCACGTCGCGATAGACAGCACGAGCGCGGAATCGGTCATCGCATGCCAGCCGATTGTTGCGGCGAATAGTTTTCCGATAGAGGTCGCGAGCACGAGCGCAATCGAAAAAGCCCCATAGACGATGGCGATGACGAGGGGAACGCGCTCGAAATCGCACAATTCGGGAATGTATGTTACACAGACGGCAAGCAAGGCGCCCGAAATCGAGCCCATGATCACACGGGCGGCGAGAAACATCTCGAAGCTTGCGGCGATTGCGGAAAGCGCATTGCCGAGGATGAACACCGCGGAATAAACAACAAGCAGGTGGTATCGCTTGAACCGTCCGGTTGAAAGCGCGAGGGTCGGGGTCATGATGGCGTAAAACAGCGCGAAGATGCTGATCGAAAGCCCCGCCTCGGAAAGCGATACCCCATAGTGGGCGGCAAGCTCGCTCTCAATTCCAATGGGCACGAATTCCGAAACTCCGAGGGAAAATCCAAGCAACGCGAGAAGGGCGACGCACGCCTTTGCTCGGAGGGAAGAAATGGTCGGTGGCGTTTGGGTCATGGCCGTCGCTTCCTTTCGTGTCCGGCGTTGGCGTTTCTCTGAACGCGAGCATGCTAGCCTAATTGCGCGGCAAATGCACTCCGTTCGGGTATAGTGTCACCTACGCATTCACAACACAGAGAGGACGTTCGAATGAGCAACGAGGGCAAGAAGGTCAAGGCGCACTATCGAGGCACGCTCGACGACGGCACGCAGTTCGATTGCAGCTACGACCGAAACGAGCCTATTGAATTCACGTGCATGGCTGGCCAAATGATTCCCGGTTTCGACGCTGCTGTCAAAGAGATGGCCGTTGGGGAGAAAAAGACCGTGAAAATCGCGGCCGCCGACGCTTACGGCGAATACAATCCGCAAGCCGTTCAGGAAGTCCCAACGTCGCAGGTCCCCAACGCCAAAGAGCTTCCCGTTGGCCAAACGGTGTATTTCAATGGCCCCATGGGACCGTTTCCCGCGAAGGTTGTTTCGGTCGATGACGAAAAATGCGTTTTCGATATGAACCACGAACTTGCCGGCAAAGACCTCACCTTTGAAATCGAGCTGGTAGAAGTCGCAGAGTAGCTTTGCTTTCCCCTCTGATGGGAAGGCAAAGCCAACCACAAGGCCGCCTCGCGCGGCCTTGTTTTCTTTTTCTTCGCTTTTAAGCGTTCTTTTCATTGCGACGTGGTATTATCTGCCCGTCGCATCATAAATTCCTTTGAACATAACTCTTCTTGGCGCCTTTTCTGGTGCATTTCAAACTTGTGTATGGGCCTTCGCCAAAACGACGTTGGCTTTCCTGCATATAAAGGAGGAAAAAGTGAAGTTCTTTCTCGACACCGCCGATCTTGACGAAATCAAAGAAGCGGCAAGTTGGGGCGCCCTTGCCGGCGTGACCACCAACCCGACGCTGTATTCGCGCATCGGCGGCAAGCTCGACGACTTCCATAATCACATTGCTCGCATTTGCGAGATCGTTGACGGCCCGGTGAGCGCCGAGAGCGTGGCCATGACGCGCGACGAAATCGTGCGCGATGGTCGTGAGCTGGCCGCCATCGCTCCGAACGTCGTGGTGAAAATCCCCACCATGGTTGAAGGTTTGGCCGCATGCCGCACGCTGGCCGATGAGGGCATCCGCGTGAACATGACGCTGTGCTTCACCGCCCCTCAGGCTATCTTGGCCGCCCGCGCTGGCGCTCGCTACATCTCGCCGTTCGTTGGCCGTTTCGATGACATTTCGGAAGATGGTCTGTCGCAGCTCGAAAATGTGGTTACCGCCATCAACAACTACGACTATTCCGAAAACACGGTCAACCACGAGCAGGTCGAGATCATCGCTGCTTCCATTCGCAGCGCGAACCACGTGACGCAAGCGGCCCTTATGGGCGCCGATATTGCCACGGTGCCGTTCGGTGTTTTGAAGAAAATGATTCAGCATCCGCTGACTGATCGCGGTCTTGAGGCGTTCCTGAAAGATTGGGAGAAGGTCGCTAACGCATGATGGCCGATGAAATGACCACCGAATCAGTCGAAGCCGGCGAACCCGCTCCTCAAAAGCCCGCTCGTCGCACGAAAAAGGCGACTGCTGCGGCCGCGGTACCTTCCGCCGATTCTTCAGATTCGGTCGAGGAGAAGGCCAAAAAGCCGAAATCGACGCGAACGCGAAAGAAGGCGGCTGGCGAAGACGGCGCGACTGAAGAAAAAGCGCCTGTTTCCGACGAATCCGCCGAGAAAAAGCCCAAGCGAGCATCGAGGGCGAAAGCGAAAGCAACGCCCCAGGCCTCAGGTGAGGTCCCTGCGATCGATGGCGAGCAGGAGGCAAAAAAGAAAGCGCCTCGCAAAACCTCAAAAGCAAAAAAGGCCGAAGAGCCTGCTTCAGGGGAAGGCGAAAAGGCTGCGAATGCTGCTGCAGAGTCTTCCCAGGATGCCCCCGCTTCTTCCGACGCTCCTAAAACCCGAAAGCGTCCGGGCCGTTCGACCAAGTTGCGTGCCGCGGTAGAGGCTTCAAATGCCGAAGGCGCGGAAGGTTCGGGTGAGGGCGAGACGCAAGAGGGCGCATCCGAGCGCCGGGTGCAGCGTTCCCGTAAATCGGAGCAGGGGGATGCGAAATCTGCCGACTCTGACGAGGTGGAATCTGCAGGTGATTCGAATGCGCAGCGTTACCAGAAGCGCAATCGCGATGGGCGTGGCTCCGAACGCCAAAATCGAACTGATCGCAATCGCGATGGGCGCGGCGGCCAAAAGGGCGGTCAGCGCGATAACCGCTCCAATAACCGTTCCGACAAAAACGATCGCCACAATCGCCGCGATCGGAATTCTCGGCGAGACCAGTTCGCCCCTAAAACGAATATTGATGAGCTTTCGCAGCTCAAGATCGCCGAATTGCGCGCAAAGGCCGCGGAATTCGAGATCGATATTGAAGGCTTGAAGAAGTTCGAGCTTGTTGACAAGGTCTATGCCGCGAGCGTTCGGGCTGAAGGCTTCATCGAGGTCGAGGGCATTCTCGACATCATGCAGGACGGCTATGGCTTTTTGCGCACGAAGGGATATTTGCCGAGCGAAAACGACGTGTATATAGCAACGTCGCTCATTCGTCGCAACAATATGCGCAAAGGCGATATGGTGCGCGGCCAGACGCGCCCCGCTCGTGAAAACGAGAAATACGCCGCATTGCAAACGGTCATTTCGGTCAATGGCGTCCCCGTAGAAGAGATGGGCCCGCGCGTGAAATTCGGCGACCTCACTCCTGTGTTCCCCGATGAGCCTCTCATCATGGAGCACGGACGCACGACGATCACCGCTCGCGTCATCGATTTGGTATCCCCTATCGGCAAGGGCCAGCGCGGCCTTATCGTCTCGCCGCCGAAGGCCGGCAAGACGACCGTGCTCAAAGATATCGCTGCGGCCATTACGGCAAACAACCCGAGCGTTCACCTCATGTGCTTGCTTGTTGACGAGCGCCCCGAAGAGGTCACCGATATGCAGCGCTCCATTGCCGGCGAAGTCATTGCTTCGACGTTCGATATGCCTACCGAAGATCACATTCAGGTTTCCGAGCTGGTAATCGAGCGAGCGAAACGCCTGGTCGAGATGGGTGCCGATGTCGTCATTCTGCTCGATAGCCTCACGCGTCTTGCGCGTGCGTACAACCTGGCGACGCCTGCAAGCGGACGCATTTTGTCGGGCGGCGTCGATTCGACGGCGCTCTACCCGCCGAAGCGTTTCCTTGGCGCGGCTCGCAACATCGAAGGCGGCGGCAGCCTCACTATTTTGGCGTCGGCGCTTATCGAAACGGGCTCGAAGATGGACGAGGTCATTTTCGAAGAATTCAAGGGCACGGGCAATATGGAGCTCAAGCTCGACCGCTCGCTCGCCGATCGCCGCGTGTTCCCGGCAATCGACCCGATTTCGAGCGGAACGCGTCGCGAAGACTTGCTGCTCGACCCCCAGGAAGCGCCGCTTATCTGGGCAGTTCGACGCATCCTCGCGAACATGAACAATACCGAGCGCTCCATGGATATGCTCATCAAATCGCTCAAGCAGACCGAGAACAATGCGGAATTTCTTATGCGTGCAGCGAAGAAGGCCAAAGATTCGGTTGGGTCGCGCGACGTTTCCCTCATGTAGCTTGGGTCATTCAAAGGATTCTTATAGAGTATCATTTGAAGAACCGTCCTTCGGGGCGGTTCTTTTTGTTGCCGATTGCCGATGCGCCGCGGCGGGCGCGGCGCCGAGGGTTATTTTCGTCGTGAGCGGTTTTCGCACTCATTGATTTTGGTTTGACCGGGGTGTTTTTTATGCAGGAAGATTCGAGCAAACAGGCAATCGTGGTATTCGCCATCGTGGTTTTGGCTTCGTCGTTGGGAAACTTGTCCCAAACGGGACTGAACTCCATGCTCGTCTCGGTGTGCGACGAATTCGATATTGCCGAAGGCGTGGGGCAGTGGCTTAGCACGTCGTATATGCTGGCTTTGGGCGTCGTGGTTCCGCTGTCCTCGTATTTTATGGGTCGTTTCCGCATGAAAATCCTGGTCATGCTTTCGATCTGTATCTTTTTCGCTGGCTCGCTCATAGATGCTTTGGCGCTGAATTTCGCCGCGCTTTTCGTTGGTCGCGTTGTTCAGGCGGTTTCGGCGGGCATTTTGCTGCCTCTCGTGCAGACTATCGCCATGACTCGCTTTCCCGATGGGCGCAAGGCAACCGCCATGGGCATTGCGGGCATCGCCATGGGGTTTGCGCCCAATATAGGTCCCACTATTGGCGGCGCCATGGTGGACGCTTTTGGCTGGCGGAGTTTTTTCTGGCTCATGGCCGCGCTGTCCGTCGTCTTTGCCTTGGTCTGCCACATTTGCGTTCGCCGTTGCGATGACGCGTCGTTTCCTGTTGGCTTCGACGGTCTTTCGTTCGTGCTGTGCGCGATGGGATTCAGCGGATTGCTCATGGGGGCAAGCGATGCTTCGACGTTTTCGTTCTCCCATCCGCTGGTATGGGCTCCCATTGTTGTTGGCGCTGCATGCCTTGCCGTTTTCGCAAGGCGGCAGCATGCGCTTAAGAACCCTCTTGTCGATTTGGGGATTTTCGAAAACAGGGAGTTCGTTTGGGGTTTTTGGGCGCTCAATTTTCTGTTTGCGTCCTTCATGGGAATCACCCTTCTTATTCCGTTGTACATACAAGGGCTTTGCGGCGGCAGCGCGATGGTGGCGGGGATGGTTCTTTTGCCGGGAACCGTTGCGGCGCTCATTGCCAATCCGCTTGCGGGCGTGCTTGTCGATAAAATCGGGCCTCGCCCCGTGTGCCTTGTTTCGGGCGTTTTCTTGGCGGTTGGCGCGTGCTTGATGGTTGCATGCGACGCCTCGACGCCCACGATTGTCGTGTGCCTTATGCAGGGGATTCGAGCCATGGGGGTTTCGGGTCTTATTGGACCCCTTACGGCGTGGAGCCTTTCTTCGCTGCGCGGGCGCCAAATATCCGACGGATCGGGGTTTGGCGCGGCCGTGCGCCAGGCGTGCGCGTCAATCGGCTGTGCCGGGATGGTTTTGCTCGCTTGCGGCGGCATGCTTTCTGGCGAATCGGCTTTCCATGCGGCGTTTGCCCTATCTGCCGTATTCGCCGTGGCGACGCTTGCCGTTATCGTGGCGCGTGTAAGATAAGCGGGTAAGATTTTCTGGCAAGGCGGCGTGCCTGCGTTACAATGGGCGGCAGCTTTTTGATTATTTTCGGCCATCGAGAGGACGACCATGGACACGCTCGACACTATCAAAGCTATTCTTCAGGAAAACCTCGATATCGATCCCGCTTCGGTTGACGAAGCGTCTACCTTCGATTCGCTCGGCATCGACTCGCTCGATATGGTTGAGCTTATCTGCGAGCTCGAAGATCGACTGGAGGTCGATTTCGGTGAGCCCGAAGGTTTGGAAACTATGGCCGACCTCGTGGAATACGTGGAAGGCTTGTAGGAGCTCCCAGAAAGAAATGCTTGAAGGGCCCAGCGATGGGCCCTTTTTTAGGCATGCCGCCAGCGTAGCGGCGCATACGTTAGAGAGTTGAGCTCTTTTTCGAATCGGAAGTTTGGCTTAATTTCAGGGATGTGGCGGGAATGTGATGACGCTACGGCGTCTGACGTATTCAGGTCAACGTGGCTGTTACGAAACCCCGCAGCTCGCGGATCGGTGCAGAACACGGTGCTAGAGTTTCGGCAGAAGGAAACGACGCAACGAAAGCGAGTGATCGACATGACCGAAGAGAATAGCAACTTCTCCGGCCCCGTCGGCGAACAGGCGGGGCAGGGCGACCAGCAGCCGCGGCCCACGCAACCGATGCAGCCCCAGGCACCGTCACAACCGGCGCATACAGCCCCCATGCCACAACAGGCCCAATTTCAGCAAGGCGCCTATCAACAGCAACCTTATCAGGCCCAGCCGCAGCAGCCTTATGCCGCGGGAAGCGCCGCGTCGTATGCCCCGCAGTACGCAAAGCAGAATTCCGGAGTGGGGAAGACCTTCGCTGCCGGCTTCGGGGGAGCTGCGCTTGCCGTGGTGCTCGGCCTTGGCGGCTATGCGGCATATAATACTCTCGCGGGCGGCACGACCACGCTCGGCTCAACGACGACGACGGTGATTTCCGCTTCGGCCGACGATTCGAGCGATGCTTCGACGCTTGCCGAGCAGGTTGCTCAGAAGTGCCTGCCTTCGGTGGTGAGCATCGACATCTATACCAAGAGTTCGTCTTCCTCTTCGTATGGGTTCGAAATGCCCGGAACGAACGACGACAGCTCGACGCTCACCGAGACATCGCTCGGCAGCGGTGTGGTTATTTCTTCCGACGGTTACATCATTACCAACAATCACGTTGTGGAAGACGCCGACGCAATCAAAGCGACGATCAACGACGTCGAATATGATGCACAGCTCGTTGGCAGCGACTCTTCGAGCGATATCGCCGTTATCAAGGTCGATGCGACCGATCTTACCGCTATCGAAATCGGCAGTTCGTCCGATTTGAATGTGGGCGAATGGGTTATGGCCCTAGGTAGTCCCTTTGGTCTTGAGAATTCGGTTTCGACCGGCGTGGTGAGCGCGCTGCAGCGCTCGAATACCATGCAGGATTCAACGACGGGCGAGACGGTCATTTATCCGAACATGATTCAGACCGATGCCACGATCAACCCCGGCAATTCGGGCGGCGCCCTTGTCGATTCCCAAGGTAAGCTCATCGGCATCAATTCGATGATCTCGTCGTATTCCGGCTCGTCTTCGGGCGTTGGCTTCGCCATCCCCGTTGATTACGCTATCGACCTGGCTCAACAGCTCATTGAAGGGAAAACGCCCACCCATGCTCAGCTTGGCGTGTCGATGGCCCAGATCAACTCGTCTACGGCGCAATACTATGGCTTTTCGACGAGTGAAGGCGTCTATGTGGCCAATGTGTACGAGGGCACAGCGGCAGCCGAGGCGGGTATCCAGAAGGGCGACATCATCGTGTCTTTCGACGGCCAGAAAGTCACCTCTCCTTCCGAGCTTACGATTGACGTGCGTTCCAAGAATGTGGGCGATACGGTCGATGTCGTGGTGAATCGCAATGGTGAGGAAAAGACCATTTCGGTAACGCTTGGCAGCGATGAGAATTCGCTGACATCGTCGAACAGCGATTCGTCTTCGAGCAACGGATACGGTTATGGCTCGGGCAATGGTTATGGCTACGGCTACGGCTACGGTTATAACGACGGTTCGGGCAATGACTACGGAAACGGCTATGGCTCGGGTTCGGGTTCTGGCTCGGGACTCGGCGGTTTGTTCTAGCTGCTCCATCTTTTAAGTCCGCGAGGTTTCGCTATCGCGAACTTCTTGCGGCCCTGATTTTTTCAAATTACGGATAAGGCGCGCGTATTTCGAGATACGAGCGCCTTTTTTATTGTTTCGCTTTTGTGGTCTGCTTCAGCTCGCTTTCGAACGCCGATATGAGTTCTTGTTGGGAATGCACGTTCATCTTCGAATAGATATGTTTGATATGGGAGCGCACCGTGTTATACGAAACGCAGAGAAGGTCTTGAATGTAGCGAGCGTTTCTTCCCTGGGCTAAAAGCGCGGCTATATCGGCCTCCCTTTCTGTCAGGTGGCATTTTTTCACAATTGCTCCGAGGGCCTCATCGGTTGCATTCGTCATTGCACCTTCGCCCTGGGCAGATGGGCACGTGTCGTCTTTGCCGGCGTTTTTCTCGATGAGGGGCGTTGGCGTGGGTTCCACGTTTCCGATTGAATCTTCAAAGCTGAATCGGCGCAAGGCGACGAAGGCGTAGCAGACGAAGAGAAACACGATTGTCGCCGAAACAAGTACCAGCACGTTTTGGTTGCCTTGGAAGGCGTCGATTGCATAAGCGACGCCCGATCCGGCTATGGTGCCCGCATTTACAAGAGCGATGCCCCAGGCAAATGCGGCGACCGATTCTGCAGGGGCGTTTCGTGCGATGGTGGAAAGGATTATCCAAGTGAATACCTCGAAAATGCCGGCTCCGGCAACCAGAAACGTGAGCATGACCGGTCGTGCTTCTGCAAGCGTCAGGGGAGCCAGCAGAAAGCCTGCTACCACGAAAAGGGAAGCCCAAATGAAAAGCGAGTCGGTTCGCGCGAAGCGATTTTTGGCAAGGATGCCTGCCGCGATGAGCGCGAAGGGGATAAGCGCCAAAGGAGCGTTTTGGTAAACCCCCGCGCCATCTCCGATATTGAGTGCGAATCCGGGCGCTATGCGGAAGAGGAAAAGGCATATAAACAGCTGATGCGTGAAAGGGAGAAACGATCGAGGATTCGTGAGTGACGCTTGGTAGTACGGCTCGCCTGCGGCGAGTTGAGAAAGCGCGGGCCGAGCATCGGGGGCGATAAGCGCGAGCGCAAGCGCGGGAGCAAGCAGATAGATAAGCGCCCCCGCGTTTGAGGGAAGCACCGCTATGAAAATTTGACGCAATGCGGCCCCGGCGAGAAAGGCGATGGCTATGCATGCGGCTGCGGTTTTCTCGTTGAGCGAAACGAGGGAAACTCCAGTTGCAACGATGCAAATCATCCAAGCCGCTTGTGTGAGAAGGCAGCCGAAAAACGCCAATGCTGGCGAGGCCGCGGGAACAATGGAACAAAGGGCGCCAAGGGCGTCGAATGAAAGCGCCGCGATAAGCAGGCCATCGAATCGGAACAGCGAAGGCTTTACGGCCGAGGCGCAAGCCATCGCCGCAAGAAACGCTATGTTGAAAAACATTGCCGCCGATTTTACGGCGATCATAGGCAGGTCGAGGTTCGGATTGACGTAGGCGTTTGACAGGTAGCTGTAGAACAACGCTAGGGTCAAAGCCATGCACATTCTTATGAAACGGCCGTCGAACACGGTGCTCGCACCCTCCCTCAATTTGGGTGAATCCTTGCTTGACCTGCTAATTTCACTCAACCGGCGGGTTTAGGTTGGGCGCCTTGCAGACTAGCATCCTTTTTTGCTGCGGCGGGCATGCCGCAAATCGAAGCGGATTCTAGCAGAAAGGGAATGGGATATGGCTACAAGCGATGTTTCGCTTACGCGAAGGGGCTTTATCGGAATGGCGGCGCTTGCCGCAGGAACCGCAGGGCTTATGGCGACGGGGTGTTCGGCTTCTCAAAGCGACTCTTCGAAGCCCAAAGACAAAACGGAGGAGATATCGCGAACCGAGGAATTCGACGTCATTGTCATTGGCTCTGGCACGGCTGGAACTGCGGCTACGCTCAAGGCTGCCGAATTGGGCGGCAATGTTGTTTGCCTTGAGCAGAACGCGACGATGGGCGGGTCTTCCGTCATGACCCGCGGCCTGTGTGGCATCAATACTCGTTTTCAGGCGAACCAAGGCCTTGAATATGACAAAGACGAGATTCTTAAAGAAACGCTGCAATACCACCATTATTCGGCATCGGGCAATTTGGTGCGGCTGTTTGTGGACGAATGCGGCGCTACGGTCGACTGGTATGAGGACAATGGCATTTCTTTCGCCTATGCCATTGGGCTGGGCGAGTCGCGTCCGGTTTGGCATATTCCTTTGGGCGACGATGGCAAACCGGCGGGAACTGCGTATATGTTGGGCGTGCTGCAGCAGGTTGCTCAAGAAAAAGGCGCTCAATTTCGCACCGATACGCAAATGACGTCGCTTATCGTTGAAGACGGAGCCGTCAAGGGCGTGCTTGCCAAAGAGGGGAATCAGACTGTGGCGTATCGCGGGAATGCGGTTATTCTTGCCACAGGCGGCTACTCCGACTCCGCTGAGGCCTTCTCGCGCTTTACCGACTTCGATTTCGATGGCTCTAAGGCATGGGGTGTGCCCGGCCGCAACGGCGACGGCATTTTGTTCGCCGTCGACCAGGCGAATGCTGCGACCCATCACGCCGGCACGGTTATGTTTCACGTCGGCACGTTGGAGCATGCCGAGAAATTCAATTCAGACATCAATTTCGCAACGCTTTGGCAGCCTTTGGTGCATGTCAACGAACGCGCTGTCCGCTATTTTGACGAGAGCCAGGTAAACGATTTCTCGGCGTGCGGAAATGCGATGGCTATCCAAATGGCAAACTACGTGATTTTCGACGATGCATATATCAAGCGCATGGAATCGGAAGGACCGGTCTATGCAGCTGCAGCTCTGGGAATTCCCGCCGGCGAGCCTTATGCCTGCAGGGATATCATCGAATCGTCTGAAGACGTGGTTAAGGCTGATACCATCGAAGAACTTGCCGACGCCCTTGGCCTTGATGGCGCGACGCTTTCGAAAACCATATCCGATTACAACGCCATGGCGGAAGCGGGTAAAGATACCCTTTTCGGCAGGACGGATGGTTTGTATCCCGTATCGATCGCGCCGTTTTATGGAGCAAAAGCCCTGCCGACCTATTTCACGACCGTGGGAGGCTTGAAAGTAAACGAGCAATTTGAGGTGCTCGACAAAGACGGCTTTGTTGTTAAGGGCCTTTATGCGGCTGGTTGCGATGCTGGCGGCTTGTATGGCGCCGATTATGACGTGTCCGTTGCGAGCGGATCGCAGCAAGGCTGGTGTGCGACGAGCGGCCGCATTGCTGCGCAAAACGCTTTGAGCGCCTAAGACATTTTGCTTAAGCTGTTGCGCCCATTGAAAAGGCTTGGTGTGCTGTTGCAGCGCGCCAAGCCTTGATTGTGTCGGTTTGCTAATCGGTGGGGTGTTTTGGCGGGTGCCAATGGAGCTGTTCTGGCTGTCGGCGTAGTTGTTCTCGCCGATGCCCTGGAAAATGGCGCTCGTGGCTTGTGAGCGCAATGGGCCCTTCAGGTTCGCGTAGGTGCTGGACTGCCGCCGCTGGGCGACCTTGTCGCTTTGCGGTCGAGCCGCTCGTTCATCCTGTCGGATTTATTGCGGCGTTCGCCAATCGCAGGGCGCACCGCCCATGCCGGCTCGAACGCCTTCGATGATGACCAAAAGGCCTTTCTCGAAGGAGGACTCGGAATAGCCTTCAGCCACGGTTTTGCGCCATCGCTCGTTGAAGCGCGGGGGAGTGCCGGCGCTTTCGGCCTTCCCAGTGAGCATTCCAGGGACGCGCGACGTCGTTGCGAAGCGAGAAGCGTCTGCCTCGGAAAGCTTGCGTTCGTTTTCGGCATCTTCGATTCGCTTGTTTTGGCGGGACCTGAGCAAAAATCCCGAAAGGTATGAATCCGAAATGGCGATGAGTTGCACGGCGACGTCTTCGGGCATGCCTTGCCCCAAATAGATGAGCCTTAGCTCCAGCATATACGGTTCTATGCCGGCTCCCACGCGCGGGTCACTGAGTAGCTCGGCGAAATGCGGCGATCGAATGCACGCGCGACGCAGGGAGAGCGTAGTTCGCAAAAGGGTGTCTTCCCAGCGTTCGCCTCGCAGCGCCCTTGTGTCGAGCGTTGCCAAAAAGCGCTCGCACACTTCGTTAAGCAGCGCCTCGTGCGAAGGAATGTAGCCGTAAAGCGCCATGGCGCTTACGCCGAGCTCGGTTCCAAGCGAGCGCATCGAGCATCCCTGGACCCCGTTTTTCTCGATGAGGGAAAAGGCGCACGCGACGATTTCTTCTCTTGTGAGCGATCCTTTTTTGCGTGAACCTTTTGGCATGGGGCGTCCTTTCTTCTCGCGATAATGATAAACGCATATCTATACGTCGTATAGATATGCGTTTTCGCAGATATAGAAAGTACGCAATAGGTTATGTGGTTGACGTTCTAGCCGGCGATTATCGAACCGAGGCGCATGCAATCGGCGCTCGCATCGTCATCGGGGTAATCTTTTGCGATAACGGAATCGACCACGTTCAGGCCGGCCGCTTCGGCTCGCTGCTCCCATAGCTCCATCCATTCCCCATCGTTCCAATCGTAAGAGCCAAATAGGGCGACTCGGCGTCCTTCCAGCAACGGTTCGACAGAATCATACATGGGCAAAAATTCGACATCCTCGAGTTCCTCATCGCCCATGGCTGGGCACCCGAATGCAAAAGCATCGTATGCATCAAGCTTCTCGGGGCCGAATTCGTTAGCGACGATGATGTCTGCCTCGCCGCCTCGGGCGCGTACTCCTTGGGCGACCAAATCTGCCATGGCCTCGGTGTTGCCGGTGCCGCTCCAATAAACGATTGCCACTTTGCTCATGGTGTCTCCTGTCAATCTCACTGTGCTTTTCGTCGTATTGCTTCGCGCCTTAGGGAAACATCCATAGGGCGTTGATGCTTGGAAAGGGTGCCGCGTTTTCTACACGGCGGCTTTAAGCGCGGCAAATAGAGCCATCGCTTCGTTCGTCCCGCGTATATCGCAGAGCGCTTCAAGCGGTGCGCCTTGGGCATGCATGCGGCGGTATTCGTCTGCGCAGAGGCGATTTTGCTGGAATGTTTGCAGCGCCGATTCTGGGTTGGCGTATGCTTTCCATCCGCCGCAGGCTACGAAACCGGCGCCTTTGTGTTCGATAAAGCCGGCCACATCGGCTGGGGGATAACCCAAAACCAAGCCTATTTCATGCGGGAATTCCGCCTCGCCCATCGTTGCCTCGGCCTCTTCGCGAGCGAGGATCGCTTTTGCGCGGCATTGGCACACATGCCCCGGTTCGTGGCGGTGGCTAGCATGGCCATGTCCAGCGCAACAGGGCGTGAATTTCTCGTGCGCAGGCGCTTCGTTTGCCTGGGTGCTTGAAGACGTTCGAGCCATTCGAGACGCATCGGCTTTGGCGATGCGGCATTTCAGCTCGGCTATCACCGAAGCGCATTCGTAGCTTGCAAAACCGCCGGCTTGCAAAACCGCCCGCGCCGCAGACGAGTTCAGTGCCTCGCTGACAAGAGCAGGGCGCCATACCAGGACAAGAAATCCTTTCGCCCGCGAAGCCATGCTCTCGATGCGAATGCCGAAGTTGCTCAAGCGATTCGAGACTTCCTCAATGGCGCCGTCTGCGTCTTCGGGCGTGTATTCGGCGGTGCGCCATGTGAAGAGATTTGCCGGCTTTATTCCCGCAAGCGTTGGGGCCGCGTGCCTTACAAGCTTGGCCTCCAAGTCGCAGATGGCCGCACTTTTTGGCCCGAGGCATTGCCCTGGCGGGCAAGCCAACGAAATGATAGGTGGCATGTTCCTCCGATCGTTGTGAGCGCATGTCGAATCGCGAGGCCTCACATAGTGTTAGCTCTAGGTAACATAGGCATGCTTATACCGTATGGCGGGAAGCGTGCCAAGGGCTTTCTCGAAAAAAGTTATATATGGGTTACAAATTATGGCGAAAGGCGGAGCCTACGGCTTTTGGATTGGGGCGCTTGGGCTACCGCTCGCGTGTCCGCTTCGCTGCGAGCCATTGCTTGGCTCGTCGGGCTTGCCGTTTGCCAACGAGCTTGTCTCGTTTGCGGAAAACCGCGCGTTTCGTGCGTTTGGCTCGCGCATTGCCAGCGCGCCCTCTTTCGCACGCGATAGTTGGCTATCATGTGAACGTTATGCGAACAACCACACATGAATCCTAATGGAAGGGCGGAACTCCATGGTTTCACGCATCTATGTTGAGAAGCGACCCGGTTTCGATGTCGAGGCGCGTCAACTCGCGGGTGAGCTGCGTCAGATTCTTGGCGTCGAGGGGCTTTCTCGCGTGCGTCTGATCAACCGTTACGACGTCGAAGGTATCTCGAAAGAACTTTTCGATCAGTGCGTGCCTACGGTGTTCAGCGAGCCGCAGGCCGATGTGGCGAGCGCGGAGCTGCCGGTTGACGGCGTGGCTATCGACGCCGACGGAAAAGCCAGCACCCCTGCTGGCGTCGCCGTGTTTGCGGTGGAATTTCTGCCCGGCCAATTCGATCAGCGCGCCGATTCGGCGAGCGAATGCGTGCAGCTCATCAGCCAGGGCGAGCGTCCCGATGTGCGATCGGCGAAGGTATACGTGCTGGAAGGCGATCTCTCTGCTGCCGATGTGGATGCCATTAAGCATTACGTGATTAATCCCATCGAAGCGCGCGAGGCTTCGCTTTCATCTCGCGAAACCCTGCACATGCAGGCAGCAGACCCCAAGCCGGTTGAAGTGGTTGATGGCTTTATCGATCTTGACGAGGCTGGCCTCGCGTCATTTTTGGCCGATCGCGGCTTGGCGATGGATTTGGCCGACATCAAGTTTTTCCAGCAATATTTCAAGGACGAAGGACGCAATCCCACTGTTACCGAGGTCAAGGTGGTCGATACCTATTGGTCTGACCATTGCCGCCATACCACGTTTGGCACAGAGCTTGTCGATGTGTCTATCGATGACGCATGTGTGCAGGCTGCGTTTGACAAATATCTCGCCATGCGCGCCGAATTGGGGCGTGAGCATAAACCTGTGTGCCTGATGGACATGGGAACCATCGGCGCGCGCTATTTGAAGGCCAAAGGCATCATGAGCGGCGTGGACGAGTCCGACGAGATCAACGCCTGCACGGTGAAGGTGACCGTCGACGTGAACGGCGAAGACGAGGATTGGTTGTTTTTGTTCAAGAACGAAACGCACAACCATCCCACGGAAATCGAGCCGTTCGGCGGCGCGGCCACGTGTGTGGGCGGCGCCATTCGCGACCCGCTTTCGGGCCGCAGCTATGTGTATCAGGCCATGCGCGTGACCGGCGCGGCCGACCCGACGCGCCCGGTTTCCGAAACGCTGCCCGGCAAATTGCCGCAGCGCAAACTCGTGACTACGGCGGCGGCCGGCTATTCCAGCTATGGCAACCAGATTGGCTTGGCTACGGGCCAGGTGCATGAGCTGTATCATCCGGGCTATGTGGCCAAGCGCATGGAGGTGGGCGCCGTGGTGGGCGCCACGCCGGCCAGCCACGTGCGCCGCGAGTGCCCCGCGCCGGGCGATAAGGTCGTGCTGCTCGGCGGGCGTACGGGCCGCGACGGCATCGGTGGTGCGACGGGCTCTTCGAAAACGCAGAACGTCGATAGCATCGAGACTTCGGGCGCCGAAGTGCAAAAAGGCAACGCGCCTGTCGAACGCAAAATCCAGCGCTTGTTCCGCCGCGGCGACGCGTGCCGCCTGATCAAGCGCTGCAACGACTTCGGCGCAGGCGGCGTGTCGGTTTCCATCGGCGAGCTGTGCGATGGCCTGTCGATCGATTTGGACACGGTCCCTAAGAAATACGACGGTCTCGATGGCACTGAGCTGGCCATTTCCGAGAGCCAGGAGCGTATGTCGGTTGCGTTGGCGGCTGAAGACGTGGACGAGTTCATTGGCTATGCGCACGAGGAAAACCTTGAGGCCACGGTGGTGGCGACGGTGACCGAAGAGCCTCGTCTGCTCATGACGTGGCGCGGTGACGCAATCGTTGATATTTCGCGTGAATTTTTGAACAGCAACGGCGCGCCGAAGCGCCAGGCGGCGCATGTGGTTGCCGCGCAGACGTATGCGCCGCATTGGGGCGGCGATACGGTTGCGGAGCGCATGCATGCCCTGGTCACCGACTTGAATGTGTGCTCGAACAAAGGCTTGGGCGAGCGCTTCGATTCCACCATCGGCGCGGCCACGGTGCTTATGCCGTTTGGCGGCGAGCGTCAGCTGACGCCCGCGCAGGCCATGGTGGCGAAGTTCCCGGTGGATGGCGAAACGTCAACCGCAAGCGCCATGGCGTGGGGCTTCAACCCGTATCTGATGGAGAAAGACCAGTTCAACGGCGCATACCTGTCGGTCGTCGAGAGCGTGTCACGCCTGGTGGCCACGGGCTTCACGCGCGACACGGCGTATTTGTCGTTCCAGGAATACTTCGAGCGCCTGCGCGACGTGCCCGAGCGCTGGGGCAAGCCCATGGCGGCTGTGTTGGGTGCGCTTGAAGCCCAGATCGACTTGGGGATTGGCGCCATTGGCGGCAAGGATTCCATGTCGGGTTCGTTTGAAGAGGGCGACGTGGAAATCAACGTGCCGCCCACGCTGATCTCGTTCGCGGTATCGACCGGCAAAGTCGACCGTGTGGTGTCGCCCGAGTTCAAGGGCGCGGGCCATCGCGTGGTGCGCATCGCGCCGGCTGCATACGATAAGGCGGGCCTGGTGCCTGCGGCCGATGCGCTGAATGCGACGTTCGGCCTGATGGAACAGCTTATCGGCGACGGTGCCGTGCTGGCGGCTGCGACGCCCGGGTATGGCTGCGCGGCCGAGACTCTGTTCAAGATGTGCCTCGGAAACAAGCTCGGCGTGGTGCTCAACGACGTGCTTTCCGCCGACGAGCTATTCAAGCTCGCGTATGGTTCGTTCATCGTCGAACTCGCCGATGGCGCAGAGATTCCCGTGGTCGATAACGTGCTCGTCGAGCATGTGGGCGAAACGTCCGAGGCGTACGTGTTCGGCGCGGCGGGCGAGACGCTCGACATGGCCGAGCTGCAAGAGGCTTGGGAGCACGGCGTCGAGGGCGTGTTCCCGTACCGCAGCGCCGCCGACGACGCCGCCGCGCATGCGAAGGTCGAGAAGGTTTCGTATACGCAGGCCAAGCCGCTCGTGTTCAGCGGTTCCATCGCGCGCCCGCATGTGGTGATCCCCGTGTTCCCGGGCACGAACTGCGAATACGACACGGCGCGCGCGTTCGAACGCGTCGGCGCCGAGGCCGAGGTGCTCGTCATCAACAACCTCACGCCTGCGAAAGTCGCCGAAAGCACGGCGGCGCTGGCCGAGGCCATTCGCCGCAGCCAGATCGTCATGCTGCCGGGCGGCTTTTCCGGCGGCGACGAGCCCGATGGCTCCGCGAAGTTCATCACCGCGTTCTTCCGCGCGCCGCAGGTGACCGAGGCCGTGCGCGACCTGCTGCAAAACCGCGACGGCCTGATGCTCGGCATCTGCAACGGGTTCCAGGCGCTCGTGAAACTGGGCCTGGTGCCGTACGGCGACATCGTTGATGCGACGGCCGCCGCGCCCACGCTGACGTTCAACGAGATTGGCCGCCACCAGAGCGGGCTCGTGCGCACGCGCGTGGCGTCGAACCTGTCGCCGTGGCTTTCGCGCTGCGAGGTGGACGATATCCACACGGTCGCCATTTCGCACGGCGAAGGCCGCTTCGTCGCGAGCGACGAGGTGTTGGCCCAGATGAAGGCCGCGGGCCAAATTGCCACGCAGTACGTCGACGCCGCGGGCGAGCCGAGCATGGCGCTCGGCGCGAACCCGAACGGGTCGGTGTTGGCGATTGAGGGCATCACGAGCCCCGATGGCCGCGTGTTCGGCAAGATGGGCCATTCGGAGCGCAGCGGCGCGGGCTTGTACAAAAACGTGCCGGGCGACAAATACCAGCCGCTGTTCGAGGGCGGCGTGAGCTACTTCGCGTAACGCGAGTGAAGGCTGGAACTTTCAAGATGGGCCGGTTGCATAACGCAGCCGGCCTTTTTCGTGTTGCGGCCGCTTGGCTGAAGATGTGGTTGCTGACGCTTGACGCTAGTCCAGTTTGCGATTCTGATAGAGCCCGGCGTCCTCGAAACCGAGGCGGGCGTAGTAGCCGCGTGTGCCCACAGCGCTGATAACGTTAACGCTGCTATAGCCTGCCGCTGCCGCAATCTCGCATGCGCGCTCGACGAGCGCCTTGCCCAGGCCGCGATGCTGCGCGTTTTGCCCCGCGCCGTGCAGCGCGGCAACCTTGCCATACACGTGCACCTCGCGAATCATCGCCTGGCCAGGGGCGATAGGGAAGGTGGGCTCGCTTTTTGCGAGCCGCGCGACTTCCTTTTGGCTTGGCAGCGATAAGCGCAAGAAGCCTGCGATTTTGTTTTCCGGCGTGACCCATTGCAGGAAATGCTCGCGGGTGTTTGCGGTTTCGTATTCGAAATCGGCAAGCGAGAGTTCCGAAATCGCGGCATCGGCCCCCGCAAGCTCGCGGTGGCGAATCTCTTCCACGGGCGTGCCCGATGCGGATGCCATGCGGTCGGCCTGCGCCTCGACCACCTCGCGCAGGTTCACCTTCTTGTTGCCGTCGACGATGTCGCCCGACGAGAAATCGCGAATCATGCGCGAGATGCGCGTGTAGGGCGGCGTAGCGAGCACGTTGTCGGCGAGCACGCCTACGAGCTCGTTTTCGCTGTAGGGGTGCCAATCGCCCGCGCGGTAATGGCGCGCGAGCCCGGTGCCGTCGATGAGCGAGCACGGGTACATTTTCACCTCGTCGGGCAGAAAGCGCGGGTCGCCAACGAGCGTGCGGTAGTCGGCGGCATCGCCTGCGGGCGTGGCGCCGAGCAGGTTCGCCATGAAGTGCGCGTGCGATTTGAAGCCGAACAGGCGGCACAGCGCGAATGCGTGCGCGATCTGGTCGGGCGTGGTGTGGCGACGGTTGGCCTCGAGCACGCGGGCATCGAGACTTTGCACGCCCATCTGGATTTTCGTGCAGCCGAGAGCGCGCATGAGCGCGAGCGATTCGCAGGTGATGGAATCGGGGCGCGTCTCGATGACGAGGCCCACGTTGCGGTGCGCGCCATGCACGTTGCGCGCGTGTTCGCGAAACACGTCGTCGAGCGTGGCGGTCTGCAGCTCGGCGGCGGCGCGCCATGCGGGGTTTTCGAAGTAGAGCGCGCGGATGGCGCTGGCGTGGGTGGCGGCGCCCGAATTCACGCGGCGCTGTTGCTCGGCGCACGCGTCGTTGAGCGCGGCAGGGTCGTGCGAAATGCCGATTTCGCCGTAGAACGCGCGGCGCTGCGCTTCGGTATGGTGGGCGAAATCGCAGGTGGCGTGCGAGGATTGCGCCGAGTTGCCGCAGGAATTCGACGCCTTGGCCTCATCGGCGCCATCGCCTGTGCCCGATGCGGTCGCGGTTTCGCCCGCATCGTTGAGCGCGCGGAACAGCTCGCGCACGAACCAGATGCGGTAGGCCTGCGGGTAATCGTTCCAGGTGCCGCCAAGCACGATGAGCTCGATCTTGTCGGTGACGTGCCCCATGCTCGCGAGGGCGCGCAGGCGCGAGGCGACCTGCAGATATGGGTCGAAACAGTTGCGTTCGGCGCGCTGGCAAGCGGGCTCGTTGTGCAGGTAACTTTTCGGCATGCGTACGTCGTTGGGGCAGTAGATGCACGCGCCCGAACACGTCCACGGCTTCGTGATGACGGTGATCGTCGCCACGCCCGACGCGGTGCGGCGCGGCTTCATGCGCAGCGTTTGCAGCAGCAGCGCGTCTTCGGCGGGCGCGATGCCCCACGCGCGCCAACGGGTGGGCTCGCTTTCGCGCACGCGCAGGAAATACGGCAGTGCGCGTCTCTTAGAGATATGTGCCTTGTTGTCGCGAATTCCCTGGTTATGGGTGCGAACGATATCTTCGAGCTCGTCTGCCGAAAGCGCGCGTTCCAAATCTCGCACGCGCGCGAGTATGTCCAAAATGAAATCTTCCATGCGGCAATTGTATCCGATGGGTCAAAGGTGCCAGGCTCTTTGGCTCCGCAAGCCCGTTATCCCTCTCGGCCCCAGGTCCAGGTGGCGGGGTCTTCAGGGGTGCGCCAATCGCAGGGGTTGGGGGACGCTAAGGCTCGCGTGCCGGCGATGATGAAGTCGACGCCTTGACGGAATCGTTCAAGTTCGGTGTCGTTTGCCGAGATTCGCGACCATTCGCCGCCCATGTTCGAATCGTCTCCTTGCTCGACGAGTTCGAGCTTGCGCTTTGCGGCCACATCGATGAATCCGGTGAGAAACGAGCGCAAAACGCCGTACATGACTTCGTAGACATCGGCGGGCATGCCCTGGTCGGCATGCAGGTAATAAATGCTTCGCTGGTGCTGTTGGGGCGGGTTGAGCTGCGTTTGCAGTTGCATGATTCGCACGTTGGCGTGTCGCAGGTTCGCTTCGAGCAGCGATTCGCAGGTTCGATGCAGGGTGTCTTCCCAATACTCGCCAGGCACGGGCGCATTGTCGTATTCGCTCATCATTTTCTGTATGACCAAGAACATGAGCTGCTGTTTGCTGGGCACGTAGGTATAGATGCTCATGGTGCCCATGCCGAGCTTTTCCGCGAGCGTTCTCATGGAGAAATTCTTATAGCCCGCTTTGTCGATCATCTCGAAGGCCGCATCGACGACTTGCTGCTGGGTTAGCGAGCGCTCCATGCCCGGTTTTGTTTTGCCTGTTTTCGCGCTCGTTTCGGACATGTTCGCCCCGCTTTCCTTTTCTCGGTTTGGGGTGAGTGTAGCGATTGCCCCGGGCAGATTCCAGCGAAGTTCCCAACATGTTTCTTCTGTCCGAATCTTCCATAAATCGCATATTGAAATACTCCGTACAGCGTACTAAGATAGGCGCTGCTTTATGTCCGTACTACGTACGGCGTTGTGCGGTGGAGGAAGCGCGACGCGTTCGGGACGGCGAAGGCAAAGGAAGAGGCGCGGCCGCGATGCGGCTTGCGCAAAACGTTAAGGGAGGAACATTGGCAGAAGGAATCGATACGTCCTTAAGCCGCCGCGGCTTCATGCGCGCCGCTGGTCTGGGCCTGCTCGGTGCCGCCGCCGCAGGTGGCGCTTTCGGGCTTTCCGGTTGCGCCGGCAGCACGGAAAGCGGCGTTGCGGTTGAAAACAAAGGCGGTTGCGGCGCTTTCAACACCGACCTGTACACCGACGCGTTTCCGGTGAAGACCCGCAACGTGCCCGTGATCGATGTCGAGAGCGGCATTGTTCGCCAGGGCAACGTGGCCTTCGAGATGCGCGATATCGCCGAAAGCGAGATCAAGCGCACCGAGGAATGCGACGTGCTCGTTATTGGCTGCGGCCTCACGGGTTCGGTGGCTGCGCTTTCCGCGAGCGATGACGGCTCCACCAAGGTGATGTGCATCGAGAAGATGTCCAAAGGCCGTGGCATGTTCGAGGGCATGGGCGTCGTCGGCGGCAAGGTCATGGAAGAGGCCGGCAATATCGTCGACAAAGCCGAGATGATGGACCGTATGCGCCATGCCGCTTACTACCGCGTGCCCATCGACCCTATCAAGCTGTGGGCCGATCGCTCGGGCGAAGCTGCCGACTGGCTGCAGGAAAAATTCGACGAAGGCGAAGCGGGCATCAAGGAATACTACAAGGCCAACAGCGCCAACGCCCACAATTTCGAGGTTCCGCAAACCGAAATCGAATTCAAGTGCGACCAGTGGAGCGAGACCACCACGAAAAACGCTGGTGGCGCGGGCATCTATATCGTGGCCGATTTGGCGAATACGCTTTCCAAGCGCTCCAACGCCGATTTGCGCTACAACACGCCTGCCGTGAAACTTGAGCGCGACAACGACGGTCGCGTGACGGGCGCCATCGCCAAGGATTCCGATGGCTATTTCCGCATCAACGCCAGCAAGGGCGTCGTGCTAGCCACGGGCGGCTTCGATGCAAACCCTGCGATGCTCAAGGCCTGGTGCCGCGCGGAAGACATCGCGGCATGCGCCAGCTGGTGCCCCAATGAAGGCACCACGGGTGACGGACAGCTTATGGGCCTTGCCGTGGGTGGCCAGATGGACCCGCTGCCGGCGGCCATCATGAACTTCGACTTCGGTAGCCCCGAATCGTTCTACGCGAGCAACTTGGGTATTACCGCCTTGGTTTCGCAAGGCATTATGGTTAATGAGCAAGGTCGTCGCTTCTGCAGCGAGGGCCTGCCGTTTCAGGCGCGTTCGAACGCTATTACGGCGCAGGCGCATTACGGCACTAAGACGTTCCGCGTGGCCTCCACTACGCAGCTCGGAAAGAATGCCGATACCATTCTCGAGAAACTTCAGCCCTACGTCGAGAAGGATTGGGCGCACGAGGCATCGAGCCTCGATGAGCTGGCCGAATGGATGGATGTCCCCGCCGATACGCTGAAGGCCGAAGTCGCGCAGTTCAACACCTTCGTCGAGAACAAAAAAGACGAGATGTTCAACCGTCCCATGGAAAAGGCGACCAAAGTCGAAGGCGAGAAATACTACGCCATCAAGCACCAGTCGTCCATCTTGGCTACCGTTTCCGGCCTTGTTGTCGACTATCACTGCCGCGTGCTCGACTACGACAATGAGCCTATCGAGGGCTTGTTCGCTGCCGGCGGCGCTTCGGGCGGCTTTTTCTCGGGCAACTATCCGCGCCATATTTTCGGCCCGTCGGTCGGCCGTTGCGTGACCTTCGGTTACGTTTCAGGCCAGGCCGCCGCGCAGGGGGTGAAATAAATGACTGAAGAAAAGAAGGAAACTTCCCAGGCCGCGCCTGCTGCGGCGCCCAAGGTTGCCAAAAAGCGCTGGCCTATCGTGGTCGCCGTCGTTGTGGTCGTGCTGGTCGTTGCCGGTATCGGCGGGTTCGCGTGGCACAATACACCGGGCTTTTGCGGCACGGTATGCCACAATTCCATGAGCGAGCATGTGGACAATTATTACGGCACCGACGAATCCAACGGTGCTGGTTTGGCAAGCTGGCATGGCACGCACGAGGGAACCACCTGCCTCGACTGCCATAAGGCAGACCTTGCCACCCAGGTTTCCGAACTTGGCAGCCAGCTTTCTGGCGACATCGACAACCTCGGTCTTTCCGACCGCTACTATGTCGACAACGAGACGTGCCTTTCTTGCCATGGCGACTATGATTCCTTGGCTGAAAAGACCGCAGATCTCGGCGATTACAATCCGCACAACAGCCCGCATGGCCAACTGAACTGCAACGAGTGCCACAAAGGCCACTCCGAGCAGGTTGACACCTGCGGCCAGTGCCACCCCAACGGAGGCCAAACGATGCGCGGAACCAACTAGGAAAACGCACGCATATCGCAGTGATTGAAAGCCCCGCTTCGGCGGGGCTTTTTGCGTCCCGTGGATTAAGGGGCGATTCTTTCGGCTTGTTCCTTTGGGGCGTTTTCGTTGTGAGGCGCACCGTCTACGAGGGGTGCTGCGGTTCGAAGCGCGATATGGATGTTGCGCCGCTTGGGGAAGCGGGCTGCGGCGTGAAGCATGTTGTGGGTATAATCGGCGAAGTCCAATAGGCGGCCGCTTGGGTGCCGACGTTAACGAGCGGCCTTGCGCCGCGGGTTGAAAGGAATCGCTTCATGGATATCGCTGCAGAATCGCTGCGTTTGCACGAGCAGTGGCAGGGCAAGTTGAACACTGTGCCGAAGATGGATATCAAAACGCGCGAGGATTTGGCGCTTGCTTACACGCCAGGCGTCGCCGAGCCGTGCCGCAAGATTGCCGACAACCCGGCCGATGCCTACAAGTACACCATGAAGGCGAATACCGTGGCCGTTATTTCCGACGGTTCTGCCGTGTTGGGCTTGGGCAATATCGGCCCGCTTGCCGCAATGCCCGTCATGGAGGGCAAATGTGCGCTGTTCAAGGCATTCGGCGGCGTGAATGCGGTGCCTTTGTGCCTCGACACGCAAGACGTGGACGAAATCATAGAGACGGTGAAACGTCTGGCCCCGAATTTCGGCGGCATCAATCTGGAAGACATCTCGGCACCGCGCTGCTTTGAGATCGAGCACCGTTTGATTGACGAACTCGATATCCCTGTGTTCCACGACGACCAGCACGGCACGGCTATCGTGGTGCTGTCGGGCGTGATTAACGCGCTGCGCCTAACGGGCAAAAAGAAAGAAGAGTGCCGCGTTGTTGTCAACGGCGCCGGCTCGGCGGGCATCGCCATCGCAAAGCTGCTGTTGGACTACGGCTTCCGCAATCTGCTTCTGTGCGATAAATGCGGCATCATCTGCTCGAAGAGCGAGGGTATCAATGAGGCCCAGCGCGCGATGCTCGATACCACGAATTTGAACGATGAAGAGGGCGATCTGGCCGATGCCATGCGCGGCGCGGACATCTTTATAGGAGTTTCTGCTCCCGGCATCGTGAGCGCCGAGATGGTGCAGTCGATGAATAGCGACGCAATTCTGTTCGCCATGGCCAACCCCACGCCCGAGATTTTCCCCGATGTCGCCCGTGCTGCCGGCGCGCGTGTGGTGGGAACGGGCCGTTCCGATTTCCCGAACCAGATCAACAACGTGACCGCGTTCCCGGGCATTTTCAAAGGCGCGCTCGAAGCGCGCGCGACGCGCATCACCAAGCAGATGAAGCTTGCCGCCGCCGAGGCGCTCGCCGCCCTCGTAAGCGATGAAGAGCTTTCCGAAGACTTCATCATGCCTGAGCCGTTTGACCCGCGTGCGGTTGAGGTTGTTGCTGCCGCCGTTTCTGATGCGGTGAAATAGCGATACCGCTTACGAAAAGCGAGACGAACGATCGAAACGGGGCTTTTGCCCCGTTTCTGCATGCAGGGAGGAAATCGCGATGGATTCGGCCTCAATCGCTTTTTTGCGCGAGTTGAACAATCGCTTCTATGCGGCGTGCGCCGATTCTTTTTCGGCTACTCGCGCAATGCCGTGGCAAGGTTGGCACCGCTGCGTGGCTTTGGCGCCGCATGTGCGGCCTCTGCGGGTTTTGGACGTCGCCTGTGGGAATATGCGCTTCGAAAGTTTCTTGGAAAGTGAGCTTGGCGAAGGTGCTCCATTGGAGCTTTACGCCATAGACGATTGTGGTTCCCTGGTCCCGTCGCGTGAGCAGATTTCTTTTCAGAATCTCGATATCATCGCCGCCCTCGAAGACGGGAGTTTTGCGCGGCTTATCGGTGCCCCTAGCTGCGATTTCGTTGGATGCTTCGGGTTCTTCCACCATGTTCCGGGCTTCGATTGCCGGGCCAATCTTATGAGAGCTCTCGTCGATAAGGCCGCCTTAGGCGGCGTGGTATGCGTTTCGTTTTGGCGATTCATGGATGACGCTCGTCTTGCCGCTCGGGCTACTCGCGACCTATCGTCATTTGGCCTTTGCGGTTCTGTGGCTCTTGAGGAAAACGATTATTTTCTAGGGTGGCAGCACGAGCCGGGCCTTGCTCGCTATTGCCATCACTTTACCGAAGGGGAAGTGCAGCGTCTCGTTCGAATCGCTTGCGAGGGCGGTCGGGCAGAGGTCATCGATGAATTTTTCGCCGACGGAAAAAGCGGTGAACTGAATCGTTACGTGGTTTTGCGCAAAAACGCGTCATAGCGTGCGCGCTGCGTCAAAGCGCTACAATCGGTGCATGATGCGGTTCGCGTCGCAAAAGCTCGGGAAGTTTCGAAAGGCGCAGCGATGAATGAAATCAAATGCCCTCATTGCGGGGAAGTCTTCCAGGTCGATGAACGCGGTTTTGCCGACATCGTGAGGCAGGTTCGCACCGCTGAGTTCAACAAGGAAATAGCGCAGCGCGAAAAGCTTCTGAAAGACCAGAGCGCCCAATCGCTCAATCTCGCCCTCGTGAAAGAGCGACAAAAAGCGCGCGAAGACCAAATCAAACGCGATTCCAGAATCGCCGAGCTCGAAGCGAAGCTTGCCACTATCAAAGAGGATGCGACGGCGCGCATGCGCTTTATCAAGGCCGAGTCAGACAAGGCCCTCTCTGAAGCAACCGCCGAGCGCGATGCCAAAATAGCCTCGCTGAATGAACAGATAAAATCGCAGGCCCAGCGCTTTGCGGCCGAAAAAGAGCTTGCGGTATCGCAGGGCCGCGCCGCCGCCGAGCGCGAACGCGACGAGGCGAAAGCTAAAATCGAGATTGAACGTGCCAAAGCTGCGCAGGAGCAGGTTGTCCTGCGAGAGAAGATGCAAAACGAGCTTTCTCGAAAAGACGAACTCATCAAGTATAAAGACGACGAAATCGCCCGAGTGAAAGAGATGAAGGCCCGATTGTCTACCAAGATGGTGGGCGAGTCGCTCGAACAACATTGCGAAATCGAATTCAATAAGATTCGAGCCACGGCGTTTCCCCATGCGTATTTCGAGAAAGACAACGATGTCGTTGAGGGCACGAAAGGCGACTTCGTTTTCCGCGAATGCGACCCGGAAACGGGCGAAGAGATCATCTCTATCATGTTCGAGATGAAAAACGAAAACGACGAGACGCGGACCAAGCATAAAAACGAGGACTTTTTCAAGAAGCTCGATTCCGACCGAAAGAAGAAGAACTGCGAATACGCGGTGCTGTGCACGATGCTCGAGCCCGATAACGACCTGTACAACGAGGGAATCGTAGACATGGGCTATCGCTTCGAGAAGATGTACGTCATTCGTCCGCAGTTCTTTATTCCCATCATTTCGATTTTGCGCAATGCGGCGCTTTCGGCGTTGCAGTACAAAACGCAGCTCGCCGAAGTGCGTAACCAAAACATCGACATCACCAACTTCGAGGAGTCCATGGAAGACTTCAAAACGAAGTTTGCAAAGAATTACGATCTGGCGAGCCGCAAATTCCAGACAGCCATCGAAGAAATCGACAAGACGATCGACCACCTGCAGAAAACCAAGGAGGCGCTTTTGGGAAGCGAGCGCAACTTGCGCTTGGCAAACGACAAGGCGCAGGACCTTTCGATTAAAAAGCTGACGAGGAAAAACCCCACGATGAAAGCCAAGTTCGCAGAGCTCGCCGAAGCGAAGCTCGAGCGCGAGGAATAGCGGGAAACGAAAAGGCGCGGCATCATCGCCGCGCCTTTCGATTACTGGATTACTGTTCCAGGTATTTTTGCAGTGCATCCCAGTTTTGGGCGGCTACCTGCAAGCCTTGTTCGTAGAGCTCGAAGAGCTTATTGGCGTCGTGCTCCATGCTGGAGACCGTTACCGGTTCGCTTGGTTGGAGCATGAAAATGCGTCCCTCGTCGTGCAGGCGTTTAATCCAGCGATAGCACCGGTTGTAGTCGTAGTGGCGATTTTCGACGCGCTCGATGAAATACGGGTAATCGGAGTAGAGGCGTTTGATAAGCGGCATCGTTTTATTGGGCGTCTTCACATACGATGCGTCCTGCGTGAGCACGACGATGTGTTTGTCGGTTGTGCCCATGAGCAGCGAATGCAAAAGGGCGACGCTGTCCGTTGGGCCGCCATCGAGCAGTTTCTTCCCGTCGACTTCGACGATGTGCGAAACAAGCGGCATGCTCGCCGAGGCGCGCAAGTACTCTATATCGCGAAACTCGTCGGCTGTTTCCATAACGTGATAGTCGGCTTCGCCCGTCTCAAGGTCGCTCGCGACGGTAGTGAGTTTCATCGGCGATTCGCGAAATGCCTCGAAGTTGAACGGCTCAAGTGTTTCGGGAATGTCGTGGAACACGAATTTGTCTCCCAGCGCATTTCCCGTGCGAACGAAATTCTTCATGGATAAATAACGCGGATCGTCGCAGTATTTCGTGTTCAGGAAGCACGTTCGTCCGAGCTCGCCTGCCACATAGT
Organism: Bacteroidaceae bacterium; assembly: GCA_963631715.1. Classification (GTDB taxonomy): domain Bacteria; phylum Actinomycetota; class Coriobacteriia; order Coriobacteriales; family Eggerthellaceae; genus Slackia. Next base: position 56,912 of record CAVGRL010000008.1, read on the forward strand.
TGTACCCGTTGAGCGCGCCTGCGCTCGTGCCAATCACATTCTTGCACCAAAGCCCCTGGTCCATAAAGAAGTCGAGCACTCCCGCGGTGAACTGCCCGCGCATGGCCCCGCCTTCCAAAACGAGGTTCGCATTCGTTATTGCGGCTCCGGCGTAGGCCGGCTGCCTTTTGGAGGCGTCGTAGAGGTAATCGGCTTTCATGGGCAATTCCTATCGAAATTCAAAAGGGCTCGCCTTATCGCGAGATGATTTTGTTTCCATGGTGAACAATTCCTATGTTCCGGTCAAGTTCAATTCGAATCTTGTAAGCAGGAAGAAAACACCGAGCTGTTCTGCGTGGCTTTGCATTCGAGATCTCGGAAAATCCGGTGTGCACGAATGCCGTAATGGAAACGTTTCTTTGAAAAGCTTGCGTTCGAAGCCATATATGTTATCTTCTCGGTAGCAATTAAAAGCGTGCGCATGGCGCACCCGATGAAGGAGGAAGCTCATGGCGGAGGTCATTTCGTCCGAGGAGTTCGAGGGTAAAGTTCTGCAATCGAAGGTTCCCGTGCTCGTCGATTTCTTTGCAACGTGGTGCGGCCCATGCAAGATGCTCGCTCCCATTCTCGACGAGGTTGCAGGCGAACTTTCCGGAAAGGCAGCGGTCTACAAAGTCGATATCGATAAATCGCCCGAGATCGCCCAGCGCTTCAGCATTATGAGCGTGCCCACGCTCATCGTCTTCGAGAATGGGCAAGTGAAAAAGACGACGATGGGGGCGCAGCCCAAATCGAACCTGCTTGCGCTGTTCGAGTAGCCTGACTGGAATCGAAGGGCGCATTGCCTTCGCCTTTCGTAAGGGCCAAAGCGTGCGGGCGAATATCGCTCGCACGCTTTGGCTGCGCTTTTCGGTTCATTGATTCGGCCTGCGATCGCAGGCGTGCAGGGCGGGGCGTTTGCCCCGCCGATGCATTCACGGCGCGGCGAGATTTGCCGGCATGATCGCGATGCCGGTGCGATGAAGGGAGCGAACGATGTTAGATGCAGTCGCCACATACGATGTCGCCATTATCGGCGGGGGGCCTGCCGGCCTTGCTGCGGCGCTCTATGCTTCCAGGTCGGGGCTTTCTTGTGCGATTTTCGAATCCATGGGTCCGGGCGGGCAAATGTCTAAGACCGAACGACTCGACAACTATCCCGGCTTTGCTGCGGGCGTCGATGCGTTTGGGCTGGCTTTTTCGATGGACGAGCAGGCCAAGCGTTTCGGCGCTGTTCGCCTTTCCGAGGAGGTGGTGGCGCTTGATTTGGGATCGTCGCCAAAGAGGATTCAGTGTGCGACGAGAGCGACATATGCCGCGCGAAGCGTCATCGTCGCCACCGGTGCAAATCCACGCGAGTTGGGAATTCCTGGCGAACAAGAGCTTCGTGGCCGTGGGGTGTCATATTGCGCCACCTGCGACGGCGGATTTTTTCGAGGGAAGACCGCCGTTGTAGTGGGCGGCGGCAATACCGCCGTGGGCGATGCCATCTATCTTTCGAGGTTGTGCGAGAAAGTCTTTCTCGTGCATCGCCGCGACGCATTTCGCGCCGATTCCGTTTACACGCAAGCCCTTGCCGACCTCGGCAATGTCGAAGTCCTGCTGAATAGCACTGTGGAAAGCGTCTCTTCGACTACCGACGGGTCGCGCGTTTCGTCGGTTTCTATCCGCGATTTAAACATGGGCGTGCTTCGCGATTTGCCGACCGACGCGCTTTTCGTAGCCGTGGGCGTTCAGCCGAACTCGGGTCTTTTGCAACAAACTCCCGTAGCGCTGAACGTTTCGGGATACGCGATTGCCGGCGAAGATGGCAAAACGAATATCGCTGGCGTTTTTGTGGCGGGCGATGTGCGCGAAAAACCCTTGCGCCAAGTCGTGACCGCCGTTGCCGATGGGGCCAACGCCGCGACTTCCGCATTCGAATACCTCAGTGCGCTTTAGGAGCGCGCTTTCAACCTGCGTTCATTGGCCCTTAGCTGTTTAGGCGTTCGATTGGGCCCGAACAAAATGGCCGCCGTTTTACGCTAGGCATATGGATAATCTATCGGCGAAGGTCGGTTGCAATTGCGGCCGGCCTTCGTTGTTGTTTCGTTGGATTACCATGATGACCGTTGCACTCCTTTTGTGCACGCGATTAGAAAGGATGTTCCATGAACAATGCCCCAAGCTTTGAGTGCGTCCAAGGGCCGCATTTGACCCGTCGTCGCTTCGTTGCGACGGTTGCTTCGCTCGCCGCGCTCGCCGCTCTGCCGGCGGTCGGCTGCTCCTCGCAGGGCGGCGATGAAGGCGCTTCGGCATCTTCCATGAAAATCGGCACGCTTCAGACCGAAGACTCGCTGCCGTTTTGGGTTGCCGAGCAGAAGGGCTTTTATTCGAGCCACGGCGTAGAGGTCGAAATCATCACCTTCCAAAGCGCGCAAGAGCTCTCCACGGCTTTCGCCGCCGGCGAAATCGATGGCGCCATGACCGACATCATGGTCTCCTCTTCACTTGTGGCAAGCGGTATTGGGCTTTCTTTGAAATGGGTAACGCTTGGTGCGACGCCCGAACAGGGACGTTTTGGCATCCAAACTTCGCCGGAGTCTGGTATGAAGAGCCTTGCGGATCTGGCGGGCAAGCCTATCGGCGTTGGCTCGAACACGGTTCCTGAATACGTAATGGACAAGCTCATGGAAGCAGCCGGCGTTGCATCTTCCGATATTTTGAGCGAGGAAATCAAAAAACTTCCCGTTCGCTATGAGTCGATGGTCAACAATCAAGTTGCCGCTGCGGCGCTCCCCGCCAGCCTGCTTGCGCTTGGCGAAGCAAACGGCATGGTGACTCTTGCCGACGATACGCAGGGCGTTGGCAATGTAAGCCAGTCTGTTTTCGCGGTGCGCACAGCTTGGCTCGAACAGGGCGCTTCGGCGCTCGAAAACGTGCAGGCCGCTTGGGATGACGCCGTCGCGGCGATTGCCGAAGACCCCGAAAGCTTCCGCGAGCTGCTTGTCGAGAAGGCTAATTTGCCCGGAATCGTCGCAGATACCTATCCCATTTCGAGCTATCCCAATGCGGAGATTCCTACGGCAGACATGGTGGAGCTCGTCTTGTCGTGGATGAAAGAGAAATCCTATCTGCAGGCTGATGTCTCTTTCGACGCTTCGACGGGCGATCTTGCCGCGAAGTAGGGAAACGGTCCAAAAAGGTAGTGATTCTGGGCCCTCACGGGGCCAGCGCCTCTTTGCGCAACGATGTTTCGCTTACTTTGCGAGCGCTCTGCAATTCGGCGGGCAAAAATTTTTAAAAAAGTTCTTGTCCACTATGCGCGGTCTGTGTATACTATCCAAGCTGTCTTGCGAAGGCAGAGTTGAAACTACGGGGTGTTAGCTCAGTTGGTTAGAGCGCCGGCCTGTCACGTCGGAGGTCGCGAGTTCAAGTCTCGTACATCCCGCCATTCTTTCAGCTCGCTTATCAGCATGGGGTGTTAGCTCAGTTGGTTAGAGCGCCGGCCTGTCACGTCGGAGGTCGCGAGTTCAAGTCTCGTACATCCCGCCATTCTTTCAGCTCGCTTATCAGCATGGGGTGTTAGCTCAGTTGGTTAGAGCGCCGGCCTGTCACGTCGGAGGTCGCGAGTTCAAGTCTCGTACATCCCGCCATCTGAATTTGAAGCCCGCTCATTCGAGCGGGCTTTTTTTGTAGCAGTGCCTCTGAGGCAACTGTCCCAATCTCAAACTCGGGCTTATAGGACAAAACGTGTACCTTTCGCCTACCAATCTTGTCGCCGCCATTCC
>CAVGRL010000009.1:0-59594 GCA_963631715.1 Bacteroidaceae bacterium
GCGGCGCCAGGCCGCGGGAGGACAGGTCGTCGCGCTCATGCAGGGCGCTGCCAAGAGCGTATCTTGGGGCCTTAGCTCAGCTGGGAGAGCGCATGGCTGGCAGCCATGAGGTCAGGGGTTCGATCCCCCTAGGCTCCACCAATAATTCAGGCCGGTTTACCGGCCTTTTTTATTCTCTCGGGAACCCCTTATCTCTTGTGCCCGTAACCTTTTTCATGAGCCTCTTAATGCTTTAGTGACCTGGGTTTTATGTTAGTTGTTGGGTGCTTTTCCTTTGACGCTGAACAATGCGGTATTCTCCTTATAGGTTTACGAAGGCATTGTCATGTCTAATTTAATCATCTTTGGAGAGAGTTGGTATATGTATGGCCGATTCTGCTATTCACGAACAGCGTGAACAATTCGCTCGGGCGGCACTTGAAGATCCCCAGGTCTTAGAGGGTCTTATTTCTAACCTCGAGGGGGATTCGCGTCGTAAACGCCAGACGGCGGCTTCCGTCCTCGCTGTGGCGTCTTCGATAGACCCTGCAGCCCTTGTGAACTATTCTGACGCTTTCGTTGAGGCCCTTGCGCGCCCCGAAGCTCAAACTCGTTGGGAATCTCTCAATGTTTTGACGAATATTGTTCCCGTTGAATCTCGTAGTTGCGATAAAGCCATTCCTGGTGCTGAAGCGGCGCTTTTCGATGAAGAATCGGGTCCTCTGCGTTTGGCCGCGATGCGTTTTTTGTGTCGCCTGGGGGCCACTACCGAAAACAGGAGCCTGAAAACATGGCCCCTTATCGACGAGGCTATCCAGTGCTATCACGGCGATATCGAATTCCAAGAGATGCTCGTTGCCGTTGTGGCTTTTTCTCAAGGCAAACTCGCTGACGAGGTTGTCGAGCAGCTAAAAGCAAGAATGTCTTTCGACGCAAAAAGCGGAAAGGGCGTTTTGAAAAAGCGGGCTGCGCAGATTTTGGAAAACCTTTCTTAAGGAAGGCGCCTTCGGGCGCTTTTTCTATTTTGGCGAAACATCGGGTGTGCACCTCTGGCTTTTGCGTTTGTCAATATTCTCGCCGCTTCGTTAAGGGGTCTCTTATGTGCCATTTGGCGATAGGGGTTTCGAATTTATCGCCAGGAAACACTCGCATGATATGATTTCAAGCCTGTGAATCGGTTTTTGCATAGTCGCGCTTGTCCGCGCTGTGTTCATCGAGAGGAGATCGTTGTGGCTAAGCATACGATTACATTGATTCCGGGTGACGGAATCGGAATTGAAACCTCTGCCGCCATGAAACGCGTTTTAGAGGCTGCGGGAGCCGATATCGAATGGGAGGTTGCTGAAGCCGGTGCGGCCGTAATGGAGAGAACCGGTGGGTCTCCTTTGCCAGAATCAACGATCGAGGCCGTCAAGCGCAATAAAGTTGCTATTAAGGGTCCTATCACGACTCCGGTGGGCACTGGTTTTCGAAGCGTTAATGTGGCCTTGCGAAAGTCCCTCGATTTGTATGTCAATTTGCGGCCAGTGCTCTCCATTCCCGGTGCGGGTGGACGCTACGAGGATGTTGACCTGGTGATTGTTCGCGAAAATTCGGAAGACCTGTATGCAGGAATCGAGTTTGAAGAGGGCAGCTCGAGCGCGAAGCGCCTCATTGATTTTTGTGCCGAAGAGGGAGTTGGGACGATTCGCCCTGATTCCGGAATTTCGATCAAGCCGATTTCCATTACGGCGTCTGATCGAATTGTAAAGTTCGCATTCGATTACGCATCTAAACATGGCCGCAAAAAAGTAACCGCTGCTCATAAAGCCAATATCATGAAATTCTCCGATGGCTTGTTCTTGCGCGAGGCACGTAAAGTGGCTCAGGAATACCAGGGCGCCATCGACTTCGATGACCGTATCATCGACGCATTCTGCATGAATCTGGTAACCGATCCAAGCCAATTCGACGTTATTGTATTTCCTAATTTGTACGGGGATATCGCGAGCGATTTATGCGCAGGATTGGTGGGCGGCCTTGGAATTGCTCCCGGCGCAAATATCGGAGATGAATATGCCGTATTCGAGGCGGTCCACGGAAGCGCCCCCGATATCGCCGGGAAAGATATTTGCAATCCTACGGCTCAGATTCTTTCAGCAGCCATGATGCTTGATTACATCAACGAGTCCGAAATCGCCGAGCGTATTCGAAAGGCGATAGCGAAGGTTTATGCTGAAGGGGAGCATTTGACCGGCGATATTCGCAAGGTCACGGCAAGTTCTAAGCCCGCATGTTCTTGCACCGAATTTACGGATGCGCTTATTGCGGCCCTGTAGGTTCGAAGCCTCCTTCAGGGGATGCGAAGGATTGAAACGTGCTGCTCGATTGTTTGGAAGAAGTGAGTGAATACCCATGGCTTTTGAGACTGAGGTTTTGAACGTCGGTTCGAAGGATTACGAGATATACCCGACATCGGGTATTGAAGGGGTGGATAAACTGCCTCATTCGCTGCGTATTCTTCTTGAGAACGTTTTGCGTAACGTTTCGGACGATGCATTTCGCGCGGAATATGCCAAGCGTATCGTCGATGCTGGGCTGACGGGCAAACAGGGTTCCGAAATTGAATATATGCCAGCTCGCGTATTGCTTCAGGATTTTACGGGCGTTCCTGTTTTTGTTGATTTGGCTGTCATGCGCGAGGCTGCGCGTGATTTAGGCGGGGATCCAAAGCTCATCAATCCTCAGATTCCACTCGATTTGGTGATTGACCATTCGGTTATCGCCGATTCCGCTTGCTGCTCAGATGCGCTTGAAAAGAACATGGAGATGGAATTCAAGCGGAATGCCGAGCGATATCGTTTTCTGAAATGGGCTCAGGGATCTTTCGAGAATGTGCGCATCGTTCCTCCCGGATCGGGAATCTGTCATCAAATCAACGTTGAGCGCTTTGCTCGTGGCGTTATGACGAAGGGCGAAGGCGATCGCGAGGTTGCATATTTCGATACCGTCGTTGGCACCGATTCCCATACCACGACCGCAAATGGAATCGGCGTGCTTTCGTGGGGAGTCGGGGGCATCGAGGCCGAGGCTGCAGCTTTGGGGCAGCCTATCACGACGCTTGTCCCCCAAGTCGTCGGCGTTCGTTTGAGCGGAAGCTTGGGCGACGGTGTTTCGGCGATGGATGCCGCGCTTGTTTTCGCTCAAGTTCTGCGTGCGAAGGGCGTCGTGGGGAAATTCGTCGAATGCTTTGGCGAAGGCGTTTCCTCGCTTTCCGCCACACAGCGGGCCTGCATTGCGAATATGACGCCTGAATATGGTTGCACTTGCACTCTTTTCCCCATTGACGAGCGAACGCTCGAATATCTTTCGATAACGGGACGCAGCGCGCAACAGGTGGCTCTCGTGGAGGCGTATGCCAAAGCGCAAGGGATGTGGAACGACGGGCGTGAGCGCGTCTATGCTGACGTAATCGATATCGATCTTTCGGCGATCGAGGTTTCTCTTGCGGGTCCAAGCCGTCCCCACGATCGTTTCTTGAGGAGCAACGCCAAAGAGCGTTTTGCCCAAATATGCGAAGACCGTTCGCTCGATATGGAGAAATCCGAAACCGTTCACCTTGCGGGTCAGGATTTCGAGCTGACTCATGGGGCGATAGCAATCGCTGCGGTGACAAGCTGCACGACGGCCACCGACCCGGCGATGATGCTTGCATGCGGTTTGCTGGCGAAACACGCTCGTGAGAAAGGATTGCGGGCGAAGCCGTGGGTGAAGCGCGTCATGGCTCCGGGCTCGCATGCCACGCAGCTCATGCTCGAGAGGGCGGGGCTTGCAGAACCGCTTGCTGAACTGGGTTTTGCAACGTGTGGTTTTGGTTGCATGAGCTGCATCGGCAATTCTGGCCCTGTTTGGCCCGAAATGCACGATATTGCCGATAAGATTGAACTGTCGAGCGTGCTTTCCGGCAACAGGAATTTTGACGGACGAATTTCCCCCGACGTTTCCCAGAACTATTTGTGCGCGCCCGCTTCGGTGATTGCTTACGCAATTGCAGGAACGATTGATTTCGATTTCGAAACGCAGGCCCTGGGCGTCGATTCTTCGGGCAACGAAGTGTTCCTGAATGATATTTGGCCAAAAGATGCCGAGATTTCGAATCTCATGGGTGATTTTGTTACCAATGAGCTTTTTGATACGGGGGCCGAAGGGCTTTATGAAGGCAGCGCCGCCTGGCGTGACCTCGAAGCTGGCGAAGGGGCTATCTTCGCTTGGGACGAATCGTCGACGTATGTGCGCCGCGCACCATATTTCGATGGCATGGAAAAAAGCGTTCCTGGCTTTGCTTCCATCCAGAACGCTCGCGTGCTTGCCAATCTGGGCGACTTCATTACGACCGACCATATTTCGCCGGCGGGAAGCATTGCCGCCGATTCGCCTGCGGCCAAATACTTGGCCGAACGAGGCGTTGAGCCCATCATGTATAACACATATGGTTCGCGCCGAGGAAACCATGAAGTTATGGCGCGTGGCGGATTCGCCAATATCAAATTGAAAAACGCTCTTGCGCAAGGCGCTTCGGGCGGATGGACGTATGATTTCGAAACGAATGAAATAACGACCATCTTCGATGCGTCGGTCGATTACTCCGATAAGGACGTCGATCTCGTGATTTTGGCGGGGAAGATGTATGGCAGCGGGTCGTCGCGAGATTGGGCCGCCAAAGCGCCTTTGCTGCTTGGGGTTCGCGCAGCTTTCGCGGAAAGTTTTGAACGCATCCACCGGTCGAATTTGGTGGGAATGGGCATCTTGCCCCTCCAATTTAAGGAAGGGGAGAACGCGCAAGCGCTTGGGTTGGATGGAACGGAAGTGTTTTCCATATCGCCGATCAACTTCGGCTCGGGAGACCCTTGTCTTCCCAATCCGACGGAAGTGAATGTATCGGCTTCGAAACGCGACGGCGAAAACGTCGAATTTCAGGCTATAGTGCGGGTAGACACTCCTACTGAAGGCGCTTATATGGCGCATGGCGGAATTTTGCAATACGTGCTTCGCCAACTTGTGGGGGCATAGCGCGCAAGAAGAATGCTCAATTGACTCATCGGGGCTTTCATGGAGGCGGTTGCGCTTGTTTGGCGCAGCCGCCTTTTGCTTCATGGCGGTATGAGTTGATAGTATTGTGCGAAGAGATAATCGCTCATGACGAGAAAGGTATTGCATGGCTGGCAACCAGAACCCGTTCGCCGCTATTTTCGGCGACGACCCGTTTGGCGTAGGCGGGGGCTTTTCGGGCGGGCCTTCGCAGCATCGTGGCCCCCAGGTCGAGTTCAACACGACCGAAGAATTCAATAAGATGAAGGATAAGTTTGCGGGCATGGGTAAAAAGGCGATGGTCGCTTCGGCAATCATCGCGCTTATCGTTATCGCTGTGGCGTATTGGTGGTTCCATCCCCCCATCAACATCCATTCGGTTGATACCTGGATGTTCGTTGCCATATTCATTTTGCTTCCGTCGTTTGTATTCTTCAGGGCGCGTAGCCGTTCATACAAGAATGGCACGGCGAAGGTGTCGGCCTCGAAGGGCAAGTCTAAAGCCTTCAGGATGCTTTCCTGGGTTCCCGTGGCAGTTGTCGCCTTCGTTGCCGTGGGGACGATTGCGTCGCTGTCCCTTTTCCCTGGCAACGCTCAAAAATATGCGGACATTCTGGCACCGGCGGAAGACGAATTCACCGAAGACATCCAAGAAGTTAACTATGACGAGATTCCCGTCATCGACCGGGCTTCGGCGATGCTTCTGGGCAATCGAACCATGGGCAGCATGTCCGATTTGGTGAGCCAATTCGAAATCGAGCCTACCTATAGCCAAATCAATTACAAAGACCATCCGGTTCGAGTCAGCCCGCTCGGCTATGCCGATTTGTTCAAGTGGCTGCAAAATCGCGAACAAGGAATCCCCGCGTACGTCATCGTCGATATGACATCCCAGGATGCCCAAGTTGTTCGTCTTGATTCCGACCATTCAATTAAATACTCCGAAAGCGAGCCCCTTGCCCGAAATATCGATCGCTATGTTCAGCTGAAATATCCGTTCTATATGTTCGGAGAGAAATCGTTCGAGATTGATGACGATGGCAACGCTTGGTGGATTTGCCCGGTGAGGGATTTCACCATAGGGCTTTTCGGAGGCGAAACGGTGTCGCGCGCGGTTCTCGTGAACGCGGCTACGGGCGAATGCCAAGATGTTTCTGTCGAAGATGTCCCCCAGTGGGTCGATCACGTATATCCTTCGAGCCTCATTATCCAGCAATACAACTGGCATGGTAAGTATGCCGACGGATGGTTGAACAGTTGGCTTGGTCAGAATGGTGTTGTGCAAACGACCCCTGGAACCGATGGCGAGCCTGGTTACAACTACATTGCCAAAGATGACGATGTATGGCTGTATACGGGCGTTACCTCTGCTACGGGGGACGAATCGATCGTTGGATTCGTTTTGGTGAACCAGCGTACGGCGGAAGCGCATTTCTATTCTTGCGCTGGAGCTACAGAGTGCTCTGCCATGCAGTCGGCCGAAGGCCAGGTGCAAAACCTGCGATATGACGCCACGTTCCCGATTCTTATCAACGTGAGCAATACGCCGACGTATTTCATGGCACTCAAAGACAACGCCGGGCTTGTCAAGAAGTACGCGATGGTCGACATCCAGAGCTATCAAAACGTCGCGGTAGGCGATACGGTGGCCGATACGCAAAAGTCCTATCTTTCCTTGATTGCCGCAAGCGGAACGATCTCATCAGGCGCAGCTTCGAGCGCATCGGCAAGCGATGCGTCTGGCACTATCAAGACAATCGCGACGGCGGTCGTGGAGGGGAATTCCCATTTCTACGTCACCTTGGAAGGCGATTCGAAGATCTACGATTTCGCCCTTCCGGGAATGATTGAAATTGTGCAGTATGCCCAAGGCGACGCGATATCATTCACGTATATCGAGGGCGACCCGACGTGCTCGGTTCAGGCCATGAATTCGAACGATTCTTCTTCTGCGAGCGAATCGAGCGCCGAGAAGGCCTCTGGCTCATCTTCTTCGACCACAAGCGCTTCTTCGCAAGCTGCGGATTCGAAAGGGGATTCTTCCGCGAAGGCATAGATAGGCTCGTGAAGTATTCCTGAAGACTCTTTGATCGGGAATTTATGCCTTGACGGGCTTGGCTTGATTGCTAAAATATCGCTTTGCGTTTGAAAGAGCGCAAATACACATTAGTTCCGCTGCCCAAGACAGCTGGTACCGAAAGGTTCAATCGCATGTTTCATGCGGCCCGCCGAGGTGGTTCTGAAGAGCGAATGCTTTGACGGCCCCTGCTGTTTTGTGACGCGGGGGCCGTTTTGTTTCTTCTGAAACGGCTCCACTCCATGGGGCGGAACCCGAATTTCAGAAGAAGGAGGTGTACTATGCCAAACGTCAAAAACCAAGAGACTCTTGCCGTCATCAAGGAGGAGCTCGCGAACTCCGGCGCTGTGTGGGTTGTCGATTACTGCGGCCTTTCCGTGAAGGAGGTTCAGGAGCTTCGTCGTTCCATCCGCGAGGCTGGCGCTTCCATGAAGGTGTATAAAAACACCCTCGTGGGCCTGGCTCTCAAAGATGCCGAACTGCCTACGCTCGACGACATCCTTGCTGGTCCGAGCGCATTTGTTTTTGCTGGTGAAGATGTCGCAGCTGCCGCTAAGGCCGTCAAGAATTTCGCCAAGAGCAACAACAAGCTCGAGATCAAAGGCGGCTTGATGGAAGGCAAGGCTGTTACTGCTGCCGAGGTCGAGGCTATCGCTTCGCTGCCCTCTCGCGAGGAACTGCTTGCTCAGATCGCTGCTTCCATCAACGGTGTCGCCAAGGCTCTCGCCGTATGCGTCAATGGCGTGCCCCAGGGCCTGGCTCAGGTTACCAAGGCTATCGCCGACCAGAAAGCTGCTTAGTAGGCTTGATTGTGGCATAAAACATGCTGCGTAATGTTTATAATTCGGCCGCGCATACGTGCGAGGCCCCTTTGAAAGGAAAGCTATCATGGCTGTTACTCGTGAAGAGATCATCGAGGCTCTGAAACAAATGACCCTGCTCGAGGCTTCTGAGCTGGTTAAGGACATCGAGGAGACCTTCGGCGTTTCCGCTGCTGCTCCTGTTGCTGTTGCTGCTGCTCCCGCCGAGGGCGCTGCTGCTGCTGAAGAGAAGACCGAGTTCGACGTTGTTCTCGAGGGCTTTGGCGACAACAAGATTGCTGTCATCAAGGCTGTCCGCGAGATCACCGGTCTTGGCCTCAAAGAGGCCAAGGAGGTCGTCGAAGGCGCTCCTAAGGCTGTTCAGGAAGGCGTTGCCAAGGACAAGGCTGAGGAAATCAAGGCTCAGCTCGAGGCCGCTGGCGCTGCTGTTACCCTGAAGTAATTTTACGCGGTTCTACGAACCGCGTATTATGCCGACGCTGCGCGGGTCTCTCGCGGCACGCTTCGGGTTTTGCTTTCGGCTCGCGTACCGAATACGCGTCGCCTCGGCATCGCCCGAATCGCACTCGCGAGAGACCCGCTCGCTGACATACATGTGTCCAGCGAGGTTAGGCACCAAGAGCCGGGATTTATCCCGGCTCTTTTTGTAGGTGGAAGAAGGTTGCAATGGCGAAGCATGATAAGGCTCAGGACAAGACGAATGCCATGCGCATGTTCGATGCTGCTAAGTTGCCGCACAAAGTGCTTTTCTATGATGCCGAGGCGGCCATTTCGGGTACCGAGGTTGCAGCGGCGCTCGGACAAGACCCCGAACAGGTGTTCAAGACGCTCGTGACGGTTGGCAAAAGCGGCGAGCATTATGTGTTTATGGTTCCTGTTGAGGCCGAGCTTGACCTGAAGAAGGCTGCTGCTGCGGCGGGCGAGAAGAGCATCGCTATGATTAAGTCGCGTGAGTTGCTCCCGTTGACGGGCTATATCCATGGTGGGTGCAGCCCGCTTGGCATGAAGAAGCTATTCCCGACCTTCATCGACGAGACAGCGATTCTCTTCGATACCATCATGTATTCGGGCGGACGTCGCGGATGCCAGATTGCTTCTTCGCTTTCCGATTTGCAAAAACTCGTTGACGTGAAGACCGTCGATATCGCTGGCTGAGGAAACACGCATCGAGAATTTTTCAAATTCGAGAAATTTCTTCCAAAAAATGCTTGCTTCTTATTTCTCGCTCTGGCATACTATCGGGGCTGTCGCAAAAAGGCGAAAGCACGTCCCCATAGTCTAGAGGTTAGGACGCGGCCCTTTCAAGGCTGAGACACGAGTTCGATTCTCGTTGGGGGCACCATCAAAATTCAAAAGCCGCCTTTCATGGCGGCTTTTTTCGTATCGAGGCGCGGAGGACCGAATGGAAAAAATCGTGTTGCTTCCTAGCATGGATGCCGTTGTCGCCGAGCGCAAGCGTTTAGCTGATGCGTGCGATGCAGGCGCGTTCTCGGTGACGTTCGCCACGCCTCGCTCATGGCTTTCCGATTTATGGGATGCGTATGGTGATGGTCGATGCATCGCATCTCCGATTCAGCGCAAGCTCGCGTTGCTTGCCGTTTTGTCTTCCGAGGACGTGGAACTTGGAGCAACGGGCGGCATTCTGAAGTTGGTATCCTCGCTTATCGAGGGTGGGATTGGCTCGTCTCAGCTCGATGCTGCGCTTGAGGACAGGACGGCTTGTTCGGAACTTCCTGCAGGTTTTGAAGACTTGCTTTCATGTGCTCGCTTATACGAAGAGAAGCTTGAGAGAACTCGTCTTCTCGACGAAGGCCGTGCGTGGGCGGTGCTTTCGCGAGAGCCTGTTTTGATTCCTGGTACGCAAATTGAATTGCGAGGGGTTGAGCTTAGCGCCGCGCAGACTCGCTTTTTGGCTTCGCAGGATATCAATGCTGTTGCTGGCCATTCCTATGACATGCATATCGAGCGTGCCGAGGCTGGTGTCGATGTGCGGTTCGCTTTTCCTTCGGGTCGTTATGCCGAACCCGTCCTGCTCGCCGATTACATAGGTTCGCTTCCGACTGAAGAAACCATTGCCTTGGCGGCGCGTGACTCTTTTGCGCTCTACGGCGAACTTGCGCCTCGCTTAGCCGCACGTAACGTTTCCGTTGGCTGTCGGGCGCAAATTCCGTTTTTTCAAACCGATTTTGGTCGCGCGCTTCGTTGTGCGACAAATGTCCTTGATGGTGACGTGCTCGACGTTGCCGCTGCGGCAGATTTTGCACTCAACCCGTTTTCTCGTATGAGCAAGCGTGCAGCATTCGATTTTGCGGCGCGCATTCGCGGTGATAGGCTCATCGACAAGGATGCTTGTTTGGCTCTTATGCGTGAAGAAAGTCGTAACTTCGAGTATTTCGAAGAGCTTGTCGAAAGCCCCGAGGCCTCGGCGGTTGCGGGCGTGTTTGAAGATGCAGTTCGCTTAATTGGCGCGAATGATGAAGCCTATGTTCGCGCCGAACTTTCCGCCATTGGCGCCTTGCGCGACGTATACGCTGCAGCACTGGCGTTTGGCGCATCCGTTGAAGAGTGCTTCGTGGCACTCGAAAGTATGCGTGTCGACGTTTCGCGGGCGACTTGCGCAGCCGAACCGCGTATTGTCGTCATGTCGCAGGCGCAGCTTGCCGACAATGGCGTCGCGTCGTTTGATCGCGTGCTGCTCACCGATATGACAAGTGCCGCCTATCCGTTGAAGGAAGAGCACAGCGTGGCAATTGAGCTGCTCGAGGCTTTGGGCATTGCCTGCGATCGCCAGGCGCTTCGTCGGGCGCGTCGGTCGTTTATGGGCTGCGTGCGGGCGGCGCGTAATGAAATCGTAATTGAGCGATGCCTAAACGACGAGAATGCAGTTCCTACGTATCCCGCTGCTGTCGTGCAGGAATTCATCGATTGCTATCGCGATAATCCTACGGATCTTGGCGATATCGACAATGCGTTCTCGCTTCCCGAGCGGCTGCAGGTCGGCCTGTTGCAACGAGGCGAAGAGGCGCTGTATGAAAACGCAAGCGCTTTTGGCGGCGAGCAGCCTGCATTTGCGCGCGTATCGAAACCGAAAATGGATTACGTCTCGAAGGGTCTCCAGGGCAAGCTCATGCTGCCCCGTATCGGCAAAGGCGGAGTCGTGATAACGCGACCGTGTTTCTCGGCATCGCAAATAGAGAGTTATTTGGAATGCCCGCAGAAGTGGTTTGCTTTGCGTCGACTGCGGCTTGACGAGCTCGATGAAGGCTTCGGCGCAAAAGAGATGGGCGACTTCTCACATAGCGTTCTGGAGGATTTCTATACGCGTTTTCAAGCGCAGGCGGCGCCGAAGGTGTCGGCCGACGGGTTGCCCGTGGCGCGCGATTTGATGCGCGATGTGCTTGACGAGCATGAGGCGGCTCAATACAGGATGAAGCCTTTGAGCAACCGACTGGTGGCAGCTAGCCAGCTTGAGCATCGCGAGATGACCGATTTGAAGCGCAAGCTCGTCGATTTTCTCGACCATGAGGCAGAATTGTTGCCGTTCTTTCGTCCTACGTATTTCGAGTTCGAAATTCTTGCCGCGCATCCCGTTGAGTATGCGGGGCACTTGCTTATGGGCAAGATCGACCGCATTGATATTGACGACCGGGGTCGTGCGGTAATCATCGACTACAAGAGCTCTCTGTCGCAAGAATACGATTTGTACGAGGGCGAAAAGCAAGGCGGCGCTATGCGACATGGGAAGGTCCAAACGCTGATCTATGCGCAGGCGATTCGCCGTTTGCTCGGTTTGGAGGTGGTCGGCGCGCTGTATGTTTGCTATGGGCGTTCGCATGCGGTTTCGGGCGCGCTCGACAAGAGCATCGAGCCGCTGCATGTGCCGGGGTTGAGGCCCGACCGATGCGTGTATAAAGGCGAGTTCGGTCCTGCGTTTGGCGACTTGCTCGATGCGACCGAGGCTCGCGTGTCATCGGCTCTCGAATGCTTGTTGGCGGGCGAGATGCCTGCACGCGCCGAACACGCGTCCGCCTGCTCATTTTGCCCAGAGATTAGCTGCTCGCAAAGGAGGGGTTAACGCCATGGATTTCTCCACATTCAAAGAAGGCCAACTGCGTTGCGTGAAGACGCTTGATGCTCCTGTGGTGGTGTCGGCGGGCGCGGGCAGCGGTAAAACCTTCACGCTTACGCAGCGCATCGCCTGGGCGCTGCTTCCCGGGTCGGGCGAGGGCGGCTCGTCGTTTCTCGATAGTATCGACCAGGTGCTCGCCATCACGTTCACCGACAAGGCGGCGGGGGAAATTAAATCGCGCGTGAAATCGACGCTGTCGGCGGAAGGCATGGCCGAACAGGCATTGAAGATTGACGATGCTTGGATTTCTACCATTCATGGCATGTGCTCGCGCGTTTTGCGCATGCATGCTGTTGAACTTGGGATCGATCCAGCATTTTCGGTTCTCGGCGAGGCTGAAGCGGCCGATTTGTTTAACGCTTCGGTGGAAGAGGTGCTCGGGGGCCAGAATGAGTTTTGGTCGCCGGATGGTCTCGATGCTTTGTTCGCGGAATATCCCGCGCGTTCCCAAGGCGCGTTCGGCCAGGGTTCTATTGAGGGTATGATCCGCGATATCGCGCATGTCGCAATCGCAAGCCCTCGCGGAATGGATTGCATCTGCCTGCCGCCGGCAACGCGCGCGCCGGGTGAAATACTGCGTTCATTGCTCGAACTTGCGATGCGAGCCCGCGATGCGGTGGCGCCATTCGCGGGAAAAACGACTGCCGATAAGTACCTGAAAGCGGCTGATGCTTTCATCGAGGGGGCCCAAGGGGCGCTGCTTTCTGGCGAGATTTCGGCCGCGCGGCTTATCAAGCTTGTCGATGCGTGTCCCTTTCCGGCGGCTAATTTCGGTTCGAAAGAATACAAAGCGCTTGCTAAGGAAATGCAGCGTGAGGCAGCCGAGCTTGGCCAAGAGGCGCGTTTTGCGTTTGCTGAACCGAAGCTGCGCGACCTAATTGCGTTGGCTGGAAAAGTTTATACGGTGTATAGCGAAAAAAAATTCCAGCTCGCAATGCTCGATAATGACGACTTGCTTATCCGTGCAGCCGATGCCTTCGCCAATAACGAGCATGTGCGCGACGCCTTCGCCGATAAATTCAAGCTTATCATGGTGGACGAATTCCAAGATACCGATCAGTTGCAAATCGACATGGTGCGTGCGATGGCGGGAAAGCGTGGCGAGCGCCTGTGCACAGTGGGCGATGCTCAGCAAAGCATCTATCGTTTTCGCGGTGCCGATGTTGCGGTATATGAGCGTCACCTTGCGCGCGTGCAAGAAGATGATCCGACGATGCCTATCGTGCTGCCCGATAATTTCCGCAGCCACGGCGATATCTTGAGCTTCGTTGATCGTATTTTTGAGCAGCTTGACGTTTTTGGCGATGACTTCATGTCTCTTGTGCCTTCGCGCATCGAGTCGAAGGTAAAGCGCCCCTATCTCGCGGGGCCGAGCCGAATTGATATTCTGAATACGACTTACCCAGGCGCTTCGGGCGTCGAGCGAACTGACGTCATTGCTCTTGAGGCGCACCGTATTGCCGATCGTTTCGCCGAGATGCGCGATGCCGGCCATGCGCCGTCTGACATGGTGGTGCTTTTGGGCCGCATGACGAATGCCGATATCTATGCGGCTGCATTGCGCGACGCTGGCTTTGCTTGTGTTATTGCGGGCGGTTCTATTTTCTCTCGTGCGCCCGAGGTTCGCGTGATGCAACGCCTGGCCGAGGTAATTGCCAATCCAAAGGCGACCTCATCGCTGTTCGAACTGCTGGCAAGCGATATGTTTGAACTTTCCGCCGATGATTTCGTCGCGCTGTCGACACGCTTCGACGTCGATGCCGGCATCGATCGTCGGCGTGCGCTTGACGTCGGTTTGGTCGAGCTTGCTAATGAAATCGAAGAGGGAACGCTTAAAGCGTCGCCGCAGCTTGGGCAGGCCGTTCGGATTGTTCGTGGGTTTGCAGCCGACGCAGGCGTGCGTCGCACATCTGAGATTATGCGGCAGGCGATACGCGACTCAGGCTGGCTTACGCGCCTTGAACGAAAGGGGGCCGAGGGCCTTTCGATTGCCGGGAATGCGATGAAGGCCATTCGCTTGGTTGAGGGCTTCGAGGCCGCTGGCGCATGCGGGCCGGCTTCGTGCGCGGTGCAACTGGCCGCCCATATCGAGCGTGCGAAGGAAGCGCCAGGAGCGCTTTCTGCCGAGGGTGGCGATTTCGTGCGTATTATGACGGTGCATGCGAGCAAAGGCCTGGAGTTTCCTATCGTTGCCGTTGCGGAAATGGCTACGGGTGCGGGGCGTTCGGCGCCTTTTTCTTTGGAATCTATCGATGGCGTGTCGTATGTGTCGCTCACCCCATCGCGCTCGGTGTCGTTTGCGAAATCGACTTCGCTGTTGAATAAATGCAAGGCGAAAGATTACTCCGCGCTTGTCGATTTTGAAGGTGAAGTCGATGCGGCGTTCGTCGCTTCGGCATCTACGGCAGCCGTGCGTCGCGAAGCGATGGCGGAATATGGGCGCGTCCAGGAACTTCAGGAGCGCCGCCGCCTGCTCTATGTTGCGCTTACTCGCGCAAAAGAAGCGCTGGTGGTGGCACTTATAACGAAGCGCGATAAAGAGGGCGGCTCGGGTGCGGTTTCTGAGCCGGGCGTGTATGCCGATATCGCACATGCCATGTTCGGCGAAGATGGCGATATTCCCGAAGGCGAGTGTGCCGTGCCGTTTGGCGGAAGTGCTCCGGCACGCATTTCGCGTTACGACGTGCAAGAAGGTGAATTCGACGCGATCGACGAAGGGGCGACCGATGATGCGGCCAATGGCGATGCTTCCCTTTATGACGAAGCGGCCATCGAAATGGTCGACGTGTTCGAACCCGAAAACGCGCCTCAGGTAATCGAATCGCCTTATCGCCCGACGCGTGAGAACGTGACGAGCTATTCGGCGCTCGCCAAGGCATACTCCGATGGGGGCGATTTTGAGGCCAAGACGAGGCTCGATCTTTCTGACGATGAGGAGTTTTGGGCCGAACTCGGCGTGCGCCTTGCGGCCGATGCCGACAAGGCGACCGACGTGGGATCGGCGTTTCACGTGCTTGCACAACGTGCCGCCCGAAAAGCGGTTATGGGTTGCACAGATGGGCAAACGGCTGAAATAGAAGTGCCTTCGCGCGCGACGATTGAGGCGGCCGTGCGCCGTATGGGATGCTTGCCTGCGACAGCCGATCGCGTGCAGGCTGCATTGGAGCGCTGGTGTGCAAGCGATGTCGCGCACTCGATGGCGGGCCATGCTGAACTTCGCGCCGAACTGCCGTTTTTCGTGGCATTTCCGCAATCTGTAGAAGGTGGCGCAATGGCGTACCTTGAAGGCTCAATCGACCTGTTTGCGTGCGACTCGATGGGGAAAGGCGCGGCCTGCATTGTCGACTATAAAACCGGCGGCACGCCCGACGAAACGCCCGAAGCGCTTGTCGAAAAGCATCGATTGCAGGCTGAGTGCTATGCCTATGCCACGCTCGAGCGAGGCTTCGACCGCGTTGAAGCGACATTCGTGCGCGTCGAAATTCCGGATGCCGACGGGCAACCGCAAACGGTACGCTACGAATTCTCCCAGGCCGACCGCCCCGCGTTGCTTGAATTAATTCAACAAGCGTGGGTCGCATTGCAGGCGAGCGTGTAATGCCGGAAGCATCAAAGAAGGCGCGAGCCACGCGTTCGCGAAAGGCAGCACCCAAAGCTCCCGAACCTGCTGGCCAACGCATGCGTCACTATGGCGTGTATTCGCCCGCGCCACGCAACCGGGCCCAAGCATTGCGGGCGGCGCAAAGCCGCCCGATGGGCGCGCGTCGAGCGAAAAAGCCGAGCCATGAAGGGCTGTGGTATGTGGCCTGCGCGCGCGACAACCGGGCGCTCACCCGAGCCGCCAGCCGCGAAGCCCGTTGCGTGCTCGCCGCCCTTCCCGAAAAGCGTCCCTACGTAAGCGCGGCGACGCACGCCAGCATGCAGGGCAACAAAAGCAAAGACACCAAGCCCGAGCTGCTCGTGCGCCAACGCCTGCGCGAGGCAGGGCTTACCGGCTACCGCCTGCAATGGAAGGCACCCGGCAAGCCCGACGTCGCATGGCCAGGCAAAAGGGTCTGCCTGCTCATAAATGGATGCTTCTGGCATCGATGCCCCAAGTGCAAGCCGCCCGAGCCAAAGAAGAACCTCGAATACTGGGTGCCAAAATTCCAACGCAACGTTGAGCGCGACACCGAAAATCTCGCCAAGCTCAAAGCCCAGGGATGGCGCGTTCATGTTGTTTGGGAATGCGAGCTCAAAAAGAAAACCATCGATGCAACGTTTGAGGGCCTTATCCCCATTCTGAGGAAAGAATTGGACAAGTAGGAACCGCCTAAGCGCATTGTGCGGACATGCGCTTCCGCTTCGGTCAAGTCCTGGCTCGCACGGAAGCCACATTAAGTGGCTTCCGGCTCGTGCGGAATCTATCGGAATCGCACATCCGCACAATGCGCTTGCTGGAAGATATAGGTGTGTCGATTTGCTCCAGACGTGCAGTTCTGGTAGATTCCGCACGAGCAGAACAGCACTTAATGTGCTGTTCGTTGCGAGCCAGGACTTGACCGAGCCAGAGATGCATGTCTGGAGCAAATCGACCATCGGTAAACGGTCGTCCGCGGTTTCCCTCTCCGTTCACCTTCCGCAAACCGCCGCTCGCGGCTGCCGCTTTTCCGTAACATCCCGTTCACCGAAGCCGCTTGCGCGTCGACGTAACGTTGCGCTTTAGTCGTCGATAGCGAACCTCTTGCGCTGTTACCATGCGTTTTGTTCTGAAACGCTCAGGGCGCCCTTTTGCCCGAGGGGTGCCAAAAAGGGGGTCGCGCGGCTGCGAGGTTCGCGCGCGGAAGAGGAGAAAACCTATGGCGAGGCAACTTAAATCTATGGACGGCAACAACGCCGCCGCATGGGTGTCGTACGCATTTACCGAGGTGGCCGGTATTTATCCCATCACTCCGTCGAGTCCCATGGCCGATTTTGTTGACCAATGGTCTGCGCAGGGAAAGAAGAACATTTTTGGCACGCGGGTAAAAGTGTGCGAGATGCAGTCTGAGGGCGGTGCGGCCGGCGCCGTTCATGGATCCCTCGCTGCTGGCGCCCTGACCACCACCTACACGGCGTCGCAGGGCCTGCTCCTCATGATTCCGAACATGTACAAGATCGCGGCCGAGATGCTGCCGAGCGTTTTCCACGTGAGCGCCCGCACCGTCTCCACTCACGCGCTGAACATTTTCGGCGATCACTCCGACGTCATGGCGTGCCGCCAAACAGGCTTCGCCATGCTCGCCGAAGGCAATGTGCAAGAGGTCATGGACCTGTCTGCCGTCGCGCATCTGTCTGCCATCAAGGGTCGCATCCCATTTTTGAACTTCTTCGATGGCTTCCGCACGTCGCACGAAGTGCAAAAGGTTGCCGTGTGGGATTACGATGATCTGGCCGAGATGTGCGACTTCGATGCCGTTCGAGATTTCCGCGCTCATGCACTCAACCCCGAGCATCCCGCGATGCGTGGTAGCCACGAGAACGGTGACATCTTCTTCCAAAACCGCGAGGCTTGCAATAAAGCCTATGACGAGCTGCCTGCCGTTGTCGAAGAATACATGAAGAAGGTCAATGAAAAACTAGGCACCAATTACGACTTGTTCAACTACTATGGCGCCCCTGATGCCGACCGCGTGATTGTTGCCATGGGCAGCATTTGCGATGTGGCCGAGGAGGTTGTCGATTACCTGAATGCTCAAGGCGAGAAGGTCGGTCTGGTGAAGGTTCGCCTGTATCGTCCGTTTGTCACGAAGAAGTTCGTGGAATGCTTGCCCGAAACCGTGAAGAAGATTGCCGTGCTCGATCGCACGAAGGAGCCGGGCTCCACGGGTGAGCCGCTTTATCTTGACGTAGTTGATGCCCTGCATCGCGAGGGCCGCACTGGCATTCTGGTGACCGGCGGTCGTTACGGCCTTGGCAGCAAGGACACGCCGCCCGCATCGGTATTCGCCATCTTCACCGAGCTGGCCAAGGATGCTCCGCGTCCTGAGTTTACTATCGGCATCGTCGATGACGTGACGAATCTGTCGCTTCCCGAAGATTCGAATTCGCCGAATACTGCGGCGCCTGGCACCATCGAGTGCAAGTTTTGGGGCCTTGGCGGCGATGGCACGGTTGGTGCGAACAAAAACTCGGTCAAGATCATCGGCGACCATACCGATAAATATGTGCAGGCCTATTTTCAGTACGACTCGAAAAAGACTGGCGGCGTGACGATTTCGCACCTGCGTTTTGGCGATGCGCCCATTCGCAGCTCGTATTACATCAACAAGGCCGACTTCGTCGCATGCCACAATCCGAGCTACATTCAGAAAGATTTCCCGATTGTCTACGATGTGAAGCCGCACGGCACTTTCATGGTCAATTGCCAATGGACGCCCGAAGAGCTTGAGCATCACTTGAGCCCGGCCGCCAAGCGCTATATCGCGCAGAACGACATCAATTTGTACACGATCAATGCAATCGATTTGGCTGTCGAAATTGGCATGGGCAAGCGCACGAATACCATTTTGCAGTCGGCGTTCTTCACTCTGGCGAATATCATTCCGCAGGAAGAGGCTATCGGCTATATGAAGGATGCGGCTACTAAGTCGTATCTGAAGAAGGGCCAAGACATCGTCGACATGAACCATCGCGCGATCGATGCCGGCGCTTCTGCCTTCGTGAAGATTGACGTTCCCGCCGAATGGGCTACGTGTGCCGATGTCGAAGATACGCGCGAACTCGAAGGTCGCCCCGAGCTGGTCAAGCAAGTTCGGGAAATCATGGAGCCCGTCGGCCGCATGGTCGGCGATTCGCTGCCCGTTTCGGTATTTGTCGATCATGCCGATGGTCAGTTTGAGCAGGGCGCTGCCGCCTACGAGAAGCGTGGTGTTTCCGTCACCGTGGCCACATGGGATGCTTCTAAGTGCAACGAGTGCAACAGCTGCTCGTTTGTGTGCCCCCATGCCACCATTCGTCCGTTCGGCCTGACCGAGGCCGAAGTTGCCGCCGCGCCTGCCGCCATGGAGGCAATCCCCATGAAGGGCAAGGCGAAAGACCTGCAATACACGCTGGCCATTTCTCCGCTCGATTGCATGGGCTGCGGTGTGTGCGTGGGCGCGTGCAATTCCGGCGCGCTTTCGATGGTTTCTGCCGAAAGCCAGCTGGCTCAGCAGGAAGTTTTCGATTACTGCGTGTCCAAGGTTTCCGATAAGCCGCAAATCGAGGACCAAACTTTGCGTGGCAGCCAGTTCAAGCAGCCGCTGCTCGAGTTCTCGGGCGCATGCGCGGGTTGCGCCCAGACGTCTTATGCTCGCCTGATCACCCAGCTCTACGGCGACCATATGTATATCTCCAATGCTACCGGTTGCTCTTCGATTTGGGGTGGACCGGCTGGTACTTCGCCGTACACGGTGAACAAGGTTGGACATGGCCCGGCGTGGTCGAACTCCCTGTTCGAGGACAACGCTGAGCACGGCATGGGTATGTTGCTTGGCTACGAGGCCGTGAACAACATGCTTGCCGCCGATGCCGAAAAGCTCATCGAGGCGGGTGTCGTTGCGGAAGCTGCCCAGGCGTGGCTTGATGCTCGCAGCGATAAGCAGGCCGCTCGCGAGGCTGCCGATGCCCTGATAGAGGCGCTTGCGCCTGTCGCTGCCGGCGATGACGAAGTTGCCAAAATCGCTCAAGAGATTCTCGACAATAAGGCCTATCTGGCAAAGAAGTCCATCTGGATCTTTGGTGGCGATGGCTGGGCGTACGACATCGGCTACGGCGGACTCGACCACGTGCTTGCATCGGGTGAGGATGTGAATATCTTCGTCTTCGACACCGAGGTCTACTCCAACACGGGCGGCCAGGCGTCGAAGGCTTCCAATATTGGCCAAGTCGCGCAGTTCGCGGCCGCTGGCAAGGAGGTCAAAAAGAAGTCCCTTGCCGAAATCGCGATGGCGTATGGCTATGTGTACGTGGCGCAGATTGCCATGGGCGCTAAGCCGGCTCAAACCATTAAGGCCATCACGGAAGCAGAGGCATATCACGGCCCGTCCTTGATTATTGCCTACTCGCCTTGCGAGATGCACTCCATCAAAGGTGGCATGGTGAATTGCCAGACCGAGATGAAGAAGGCCGTCGATTGCGGTTATTGGAACTTGTTCCGCTTCAATCCCGAGGGTGCGGCAGGCAAGAAGTTCGTGCTTGACTGCAAGGAGCCCGCGGGCGGCTATCGCGAGTTTCTTATGAATGAAGCCCGCTACAGCCGACTGACGCGTGAATTCCCCGAGCGCGCGGGCGAGCTGTTCGAGCGCAATGAGCAGGCGGCCATGGATCGCTACCAGCATTTGCTGAAGCTGAAAGCGATGTACGACGCCGAATAGAAGTTGCGCCGTTCTGCGAACGGCGCAACGACTCGACGTCGCGTGGGCTTCTCGCGGCACGCTTCGGGTTCTGCAATCGGTTCGCGGACCTAAAGCGCGCGTCGTCTCGGCGTCGCCCGAATCGCGCTCGCGAGAAGACCTGCTTGCTGACAGAGGAGTGCGTACGTGGCAATTAAAAAGAGGACCCTCGGGTCCTCTTTCCTATATATGTAGTTCCGGGCGGTTGCGCGGGGCCTCGCCAGGGCCGTCTGCGCTCAAATTTGTTCTTCACCTAAATGCGCAGCAGGCGAGCGCATAGTGAGCGAAGCGAACGGTAGCGAGCCGTGGCCCTGGCGAGGCCCCGCGCAACCGCCCGGAACGGCGGGAAGTATCTATTTCGCCAACAGCGCCTCGACGGCGGCGAGCTTGACGCAGCAGATGAAGACCTCCATGGCCTGCTGCAGCTCTGAGATTGGCGGTAGGGTGGGGGCGATGCGAATATTCGTGTCGCGCGGATCGTGCTTCAGGGGCCAGGTGGCGCCGGCTCCTGTCATGGTAACGCCTGCGGTCTTCGCCAAAGCGACCGTGCGCCGTGCCGTACCCTCGATGCCTTCAAAACTGATGAAATAACCGCCCACGGGATTCGTCCAGCTGGCGATGCCGGCTTCGTTCAAGCCATCATCGAGCATGCGCTCGACGATTTCGAATTTCGGGCGAATAATGGCAGCATGCTTCTTCATCAGGGCGTCTACGCCAGCAGCGTCCTTCAAGAAGCGCGTGTGGCGCAGCTGGTTCATTTTGTCGTAGCCCACGGTTTGTATACTGGCTCGGTCTTTGATTTCGGCGATATTTTCGGCAGATGCCGCGACGGCCGCGATGCCCGCTCCCGGCAGCGTCACCTTCGAAGTGCTCGCGAATTTGAAATAGCGATTCGGATTGCCGGCTGCTTCGCATGCGGCGGCGATGTCGGCAACTTGGTCGCGAAGGTTGTCGTAGAGGTGATGCACGCAGTATGCGTTGTCCCAGAAGATGCGGAAGTCATCGGCAGCAACGGGCATTTCGGCCAGTCGGCGCACCGTTTCGTCGGAGTAGGTAATGCCTGTGGGGTTGGCGTATTGCGGAACGCACCAAATGCCTTTGATGGCCTCGTCGCTGGCGACCAAATGTTCGACCTCGTCCATATCGGGGCCATCTTCTGTCATGGTGACGGGAATCATTTCGATGCCGTAGCTTTCGGTGATGCTGAAATGCCGATCGTATCCCGGCACGGGGCACAACCATTTTACGGCGGGGAGTTTGCACCATGGCGTGTTGCCCAAATATCCGTGCGTGTATCCGTTGGTCACCAAGTCGTACATGATATTGAGGCTCGAATTTCCGAACACGCACACGCAGGCCGGATCGTGCTGCATTACTTCGCCCATCAAGCGCTTGGCTTCAGGGACGCCGTCCATTACTCCGTAATTGCGGCAATCGGTTCCGTCTTCGGCGAACAAACTGGCGGTGGAGCTAAGCTCGTCAAGCATAGGCAGACTCAGCGCAAGCTGGTCGGCGCCTGGTTTGCCTCGCGCCATGTTCAGCGAAAGCCCCTTTGCGCAGTGGGTCGCGTACTCCTCTTCGAGTGAAGCTTTCAGCGCTTCGAGCTCGGCGGTGGACATATCGACGTATGACATATATATGTCGCGCTCCTTATTTCGGTTCATGCCGTTCGTGCGATCACTTTACCAAAATAAAGCACCCGTAACACAAGCTCATTTTGCTTACCGTATAATCAGCAGGTATTTTTGGAAGAAGAGCCTTGGGCTCGCAAAGGAGGATCAGTGTCTTCTGGCGACATCCAGGTCATCATTGCGATGGCGCTGTACTTTATCGTTGTGCTTTCGGTTGGCTTTTTCTATTTGAAGCGCTCGAACTCATCATCCGAGAATTATTTTCTTGGCGGTCGTGGTTTGGGTCCGTGGCTTACGGCCCTTTCCGCCGAGGCTTCCGATATGTCTGGTTGGCTTCTCATGGGCCTGCCGGGCGTGGCGTATTTCACGGGCGCATCCGATGCGATGTGGACGGCTATCGGCTTGGCTATTGGCACATACCTGAATTGGCGGCTTGTTGCGCGCCGTTTGCGCAAGTATTCCGAAGTTGCTGGCAATTCCATCACGCTGCCCGATTTTTTCAGCAATCGATTCCATGACGATCGTCGAATACTGATGAGCGTTGCGGCTCTCATCATCCTGCTTTTCTTCTGCATCTATTGTGGCAGCTGCTTTGTTACATGCGGAAAACTCTTCTCGACCCTCTTTGGCCTCGACTACACCACAATGATGATTCTTGGCGCGCTTGTGGTGTTCGTGTACACCTTTGTGGGTGGATATCTTTCGGTTTGCACGACAGACCTTATTCAGGGAACGATCATGATCTGCGCGCTTGTGGTTGTTTTCGTAGGAAGCGTCGGAATGGCCGGGGGAGTGGGCAACACGGTTGCATTTTTGCAGAACATTCCTGGGTTTTTGTCGGGAACCACAACGGCAACGCCCATTCTCGATGCAAGTGGGCAGCAGGTTATTGAAAACGGCATGCCCGCCTTCGGCGAAGCTACCGTATATGGCGCTGGCGCTGTGACCATCGTGGGCTGTTTGGCCTGGGGTCTTGGCTATTTCGGCATGCCTCAGGTTCTCGTTCGGTTCATGAGCGCCCGTCATTCTGATGATATTAAGAAGAGCCGCATTATCGCTACGGTGTGGGTCGTGGTTTCGCTCGCGAGCGCCGTGTGCATCGGTTTGGTCGGCCGCGCGGCATTGCCGACGCAGTTCCTCACGGCTTCGGCATCTGAGTCGATTTTCGTCGTGCTCGCGCAGATTATGCTGCCTTCGTTTGTTTGCGGCCTGGTTGTTTCAGGGATCTTCGCGGCGACGATGTCTTCGTCGTCGAGCTATCTGCTTATAGCCGGATCTGCGATCTCTCAGAACCTTTACAAGGGTCTCATAAACAAAAATGCAAGCGATGCCCAGGCAATGTTCGTCTCGCGTGTAGCACTCGTGCTCATCCTGATCTTCGGCATACTCATTGCTCTTGACCAAAACTCTTCTATATTCCAAGTCGTTTCATATGCGTGGGCTGGTTTTGGCGCGAGTTTCGGGCCCTTGATGCTTTTGTCTTTGTATTGGCGCAGGACGAACTGGCAGGGCGCGCTTGCGGGAATGCTTACCGGGGCCATAACCGTTATTGTTTGGAGTTTTTTGATTAAACCCCTTGGCGGCATCTTTGGGGTGTACGAGCTTTTGCCCGGCTTTATTTTTGCCCTTGTGGCTATCGTGGTCGTGTCAAAGCTCACGGCCGAGCCTTCGCAGGAGATTCTCGATGAGTTCGATCACTATATGGAGGCCGATGTTTAAGAGACGACAACCAATGCGGCTCTCCCGCTTAATGTTTTAGAGCCAAAACAAAACGAATTTCTACGGCGCTTACGGGGCGCCGTTTCTTTTCCATGGAGCCAAAAGGCGAAAAAATTTTTTGAAGAGATTTTTGATTGGTCATTCAAAGATGGCGGCTTTTTGATCGATGAGAGTAGAGAAATCCCAGTTCAGGCCATTTATATGGAGGAAATAGGGAGGGATACGCCCGGGGCCGTGTAATCATTTGACACGCCATACCCGCAACGGTAATATAACCACGCTCTTGCGAAGCGGACAGAAATTCGCTCGCAAAGGCCGCAGCTTGATAAGTACACATATTGCATCGAGCACTTTGCGAACTGGGCGTGTGCCCGAGTGGTTAAAGGGGACGGGCTGTAAACCCGTTAGCTCAGCTTACCTAGGTTCGAATCCTAGCGCGCCCACCAGTTTGCCCGTGTAGCTCAGTCGGTAGAGCACTTCGTTGGTAACGAAGAGGTCACCGGTTCAAGTCCGGTCGCGGGCTCCATCTTAGCTAATTCTCACGATGGAGCTCAACCCGAAAGGGTAGTGAGTTTTGCGATTTTCGCAATCGTGATTATTTTGGCGGTGTAGCTCAGTTGGTTAGAGCACACGGTTCATACCCGTGGCGTCACTGGTTCGAATCCAGTCACCGCTACCATTTGCAACGAACACGCGCCTTTGGGCGCGTGTCTTTTATGAAGTAAGAATGGCCGAAAGGCCGCCTTTAAGAGGAGGAAAAATGGCTAAGGAGAAGTTCGAGCGCACTAAGCCGCATGTGAACATTGGTACCATTGGTCACGTTGACCATGGCAAAACCACGCTGACCGCGGCTATCTCCAAGACCCTGTCCAGCAACGACGGGTCCCATGGCACCGCTCATGCTGACTTCACTGCCTTCGAGGACATCGACAAGGCTCCTGAAGAGCGCGAGCGCGGCATCACCATTTCTATTGCTCACATTGAGTACGAAACCGACGCGCGTCACTACGCTCACGTCGACTGCCCCGGCCACGCCGACTACGTTAAGAACATGATTACCGGTGCTGCCCAGATGGACGGCGCTATCCTGGTTATCGCCGCTACCGACGGCCCCATGGCTCAGACTCGCGAGCACATCCTGCTCGCCCGTCAGGTTGGCGTTCCTTACATCGTCGTGTTCTTGAACAAGTGCGACATGGTCGACGACGAAGAGCTCATCGAGCTCGTCGAGATGGAAACTCGTGAACTGCTCAGCGAGTACGAGTTCCCCGGAGACGACCTGCCGATCATCAAGGGTTCCGCTCTGAAGGCCCTCGAGGGCGACGCCGAATGGCAGGAGAAGATTTGGGAGCTCATGGACGCCGTTGACTCCTACATCCCGACCCCCGAGCGCGACGTTGACAAGCCGTTCCTGATGGCTGTCGAGGACACCATGACCATCACCGGTCGTGGCACCGTTGCTACCGGTCGTGTTGAGCGTGGCGTTCTCCATGTCAACGATCCCCTGGAAATCGTCGGTATCCGCGAGACCTCGAACACGGTTTGCACCGGCATCGAGATGTTCCGCAAGCTGCTTGACGAGGCTCAGGCTGGCGACAACATCGGCTGCTTGCTTCGTGGCGTGAAGCGCGAAGACATCATCCGTGGCCAGGTTCTTTGCAAGCCCGGTTCGGTTACCCCGCACGAGCAGTTTGAGGGCCAGGTCTACATCCTTACCAAGGATGAAGGTGGCCGTCATACCCCGTTCTTCGATGGTTATCGTCCTCAGTTCTACTTCCGCACCACCGACGTTACCGGTGTTGCACACCTCCCCGAGGGCACCGAGATGGTTATGCCTGGCGACAATGTCACCATTACCGCCGAGCTCATTCACCCCATCGCTATGGAGGAAGGCCTCCGCTTCGCTATCCGCGAAGGTGGCCGCACCGTTGGCTCCGGCCGCGTGACCAAGATCATCAAATAGTTAGCGTTTGATAATCTTTAGGGCGAGAAGTGGGGCTCACCAGAGTCCCACTTCTCTCCTTTTAATTCTATGAGTGCTTAATGTGTGTACGATCAAACTGAATTTCGATTTTTCTTAAAGGAGAGTTCATGCGTACGTTGGTCACTTTGGCCTGCACTGAGTGCAAGCGCCGCAATTACACGACCAAAAAGAACAAGCAGAATAATCCTGATCGACTCGAGATGAAGAAATATTGCAAGTGGTGCCGCAAGCACACCTTGCACAAGGAAACTCGATAAGATAAGGGAACACAGGCCAGTAGCTCCAAGTGGTAGAGCGGCGGTCTCCAAAACCGCATGTTGTGGGTTCGAGTCCTACCTGGCCTGCCAGCTTGTTCAAGCAGCTTAAGTACGTAAGCTGCTTGTTTTGGTGTATGGGGAAAATTATTTCTCCGAAGACGATTCGGCGGTTTCTACGATGAAGCCGCATGAGGGAAAAGAAACTATGGCGAAAAAGTCCAAAACGCAAAAGGCGAAGGCTTCTGCTGCCCGTCAGGCGCGCAAGGCCCAAGCTGCTGAGCTCGAGGCGAAAGGTATCTCCGCTGAAGAAGTCGAGGCTCAAAAGAAAGCCGCGGCAGCCAAGCAGGAGAAGAAATCCGTTGAGAAGGCGAAGCCTAAGAAACAGCGCTTCAAGTTTCTCAAGGAGGTTCGTACTGAGCTTAAACGCGTTACCTGGCCTACGCGAAACGAAGTCGTTCGTTGGACCGGCGTGGTCATTGGCGCCCTGCTCTTTTTCGGCATCTTCGTTGCTGTGCTCGATAACCTCATCGTTACGCCGATCGTTGTAGGCATCTCGAGCATTGGAGCAGGTGTCTAACATGGCAAGAAAATGGTATGTTCTTCACACGTATTCTGGCTACGAGAATAAGGTGAAGAAGAATCTTGAGAGCCGCATCGAAACGATGGGCCTCGAAAACAACGTGTTCGGAATCGAAATTCCCACAGAGACGGTGACCGAAATCAAAGAGGGCGGTCGTCGTGTCGAGAGTGAGAAAAAGGTTTTTCCGGGCTACGTATTGGTTCGCATGGAGCTTGACGATCGCAGCTGGGCTGCGGTGCGCAATACTCCGGGCGTAACTGGTTTCGTAGGAAGCCAGGGCAACCCCGAACCACTTACTCGTGATGAGTTCAACAAGATTATGAAACGCTCTTCGGCTGCCGCCCCGAAAAAGACCGTCTCTTCTTCTCTTGAGGTTGGTCAAGCGGTTAAAGTTGTGAGCGGTCCTTTGGCCGAATTCGACGGCACGATTTCAGAAGTCATGCCCGATGCCGGCAAGGTGAAGGTAATGGTCTCTATCTTCGGTCGCGAAACGCCTGTCGAGTTGTCCTTCGATCAGGTTGCGACTATCTAATTTGGCTATTCCCAGTTTCCGTAAGCCTGGGTGGACAGGGCTTCTCTTGCGGCGACTGTGTTTGGGAAATAAAAATGGCAAGGTAAGGAACAACGACAATGGCTGAGAAGAAAGTCAGCGGCTTCGTTAAGCTGCAAATTCCGGCTGGTGCTGCTAACCCGGCTCCTCCGGTCGGCCCCGCTTTGGGTGCTCAGGGTGTCAACATCATGCAATTCTGCCAGGCGTTCAACGCCGCTACGCAGGAGCAGTCGGGCACCATTATCCCTGTTGAGATTACTGTTTACGAGGACAAGACGTTTACGTTCGTCTGCAAGACTCCTCCGGCGGCTGTTCTCATCAAGGAAAAGCTCGGTATCAAGTCTGGCTCTGGTATCCCGCAGCTCAAGACCGTGGGTACGCTTTCTCTCGATCAGCTGCGAGAAATCGCCGAAATCAAGATGCCCGACTTGAACGCCAACGACATTGATGCCGCTATGGAAATCGTAGCCGGCACCGCTCGTTCCATGGGCGTGCGCATCGAAGGCCGCGAGATGAAGAAGGTTTATGTGCCTTCCAAGAAACTCGCCGCAATTCTTGCTGGTCGCGAAGAGTAGTTGCTGCCCGTATTTATTGAAGTGGAAGGGCGAAAGCCCGCCATCACCACGAAAGGATAGAAAGACATGTCTCTTTCCAAAAATCGCAAGGCTGTTCTTGCCAAGATTGACAAGGAAAAGCTCTATGCTCCGCTCGAGGCTATGAACCTCGTGAAGGAGTGCTGCACCGCTAAGTTCGACGAGACCGTTGAGGTCCATTTCCGTCTTGGCATTGACACCCGTCAGGCCGACCAGCAGCTCCGTGGCATGGTTTCTCTGCCGAACGGCTCTGGCAAGACCGTTCGCGTTGCTGTGTTCGCTGAAGGCGCGCAGGCCGATGCCGCTCGCGAGGCTGGCGCTGACATCGTTGGCTCCGATGACCTCGTAGCCGAGATTCAGGCTGGCAACATCAACTTCGATGCTGCTATTGCAACCCCGAACCTCATGGGCAAAGTTGGCCGTTTGGGCAAGGTTCTCGGCCCCCGTGGCCTTATGCCGAACCCCAAGCTGGGCACCGTGACGATGGATGTCGCTAAGGCCATCACCGAGCTCAAAGGCGGAAAGGTCGAGTATCGCGCCGACCGCTATGGCATCGCTCACGTCATTCTCGGCAAAGCAAGCTTTACTGCCGAGCAGCTCGCGCAGAACTACGGCACTGTATATGACGAGATTTCTCGCATGAAGCCGGCTGCCGCCAAGGGCAAGTACATGAAGTCCATCACGGTTTCTTCGACCATGGGCGTTGGTATTTCCGTCGACCCTGCCGTTTCCCGTAACTTCGATCAGGCTGCCGAATAAGCGCTTGTGAAAGTTGCCTCTCTCATTTCCACCAAATGGGGGATTTTCAAAGCCCGCTCGATTCGAGCGGGCTTTTTGTTTTGATGTGGCCTTTCCTTTAGATATCGGCTCATTTTTCTTGTGATAGGATGTCGTGCGATGCAGATGAAAGAGGCTCGTATGAGATTGAATATCATTAAGAAATCCTCGGCCGAAATAGACGCGATGAAGGAAGCTGGAAGACTTTCCGCTTACGTTTTGCGTAAGGTTGGGGAGGCCGCAAAGCCCGGTGTTTCGACGCTTGAGCTCGACGAGCTTGCCGAAACAATCATTCGCGAAGAGGGCGGAATACCGGCCTTTAAGGGCTATGGGGGTTTTCCTGGCTCTATTTGCGCTTCTGTCAATGATCAGATTGTGCACGGGATTCCCTCATCGAGCACGATTCTTCAAGATGGCGATATTCTTTCAATAGATACGGGTGCCATCGTTGATGGCTGGGTTGGTGATAATGCGTGGACCTATCCGATCGGAAACGTCGCAAGCGACGTCTTGAAATTGCTCGAGATTACTGAAAAGTGCATGTGGTCGGGCTTGTCTGCTGCGCGTCCAGGGAATCGTTTGGGTGACATTGGCCATGCTGTTCAATCGGTGGCGGAGGCCTGTGGATATGGGGTCGTGCGAGATTATGTTGGCCACGGAATTGGGCGAAATATGCACGAGGATCCCAATGTTCCCAATTATGGAAAGCCTCATACGGGCCTGGAACTTGAGGTTGGTATGGTTTTGGCGATTGAGCCGATGGTCAATATGGGTACCTACAAATGCAGGGTCGGGCGTGATGGGTGGCTCGTGTCGACTCGCGACCATAAGCCAAGCGCGCATTTCGAAAAAACGGTAGCGATTACCGAAAATGGTCCGCTTGTCATTACGACCGAGCCAGATTTTCGTCGCCCCGTTTCGCGCTAGAGAGGCCTCGCTCAGGGGACATTGCTCCGCGCTCGGTCTGCGATTGCCTCGGAGCCGATTCGTTTCGTTTGCCCTCGGCCGAGTTTTGGGCGTTTGGGTGGCCTGTTGGTTTCTGTGGCGCGTATGCGATCTTAGATTTCGCTTGCTCATGCTGGTGAAGCCTCGCTGCTGCTTTCGCGAACCGTCATTTTGGTACATGCTTTTGTGTCGAGGCGCCCTGGCGGCATATCTTTGGGAAAAGTCGATCTTTGATTGAAGAAAGGCAACGTTTGTGGCCGATATCCAAGGTCTTTCGGCGGCCAACGCCATTGCGTGCGAGCCCACGATGCAATCTGCCCGCAATGCTCTTCGTCGCTATTTTGGCTACGAGAGCTTCAGGCCAGGCCAGGAAAAACTCATAGAGGCGATTCTCGATGGGCATGATGCTTTGGGGATTATGCCTACAGGAGCCGGGAAATCTCTGTGCTATCAAATTCCCGGGATTATGCTTCCTGGCTTGGCTCTTGTCATCTCTCCGTTGGTATCCCTGATGAAAGACCAGGTCGATTCCTTGATTGCCGCCGGAGTGAGAGGGTCGTTTTTGAATTCTTCGCTCACGCCGGGCCAGCAGCGAACCGTTATGGCTCGAGCCGAAGAGGGCTCATACAAAATCATGTATGTGGCCCCCGAGCGATTGTCGGATTTGTCTTTTATCGAGTTCGCGAAGCGAATAGAAATTCCCCTGATAGCTGTCGACGAGGCTCATTGCGTTTCTCAGTGGGGACAGGATTTTCGGCCGGCGTATTTGGAAATAGGGCGTTTTATCGCCTCGTTGCCGAAACGCCCGCCCCTTGTGGCCCTCACGGCAACGGCGACCGATCGAGTGCGCGGAGATATTTGCTCTATGCTTGGCCTGCGCGAGCCAACGTCCGTCGTTACTGGATACGATCGAACGAATCTGAAGTTCGAAGTCGAGAAGCTCAATCCCAAGCAGAAGCGTGAGCGTATTGCGAGGTTCGTATTCGAGCATCCGGGTGATTCGGGAATCGTGTATTGCTCGACCCGCAAAGACGTCGATGGCTTGCTCGAGTGGTTTTTGGCTCAAGGCCTGAAAGCTGCTCGTTACCATGCTGGCATGACGAAACCTGAGCGAGATGATGCCCAGAGGCGCTTTATCAATGACGACGTTTCAATCATGGTCGCGACGAACGCGTTTGGCATGGGAATTGACAAATCCAATGTTCGATGGGTTTTGCATTACAACATGCCTAAAAGCCTAGAGGCTTATTACCAAGAAGCGGGTCGCGCGGGCCGCGATGGAGAGCCGGGCGAATGCCTGCTTTTGTGGTGCGACGGCGATGTGTCGACATGCCGCTTTTTTATCGAGAGTGAAAGCGAATACTCGGCTCAAAATCCGCAGGAAGCGGAAATCGCTCGCGCATCCCAGCGCCGCATGCTCGAGGCTATGGTTGGTTATTGCCATACGGCGAGGTGTCTGCGCAGCTATATTCTTGATTATTTTGGCGACGTTTCTGCGGATGCCGTTGGCGCTGAAGGTTGCTCGAATTGCTCAAATTGCTTGGGTGATTTTGAGAAGATCGATGTTAGCCCAACGGCAGTTGCCTGCGTGAAGTGTGTGAGGGAGCTCGCTGGAGCGTTCGGGAAATCGTTCATTGCCGATATTGTGCGCGGTTCGAAATCCAAGCGGATACTCGAAGGCGGTTTCGATACGCTTGATTCGTACGGCGTTGTAGAGGAATCAAGCGCGCGCGTAAAAGAGATTATCGAGCTTCTCGCGTTTGACGGAATTCTTGAAATCGGGGAGGGGCGCTATCCCACAGTTGGACTGGGGCCTCGTTCAAGCGAGGCGTTTGCCGAGGACTTCTCATTTTTCCTTCGCAAGACGAATGAGCCTTCAGGCGCCGAAAGCAATCTGTCGATTCGGCATTCGAATGCAGGAATTCGAGACGTTTGCGGGTTGGATGGCGACGACGCTTTGTTCGAAGAGTTGAGGGCCTTGCGAAAACGTCTTGCCGATGCAAGCAACATTGCTCCCTACATGGTGTTTTCGGATCGAACGCTGCGGGATATGTCTGCTCGGCGTCCGAAAGACGCCCTCGATTTCCTCGAGGTGAGTGGCGTGGGTTCGCGCAAACTCGAACGGTACGGAGAGGTATTTCTTGAAGCCATCGCTCGTTTCGACGCGGTGAAGTAGAGCGTCGTGCTTTAAATCCCGGGTTTTCTGTCTGTTAAGCTTTGCTGAGTATCGCGCTCGATAACCCGGCAGCTCGAGTGTGGTTTGCTATGATACGTGCGTCATATCTCATGCAGTCCGTTTCGCTCAAGGTCGCAGATTTGTTGCCGAACGAAGCGGGCCAGGAAGAAAAGAGCCAGTCGCATGACCCAAACACTCACAGAGCGCGATGTGCGAGATATCGCGACATATGCGCGCATTGGGCTTACCGATGAAGAGCTGTCGCAGATGACGCTCGACTTGAACAATATCATCGAAACGCTTGCGCCTATCAAAGAGTTCGACCTCGAAGGCGTTGAGCCGACGTTTCATCCCATCGGAAGCTTGTCAAACGTGATGCGCGACGACATTGAGACTCCCAGCTTCACCCAAAGCCAGGCGCTTAAAAACGCCCCGAAGCAGCAAGATGGAAGCTTCCTTATTCCGGCTATCTTGGGCGGAGGCGATCAGTAATGGCGTATGGCGCAGATATGGGCGTCGCCGAGATTCGTCGCGGATTGGCAGCAGGCGAGTTTACGGCGCGAGAAATTGCCGAGGCGAGTTTTGCCCGAATCGAAGGGCTGGACGCTGATGTGCATGCGTTTCTCGAACTCACGAAAGACGCGGCGTATGAGCAGGCGGCGAAAATCGATGAGGTTATCGCAAGGGGCGGAATCGATGAGCTCGGTCCGCTCGCAGGCGTGCCTGTGGCTTTTAAAGACAATATGAACTACGAGGGCACCCACACGACGTGCTCTTCTCGGATGCTTGAGAACTATGTCTCGCCGTATACGGCCACGTGCGTTGCGAAGGCCATCGAGGCCGGTGGCATTCCTTTGGGCAAATTGAATATGGACGAGTTCGCTTTCGGCAGCTCTACCGAGACTTCGGCATTCGGTCCCACGAAAAACCCGTGGGATCTTGAGCGCGTGCCGGGTGGCAGTTCGGGCGGCTCGGCCGCGGCGGTCGCCGCAGGCCTTTCGTGCGTGACGCTCGGCTCCGATACGGGCGGTTCCATTCGCCAGCCGGCGAGCTTTTGCGGCATCGTGGGAGTGAAGCCGACATACGGCATGGTGTCCCGCTACGGCGTGGTTGCTTTCGGCAGCTCTCTCGATCAGGTTGGCCCCTTTGCGCGTAGCGTGCGCGATGCGGCTTCGGCAATGAATGCCATTTGTGGGCACGACCCCATGGATTGCACGTCTCAGTATGTGAAGACCGATTTCCTTGCTGCCTGCGACGGCGGTGTTTCCGGCATGCGAATCGGCATCGTGCCCGCATTCAATGAGGCTGCCGGCCTTACCAACGAAGTGAAAACGCGCGTTGCCGAAGCGGCGGAAGCTCTTGCGGCCGCCGGCGCCGAGATCGTCGAAGTCGAGCTCCCTCATGCCGATGCCGCCATATCGGCGTATTACGTTTTGGGGCCTTGCGAGGCGTTTTCCAATCTCGCCCGTTTCGATTCGGTGCGATATGGCTATTGCGACGCGGGGCACAAAGACCTTGGTGGGCAATACGAGGCGAGCCGCGCTGCCGGCTTCGGCATCGAGGCGAAGCGCCGCATTATGCTGGGAAGCTACCTGCTTTCCGCCGGTGTCTACGACACGTATTACTATCCTGCGCAACAGGTTCGAACGCTTATTACGCGCGATTATCAGGCGGCATACGAGAAATGTGACGTTATTCTTGCCCCGACGAGCCCTCGAACTGCATTTAAATTTGGCGAGATTGGCGATCCGGTCGAGATGCATCTATCCGATATCTTCACGGTGTCCATCAATATCGCCGGCAACGGCGGCATGAGCGTTCCCTGCGGCTTGGGGGCCGATTCGGGCCTGCCGGTTGGCGTTCAGCTCATAGCGCCTCAGTTCAAAGATGAGAATATGTTCCGCGTCGCCGCGGCATTGGAATCGGTGTACGGCATTGCTCCTATTGCACCGGATTTCGCTGTTGAGAAGGCCGGTGAATAGCATGAAGAAGCTCGAAGAGGTTTTGAAAGATTGGGAGGCGGTAATCGGTTTGGAGATCCATGCCGAACTTACCACGCTGAATACCAAGA
Source organism: Bacteroidaceae bacterium (assembly GCA_963631715.1). Lineage (GTDB taxonomy): Bacteria > Actinomycetota > Coriobacteriia > Coriobacteriales > Eggerthellaceae > Slackia. The sequence continues at coordinate 33,750 of CAVGRL010000009.1, forward strand.
TGTTTTGCGGATGCAAGCTTGAATTCGGCGCCGACCCCAATACGCATACGTGCCCCGTTTGCCTTGGTTTGCCAGGCGCCTTGCCCGTACCCAACAAAGCAGCGATTGAGAGTATCGTTCTTGCTGGCCTGGCCACGAATTGCGACATTGAAAAGCACTCGATGTTCTACCGCAAGAACTATATGTACCCCGATATGGCGAAAAACTTCCAAACCACGCAAGGCCCCGTTGCTTTCTGCATGCGCGGCCATTTGGACTTGGAGGTCGATGGCGCTGGAGCGTCCGAGCGAATTGACTTGGGCGGTCTTAAGGCCGGGGATACGTGCGGCAACGTGACGGTGACCGATGACGGGTATGTGGCGCATGTGGGCATTACCCGAATCCATATGGAGGAAGACGCCGGCAAGATGGTGCATATAGGCGGAGGCGAGGGCCGCATCGCTGGTGCCACGCATTCGCTCGTCGATTACAATCGCGCGGGAACGCCGCTTATCGAGCTTGTGACCGAGCCCGATTTGCGTACGCCGGAAGAGGCGCGTTTGTTCATGCAGAAGCTGCGGCAGATATATTTGGCCATAGGCATTTCCGACTGCTCCATGGAGGAAGGCTCCATGCGTTGTGACGGAAACGTTTCGCTGCGCCGTCGCGGTTCAACGGGGCTTGGAGTGAAGACCGAGCTCAAGAATATGAATTCGTTCAAAAACCTTCACGACGGTTTGGCCTACGAGATATGCAGACAGGCTCAAGTGCTTGAGGAAGGCGGGCAGATTTACCAAGAAACTCGCCATTGGGACCCTTCTGCAAAGCGGACTATCGTCATGCGCGTGAAAGAAACCGCTGACGACTACCGTCTGTTCCCCGAAGCCGACTTGGCACCGTATGATTTGACCGATGAATGGATTGAAGGAGTTCGGGCCAAGCTTCCCGAATTGCCCGATCAAAAAGCGGCTCGTTTTCAGCGAGACTACGGCCTTTCGGCTTATGATGCGCGCCATCTTATCGAGCATCGCGCGACTTCTGCATTCTTCGAGCAAGCTATGCAGCAGGCCGCCGATAATGCTGCGAAGCTCGCTAAGCCACTCGCGAACCTTGTCATCAACGATATAACGGCTCGTATGAACGCCGACGAATCGTTCGATTTGGCGACATGCCCGCTCACGCCTTCTCGGGCGATCGACCTGGTGAGCCTCATCGCCTCCGATGCAATTTCCTCGAAGCAAGGCAAGGAAGTTTTTTCTGCTGTCTTGGACGAAGACAAAGACCCTTCGGCGATCGTTGAAGAGCGGGGCATGAAGCAAGTGAGCGATACGGGGGCTATCGAGGCCGTTGTCGACTCCGTAATCGAGGCAAATCCTGATGCCGTTGCTCGCTATAAAGATGGAAATACGAAGCTCATCGGATTTTTCGTCGGGCAATGCATGAAGGAAATGCGCGGCCAGGGCAATCCTAAAATCATCAACCAACTGCTCGCGAAAAAGCTCAACTAAGGCAAGGATGCTACGGTTGTCGCTTACATGCGAGTGAAGTGAAGCTTTGTTCGAACGAGAGCGGGGAGGAGCGCCTTCCCGCTCTCGTTTTCTTCCGCTGAGTTTCGGGCAGGCTTGATTGCCTGCTTTATACTGATGCCATGGGACGAGAGAGACTTATACGCGACGCCAATCGCGACGATGCTTCGATGAGGCGGTTTTCTGCCTCATCTCGCGATTACTTGTCCTATCTCGCCATCGAGCGCGGCTCGTCGCGATTGACGCTTTCCGCCTACGAATCAGATTTAGACGATTATTTCTCGTTTCTTTTGGAGCGAGGGGTGGTGGATGTCGAGAGCGTGACGCGCGACGATATCGTCGCGTATGAGGCGGACCTTCTTGTTCGCGGCTATTCTTCCGCGAGCGTTGCTCGGCGTATTTCTGCCGTGAAAGGGTTTCATCGCTTTCTTGTGATGGATTCTGCGTGCGGTAGTAGCCCCGCCTCCTCGCTTCCGATTCCCAAAAAAACGGAGCATTTGCCCGACGTCTTATCAATCGAGCAAGTAAATGCTTTGCTCGATCAGGCGTTTCGGGACGATTCGCTTGGGATAAGGGACAAAGCTTTGCTTGAAACCCTCTATGGCTGCGGTTTGCGGGCAAGCGAGGCGGTATCGCTCGATGCGTCTGATGCGAATTTTTCTGAAGGCGTCGTGCGTGTGGTGGGCAAGGGGTCGAAAGAGCGTTTCGTTCCTTTATCGGGAACGGCGCTCCGCTCGCTTGAGCACTACGTTCAAGATGGCGCGCGTGCCGAGCTCTCGTTTAAGGGAAAAGGGACTCCTGCGATGTTTTTGAATGCCCGCGGTTCTCGTATATCGCGGCAAAGCATCCATTCGATCGTGTTCCGAGCCGGCTCGAACATTGGCATTGATGGCGTGCATCCTCACACTCTGCGTCATAGCTTTGCGACGCATCTGCTTGAGGGCGGCGCCGATTTGCGGGCCATTCAAGAGATGCTCGGCCATTCCGATATATCGACCACGCAAATCTATACGCATGTGGGGCGCTCCCATATTCGGGAGGAATATCTTGCTGCGCATCCTCGGGCTTGTCTTTAGGCAGTCTCCTTTTCGCTGGGTCGCAGCGCTTCCTTTTGCACATCTTCGACACATAACGCTTTGGTCTTGAAAAAATTTTCCCACCTTCTCCCACTAGCGATGCATTCTCTTTAAAAAATGGCGACACAAGATGTTGTGGCGCCATTTTTTGATTTCCACGAAATGGATTTTCGTGCGATTGGAATCGAAGGGATGAGGCTTGGTGCAAGGTGTTTCAAAGGGTGATTGAGTGGGTCGAATGGGGGAGAAAATGTTGAGATGTGGGAGAAAGTGGGATAGAATGTCGGCACCGGTCAAGGAAATGTGGATGCGATAGGTCGAGGAGGTGGCTGTGGCTGGGCTTTATGGCGAATATCGTCACAAGCTCGACGCCAAAGGCCGTCTTTCCCTTCCTGCCGCCATTCGCAAGACCATGACCGAGGAAACCCAGATGCTGGTCGTTCCAGATACCGGGGGTGAGTTTTTGTCGGTCTATACCACGGAGTCTTTCGACGCATGGATCAATTCCATCTTCGAAAAGCGCGGTGGCTATGATCCGGGCAATCGTGAGCATCTCGTTTTGCAGAGCATTTTGTGCGGCAGCGCAACGCCGATCACATTGGACTCCGCAGGACGCGTCACGCTGCCGGGTAACCTGCGCGAAACCGTGGGCATCGATAAAGAAGTCACCGTTGTCGGTCTGGGTCGTGCCGGACGTTTTGACATCTGGGATTCCGAGCGCCGCGAAGCCTTCCGCGCATCGATCGACGTCAATGCGTTGCTGTATCAACAGTAGGGGTTCGCTGTGGAAGAAATGACAACTCAATATCGGCATACACCTGTTCTGCTCGCCGAGTGCCTCGAATATCTCAATCTTGAATCGCAGCATACATTCGTGGACGCAACGCTCGGCGGGGCAGGACATTCCTTCGAAGTTGCCAAGCGGCTTGGGCCTCGTGGCCTCCTGATTGGAATCGACCAGGACGATATGGCACTTGCCGCCGCCAAAGATCGCCTCTGCTCTTTTTCCGAAGGGGATTCGTGCGAAGTCATGTTGCTTCGCGGCAATTTTGGCAACTTAGATGAATTGCTGGTGGAAGCCCAGGTTCCTGGAATCGATGCGATTCTGTTCGACCTGGGAGTTTCGTCACCGCAACTCGACCTCCCACAGCGCGGATTTTCGTTTAGGGAAGACGCGCCGTTGGACATGCGGATGTCTCCGGGTACACAGACTTTAACCGCAGCAGAGCTCGTTAACACTTTAACCGCAGCAGAGCTCACCCGGATCATTCGCAATAATTCCGATGAAAAATGGGCGAGTCGAATCGCGCAGTTCATCGTCGAGCGTCGCGAAAAGCATCCTATCGAGACGACGGGAGAGCTGGTCGAAATTATCAAAGCGGCCATTCCCGCTTCGGCGCGGCGAGCTGGTGGGCATCCCGCCAAGCGCACGTTCCAGGCGCTTCGCATCGAGGTAAACGCTGAGCTTTCCGTGCTTAGGCGTGGCCTTGACGCGGCCATTCGCTGGCTGAATCCAGGGGGGCGCATAGCCGTCATCAGCTACCACTCGCTTGAGGGCCGAGCGGTGAAAGAGGCGTTTGCCGAACATTCGAGGAAATGTACATGTCCTCCCGGCTTGCCGGTGTGTGCATGCGGCGCAAATCCTGCGTTGAAAGTTATTACGCGTAAACCCATCCTGCCTACGCAGGAAGAGATAGAGATAAACCCCCGCGCACGCAGCGCCAAGCTGCGTGTAGCGGAAAAGATCCGGTAGTCTTTCGGGCTTGCGGGTCGCGAATTCGGCCGAAAACGAAGCTTAAACACAGAAAGGGGGCCGGCATGACGCAGCGAAACTCATACCGTGCCTCCCGGCCGAATTACGTTCATGGCAGCGCCGCTCCCGATTTGCGTCCTGCGAATCCCGACGTCAATGTTTTCGCTGGCAAGGGGCGTTCTGCCGAGACCTCAAACGTGCCTTCGAGTATCGTCAGCGCATTTCGGGTTGGTGTTGTCGTTGCTATCGTTGTGGCCGTTTTGTGCTGCGCGCGCGTTGGCCTTGCTGCCGCAAACATTTCTGCAACTATCGCTACGAGCGAACTTTCCAGCCAGATTGAAGCCCAGCGCACAACTGGAAACGATCTTGAGGTTCAGCAGAGCCAACTGTCGAATTCGATGCATATTCGCATTGCTGCCGAGGGCTTGGGCATGGCTGCCCCTGCTGCTACCGAGGCCGTTGTGCTTTCCGAAGACGTGATTGCGACCGACGCTTCGGGAAACCTCTCTCTTTCCGCGAGCCTGTCTTCAATGGCGAGCCAAGGCTAGGCATCCGTGCCTCGCGAAGCCCGGCATTCAACGCCGGCGAATCCATTTCAATCTGGAAGGGCATCGTGGCTCATAGCGTTTCTGTGTTTGGTGGCGCTTGCGATTGTCATCCGCCTCATATATTTGCAGGTCATAGTCGCTGAAGATTACAGCTCGCAGGCGGCTGCATCAAGGACGCTTTCGCTCGATCTGTCTGCTCGGCGTGGCACGATTTACGATCGAAATGGCAAAGTGCTTGCCTCCGACGTTCAAGCGAAGACGATATATTGCAACCCCAAAGAAATCAGTGATGTTTCGAGCACGGCGAAAAAGCTCGCCGAGGTTATTGGCGGTGACGCTTCGCTTTACGAGGGATCGCTTTCGACCGAAGACACGACGTTTGCTTATGTCAAGCGCAAAGTCGACCTCGATGTCGCCGAATCTTTGGAACAGCTCGGCCTTGACGGCATCTATTTTCTCGACGATATGAAGCGCGTGTACCCGTATGGGAAAGTGGCGGGCCAAATCCTTGGTCTGGTGGATGTCGATGGAAATGGCCAAACGGGACTCGAGCTTTACTACGACGATATCCTGAAGGGAACCTCGGGAAAGCTGGTTTTGCAGCAGGGGGCCTATGGGATGCCTATTCCGGGCGGCACTGAAATCGACGAGCCCGCCCAAGATGGCACCGATATCATCTTGTCTATCGACATCGATATGCAGCAATACCTTGAACAGCGTCTTGAGCAGGGGGTTTCTGACATAGGTGGAGACGATGGCTCGGCGGTGCTCTACGATGCGGATTCGGGCGAAGTGATCGCTATAGCGTCAACGCCGCTGCTCGACCCCTCCGATCGTTCGAATATCGAAGACGGCGCAACTTCAATCAAGGCCATCACGAGCCAGTTCGAGCCAGGTTCGATTTTCAAGACAGTATCGTTTTGCGCCATGCTCGAAGCTGGAGCTATTACCGCTTCGACCACGGTCGATTGCCCCACTTCAATTTCGGCCGACGAATACGAGGTCTCCGACGCGCATGAACGATCGGCTACACTCATGACGGCTTCCGAAGTGCTCGCGCAATCGTCAAACGTGGGAACTTCGTTGCTCGTGGAACAACATTTGGGCTTTTCTGCTCTGTACGAAAAGATTCGTTCCTATGGTCTTAACGACGCTACGGGAATCGATTATCCCGGGGAGGCCGAGGGGTATCTGACCCATGTGGATACCTGGTCGAAGATTCAGTCGTACAATGTCACCTTTGGCCAGGGTATCTCGTTAAGCCCCCTTATGATTACGCGCTTCTATGGAGCCATTGCCAATAACGGAATCGCCTATACGCCGCACTTTCTCATTTCAAAGCCGAATACGGGTGAGGAAATTGAGTGGGGAAGCGCGCAGATTATCGAAAACACCGATGCCATTGTTCCGCTTACCGAGATGCTCGAGGGCGTTGTGAACGAAGGGACGGGAAAGACGGCGGCCGTCGATGGGTATGTGACGGCAGGAAAGACGGGCACGGCCGAGTATGCCGACGATTCCGGCAGCTACGTCGAGAATTCGTACAATCTCGACTTCGTGGGATTTTTGCCTGGAGCATCGACGAACTTGGTGTGTTTTGTCGGTGTGAACCATGTGCCTTACGAGCGCAATACCTGCGAGGTGTTTAAAGATATAATGACCGAAGCTTGCAGCCGCTATAAGATCGTGCAAAGGTAAATGTCATTACGATAAGATATTTTGCCTGATGAAGCGTGGTTTTTGAAGGTAGGATGAATGAAATTCGAAATTGGACGTTTGATTGATGTCTGCGGTGCGCGCGCTCTTGTGCAGCCCGCCGACGCCGCCGCGGTGGCGCTTGGTCTTACGTGGGATTCTCGTGCCGTAGAGCCCGGTTTCGTTTATGCGGCGATCAAAGGCGAACGTGTGGACGGACACGATTTCGTCCAAAGCGCTATCGAGGCGGGGGCCTGTGTCGCGCTGTGCACAGTTGATCCTGGGTCCGATGCACGCCTCGCCGCGCAAGAAGCCGGTGCCGCCATCCTTCTCGTCGATGATATCGCTCAATCGATTGCCGAAATAGCCCATGCGTGGCGAAAGATGCTGCGAGCAAGGGTCGTTGCCGTTACGGGCTCGGTTGGAAAAACAACCACCAAGGGCCTTATCAGGGATGTGCTCTCGACCGAATTCGAGACATGGGCGACGAAGGGCAACTTCAACAACGAACTTGGCGCTCCCTATACAGTGCTTACGGCTCCTGCGTCAACCGAAGTCCTTGTCGTTGAGATGGGGATGGACAGGCCCGGCCAAATCGCACATCTCGCCAAGATGGCAGAGCCGGAAATCGGCATCGTTTCCGTCGTGGGCACCTCTCATCTCGAATACCTGAAAACCCGTGAGAATATCGCGCTTGCTAAATCGGAACTTCTTGACGCGTTGCCCGCGGGTGGCAAGGCGTTTCTTAATGCAGCTTGCGACATGTCGTCGTTTATGGCGAATCATTCGCGATTGAAGGAACGCGGCGTGAAAACGGGGGCGTTTTCTGCCGAGGGCGAACCTTGCGGTGATTGGTTCGATGACGGCGCCGTGTGGGCGGAACGTGTTTCGGTCGACGACGAAGGGCGTCCTTCTTTCGACCTTTGCGCGAACGGGGCGGCCCTTGGCGGTGCCGATACTCGTCGAGCGAGGGTGTCGTTGCTTTTGCGCGGAGTCCAAAATGTCTCGAATGCGTGTGGCGCTGCTAGCGTATGCCTTGCATGCGGCATGTCGTTTGACGGCGTTGCCGATGCTCTCTCGAAAGCTCAGCCTGAATCGGGTCGTGCCGAATTGCTCCATGCGGCAAACGGAGCCCTCGTGCTCAACGATGCCTACAATGCCGCGCCTGAATCTATGCGCGCCGCCATCGTGACGCTCTCTTCGTATGCGGTGCCGGGTCGTCGCATTGCGATTCTTGGTGATATGGGCGAACTTGGTTCGGCGAGCGCCGAGGGCCATGCTTCTGTTGGGCGGGCTGCGGCCGAGGCGAATCTCGATATGCTCGTCTGCGTTGGCGAACTGTCGCAGGGAATTGCCGAGGCGGCTAAGGCGGCTGGTCTTGATGTAGAGAAAATTACCTGCGTGGGAGATGCCGCGGCGGCACTCGATTTCGCGTCGAATGCTGTCGAGCGGGGCGATATCGTGTTGGTGAAGGCGTCGCATTATATGGGTCTTGATGCAGTTGTTGAAGGGATTGTCGAATAATGCTCAGCAGCTTATTTTCCGCATATCCGTCTTTCCTGGTGTTTCTTGGTTTCGTAGTGGCGGCGCTCATCACCATGGCGATCATGCCTGCGTGGATTCGCTTGCTCACCCGTACGAACATCGGGCAGAACGTTCGAGCCGACGGGCCGCAAAGCCATCTGGTTAAACAAGGCACGCCGACTATGGGCGGCGTGGTTATGCTCATTGCCATCGTCATTACCGTTTTGCTCGTTGTGCCTCCTTCGTGGGGTTTTGTCGCCGCCCTTTTGGGAACATTGCTGACTGCCGCGCTTGGATTGTTCGACGATGTTGAGAAGGTCGTCCATGAGCGCTCGCTGGGGCTCACCCCGAAAGGGAAGCTCATTGGCCAGTTTGCCATTTCGACGGTGTTCGTTTTGTTCGTTGTGAATTGGCTCGGAATCGCCCCTACGGTGCAGATTCCCTTCATGGAGCCCTGGGATTTCGGAATCATTACCACATCTATCCCGTGTGCGGTATGCCCCGAAGATGGCATGCTCGACATTCCGTGGCTCTATCTCATTTTTTGCTATTTGCTCATTATTGGCATGTCAAATGCCGTAAATCTTACCGACGGTCTCGATGGCTTGGCTGCAGGCACCGTTATGGTTGTTATGATTGTCATGGCTGCCATCGCCTATCGCGAAAACATGCTTCCCATGGCCGTGTTCGCCGCCACGATGGCGGGAGCGTGCGTCGGCTTTTTGTGGTTTAACGCCTATCCCGCTGACATCTTCATGGGCGACACGGGCTCGTTGGCACTTGGGTCGGCTCTTGCTTGCATTGCTATTCTCACGAAAAGCGAGGTCTTCTCGCTAATCATCGGCGGCCTTTTCGTGGCAGAGGCCTGCTCTGTCATTTTGCAGGTTGTTCATTACAAGCGAACCCACAAGCGCCTGTTTCTTATGGCGCCTTTGCACCACCATTTTGAAAAGAAAGGTTGGAGTGAAACCAAAGTCGTCATCCGATTCTGGATTGTGTCGGGGGCTTTGGCCGGCCTTGGGTTCGTGCTGTTCTTCATCCAGCCTATCGTCATGCACGCGATTGCCTAGCGTTTTCAAGAAAGAGGTGCCACCATGGCCGGTTTCGAAATAGAGAAAACGAAAGCGGCGCCCGCGTGTTGGGGCGACGTTCTGGTTTTGGGCTTGGGGAAAAGCGGCATGGCTACGGCCAAGTATTGCCTTGGCCTGCTAGGCTCCCGCGTTACAAGCCTCACTATCGCGGCCGGGGAGAAAAACGACGCGGCGCTTGAGTTCGCGGCGATGTGCGAGACGCGCGGGGCTCGCGTTTATTTCGATTCTTTCACATTCGAGCGTAGCTACGACGTGTGCGTTGCGAGCCCGGGCATTTCGCAATTCTCGCGCTTCTACGAGAATGCTGCCGCAGTAAGCGGTGAGGTGATTTCCGAGGTAGAGTTCGCGTGGCGCGAAAGCCCTTCGGATTCCCGTTGGATCGCTGTGACCGGAACCAATGGGAAAACGACCACGACATCGCTTATCGCTCACATTTTGAAATGCGCGGGTATCCGTGCGGCCGCCGTGGGCAATATTGGCTACGCCTGCATTGAAGCGGTTGATTCCTCGGCCGCCGATGTCTATGTTTGCGAGGCGAGTTCGTTTCAGCTGGCGAGTTGTCGGGAATTTGCTCCCGATGTCGCCGTGCTGCTCAATATCACGCCCGATCATCTGTATTGGCACATGACGTTCGATGCGTATGCCGATGCGAAAAAACGTGTGTACGCGAACCTTTCGCAGAGCGGCGGAGTGCTCGTCATCGATGCTGTATGCGATGTCACGCGTGCGTGCATAAAGGAATTCAAAGACGACGACGCCCGGGTTTTCGATTATGTGCCTATCGGATGCGCTTCTGGAATCGATTGCTCTATGAAGGATACGTGCGGCAGCGAGAATGCGGCATTTTTGTCAGGCGACATGCTTCGCGTCGATTTGGCGGAAAGCGAAATCGATCTTGTGCGCGAGAGCGAACTGAAGATTAAAGGCGAGCACAATATCTCGAACGCCCTTGCGGCAGCAAGCGCCGCTTTGGTCTTCGGAGTGTCTCCCGCGAGCGTTCGCGAAGGGCTGAGCACGTTCGAGCCGCTCGAGCATCGCTTGGAGCCTTGCGGTGAAATTTCGGGTGTGAAATTCATCAACGATTCGAAGGCGACCAACGTGGATGCCACGCTGAAGGCCCTTTCGGCCTTTCCTTCCCATACGGCAATCTTTCTTTTGGGAGGAAATGACAAGGGGACCGATCTTGCCGAGCTCGTTTCGGCATGCGACGCCACGTGCAAAGCCGTGGTGTGTTTTGGCGCAGCGGGGCAGCGATTCTACGAGGCCTTCGAAAGCGCCCAACTGAAGCATGTTCTTGTGAGCCACATGGAAGATGCGCTCGATGCCGCAATCACCATGGCGTCTGCGGGTGACGAGATTGTGTTGTCTCCTGCATGCTCGTCTTTCGACGAATTCGATTCGTTTGAGCACCGGGGCAAAGTATTCAAGCAGCTCGTTGCGTTTCGTGCTGCGGCTACCCGGTAGGAAGTATTGCTGGTGGCTCGCAATTTCGCGGCCGGCGCGCGTGTCGGCACGTTTCAATCCAATAATCGGGGAACTTTGAAAGACGGCGCTCCGTCGGCGTATGCGATGCCTCGTCTTGCACTCATTGGGGCTGTGCTCCTGCTTGTTCTTATTGGCATCGTGATGGTGTTTTCCGCATCGACGGTCGAGGCGATCGACAATGGCGATTCTCCGGCATCTTATGTGGTGAAACAGGCTATCTTCTCGGTTGTTGGGGGCGGTCTCGCGGTGTTCATTTCCCGTTGCGACTACCACTCCCTTCGTGACGGTGCGTGGTTTTGGGTTTTTTGGATCATCTGTGCCATTTTGCTTTTGGCCGTTCCCATTATAGGAACGAATATCTTGGGTGCTACGCGGTGGATCTATATTGGCCCTTTTAGCATTCAGCCCACGGAATTTGCGAAAATCATGCTGCTTGCCGCCGGGGCGAAGGTCATGGCCGACTATCGCGAAGAAGCTGTCGATTTTCGGCAAGCCTGCGTTGCCGCTTTCGTTTTGGTTATCGCCCCGCTTGGGTTTCTGTATGTGACCCAATCGGATATGGGGTCGGCGGTTATCATCCTTTTGGGGCTTTTCGCCGTCATGTGGCTTGCAGAAGTGCCGTGGTGGCAATTCGCCATCGTGGTGGCTGCTATCGTTGCTGTTGGCACTATAGGTCTCGTGGGGTATCGCTCGGCGCGCATTGCCGTGTGGCTGGATCCATGGAGCGATCAATACAATACCGGATATCAGATGATCAGGTCGTTTTACGCGTTCTCAGAAGGCGGCATACTCGGTGTCGGGCTCGGAAATTCCCGTGAGAAGTTCTTGTATTTGCCCGAGGCCGAAACCGATTTTATTTTCTCGATTATCGGCGAGGAATGCGGCCTTGTGGGAACGCTTTTCGTCGTAGCCTTGTTCATCGTGATCTTGTTTTGCGGCGTGCAAATCGCAAAGCGAGCCACCGACACGTTTGGCAAGGTGCTTGCGGGCGGCTTGACCGCCATGCTTGTTGGCCAGGCTTTTTTGAATATGGCTTGTGCGACGGGGCTGTTTCCAACTACGGGCAAGCCTTTGCCCTTCGTTTCGTCGGGTGGCTCGTCGGTTGTTGCCTCGCTTATCATGGTGGGCATTATCTTGTCGGTGTCGCGCGTTTCGGCGGCTGAGTCTTTGGCCTCGGGAGGTGGGATGGCCGAGCGTCGACGGGCCAATTTGAGCTATATTCGCGTCGAGGACGAGCCTGCTCCCAGAAACGCTCGTTTTGACGATCGGCGCGATCGGCGGGCATCGTCGAGCAATCGCTCTTCAGTTCTGGGCGATTCGCCATCTCCTCGATCTTCTTCATCCTCTAGGCGCTACCGCGACCTTGAGCTTGGCGGTGGGTCGCAGGCCTCGTCGCGCGAAGGAAATCGCCGCGAGTTGCGACGTGGATCGACGCGTGATTCTGGATATTCGGGCCGCGATCGTCGCGGCGGCGGAAGGGGCTCTCGATGAAATTCGTTCTTACCGGCGGTGGTACTGCGGGACATATCAATCCTGCGCTCGCCCTTGCCGAGGTTTTGGCCAAGCATAATCATGAAGTATATTTTGCCGGCACGCCCCAGGGCGTCGAGGCACGTTTGGTGGGGCAAACCGATATCCCCTTTACGGGCTTCGATGCGGCAGGGTTCGATCGCGAACGCCCGCACACGCTGCTGACGTCGTCGCTTAAAATCTTACGCTCCCAAGCCAAGGCGAAATCGTGGATGAAAGAGCTTTCTCCCGATGTTGTCGTCGGTTTTGGCGGGTATGTATCGATTCCCGTTGGCATGGCGGCCGAAAAGCTGGGGATTCCTCTCGTGGTGCACGAACAAAATTCGGTTATGGGCATGGCGAACAAATACTTGGGGAAAAAGGCTGCTGCGGTGGCCCTTACCTATGAAGTTGCCGGCAAAGACATCGCCGAAAAATCGAAGCTCGTGCTTACAGGCAACCCGGTGCGCTCGTCGATATTTTCCGCTACGCGAGAGCAGGGGCGCCAGATGCTCGGCATCGATCAGGATGCGACTATGCTGCTTGTGTTTGGGGGGAGCTTAGGGGCCAGGCATATCAATTCTGCGGTGAGCGCTCTTAAAGATCGCCTGCTCGCTGTTGAAGGACTGCACGTCGTTCATATCAGTGGGCCGAAGGAATACGAAACGACTCTCAATAATCTTGCCCTTTCGCCTGAGGAAGAGAAGCGTTGGATTGTGATGCCCTATCAGGATCGCATGGCCGAAACGCTTCATGCGGCCGATTGCGTAATCTCGCGCGCGGGCGCGACGTCGCTTGCCGAGATATCGGCCCTTGGCTTGCCTGCTTTGCTTGTTCCGTTTCCCTACGCCACCGAAGACCACCAAACCACGAATGCGCGAGCGTATGTCGAAAGCGGTGCGGCGGATATGATCGCCGATGTCGAGCTCGATAGCGGGCAATTCGCGGATAAGCTGCTCGCATTGGTGAGCGATTCTTCGTTGCGCGCCTCGATGAGCGAGGCTGCGGCTCGTTTCGAAACGCAAGACGCTGCTTCCAAATTGGCTGATGTTGTGGTTGGTGCAGCCAAGAGGGCATAGCTGGGATACAATAAACGACCGCTTGAAACGGAGCGTTATCGTCGTTTCGAAAATGGTCTAGGAGGCATGGCAGATGGCGGAAACTGGCAAACGAGTGCATTTCATCGGCGTCGGTGGCGTTGGCATGAGCGGAATCGCGCGTGTCGCTTTTGATGCGGGAATGCGCGTGAGCGGCTCCGACATGAAGTCTTCTCGATATACCGACGATTTGGTGGCTGCGGGCATCCCTGTGTTCATCGGCCACGATGCAAAGAACGTAGACGAGGACATGGACGCTGTTGTCATTTCCTCGGCAATCCCCGAAACTAATCCGGAGCTTGCGCGCGCTCGCGAACTTGGAATCGCCGTGTGGCATCGCGCCCATATGCTCGCAGAGCTTGGGCGGGGCAAAAAGACCCTTGCCGCATGCGGAACCCATGGAAAAACGACGACGTCGTCGATGCTTGCCACAGTGACAGATTCCTTGGGGATGAAGCCCACGTTCGTGGTGGGCGGCATTGTGGGCGCGTATCACACCAACGCCGTGTCGGGCGAAGGCGAATATTACGTGGTCGAAGCCGACGAAAGCGACGGGTCTTTTTTGAATCTGTCGCCCTACGTGGCGCTTGTCACCAATGTCGAGGCCGACCATCTCGATCATTACACGGGCGGAATCGACGAAATTCGCGCGACGTTTCTGAAATTCATGGAATTGGTGCCCGAAGACGGGGCTGTAGTTGTGTGCGGCGAAGACCCAGAGCTTGTCGGCCTTGCTTGCAAAAGCGGCCGCCGTGCGGTGACGTATGGATTTGGTTCCGATTGCGACACGCGCATATCGAACTATCGGGCGTGCGGTTTGGGATCGCGGTTCACGCTTTCTTTTGCCGACGGGTCGTCGGTCGATGTCGCGTTGTCGTGCAATCCCGGCAGACATAACGCCCTTAATGCCGCGGGCGTCGTTTCCGTGATTTGGGCTTTGGGCAAAGATGTCGCCGCTGCTGCCGCGGCCCTTGAGGGCTACCGGGGCGTTCGTCGTCGTTTCGATTTGGTCGGCGAGGCTTGCGGCGTTACAGTCGTGGACGATTACGCGCACCATCCAACCGAAATCAAAGCGACGCTCGCTGCGGCATCGATGCTCGATTTCAACCGCGTTGTCGTTCTTTTCCAGCCGCATCGCTATTCGCGTACCGAGTCGCTCGCTGCTCAATTCGGCGAGGCGTTCGGCGATGCTGACACCCTTGTTGTGATGGATGTTTATGCTGCCGGCGAGGCTCCTATAGAAGGGGTGAGCGGAAAGCTGATCGCCGATGCGGTTGCCGCATCGGGAAGCGTGGAAAACGTTTCTTTCGCCCCCGATAAAAGCGCCACGGCGGCGTTTGTTGCAAGCATGCTTGCGCCGGGCGATTTGCTTATCACCATGGGTGCTGGGGATGTGACGACGTTCGGCAAGAAGATAATCGCGGAACTTTCCGCCAATCAGGCATAGGTTGCCATGTCGAATGCCCTGAAGAGGCGCTTACGTGGTGATTTTTCCGGCAGCGTGCTTGAAGAAGAACCGCTTTCCCGCCACACGACCATGCGAATCGGGGGTCCTGCGCGCTTCTATATAGAAGCGGACGACTTCCATTCCCTCATCACCGTATGCGAGGCGTGCCGAGATCTGGGAATCGCTTGGACGATTTTGGGTGGCGGCTCGAATCTCCTCGTTTCCGACGAGGGGTTCGATGGCGCTGTCATCGTTTTGGGCGAAGGCTTTTCGAAATGCATTTACGACGAGGCGACGGGGGTTTTCACTGCCGGTGCGGCGCTTCGCCTTTCGCAGCTCGTGCGTCGCGCCGCCTCCCTTGAGCGTACGGGCTTGGAGTTCGCCGTTGGCATTCCTGGCACGGTGGGGGGCGCCATTCGAATGAATGCCGGCACGCGAAGGGAATTCATTGGTCCGCGCATTGAATCCGTCACGACGTATCGTCCGGGCGTTGGGCTTCTTCGCTATCTTGGGTCCGATATATCATGGGACTATCGCGAGACTTCGATTCCTTTCGATGAGGTGGTCTTGGAGTGCTCGATTGCGACGAGCGCATGCGACGCCGAATCGGTGAGGCGCCTTATGGAGAAATCCCAGCAGCGCAGGCGCATCACGCAGCCCTTGGGCCTCCCGTCCTGCGGCAGCGTATTTCGCAACCCCTCGGGGGAGTCGGTGGGTAGGCTCATCGAGAATGTCGGATTGAAAGGCGCGTTGTGCGGCGGCGCCCAGATTTCGCCGAAGCATGCCAATTTCATCGTGAATCTTGGTGGGGCGCGAGCTGTGGAAGTGCTTTCGCTCATCCACGCGGCCTGTGATGCGGTTGCCGATAAGTACGAGATCGATCTTGTTCCGGAGGTGCGCTTCCTTGGCTTCGAATAAGTCTTATAACAGCCGCCGACGGCCTCGCTCCCGGACTACGGGCAACGCCTCTTTGGGCGATCGCCAAAGGTCGAGATACACCCCGACGCCCCGTTCGCAGCTTGGGTCGGCTGCTCCTCGCATCTCTACGGTCAAGCTCGGCGAGCTTGCGGCAGCGAGCTCGAATGCCTCGGCGCATCGTGTGCGCGCGCAGGCGAACTACCGCAACCACATGGCCAAAATCATCGCCGCCCTTGTAGCGCTTGCCGTTTTGGTCGGGGTGGGTGTTGGCGTGTATTGGTCGAACCTGTTTGCCATCGAGCAAGTTACCGTTTCGGGCGTCGAGCATCTCACGGCAACCGAAATGACTCAGCTCGCAAATGTCCCCAGCAATACGACGCTTCTTCGTGTGGATGCGGCTGCTATTGAGGCAAGTATCGCTCGCGACGCCTGGGTGAAAGACGTCGATGTCCAGCGTGTTTTTCCGAACACGCTCAACCTCGCCGTGACCGAGCGTGTGATTGGCGCAACGGTCGAGGTTGGCGTCAACGATGGAAAATCGACCGAGCGCTGGGCGATTTCGGAAGACGGGATATGGTTGTGCCGAATCCCCGACGAAGATTCGCAGGCGGCTCAGAACATATCGCCCAAGATTTTCGAGGATGCTGCAAACGTATTCACTATTACCGATGTCGCGTATGGCGTGGTTCCCGAAGTGGGGCAGACGTGTACGGACGAAAGCGTCACCAATGCCCTGAATGTGGTTATGGGGCTTACGACCGATTTGAAGAACCAAGTGAAATCGGTTTCGGCGACTTCGGCGGAAAACACGACGCTCGTGCTGGAGTCGAACGTGGAAATCGCCTTCGGATTGGCGAGCGACATTCGCGACAAGGAGCGGGTCATAGAGCAGATCCTCGATGATCATCCAGGCGAAGTGAGCTACATAAATGTGCGCGTAGTGAAAAGCCCCACATGGAGAACGGCATAGGGTTCGTGTTTTTTTGCAGGCCAAATTCCGTGATGATTCGGCGGAAGCTGCCTTTTGGTGGGGCCTGCCATTCTTGCAATGCTCGCATGTTCGTGTAAAGTATGCGTGTTATAGTTTCTCTTAGTGAGAATTGATTTTATAAGCCCGCCTTGGCGGGAGCAGTCAAACGCAGCCGTAAACGCAGCACGTTGGAGGAAACATGGCGAAAACTGTTGGTTCAGAGCATTTGGCCGTCATTAAGGTCGTCGGCGTCGGCGGCGGCGGCACCAACGCCGTCAACCGAATGGTCGAAGCGGGCCTGAAAGGCGTCGAATTCATCGCCGTCAATACCGACAAGCAGGCGCTGCTTGTGTCCCAGGCCGACAAAACCATCCATATTGGTGAAGAACTTACGCGCGGCCTTGGCGCCGGCGCGAATCCCGAAATTGGCTGCCAGGCGGCAGAAGAGTCGCGCAGCGAGATTCGAGAGGCGCTCGCCGAAGCGGACATGGTGTTCGTTACCGCCGGCGAAGGCGGCGGAACGGGTACGGGTGCCGCTCCCGTCGTGGCGGAAATCGCGCGCGAGGAAATCGGCGCGCTTACCGTTGGCGTTGTCACGAAGCCGTTTGGATTCGAGGGACGCGTTCGTCGCAACCAGGCAGAGCAGGGTTGCGATCTGCTCTCTCAGAAAGTCGATACGCTCATCGTCATTCCGAACGATCGTTTGCTGGAAGTCATCGACAAGAAGACCTCTGCGCTTGACGCTTTCCGCATTGCAGACGATACGCTTCGCCAGGGTATCCAGGGCGTTACCGACCTTATTACCATTCCCGGTCTCATCAACCTCGACTTTGCCGATATCCGTACCGTCATGAAAGACGCCGGCACGGCAATGATGGGCATCGGTTTTGGAACGGGCGAGAATCGCGCGCTCGATGCAGCGCAGCAGGCAATCAACTCCAATCTGCTCGAGGCTTCCATCCAAGGCGCGAGCCGCGTTCTGTTCTCTATCGCGGGCGGCAGCGATTTGACCCTCGCGGAAGTCGATGCGGCGGCGCGCGCCATGGAGGCGGTTGTCGACGAGGACGCGAACATCATTTACGGCCAGATCATCGACGATGCTTTGGGCGACCAGGTTCGCATCACCGTCATCGCCACGGGCTTTACTCGCCAATCGCAGGCTGCAATGGATTTTGATTCCGCTCGTAACGACCTGTTTGCCGCAACGCAAGGCGCAACGACGTCTTCGGTGTCCGGCGCATTTGGACGCGATACGTACACCTCCAACCAAAGCCATGCGTCTTCCCCGGTGGCCTCGTCGATGAGCGCCTCTTCGACGCGTGTGGCAGACGAAGAGTACATTCCCGATTTTCTGCGTCGCCGATAAACTGAAAGAAGTTGGCCATGACGGGTTACGATAGCGCGTCGGGCACGAATTCGACCTTCGATTTGCCGCTTCCGCGACTTGTCGAAGGTCGTTTTTCTAGCTTGGGCGCCTATACCGACGAGGCTCTTTTCGAGGCTTGCGGCGTGCGAATCGCTTTTACCGAGCGGATTGGGGGAACGAGCGCGGCTCCGTTCGACTCCCTTAATTTGGGTGCGCACGTTCATGACGACCCCTTGTGCGTGAAAAAGAATCGGCAAGCGCTTTGCGAGGCGATGGGCGCCTCGTTTGAGCGCCTTATTGTTCCCAACCAGGTTCACGCCACGGATGTCGCGTTGTGCGAGCATGCCTTCGATTTCGAGCAGGCTCGCGCTTTCGCCGAAGAGGCGGCCGACTCGGTCGTCGTTGGGTGTGAAGGCATTGCCGCTCTTCTGTGCTTTGCCGATTGCGTTCCGGTCATAATAGTTGCCCCTTCGGGGCGCTTCGCTGTTTCGCACTGCGGTTGGCGCGGCGTGGTGTTCGGCGCGTGGAGAACCGCGCTTTCTACTTTGTGCGAGGTTGAGGACGCGAGCCCCGGTTGCTTCAACGTGTACATCGGCCCCTATATCCATGCGTGCCATTTTGAGGTGGGCCACGACGTCGCCAAACAATTCTTGGATTCGTTTGGCGAGGCGAGCCTGCTTGACGAACGGCACGTAGACATGGGCACGGCGTTGCGCTTGGGGCTTGTCGCCGAAGGCATAGATCCCTCAAGGATTGCCGACATTGATGCGTGCACCGTATGCGACGAGGGCGGGCGCTTTTATTCGTATCGCGCCTCGGGCGGCGTGTGCGGACGTCATGGCGCTTTCGCTGTGAGGGCATAACTTTTGGATACGCCGCCGCTTGTGGCACCTGTTCTTTCGAACGAGTCTCCGTCCTTGTTTGGATTGGTTGAAAGGAAGTCGAGGTTTCGCAATGACTTTGAAAAAACGTTGGGACAACGTCGATAGCTCGGTAGGGCAGGCGTGCGCGCGAGCATATCGATCTCGTGGCGATGTTCGGGTTATTGGTGTTTCCAAGACGGTTGGGCTCGATGCCGTTTCGGAGGCCATTGAAGCCGGGATTCACGATTTCGGGGAGAATCGCCCCGATGAACTCGTGAGGAAACACGATGCGTATCCCAATGAGCGATGGCATTTCATCGGGAACATCCAGTCGCGCCAGCTCGATAAGGTCGTTGGTCGTGCGTGTCTCATCCATTCGCTTTACCAGTCGGCACATGCCGATAAGATTGATCGCTTAGCTGCCGATAAGGGCATCGTTCAGGGCGTGCTTATCGAGGTCAATGATGGCGAGTCGAACAAGCAAGGCGTTTCGCCTGAAGACCTTGCAGCGATGCTCAAGCATTGCGCTTCGCTTAGCCATATTCGCGTTGAAGGACTCATGACCATGGCTCCTATCGGCGATGAGAGCGTGGCGCGCGAGACGTTTAGGGGCTTGCGCGAACTTCGAGACCACGTTCAGCGAGAGCTTGCCGAAGGCGGCATCGACATGGGCCTCCATGAGCTTTCAATGGGGATGAGTAACGATTACGAAGTGGGTATCGAAGAGGGGGCTACCATGGTTCGCATAGGGCGAGCCATTTTCAGCGCCGACTACGCGGGATAGCCCGTTTGATTGATAGGTGGACCAGCTATGGATTTCAAAATCCCAAAATTCGATGAATTGAAAGACCGTCTGGGCATGGGAACTTCCGAGACAACGCATTCGCGTTCTTCTTCGGGGCGCTCGCGCAACTCGTATGGCTACGAAAGCGAATTCGAGGACTATGGCGAATATGCCTACGACGATTCCGCCGATTACGCCCAGGAAAAGGCGCCGTCGTTTTCCACGCAGATGCCCAAACTCATCACGTCTGACGATGTGAGGGCGCACACCCAATATACCCCGAGCGAAGCCGCTGACGATTTCTCTTCACAGTCGACGCGTCCGAACCGCGACTTCAAAATCATAAGCGAGGATTCCCATCGCTCGCCTGGCGTGAATTCGTTGTTCGAGCCGTCTTCCGCCCCTCAGGCGAAGGGGACTTCGACGGGTGCCTATGCACAAACTGCGAGCAGGGAGATTCCCGCCGCAAATGCGCAGCCGAGCTCAGCTGCACCAGCGACGCCTGTCGAGGGCCGCGTAACGCAGAGGTCTGCTCGCGTGGTGACGATCATCAAGCCGGAAACGTATGCCGATGCCGAACGCATTTCGAAGGTCTTGAAATCGGGCGATGTGGCCGTTTTGTCGTTGCGCAACACTCAGGAAGCCCTTGGGAAACGTATTTTGGATTTCAGCTTTGGCGTGGCTTGCGCGCTTGATGCTCAGGTTGAATGCGTTTCGGGGCATGTTTTCGCCATTACCCGCGGTGCGGCGCTGACCGAAGCCGAGGTTTCGAGGCTTAAATCGCAGGGGCTGATGTAAATGAGCACGTACGCTTTGCAACTGTTCATCGTGAAGCTTGCTGACGCCTACACGATGATTCTGTTTGTCTACGTGATTATGAGCTGGATTCCGAACCGCCATGGAATCCTCGCCGATATAGAAACGGTCTTGGGCAAGGTTTGCGATCCATATCTGAACCTTTTCCGTAGATTCATTCCGCCTATTGGGGGCATGGTGGACGTGACGCCTATCTTTGCCCTGCTTGTATTACAATTCTTGGTGCGCTTGATCGTCAATATCTTGTAGGTGTTGAGGCTCTCGCATAGGCGCGTTTTGCAATTCGCGCACAATTGGACGGGGCGACCGTCTGCCCGGTATTATCGGGCTTGTTTCGAATGAAGATTGGAGCTAGGCATGTCCATCACTTCCGAAGACATCCACAATCAGAGCTTTACGGTAGATCGCAAGGGTTACGACGTCGACGAGGTTGACGTGTTCCTCGAGCACGTTGCTGCTGAAATCGACGGCCTGAACGACCAGATCGATGAGCTGCTCGCTCGCATCGAGGAGCTTACGGGCGAAGAGGCGACGTTCGAAGATGCGCCTATGGATATGGATGCGGCTTTCGCCGAGCCAGCGATGCCTATCGAGGGGTCAGAGCCTTCGGCATCGAGCGAGAAAAAGGCAGAGATTTCTTCCGACGAGAAAGATGCTCGCATCGCCGAACTCGAGCAGGCTCTTTCTGAAAAGGAAACCGACGCATCCGCGATTGCCAATGCCCTTGTGACCGCCCAGCGTTCTGCTAAAGAGGTCATCGATGCGGCGAATGCCGAGGCGAAGCGCATCCATAACGACGCCGAGGCCGAGGCTTCCGATATCATCGATCGCGCGAATGCCGAAAAGACCAAAATCGAAAGCGCTATCGAAGAGCTTGATCGCTCACACAAAAAGACGTGTGAGGCATATTCCGAGGCTCTTAAGAATTTCATCGACGATGCCAATGCCAAGCTCGACGATATCGAAGACGAGCTTGCCAAAAAGGAAGGGAAGAAGCGTTCGCACGGTCGCTTTGCAAGCGCTGCGCAAGCTCCCGTTCACAAGCCTTCCTTCGGTGCTACGGGCGCCGTGGCTCCGAGCTACGTTGCTCCCGCTGCCGGGTCTTCTGCGGCCGTGATTCCTGCCGCTTCCACTACTGCTATGCCGTCTACCCCCGCTGCCGCCCCTGCGCCTCAGCCGGGTGTTGAAAAGGACCTGTCTGGGTTCGGGGATGCCTCTGATGGCTTCGACTTGGGCGATATCGACTAGGCTTCGATTTCGCACATGGCACTGTGAATTGGCGCCAAAACCGAGAGCAGCAAAAAGCCCGCATATGCGGGCTTTTTATATGCCTTAGCGGGCCTATGAGCCGGGTTCTGTCGTTGAAGACGGCCATTTATCTAGGACGCACGTTACCGTACGCCTCAAGCAGGCTACCCGCATGCACGGAGAGGCTCAACCGTATCGCATGCCTATTCGCCCTTGCTTCGGATGGGGTTTACCAAGCCATGCCATTACTGGCATGCTGGTGCGCTCTTACCGCACCTTCTCAGCTTTTCTCTTAACGCCGCGAGGCGCCAGTGGGAGTTTAAGTTTCTTCAGCACTTTCCGTCGGGTTTCCCCGCCCGGCCGTTAGCCGGCATCCTGCCTCAAGAAGCCCGGACTTTCCTCGTGAGCGATAAGCTCCCGCGACCGTCCGGCCCGCATAGCCGAGCCATTGTAGCACGAAGACGTCTCGAGATGCATGCCGTGCTGCTACAATCGCTCGGAAGAAAAAATCGAAGCTTTGGGAATCGCTTTTTCCTCCCAAATGGTTTTCCCATCATAAGGAGTATTCGGAGTGGGTCAGTTTTCCTGCGCTCTTGTCGGCGCGGCTTATTTTGACGCCGAGCATTTCATATCGAGTGCTTTCGAACATGTTGTGGCGGTTGATGGCGGTTTTGCGGCTCTTTCTCGCATCGGAATCACCCCGATGTGCGCAATCGGCGACTTCGATTCACTTGGTTTTGTTCCGAAAGACGTCGCCATAGAAAAACACCCCGTCATGAAAGATGACAGCGATACAGCGCTTGCGCTCGATTGGGTTCGCTTGCATGGGGAATCTTCCGTTGCGGTGTATGGCGCTTTGGGCGGCAGGCTCGACCATAGCATGGCCACATTCGCGGCCCTTGTCGCGGCTGCTCGGCAAGGTATGCGTGTGGTTGCCGTTGGCGAAGAGAATGTGGTGGCGGCCATAGCCGGGGGTATGGAGCTTTCTTTGCCCGCAATCGAAACGGGCACGTTTTCCGTTTTCTCTGCCCCCGATGTTTCTTTCGGCCTTTGCGAGAGGGGCTCGTTGTATGAAGTTGAGGGCGTCGATCTTAGAAACGACGTGACGCTCGGGCTTTCTAACGAGTTTGTTGGACGGCCTGTTCAGATTTCCGTTGAAGAGGGGGCCTTGCTCGTATTCCTTCCAAAAATGCCGCTGGCAGATATCGTCATCCAATAGGTTGACCATGCGTCTATAATTTCATCCGACATAACGGGGAGCTCGCGGAAACGGGCTGAGAGGAGGCTGTGTTGCCTCGACCCGCCGAACCTGACATGGGTAATGCCAACGAAGGGAGAGATCGCATGACTGCGAACTGTTCAATGCTGCAAACTTCGGCCGATATCGCCGAGGCGATTGCGAAAAAGCTCGATTCCGTCCAAGAACAAGGCCCGTTGGTGCACTGCATCACGAATTACGTGACGGTTGAAAGTTGCGCCAATGCCGTTTTGGCCGTGGGAGCAAGCCCTATTATGAGCGATGAGCCTGCTGATGTGTCCGATATCACGTCAATCTGCAATGCCCTTGTGATTAATATCGGCACGCTGAATGCCAGGAGCATCGAGGCTATGAAGGTCGCTGGCGCGCGTGCGGGTGAACTTGGGCATGCTATTGTCCTTGACCCGGTGGGAGCAGGGGCTTCGGCCTTGCGTACGAAGACGGCGGCCGATCTGCTCGATACGCTGCCCGTGGCGCTCGTCAGGGGCAATATGAGCGAAATTAAATCGCTTGCAGGCAAAGCTTGCGCCACGCAGGGCGTTGACGTGAATCCTGCGGATGCTCTGGCCGACGAGCAGGGAATTTCTTCCGCGGCGGCTTTTGCCTGCGATTTCGCGGCGCGTGCCAACTGCGTAGTGGCCATTACGGGCCCCATAGATATCATCGCTGACGCAAACAGCGCATTTGCCGTGCGTAATGGGTCCCCGATGCAGGGCCGCATTACGGGGTCGGGCTGCATGCTTTCTGCCATAAGCGGCGCCTATATGGCATGCGCGAAAGACGATGCTCTTGCGGCGGCGACGGCGGCTGTCGTGCATATGGGCGTGGCTGGGCAGGCCGCTCAGGCGCGTATGGGGCAAGGGGATGGAACGGGAAGCTTCCATACGTATCTGATGGATGCCCTGTCTACCTTAGACGCTGAAGGCATGCTCAAATCGGCGCTTGTCGAAAAGGTCCGCTAACGTGGAGAAGGAAAGTCCGCGTCGTTTCCTTAAGAACCATCCGGAATCGTTGCTTTTGTATGCGGTTTCCGACGATGCTTGGTTGCATGGAAGGGCGCTCTCGCTGTGTTGCGCCGATGCCATTTTCGGCGGGGCGACATTTTTGCAGCTTAGGTCGAAGTTGGCGACAACGGAAGAGCTTGTTTGCGAATACCGTGCAATACGGCGTGAGATTGACGAGCGGGACATATGTCGGCGAGTCCCCTTCGTGATCGATGACGACGTGGAGGCAGCCCGTTTGGCCTGCGCGGATGGCGTGCATGTGGGGCAATCCGATGTTTCGTGCGCCTATGCACGCGCTTGCTTGGGCGAGGATGCGATCGTTGGCGTCTCTGTCCAGACGGTAGAGCAGGCTTGCATCGCGCAGTCTGAAGGCGCCGACTACCTTGGCGTCGGCGCTTTGTTCAAAACCGCGACGAAGCCAGAGGCGGCCGATGTTTCCCTCGAAATGCTGAGGGATATCTGCGCCTCTGTGAGCATTCCGGTGGTGGCGATCGGCGGCTTGAACACGGCCACCATTCCCTCTCTTCGCGGCACGGGAATATATGGCGCAGCGGTCGTTTCGGCGATTTTTGCTGCAGACGATATCGTTTGCAGCACTGAAGAGCTGCTGGCTCTGTGTGCCCAATCGGGTTTTCGGGAGAGTTGTTAGAAGGACACTATGAGTTTTTCGATTCCGTCGGTCGTAACCATTGCTGGCTCGGATTCTTCCGGAGGGGCAGGAATCCAGGCCGATATAAAGACCATAGAATCCATGGGCCTTTTTGCCCAAACTGCTATTACGGCGCTTACGGCACAGAATACGACAGGGGTTCTGGGGGTCTTTGACGTACCTGCTGAATTCGTCTCGGCGCAGATCGATGCTGTGTTTTCTGATATACGGCCCGCTGCGGTCAAAATCGGCATGGTGTCGTCTGCCTCGATTGTGGATACGATTGCCGAAAGGCTCCTGTTCTTTGGCGCCGAAAATATCGTGGTCGATCCTGTGATGGTAGCGACGAGCGGCAGCCCATTGATAAGCGATGGCGCTCGAGAGGTTGTCGCAGAGCGCCTTTTCCCTCTTGCGCGCCTGATAACGCCGAATATTCCCGAGGCGCAGATTTTGTCGGGGCGGGCGATTGCGGGAAAACTCGACATGGAGCGTGCCGCCCTTGATATTTCGAAGCGATGTTCTTCGGCTGTTCTGGTCAAGGGCGGTCATGGGGTTGAAGATGCTGACGATGTGCTCGCCGTAGATGGGGACGTTTGCTGGATAGAAGCACGACGGATAGAAAACTCGAATACCCACGGAACCGGATGCACGCTTTCGAGTGCGATCGCGTGCGGTCTTGCAAAAGGGGAAGGGGTATTGCAGGCGTGCTCCAACGCGAAGAACTATATATCTGGAGCGCTTGAAAGCGGGCTTGATTTAGGAAAAAAATCTGGGCCGCTTGATCATATGTGGCAATTTCGCGACAAAATAGAGCCAATTACCGAATAATTCGCTCCGTTTACCGATATAAGAATTTCGTTCACAATATCCTCAAAAGGCTAAATTACCCGAATAACTCTTAGGTTTTATAGGATTTCCTCGATTTTGAGAAAAAATTCGCCAGAAAAATGAGGGAAAACGAAGAAATATTTCGGAAAAACGAAAAGAAGACTTTTGAGGTAACGAGGCTTTCCTCCGTGGAAAAAGAAGTGGAAAACTCAGTGGATATTTCAGAGAAAGCAAGATGACGAGCTTCGCTTCGGGCGCTCGGCGAAGTCTTCTTTATTGCCAGGGGGCAGAGGCAAATTGGCCCTATCGGTCCAAACCTGCTAAGCGCTCAGAGCATTTAGCAGGTTTGGATGAGAATCGACCTCATCGGTTCGAATCCCTGCAACCTGCCATGAAAGCAAAACAGGCCAG
>CAVGRL010000010.1:0-33878 GCA_963631715.1 Bacteroidaceae bacterium
TTGGCTCAACCGATTCATCCGACCTGCTTGCTGAATCGGAAGACCTTTTCGAGGCTTCGGCTTCATCGGCATCCCTTGTGCTCGATGATGGCGACAGCGAGGCCATGGCTGCCGCCCTAAGCGACGCAGAAAGCGATTCGGGCGAAGCCGAAGAGTCCAGCGTGCAAATCGTTCTGGTGAAAAAGGAGAGCGTAAGCACGCGAGATCTGCTTCAGCAGCTTGCGCAAGACGCGCGTGTCATCAGCGCAGAACCCAACTACGTTGTCCAGAATACGGATTTCGAATCTGCCGAGGGCGCAGTAGGCAATCAGGGCGTTGATGGCGACAACGGCGATGAGGGCGCTGGGAACGGCGCCGAAGGCAACGCCGACGCCGCCAATAGCAACGAGCCGGGTTCTTCTAACGAGGCTGACCAAAATGATGAATCGGTCGGCGGTCAAGGCAGCGCAATCGTTTTGGCTTCCGATCAGGGCAGCGACGGCACCTACCAATTCGAGCCATCGACTCCTACCCAGGCCGATTCCGCGAGCATGCCCGATCTTACCCGCTATCAGTGGAGCAACGACGGCGGGGATGGCACGGTTCTTACCGGCAATAAGGAGGCCGGTTCCGACGTTAAGATTCCTGATTGGAACACGGATGCAGAAAACGCTGCCGGCGTTGTCTGCACGGTCGATACGGGCATTGATTACAATCATCCCGACCTCAAGGACAGCATGTTCGACCTGTCTGCCTATGTAGACAAAATCGGTGGCGGCAAATACGGCATCAATACGTCGGGCCTGGGCAATGAGGACGATCCGTTGGACGTCGATGGTCACGGAACCCATGTTGCCGGAATCATTGCCGCTCAGTGGAACGGCTACGGAACCAGCGGGGCCGCCAATGGCGTAAAACTCATGGCGGTGAAGACCGGCTCGGATAACGGGATGAGCCTGGAGGCGGCGCTGAAAGGCTATGCGTACATCTCCCGCGCGTTGGATGCCGGCATTGACATTCGTGTCGTCAACAATTCTTGGGGAACCGATGGAACTACGGTTGCCCTCAACCTTGCCATGACGGAAGTTGGCAAGAAGGGTGCGATTTCGGTATGCGCATCCGGCAACGATGCCCAGGACATCGATTCCCACACCCTTAGCCCAACCGGCACGTCTACCAGCCCCTACACCGTTATCGTCAATTCTTCAAGCGTCAATGGCGATGCATCGGTCTACAGCAACTACGGTAAAGAGAAAACCGATTTGTATGCCCCCGGCGCCATGATCATGAGCACAATATGTCAGAACGAAAAATACGACAAATCTACCTACATGCCATGGCTGGAATCCGTTGCGGGCAACGTGGTCTACGACTCCACTTTTTCTGACGGCATCGTCGAGGCGTATGTGGGTTATGGCTCCGATGCTGTAAAGGAAGAAAACAGGGTAACCTGCGACGGAGATTATGACGTTCATTTCGATGACTCAGGCTCGCTTTCGATTACCGGCGAGCAGCTGAAAAAGGCTGACCGAGGTGCCACGGAGGGAGGCTTCAAGCACCAATATGCGGTTACCTTGAAACTTCCCGTTAAGAAATCGGCCTTGGAAGATGTGGCTTGCTTTGGCTTCTCTACCACGACCGACGGGAATACCGGCCTCACGGCGTTCACGTATTATGAGGCTGTCGACGAGGACGGCAATGTGGACATGGTTCGGGACCAGACAAGTAGAGCTCGCTCCATCAGCAACATCGGATGGGAAAGCGCCAGCGTCAAACTTGCGGATTCCATGGGTTGGGCCAATTACGAAAAGCTGGTATGGCACTCCGATGGCGACCAGGCCGCCGACGGGGATAGCGGATACCTGCTTATGACGCTGGTGTTCATGGCCCAAACTGACGATCTTTCCGATGACCAGAGGGTGTATCTGGATTGCGTTGGCCTGGGCAAAACCACTGCGCCCTATAGCCTGATGAGCGGCACTTCCATGGCGTCGCCATTGGCGGCGGCCGCTGCGGCGATTTGCTCGACCAAGATAGATCAGGCTAAGCCTGCCGATGAGCGTGCCCTTGAGCTTGTTTCCTTGCTGAAGAGCTGCACGACGGAAAAGAATCAGTTCGAAGGGAAATGCACCTCGAACGGCATCCTGGATATGTCCAAGCTTGCCAATATAGGCGAACGCCAACCGGTCATAACCACTTCAACCCTTGAGGAGGGCGAAGGCGCCAACTACGTCGTTATTGAGGGGTTGTATTTCGGCGACGACGAGGGGTCGGCCACCGTTGGCGGCTGTTCTGCGAAGGTTGTCAGCTGGAGCGGATCTTCGGTAAAGGTGAAAGTTCCCAGCGAGGTGACTTCCGGTAAGCGCGAAGTTGTGCTTACCACCGCTTCAGGGAAGTCGTGCCGCAATACGTTGGTCTTGCGGTTCACGAAAAACATTCCAGAGGGTGACGTTCCCCTGTTCGAAGAATCCATTTCCTTGGGCGGCCTTGGATTTGCCGACGGGGTTCAAAGCACCCAGCTCATTGGCTTGGGCGGGTATGTTTACGCCTTCCCGCAGCTTAAAGCCTTGAATAAAGATTTCGAATCGAGCCTCTCCTTCCAGTCGTTCTATCGCTATTGCGAGGAAACTGGAACATGGGAAGACATGGGGAACCTGCCGAGCGTTGTAGCTGGCGCCAGCGATGTTTGTAAGGGCGATGAGCTTAACGGGTACGGAACGGTGAGCCTTGCATTGTGGGAGGGCAAGCTCTTGATGCTTGCGCGAACCGGCGCCGATGAAACTCTGAGCTATCAGTTTCTGTTTTCGTATGATCCCGAAACCAACGAATGGACTCAGCTTGAGCAGGCTGGTAAGAATATCCCCCTTGGGGCCTCCATTGTGAACGCTGGGGGGACCATCATGGCAATCGGCGGCTGCTCGACTACCGCCACTGAAGCGGTTCCCGATGCGGAAACTAGCCTGAAGAGCGACAGCATCGCTTCGGTGGATATGCAGACCGGTGAGATGAAAGTGCTGGGCTCGCTTAGTTTCCCTCGTCACAACTCCGGCTCTTCCAATGGCCAGTTGATGCAGGTGGCGGCAAGCGGCAGCACTATCTATGTGGCCAATGGCGTATGCATGGATACGAGCAAAGTCGTTAGCAACAATCTTGCCTCTGAGCGTTTGGCGAAACAGGCGGACGGCACCTATAAGGCAGAAGAATTGACCAGCGCATTGCCTGAAACCGAGTTTTACTATGATTGTTCGGCAGGCCTTGCCGCGGGTGTCGATGGTGCGGTGTTCTCTGCGCTTAAGGTGACCGAGGGAGACGAGGATACCTATCTGGTTGGCGATTCGGCCAGTACTGCAACCCCGTTTGGCAAGAAGGCGTCTGACGTGCCTTTGGCTTACGCGACGTCGCTTGCCTATCATGGCAAGCTTTATACCGTGGGCGTGGATGAATTCCATGGCGGCTCTGCCGTGATGCGCGCTACTGCGTTTAGCACGCCGGAGCATCCTGCCGGCGAGCTTTCTGGCGATCCTGCTCCGAGCCCGAGCCCGAGCCCGAGCCCCGAGTCGAAGCCTGCCTCTTATTCGGGCGCTGGCAGCGACGCTCAATCTTTGGCGAAAACCGGCGATATGCCCTGCGCAATCGTTGCAGCTGTTTCTGCCGCGGCACTTGCTGCGCTGGCGGCGGTCGCATTTTCCGCAAAGAGGCGTCGCGTGAAAGACTAAGAGCTGGTCTTGCGGAAACAGTGCGGCGTAAAGCGTTAAAATACCTGGAAACGCTGGTCAATATCGTCAGATTTGCATGCGGGCGCGACGCAGAAAGTGCGCCGCCCGCTTGCTTCAGCAAATGCATTTGAGCATGGGGCATCGCGCGTCTGATGCGCGCGAGCCTCCAAAGATGGCTTCGGCTGGTGTTTATTGGATAGTTGTCGAAGTGTCTGCCTCGAATTTCGAGTTTTGCGGATGCGCTCTCGAATGCCGATTGGGGAATGCCCATGAATCCAGTCGTGATTATTCCGACGTATATCTCATCGCGCGGCCATGCCGATGCGGGCCCCGTTATTTCGACATACGACCATACCACGGCGCTTGCCGCTACTGGCGAGCTACCCCGTTGCCTGGAATCGTTGCGCATCGTGCGCGGTTTGGGGCAGATCATTATTCTCGTTGCGGCTGAATCTGCCATTGAAAACAAGGCGGCCAGCAAGATTCGCGCGATCGCCGAAGAGTTCAACGGTCTGAACATCGCCGTTGTGGGCGCGCCCGAAATGGCCCTTGTGCGTCAGCGCATGGATCAGCTCAATATCTCGTTGCGAACAGAAATCGGCCTTTCTGGGTATGGAAGCATCCGTAATTTGGGGCTGCTGCTTGCTGGCGCCCTCGACTTCGATTCGGTCGTTTTCGTCGATGACGACGTGGTGATAGACGACCCCGCGTTTCTCGAAAAGGCCATGTATGGCCTGGGGAAACTTACGCGCAGCGGTGTTCCTATCCTTGCGAAGACGGGCTTTTATCTCAATAAGAACGGAAACTACCTTTCAAGTAGGTCGACCAAGTGGTACAACCGCCATTGGGATCAGGCGACTTCGTTCAACAAGTGGATTTCGAAAGCGATGGCGGGTCCGCGATTGTCGCGGTCGAACCATGTGTGCGGCGGTTGTTTGGCCCTTCACAGGGAAACTTTCCGGCGCGTATCGTTCGACCCGTGGATTGCCCGCGGTGAAGACTTGGATTACATGCTCAATTTGCGCATGTATGGCAGCGATATCTGGTTCGATAACACGTGGTACATGCACCACCTTCCGCCGGCGACCAAACGCGAGGGCCTGCGCTTTCGCCAGGATATTTTCCGGTGGCTCTACGAGTATCGCAAAATCGAGTACGCTCGCACGCAAATCGACTTGCTGCAGATAAATCCTCAGTCGCTTTTGCCGTACCCCGGGCCGTTTTTGGAGCCCGGCATCACGAAGCGTATCAAGCGCACCGCCTTGCTGCGCAGCATTGGTCGCCCCGACGGGCAGGGCTATCGCCGTGCGGCCCGTGCGGCAACGGGCGAAGCCTCGCGTTATGCTGAAGACCACTGCTCGCGCTATTTTGGATTCCAAGCCATGTGGCCGGCCATTATGGCGCGCATGGCAAACGATGCCATTTTGCAAAGCGTGCTTTTGAGTTCGTCGAATCGAGACGCGCAGCAGGCCGCGAATGAGCGCGCGAGGCGCGCCGAATGGGGCGCCGCTGGCGGAATCGACCCTGGCGCCACGACCGAAATTCGGCTTAACATGGGTTCCATGGAGTAATTCTCGAAGAAAGTTCTTACATGATTTCGTTCATCATAGCCGCCATCGCCGGTGTTGGCGTTGGTGTGCTTTCGGGGCTTTTGGGCATTGGCGGGGGCACTGTCATGGTCCCCCTGTTCCGCCTCGCGTTCGGCATGCAGCCCATCGCCGCCACGGCGACATCGCTGTTTACCATCGTGCCCACTTCGATTTCGGGCATGTGGAAGCATCAAAAGAATAAGACATCGCTTCCCCGCGTGGGCGTTGTGTGCGGTGTCGCCGGGGCGTGCCTTTCGCCCGTCGGCGTGTGGCTGGCGAGCGTTTCCCCCGGTTGGGCCATTATGGTCGCTGCTGCCGTGGTTGTTGCGTATTCCGCATACACCATGTTCAAGAAGGCGCTGAAGGCCCCAAAGCGAAACGACGCATCCCAGCCGAAGGCGGCTGCGTCTGCCTCCTCGAAAGCTGCGGCAAAGGCGGGAAATCCTGCCGACGGCTATGCAATCGAATTCAGTTTTGCCACTATTGCCAAGATCGTTTTCATTGGCGTGATTGCTGGGTTCATGAGCGGTTACGTGGGGGTTGGCGGCGGTTTTATCATGGTGCCACTGTTTGTTGGCATGCTGGGAATTCCCATGCGCCTTGCCTCGGGAACTTCGCTTACGGCGGTGTGCATTCTTGCCATTCCCGGGGTTATAGAGCAAGGGATTCTCGGCAATATCGACTATATGGTCGGCATTGCCATGATGGTTGGGTCCATTCCCGGGGCCCAGCTTGGCGCCGGGTTGGTGAAGCGTGTGCCTGAACGCGAGTTGCGCTTCTTCTTCGCCGGATTTCTCCTCATTGCCGCGGCTATGCTCGTGGTCAATGAGGTTATGGCGATGTAGGGACGCGTTGGGCTTCGCCGTCCACGTCGGCAGATGCGCCTTTCGGCTTTCGCGTGAGCGTCGAATCCGTTCGTGTTTCGATTGTCCTAGCCAGCGTTTCTAGGGAAATGCCGACGAAGGCCGTCTTACATAGCTGGTTTTCGGCACGTGCGAGAAAGGCGAAAACAAGGCATGCCGACCGAGGCTGGTAAGTGTGGGTTTGAGCTGCCGTGGATGAGCGGGATGGATCTGCGCCGATCGGCGTTTTCCAAGTGCGTCGGGTTTTTGGTCCGCGACATGAACGAGAAGGGTCTTTCTATGGTTGCACCTCGAAATATGTACGCCCGCGTGCTTGACGTCTTGCTTGCTGCGGTATGCATTTTGTCGGCCGCGGTGCTTGCGGCGGCGATCGCGTGGCCCATCACGCTGGGAAATCTTAACGTGGTCGCGGGCATTTCGTTCACGGTATCTGTCGCGCTGCTTATTTATTTGCGCTTGAACCCCGATACGGTTCGGGCCCGCCAGTCCGATACGATTTTGCGCATAGCGTCTCAAACGCTTGAATGCTTCCAAGAGGGCTTCGATATCCCCACTGCCCAGAAGGTCTGCCATTTGCTGCTCCCTACCATTGGCGCGCAGGCGGTTGCCATTACCGACCGCGAGGCTATTTTGGGCTATGCGGGCGATGATGAGGAAATCAGTCCTGGTGGCGCGCCTATTCGAACGAAAGCGACCCATGCTACGCTCGAAGATGGCAAGCTGCGGGTTTTGGTAACTCCTCAAGAAATCGGGTTTCCCGATAGCATCAAGGGGCTGCGTGCGGGCATCATCGTGCCCCTGACTCGCGGCGATGCGATTATCGGAACGCTCAAGTTCTACTATCGCAAGTCGCGCGACATTACCGAAACGCAGGTCGCCCTCGCCGAGGGGCTTGGCGAGCTGCTTTCTACTCAGATAGCGGCTGTTGAGCTTGAGCAGCAGACGAAGCTTGCGACCACGATGGAGCTCAAGGCCCTGCAAAGCCAGATCAACCCCCACTTCCTGTTTAATACCATAAACACCATCGCCTCTTTGGTGCGCACCGACCCAGAGCGCGCCCGCATGCTGCTGCGGGAATTCGCCGTGTTTTACCGCCGCACGCTCGAGAATTCCGACGATTTGCTTGAGCTTTCTCGCGAGGTTGAGCAGACTATGCGCTACTTCACATTCGAGCTCGCTCGCTTCGGCGAAGATCGCCTGTTCATGGATGTTGATATCGAGCCTGGCCTTGAAAGCGTCATGGTGCCGGCATTCATGGTGCAGCCGCTTGTCGAAAACGCCGTTCGCCACGCCATGCCCCAGGAAGGCAGGCTCGAGATCCATATCTCCGCATACAGCAAGGGCGACGATTTGTATATCAACGTTTCCGACAACGGCATTGGCATGGATGCCGAGCAACGTCGCAAGCTTCTGCGCCCCGAGGCTTCGAAGGGGCTGGGCATTGCCATGAAGAACATCAATGAACGGTTGCGTGGCTATTTCGGGACCGAGTCGCGCATGGAGGTCGAATCGAACCCCGGCGAGGGAACGAGCGTGACGATGTTCATGAAAGACGGTTTGATAGAAGATTAGTTTTGCGGGCCGAATTGGCAGCATGCAAGGTGGGCGGACGCGCCGGGCCGGGCGGGCGTGGAGTCGTTGGCCCCGTGCCCAGCTTCGATGCGAAGCGTCCCAAACGTGATCGTGCTGGCTTAAGGCGGGTGCCGGTGAGCGGAGCGAACGGCCGCGAGCTGTGGTTTCCTGACCTTCGCTGCAATTGTCCGATAATGCCCCTGTCCGATGAGCGGATTTATCGTGCGGTTAAACGGTATGAAATGGCCGGTGAACGGCAATTTCTTCAATAAAATTTAGAGCTTGCGTGGAATGGGGGCGAAGATGTCCCAATACGCGCCCGATGGGTTTCCCCAGTCTTCGATTTGGGCTAATATTCGTATGCGGGTTACGCTCGCCGGTCGTTTCGCGCCGTTCGGCGCCCATCGGCAGGCCCGCTTTATGTCCGATGATTTTGTTGTTATTGGGGGATGCCGTGCTGAACGCGATAATCGTTGACGACGAGGCTCCTGCTCGCTCCGAATTGCGCTATCTGCTGGGCGAAGTTGGCGGCGTTGAAGTGCTTGCGGAAGCTGCGAGCGTGCGCGAGGCTATCGAGAAGATGCAAAGCTACCCCGTCGATGTGCTGTTCCTTGATGTGAGCATGCCCGAAGTGACGGGTCTTCAATTTGCCGAGGCTCTTCAGCGTTTGAAAAATCCGCCGGCGGTTATTTTCGTTACCGCATATAGCGAGCATGCCCTTGAAGGCTTTAAGGTCAATGCCGTTGACTACCTGGTGAAGCCGGTCGAAATCGACCGCTTGCAGCAGGCCGTCAATCGCGCGAGCGAATACGTCACGCTGCATGTGAAAGCAAGCCAATCGGAGCGCATTGCCGTCGAGAAGAGCGGCAAGAAAATCCTTGTTCCCATCGATAGCATTCGGTTCGTTATGGCCCGCGACGATTACGCGTATTTGCAGACCGACAACGATCGCTATTTCTCGACCGTGTCGTTGGCCCAGCTCGAAAAGCGTCTCGACGGCCACGGCTTTTTCCGCGTGCATCGCGGCTATTTGGTGAACCTCTCGCATGTCGAAGAGGTTGAGTCTGTTCCTGGCGGAACGCTTCTGCTTTCGATCAACGCTTCCGACGAGAAGATCCCCGTTTCGCGCAGGCGAGTGTCGTCGTTGAAAAAAGCCCTCGGGTTGTAATTCGAAAGGCCGTCCAAAGACGGTCTTTTTTATGGCGCCATGTCGCCTTTTCTCAGCGGGGTGTTGGCCGATGCGGCAAATTGCCGCATCGCGAACGCCCTGGTGACAGCGGATCCAGAATTCCAACTGTCTTGCCGGTGGACAGTTTGGCCCTCGTCGGTGCGTATTGCTTCCGTTTGTGGCGCGTCAACTTCAATGGGTGTTTCCCGGAGCTTTCTCGATATGCTCCCGGGCGTTCGCGATTTCGCGGCGAATGTCGGCCGAGGTTCGCAGACGCCGGGCCACGCTGACGCCCGAAGCCTGCTCTATTTTGTCGGTCACGGCGCTTCGATAGCTGAATAAGAACCAGTTTTCGGCCAAATGGCTGCCTTCCATGCGCAAAAGCGCGTCGGCCACTTGGGCGGCATTGTGGCTCCATTGCATATCGCTTCGCAAAAGACGCAGCGCGAAAAAAGCCGCGTAGCACATCAGAAAATGGGCGCGCATGTGAACGCCGTGCGCTACGGGGTAGGGCGAGGGCGAGAAGTCGGATTCCAACAGCTGAAACGGTTCGGTGAGGCGCCAAAGCTCGCGATAGATATGGAACAGCGTGCCGGCCGAAAGGCGCGTTTCACTCGAAGAGATGCAGATGTAGCCGTCGAGCGAAGCATCTCTGGAATCGCCGTCTTGGCGTCCTTTGCGGGCGAATTTGGCGTAATCGCGGCCCCAAAGCACGGTGTCTTTCACCCGAATGCCGTCCATCTCGTCGGTGCGGGCCTTTACTTTGTAGCTGCCCGATTGCGTGGTGATGTAATCGGAGGCATCTGCCACCCAGGCCTGCAGATCGAAATCTTCCGTTT
Organism: Bacteroidaceae bacterium; assembly: GCA_963631715.1. Lineage (GTDB taxonomy): Bacteria > Actinomycetota > Coriobacteriia > Coriobacteriales > Eggerthellaceae > Slackia. The sequence goes on from CAVGRL010000010.1 coordinate 9,727, forward strand.
CGAGGGGGCGGAAGAATACGAACCCGTCGCCGCTTTCGTGCAACTGGGCGACCACTTCGTGAGCGTTCGGCATGCGCCCCGCAACTACGATGACGCGTTGCGCGCCGAAATTCCGCTTTGCCTTCGCGACAAGCCCCGCAATCTCGTTTGCGCTGGGCGTGGCACTCGTGACCTCGTATGTCATTGGCATGCCCGTGCGATCGAGCAGCACGCCGATGCCCATCGACAAGCCCTCTTCGCGATCGATGCCGCCTTTCGCATGCTCGCTGGTCGCGTTGACGTCGCCTGTGTCGGCCAGCGAGAACGACGCCAACACCAGCAGCACCGAGTTCACCTGGTAGACCCCGCGAATGCCCTGGTATGTTTTGGCGAGGTGCGCCACAAGGCTTCGCTCGTTGCGCGCAAAGCACTGAAATGCCGCGTACACGTCTGCAAGCGTGAAATCGCATGTGCGCGGAAACGACGACCGGCGCTGCCACGTTTCGCGCTTCGGCGCCACGTGAATCATGCGTTCCGATGCCAGCATTTCGAATATGCGGCCCGCATGCGCGGGAAACCCCCGGTGGCCTGCGCGGTTTTTGAAAAACGTGCTTACGCCAAGCGCGTCGAGGTGGGCAAGCGCGATTGCGCTGCCCCAACGGGCTTGGGCGATATGCCCCGCATCGATGGTTGCATTTCGTGGGAAGGTGAGCGTGACCGGCGGGTTTTCGCGTCTGTTGCGCTCGTTGAGCTCGGCTACATAGCTTTGGAAATGCGCGATGGGGTCGGCAAACTGGTTTTCGAATTGGTCGGCATAGCCGATCGATTCGATAGTCTTCGTCTTCGTTTTGCCGCCCTCGCGATAGTTCTGCACGACAGAGAGATAGATGCGCTCACCGCGTCGGGTTTTCTTCAGATGCATGCGTTCCTTCTTCCAACCGGTCTCATTCGTATTGTACCCCGCTATTCCCCGCATTAAATCTACAATACGCTCAAATCGCCTTTGCGCTGGTCGTGCGGCGTACAATGGGCGAGCTATGAGTTCGTGGCGCCGTGCGCGTCCGAAGGGGAGGAGCCGGCATGCAGCCGAAAGAGAAGAAGTGGACCTATCGCGAAAAGATGGCGCAAGCCAATCGCGAGGCCAAGGCGACCGTTGTGGCGCTTGTCGCAGTTGTGCTGGTGTGGATTGTGGCAGGCTTTGGCCTGTCGACGTGCGATATCGAAGTGTTCAACACTCCCATCTGGGTGTTTGGGGGAACGTTGGGCACGTGGGCTGCGGCCATCGTGGCTGCGGTCGTGCTTGGCCGCCGCGTGTTCGCCGATTTCGATTTGGATGACGAGGAGGCCCCCCGTGCAAACGACTAGCATTGCGGGGCTCGTTCCCGTCATCGTATTCCTGCTTCTTGCGTTGGCGCTGGCCATTGCTGCACGCAGGCGCTCCCGTGCGGCCGGCAAGGGCGAATTCGTGAAGGAATACTTCATTGGCAACCGCACGCTGGGCGGCTTCGTTTTGGCTATGACCACCATCGCGACCTACGGGTCGGTAAGTTCGTTCGTCGGCGGACCTGGTCAGGCTTGGCAGACGGGCTTTGGCTGGGTCTATATGGCTGCCGTGCAGGTAACGACGCTGTTTTTGCTCTATGGCATCATGGGCAAGAAAATGGCGCTCGTTTCACGCAAGCTCGGGGCCGTTACCGTTATCGATGTGATTCGTGCCCGCTTTCGTAGCAATGCGCTGGCGAACGCGGCGGCGCTCATCATCGTTTTGTTCTTCGCGGCAACCATGGTCGCGCAGTTTGTGGGCGGCGCGAAGCTCTTCGAGGCCGTTACGGGGTATTCCTACCTTGTTGGCTTGCTTATTTTTGGCGTGGCGGTCATTATTTTCACCACGGTGGGCGGTTTTCGTGGAGTTGCCGTGACCGACGCCTTGTGCGGCATCGCGATGCTTGTGGGCATTGTGGTGCTGGCGGCGGGCATCCTTGTTGCTGGCGGCGGTTGGGAGAACATCATGGACACCATCCGCACGAACCACCCGCAGATGCTTGAGCCGCTTTCCGGCGGCACGATGCCCATTTCGCTGTATTTCACTCAGTGGTTGCTCGTCGGCATTTTCACGTTCGCGCTTCCCCAATCGGTCGTGCGCTGCATGGGCTACAAAGATACGAAGAGCTTGCGCGGAGCGATGATCGGCGGCACGGTGATTATCGGCGCCATGATGATCGGCGTTACCGCCCTCGGCGTGCTTTCGGCCGGTGTGCTTACGGGCGATTTGGCTTCATATGGCGGAAGCGTTGACAACATCATTCCGCGCACCATCGTGGCAACGCTGCCGCCGTGGCTTGCGGGAATCGCGATCGTCGGCCCCGTTGCCGCCTCAATTTCAACGGTATCGTCGCTGCTCATCGCTGCGTCTTCGGCGATTATCAAAGACCTGTGGCTTCACTATGCGCAAGAGCGCAAGCAGCATGTGGGCGACACTTTGGTTGCCCGGTCGAGCCAAATTATCACGCTGGTCGTTGGCGCTGCCGTATTCGTGCTGGCCATCGTTCCGCCCGATGTCATTTGGAAGATCAACATGTTCGCGTTCGGCGGCTTGGAAACAGCGTTTTGCTGGGTATTCGTTGGCGCCCTGTTCTTCAAGCGCACGAATAAAGTGGGTGCCGTCGCTTCCATGGTCGGCGGCACGCTGGTCTATTGCGTATGCATGGCGGTTGGCTTCAAGCTGTTTGGCTTGCACCAGATTGTGATAGGCATCACGGTGTCGCTTTTGTGCATGGTGGTCGGCTCTTGGATTGGGAACCGCCGTGCGAACAGCGACGATGCTGCTGCCGATGCTGAAATGCGTGAAGTGTTCTTCCCTGCGGAATAGAAGGCTTTGCCGGGTATTCGCGCGGCCGAACGGTTCGCAGCGCGTAATGCGACCTAAGAAAGAAATCGCCCCGCATCTTTGCGTTCGATGCGGGGCGATTTGGTTTTGGTGGCTTGTTGGGCCTGCGAAGCCGCAAGCGCTTATTCGGCGGCGCGCTCTTTTTCGATATCGTTGAGCACGTGCATGATGGCATCGCCGAGGGCACGGATGGTCACGCCGGAATTGTCGGGCAGATGCAGGTGCATGCAGCGGCGCCCGCGCTCAATCATGATGGACAGGTCGGCCGCGGCCTGCGTGCGGGCGAGCGTGCCCAGGCTTTCGGGTTCGACGTGGCGCAGCGGAATGTCTTTCAGCTCGTCGGCCGAAACCACCAGGAACACGCCGTTGTTCGTGCCGCCCTTTTGCAGCTGGCCGGTGGAGTGCAAGTAGCGCGGGCCAATCTCTAGGCAGCTCACGACGCCCAATTTGTCGGCCACGCCATGGCGAATGATTTCGAGCGCCTCACGGCGGCCTTCGCCGTCGAAGGGGAGAAACGCGTCGAGCGCGAAGTAATCGCCCGGCTCGATGGAAGCGAACAGGTTGTGCAGCGCATCCATGAGGGTATCGGCTTTAATGCATGGTGCGATGGTGACTTCTGCTTCGCCCATATTCACGCTGCCGATGAAATTCTCGGTGAAATCGGGCTCGGGGCGCCCTTCGGCGAGGAATTTCAGCGCGGCGGCCTTGGTGGAGGCCACATCGGGCTGGTCGAAGGGGCAGCGCTTCATGAGGTAGCCGCACATCGCCGTTGCGTATTCCCACATAACGAAATGCTCGGCCAAATCGAGCACGCTATCGATGCGGAATGACAAGCGGGGAATGGCCGGGTCGAGATAGGCCAGGCTCATGTCGAAATTCTTGCGCTCGTCCCACAGGTCGGTTTTCGTTTGATAGGTGATGACGCTGCGATCTTTCGGGTCTTTCGTCAGAAGCAGCGCGTCGAGCTCGATATTCGGCAGAATGCCAACGCCCTGCTTGCCAAGGCTTTCGGCGACAAGCTGCTCGATCCACAAGCCAAGCACGCGTCCGCGCTTCGGCGTGAGGAAGCTGAACTTATCGCGGCCGGCAAGGTAGTTGTCGTACAGGAAGCTGGCAAGCGTGATGGCGGGGTTGTCGATGGAGTCTTCGCAGCAAACGCGCTCGGCATCTTTCGCGTGTCCCAAAAAACCGCCCAAATCGATGCCGACGAGCGCGGCGGGAACCAAGCCGAATACGGAAAGCGCGCTGAAGCGGCCGCCTACGGTGGGCTCGCCCGGGAAACTTGCGCGCCAGCCCTCTTCAGCTGCGCGTTTTTCCAAATCGCTTCCGGGATCGGTGATGGCCACCAGGTGCGAGGCAATCTTTTCGGTCTTCATGTACATCTCGAAATGATCGAGCACCGCATCGAGAACGCTTCGCATTTCAATGGTGCCGCCCGATTTGCTCGAAACAAGAACGAGGGTGCGTTCCAAATCGAGGCCCGCAAGAATGGAGCGAACTCGTACGGGCGATATGGAATCGAGCACCTTGAAGTCGAGCGCGTTGCGGTCGAGCTTGTTGTATTTCGTGATGGTCATGGGCGCCTGGGTAGAACCGCCCTGGCCAATGAGCAGCACGGTTTTAAAGCCTTCGGCAATGACCTCGTCGGCAAAAGCCTGGATTTTCTTATAAGGATAAGGAGGCTTGCTGGCAAGCGTCGTCCACCCGGTGAACTCGCGTGCGCACTCAAGCGCGGCTTCGTCGAAATCGTAGAGGCTCTCGTCTTGGGCGTGAAGGCGGCTGGCGACTTTGTCGCGCACCAGAATTTTGGCCGAAGGGTAGAGCTTCTCGGAATCGTTGACGAGCATGTGTCCTCTTTCTCGCGAACAATACTGCATGTGCAAAAAGACATGGCCCTTTGCGCAAAGCAGGCGCGCAAATTGCGCGCCCGATAGAACAAGAAGTCGTTTCATTGTAGCGAAAGCGCACCTCATATGGCAATTTCGCCCTTGCCAATGTGAAGGGTACGTGGTGAGGGGCCCTCAGGGAAGCGCCGATTGGTTCTTCCGGTCGTGGTGCTCGTCGTCGGTCAGCAACCACGACTGGGTTTGGGAAATCAGCAGATTCTTGGCAGTTGCTCACCGACGAGCATATCGAGAATGCGGCGCGTTCCAAACCCCGTTTCAAGGAAGACTTTCGGCCCACGCTGCGAATCTGCCGCCTCGACATGGCCGATGATTGCCGCATCGGCGCCGTATGCGTTTGCCTTCATGGCAAAGAGCGCGGCTTGCGCCTGGTCTTCTGGCACGATGCATACCATTTTGCCTTCGTTTGCCACCTGGAACACATCATAGCCGAGCATGTCGCAGGCTCCGCGAACGGCATCTTTCACGGGGACGGCGTCTTCCGAAACGACCATATCGACGTTGCTTTGAGCGCCGAGCTCGTTAAGCGTTGAGGCAAGCCCGCCACGCGTGGGGTCGCGGAAGCAGCGCGCAGCGGGTGCGGCGGCCAAAACATCGGCAATCAGACCATTGAGTGGTGCCGCATCGCTTTCAATGGGAGCCGAAAACGAGAGGTTCTCGCGTTGGCTCATGATGCAAATTCCGTGGTCGCCGAGCGTTCCCGAGAGCAGAATCGCATCGCCCGGCTGGCAATGCGCGCCCGAAAGGTCCACGCCGGCAGGTACTAGGCCAATGCCCGCGGTGTTGATGTAGATGCCATCGCCGTGCCCTCGGTTGACGACTTTGGTATCGCCCGTTACCACATGCACGCCGGCTTCGGCGGCCACGTCGCGAATGGTTTCGCAGATGCGCCGCAGGTCTTCCATGGGAAAGCCCTCTTCGAGCACCATGGCAACGGAGAGGTATTTCACTTTGGCGCCGCTGGTGGCCACGTCGTTTACCGTGCCGCATACGGCGAGCCGTCCAATGTCGCCGCCGGGAAAGAAGTGCGGCGTTACGACGAACGTGTCGGTCGAAAACGCGATGCGCTCGCCCGGCGCGGGGGCGGCGAGCAATGCGGCATCGTTGCCTTGGGCCAGCTCCTCGGAGCCGTACGTTCCGGCGAACACATCGTCGATGATGCGTTTCATCATGGTTCCGCCGGAGCCATGTCCCAAGAGTACTGTTTCGTCAGCCATGATGATCTCCTATTCGGACGTACTGAATCTGGCGTGCTTTCAATTCTTTTGATTTGCTTTGGCTGCGCCTCTTGGGAAGGGATGCTCGAGCATGCCCGCGGTGCTATCGCTCGCTTCGCTCGCTATGCGCACCGCTGCGGTGGCCCGTTTTAGGTGAATTTGAGCCACCGAGCACGTCCGAGCATCCCTTCCCAAGGGGCGCCGCCAAATGCTAAAACACGAGGCCGAAGGCCTCGAACGTACCTCCAAAACGCCAAACGAACGAGGAAAGCGCCACGTTTTCAACCTGTCAGGTTGAACCGAGCGGCTCCCCGGCGAGAGGGCCCAGGCGAAGCGCTCGGTTTCTCCAATGAGCCCAATGCGGGAAACCGCAGCGGTGCGCATAGCGAGCGAAGCGAGCGGTAGCACCGCGGGCGCTTCGCCTGGACCCTCTCGCCGGGGAGCGGTCGAAGTGCCTTTAGTAATACCTGAAATACGCGGCGCAGGAGCCCTCGGAGCTCACCATGCAAGGCCCCACGGGGTTTTCCGGCGTGCATACTTTGCGGAAGAGCGGGCATTCGTTTGGCGCCATAATGCCGCGCAACACATCGCCGCAACGGCACCCCTTCGGTTCAATCGTGGGCTCAACTTCAACCTCGTGAACCTTCAAGGCGTCGAACAGGGCGAACTCTTCGCGAATTCGGTATCCGCTGCCTTCGATTGGCCCAAGGCCGCGCCAGGTTGCCGTGCACGTTTCGAAGACTTCGTCTATCGCGGCGAGTGCCACAGGGTTTCCTTTGGGCATGACGCCGCGGGCGTAGGCGTTTTCTATCTCGGCGCGCCCCTCGTGCAGCTGCTTCATGACCATGGCGATGCCTTCGAGCACGTCGAGCGGCTCGAAGCCCGTAATAACCCCGGGAATGTGATATTTCTCGGCAAGGAACTGGTAGGGTTCCATGCCGATGATGGTGCTCACGTGACCAGGCAAAATAAGGGCATTTACCTGCAAATTCGGGTCTCGCATAAGCACATCGAGCGCGCCCGGCATGTTTTTGTGTGCGGCGAACACGCTGAAGTTGGAAAGCCCCATCGCCTTTGCGCGCTTTATCGCCATGGCGACAAGGGGGGTGGTTGTTTCGAACCCGACTCCAACGAATATGACGGGCCGGTTGGGGTTGTCTTTGGCAATCGCGAGTGCGTCGAGCGGCGAATACACGATGCGCACATCGCGCCCGGCCGCTTGCTCGCGCAAAAGCGAACTGGTGGAACCTGGCACGCGCGTCATGTCGCCGAAGGTGGTGATAATGACGTTGGGCACACGCGATAGCGCGATCACCGTGTCGATGTCGCGGTTACTGGTTACGCACACCGGGCAGCCGGGCCCGCTTGCGAGCCGGCACCCTTCGGGCATAAGCGAGCGAATGCCGCACCGCGCGATCGACACGGTATGCGTTCCGCACACTTCCATAAGCGTGGCGTGCTCTGGCGCAAGGGCCTGGATGCTCTCGATGAGCCCGCGCGCGAGCACGGGGTCTTTGAAGCTGTTTTGACTCACCATGGCGCGGCCCTATGCGGTTTGGGGTGCATCGATATCGGCGAACTCGGGGAACTGCCGAATGATTTCGAGCGTTTCGTTAGCGGCTTCTTCGCTGACGACTTCGATGGAAAAGCCGGCGTGCACAAGCACGAAATCGCCGATTTTCGCGGAAGGCGTCAAATCGATAGAGATGGCGCGCGTTACTCCCAAAATATCGACGGTGGCCATGTTCCCTTCGTCGATTTCAGTGATTTGGGCAGGAATGGCTAAGCACATAATAGGTTCCTTCCTCTATCCCTTGGCGCGTTTCGCGGCATCGCGCGCTGCGGCAATGATCGCTTGTCCGAAGCTCACGCCGCCGTCGTTGCAGGGAAGCTCCTTGTTGAGCGCGACGGTGAACCCTGCTGATTCAAGGGCGGCTAGCGTGTGTTCGATGAGGTAGCGATTCATGAATACGCCGCCCGCCAACGCCACGATCGAGATGCCGTATGTTGCGTTTGCGACCAGGCATATCTGCACGATGGCCTCGACCAGGCAGTCGTGGAACTTGCGCGCGATTTCGCTCGTGGAAAGCCCGGCCGACATGTCGTTGAGCATGGCCTCGAATACGGGCGCGGCATCGAGCAGCACGACGCTTGTGTCGTGCGCGGTGCTCGATGCGGTCGCGCTGTTTTTGGCCATGTCTATGTGGTAGGGCTCGCTCGAAACGCTGCCATGCGTTTTTCTGGGCCGGCCAAGCGATTCGTCGTGTATGGCGGCTTCGAGCAGCACGGCGGCTTCGCCTTCGTATGAGGGGTTTTCGCAAACTCCCAGAAGGGCGCTTGCCGCATCGAAAAGGCGGCCGACGCTCGAAGTGAGCGGGCAGTTCAGGTCGCGTTCAATCATGCTTTCGCATATACCCGCGGCTTCGCCGAGTGCTTCTATGACCGGCTTCGCTGCGGGGTGGTCGAGCAGGTCGAACTCGTAGAGCGCGCCATATGCCATGCGCAGCGGGTTTTTCACTGCGGCCGCACCGCCCGGCATGGGGATGTAGGCGAAGTTGGCGAAGCGTTCGAAATCGATCCGGTTCGCGAGCAGGGCTTCGCCGCCCCATATGGTTCCATCGGCGCCATAGCCCGTTCCGTCGAACGCGATGCCGATGACGGCTTCGTCAAGGCCGCATTCCGCCATCGCGCTCACGATATGGGCGTGGTGGTGCTGGATTTTTTCCACGGGAAGCGTCTCGCCGCGTTCGGCGGCGCGGCGGCTTTCCTCTTCGGCCCATTTCGACGAGAGATATTCGGGGTGGGCGTCGGCGACAAGCAGCTCCGGCTTCGTTTGGAAAAGCTTTTCGAAGTGGGATTTTGCCGAAAGCCACGCATCAAGCGTGTTGGCGTTTTCCATGTCTCCGATGTGCTGGCTCACGAAAGCCTCGTTGCCGCGCAGCAGACAGAAGGTGTTTTTCTGTTCGGGGCCGCAGGCGAAAAGCGTGCGGCTGCTGCTCTCGTTATCGCTTTCGCCACCCGCCGCTATGGGCATGGGCGCGTATCCGCGTGCGCGTCGCACCATTTGGACGGCGTCGCCTGCAGAGCCCGCCTTTATCACGCGCACGACGGAGTCGTCGAATCGGCAGCGAATGGGCCTATCGTTGCCCAAAAACGCGTCGGCAATGTTCGCGAGGCGGCTTCGCGCTTCGGAATCGGTCATGCAGATGGGCTCGTCGTGCAGGTTGCCCGACGTCATGACGAGGGGCCCGCCGAAGGCGGCAAGCAGCAAATGCTGCACGGGAGTGTAGGGCAGCATGACGCCGAGTTCGCTTAGGTGGTCGGCAAGCCCCGGGGTGAATGTTGCGTCGTTGCGCTTTTTCAGCAGCACGATGGGCCTTTGCGGCCCCTCAAGCAGGCGAGCTTCGGCATCTCCTACGGTGCAAACTTCGCGAACTTCGTCGATCGTGCGATACATAACGGCGAAGGCTTTTCCTTGCCGGCGTTTGCGCCGCCGCAGTTCGGCCAAGGTTTTCTCGTTGCGCGCATCGCAAGCCAGGTGAAAGCCGCCGAGCCCCTTTACGGCCACAATGCCGCCATCGCGAAGCACGGTTGCGGCGCGATCGATAATCGCGTCGCTTGCCTGCAGCGTATTCCCCCATAGCACGCCTTGGTCATTGGCGCTCGCGCAGGCAAGCGATTCGGGGGCGTTTGATTCAAGACACGGATCCCACCAGGAAATATGCGGCCCGCATTCGAAGCAGGCATCGGGTTGCGCATGAAAGCGCCTATCGGCCGGGTCGCGGTATTCCGCCGCGCATTCATCGCACATGGCAAAGCGGTCCATGGATGTTTTGGCGCGGTCGTAAGGCAGACCGTCGATGATAGTGAATCGTGGCCCGCAGTTCGTGCAGTTGATAAACGGGTAGTGAAAGCGGCGGTTTTCGGGGTCGAAAAGTTCCGCCGCGCATTCATCGCAGGTGGCCAAATCGGGCGAAACGAGCGTGGTGTGCGCGGCTTCGTCCTCTTCGGAATAGCGAATCTCGAAGCTCTCGAAACCCTGCAGATCGCTTTCCTGCATGCAAATCTCGCTTATGCGTGCCGCAGCGGGCGCGTGGTCGTTGATCTCCGTCACCAGCGAATCGATGTTCTCGCTTTCGCCTTCGGCATGGATGAACACCCCGGCGGTGCCGTTGAGCACCCATCCGCAAATATTGCGCGAGGTGGCGGCGTTGTAGACGAACGGCCGAAAGCCGACGCCTTGCACCACGCCGTGGACTTCTATGTCGAGCGCTTCAATCATTGATGCTCCTGGTTATTGATGCGTATGCGAATGGCCGCTCGCATACGCGCGCGCGGCGTTGGTGGCCTCGGTCGCGGGAGTGGGGCGGTTTTCGTAGGCTCCGTGGCCGGTCGATGTGGTAACGAGCCGCCCGTGCGTGACGCCCTTCGTTCCCAAAATAAGGTCGGCGATAGAGCGAATAAGGCCGCTTTCCCCGCGCAGGATGACGACCTCCATGCACGTGTCGGCATCGAGGTGCACGTGCATGGAGCTCACGATTGATTCGAAGAAGTCGTGCTGAATGCCGTCGAGCTTGTCGCGCACATCGTTGGTGTGGTGGTTGAAAACGATGGTGAGCGTGCCCATTACCTCTTCGCCGGGAAGCGCGCATTCCTCTTCGATGAGCGCGTCGCGAACCAAATCGCGCACGACTTCGCTGCGATTCTTCGCAAGCCCGCGCCTCGCGACGAGCGCATCGAAGCGCATCAAGAGGTTTTCGGGCATCGCGACGGAAAATCGCATAAGGTCTTGGGCCATGGCTTATACCAGCGTTACGGTAACGCCGCTTTTCGCTTCAGCGTCGTCTTCGAGGGCGTCTTTCGCCTCGTCGAGCAGGGCGCGAATCTCGTCGAGCGCGCTCATGGCGGCGTGCAGCTTTTCGCCCGTGGTGGCAAAGCCCGCGTCTTCGGCCTGGTGGGCGAGGTTGTGAGCCCAGCGGCGCTCCAGTTTGATGTGGTCGTCAATCTGTTCGATCATTTGCTCGAATTGGCCGGTGTTGATGCCGTTGGTGCACATGGTTTGCTCCTTTCGCCTGGCGTGGCGCCGCTTCGCCCTGGCATTGCCAGCCGGGGGTGCGCCCGCGAACGCATGGTGTGAATTTAGGGCTATTATGGTCTTCGAAACGTGGCATTTAAAGCGCGAAAAGGTAATCGTGTGAAAAAACCCGCTAAAAGTAACATGTACATGGATGCGAAGCTCGAGACGCTTGCAGAATACGACGGCGCCATCGATGGAGATGTCGATGCCGACGCATGCATTATCGCTTTCGGCGAGGTTCCCGAAGACGTGCGCATGGCCTTGTTCGCCGCCTGTGGGAAAATCGGCATGGCCGAACCTGTTGTGGTGGATGCCGCCCAAATCGGCGAGCCTTCGCGGCTGGTGTTCGTGGTAGAGGCGCTTGACCCCGCGGCTATCGTCATTGCGGACGAAATTGCCTTAGAGATGGCGAATGCTGGCTATCACGCAAAAATCGCGCCGCATGCTCCGGCGCGATTGCTCGGCCGCCCTGTGGCGGCGTTCTCTTCGTTTCAGGCCGATTTGGCCGACGGCAAGCTTAAGCAGCGCGATTGGGCGCTTCTTAAGACGCTCAAGCGCAGCTAGCGGCAGCGGCCATCGACAAAAGGTGCGACCGGGCTAAAACCTCGCTTGGTCGCGATAGGTGGCCTGCTCTTCGGCGATGAGCTCGGCCATGTGGGCTTCGCCCCAAACGCGCATGGCTTCGATGACTGGTTCCAGGCTGCGGCCGCGCTCGGTGAGCGTGTATTCAACGCGCGGCGGCACTTCGGCGAACACTTCGCGTTGCAAAAGCCCGTCTTCTTCCATGGCGCGCAGGTTCGATGTGAGCACCTTCTGCGAAATGCTGCCGATTGATTTCTTCAGTTCGCCAAAACGTTTCGTGCCTGTGAGCAGGTCGCGCATGATGAGCACTTTCCATTTGTCAGACATGAAGGAAAGCGTTGCTTCGACGGGGGAAGAGGTTCTCGACAGTTTAGTGGCCATGTGCCATGGATCCTTTCGCTCGTGCGGTGTTTAGGGTGTGTGTAAGCGAAACCTATGAAGTTTTGCGCGTATGCTAAGTGCGTGTTCGTTAGTATCCCATAGAAACCAGGATACCTCAAGTGATTCGTTGGGTTTTCGATGGGAAAAGCGCCGATTCACAATAAATATTTGTTGCACAAGGCTATCTTTATTGTGTCTGACGTGGGGTTTTCTTGCTTACGTGTGCGGCGGCGACAACCGTTCGGCGGCATTTCGGAAATCTATCTTGAAAACCCTCCGATTAATGGTATTTTGCGGTCTGTGATTCGAGTTGGCGGGGTGCCGGCTTGAATGTGTCAGTGTTGAAATTCAGCGTTAGCGCTGAGCATACAAATGAGAGGAGCACATCATGGCTCATCCTGTGCTTGAAACCGACGATTGCATCGGCTGCGGCATTTGCGTCGACGCTTGCCCGCAAGATGTTCTGGAGATCGCCGGCGGCGTTGTTGTCGTCGAAAACGAAGACGCCTGCATCGCGTGCGGCGACTGCGTTGAGGAATGCCCCATGGGCGTTATCACCGAGATCAGCGAAGATTAAGCTTCAGTTACGGTGAAGTTTCGAAGGCCCCGCGCGAAGAACACGGGGCCTTCTTTCGTTTGTGGCCGGGACTGAAGGGCCCTGGCCTGGCGCCGCGCAGCAAGCTCGGCATTTGCGCGGGCATGAATACGGAGCCGCATTTGTCCGCACTGTGCACTTTGGATTCCCGATGAACGGTTTCGCCTGCGCTTCTTCGGGCGGGTTGACCATCGGCTGGCGTCGCAGCGCCTGGAGCAGGGAATTTTGTGCATTAACTGCAATTCAGCACGATTGTTCTTGCGATTTTTTTCGGGGGGGGGCAGTATGGGTGGCGCCTCGATGCCCTTATCGAACGTTTGCCGAGGTGGCAGTTAGCTTTGGGCAACAGGAGTGGCTGCTCAAAAGAAGTGCTATTGTAGCTCCCATCGTGCGAAATGGCACCGAAAGAAGCGGGCCTTGGGGTAGAAATGGGGGTCGTTGAATGCAGGCCTCGCCAGCCTGTTTGCGGGATGCTATTTGCTTGTTTACTGTTCTGGTTGTCACAAAGATGTCACGTTTTTGAAAAGGCGGAACAGGAGAGGGATATTCTGCGAAGGCCGGTTAGAAGGGACGCAAGTCGTGAAACGTGACAAAACGGTCGTAGCCGACGAGGCTCGCGCCTTGGATTCAGCAAAGAGTATCGTGAATTACCTCGGCGGGTATCACAGGTGTTACCTGGGCGATGTCCCACACCTTGAATTCGTGAGCGATAACCTGTGCTCGATGCTCGGCTATAAAAGACACGAGCTCTCCGATTTGATCGGGGGGGGGTTTACACAGCTCTGATGCATCCAGACGATACGTCGATATTCGACGAATTCGCTTCCCGCCTCGCGCACGAGGAGGACTGCGAAAGCGTTGTATATCGCCTTATCAAAAAAGATGGATCGATCATCAGGGTGGTCGATACGATGGCTTCCATCATGGGCAATGATGGCTGCATGCGGGGCTATTCCGTCGTATGCGAGATTCCTGACGAAAAGCAGGCGCCAAAGTCGTCTTCGCCCAGCGAAAAAATAGCGGTCATAAAGATTTCTGGAGCCAATACGGAAATCGAGCAGACGTGCGGCGTGGCAAAAGAGCTTCTTGCGATAAAGGGGGATGCAAAGGGGCTTTGCCTTCTCGACTTCGTTTCAATGGACGATCGCGATAAGGTTCAAAAGGCCATAGAGCGAGCCTATAACAACGAATATTCGGGAATGGAGCCGTGCACTATCGTCTCCTCCGATGGGCACGGGTTCGAATGCGACTTGTGGGTCGAACTTATTTGTTCTCGGGATGGGGTTTCCAACAGCACCTTCTGCGTTAAAGCGGAGATTGACCTGGATTATCAGCGCGAGAGCAAAGAAAAGGTCATGTCATTCGGCAAGCTGCTGTTCTCAAGCTTTTCGGAAGACGTGTTCGAGGTCGACAGAATCGAGAACTCGATAAAATACATCTGCCACAGCGACAAGGGCGCCATCAATGCGCTGCTCAACGTAAGAATGAACGCCGACGATTTCCTCGAATGGTTCCTTGGGTATGTCGTGTCGAGCGACAGAAAAACTGTGAGCGATTTTTGCATCAAATCGAAATCGATGGATTTCGATTGGGACCAGGAAGGCTTGGGCCCCGCGAAAATTGAATTCGCCATGACCAAGGAATGCAATTTCGGCCATTCCGTTACGCTTATCATGGTTCCCGTGTCTCAGGCGAAATACTTCCTATGTTTCAATACCGATTCCACTTCGCTTGGTTCGGGTTTTTGCTCGACTGCGGTTGCAGAGAGGAAAAACATCACGGTAAGGCTGTTCGGGTCCTTCAGTCTTTCCGTCGATGGCGAGGCTATCCATATCAAGAGCGAAAAAGGCCGCGAGCTGCTTGCGCTTTTGATTGAGAAACGCGGGTCGTTTTTGACCACTCGAGAGGCCATAACGTCGCTTTGGGAATGCGAGCCCGACGAGACGACGAGGGCCAGGTATCGCAAGATTGCTTCGCGCCTTATGGCTGAGCTAAGGGCGCATGGGATTGAGTACATCGTCGAAAGCGATCGCGGGGCGCGGCGCATAATCCCGGAATTCATCGATTGCGATTATTACGATTATCGGGATGGGCTAAAAAGCCCGACGAGCGATTTTCTTCCCGAATATTCCTGGGCCGAGTACGTGAGAATCGATTAGTTCTTCAATTGTTTTGTTGATTCAGTGAATTGGCCTCAGTTGATTTAGGTGCCTTGTGTTACGCTTTAAATGAGTGTGACACTAAAAATTACGAAGCGAATGGCTTTACGTGTATCGCAATCGTGCGGAGGCACGATTGCTGAGGTTCGATAAAGAAAGCTCGCTGGTTGCGAAATTGCTGCAGCCGGCGGGCTTTCTTGTTTATCGAACCTGCTACTGGGGCAGTTGTATCTGAGGAAACCGCCCTGCGTTTGCTGCAAGACGGGCGTCTTACCTCCTCTCGCCTCGGTCCAATCCGCCGTTAAGCCCGTTAAATGCTTTGAACGTTTAACAGGTTGAGCGTGTAGCAGGTCGGAATAATAGCGGCCGGCGCCGATGGCGGAACGAAGGCGCGAATGCAAACTGTCGCGATTCGCCCTGGGGCGCCATGAGGCCTTTGGTGTCACAGAAACCTTCTGCGTGTCACAGACGATTTCAAGGTGTCACACATTTTAGGGAAAATTGTTTAACGCCAATTGAATTTTCGAGCTTTCATCAGGGTTAACGCATGTTAACAAAATGATAGTCAAGGCTGATTTTGATAATAAATGTGACGGCATGGACTCGACCGATTGACGATTGGGGAATGGGCATGAAGAGTGTACGGAAGCGAAAACTCGTCGCATCCTTTCTTGCGCTCGTGATGGTTGTGAGCATGGTTCCCAGCGGCGTGCTTGCCTATGCGGGCGACGACGAACAGCAAGAAACCGAAACGGCCGTGGTTGGCCAAAGCCAAACCGACGACGGTGGTCTGCTTGCGAACGACGCGTCGGGCGAATCTGACGATACGGCGGCGGTTAGCGGCGATTCGGTTGCGATGACCGCCGACGATTCGGCCGTGATGCCTGTTGATAGCGCGAACTCCGTCAGCGTCACTGTGCCGGTTTCAAATAATAGTAGTGAAGGAACGCTTCTCTTTACTGTTGATGAAGTGACTGTCACCGCAGGGGGGACAGTCACTATTCATGTAGTTGGCAAAAATCAATCGACGAAAAAGGACTCTTCCGAATTTGCAATTTCCGCCGGGCCAATTGATATTCAGCCCTCAGATACATTGACCTTTAACAATTCCATAAGCAAAGCTCAGCTTAAGAGTGGTGTGACAAACTCATGGGACCTTACGGCAAGTATCCCGAGCTCCGCAATGAACGGCACCTATACCGTGCCAGTTACCATCACGTATGACAAAAAAACGGACTACACCCTCGATGTGCCTCTCACCATCAATGCGGCCACGAGCGATGTGCTCCTGGCTTCGGCGGCCGACAACGGAAGCCAGCTGTCGGGATACGCCCAAACGTACGACCAAGAGACTTTGTCGTACTCGTTCGACCTGCTCAACTACAATTCGGATTCGTCTAATTACTCCTGGGATTTGAGCCTTAAAGCTTCAACTTCAGCAACGGGCGAGCTTGTCGACGTAACGTCGAGCGTGAATCCCGTTTGGGGCGCTGCGTTGCCCGGGTCTGCCTCGGAAGGCGCGTCGGGGAGCGGAACTGCGGCAGCGAACTATCAGGGAATCTCCACGGTGAGCATCGATGTGAGCGGAATCGACCCCGATCAGCAAAACGTGGTGTACGTTGCGACCCTGGCGGTCACCGACGAGAACACGGGCAATGTGACGACCAAGACGGTCAACCTCTATCGCCAGCGTAATAACTTGGACAGCCATGTTTTTAATCTCATAAATGTAGGGGATGAGGGGTCGAATAAGCAGACGGTGAGTACTTACGCTAAAAAAACGGGAACAGCGTGGTTTTCCGATTTGTACTATGACAATGTGAAAAACGACGACCGCGTTCCCTTCTCTGACGCCGAAAGCTTCAGAAATTACCTCATGGCGCTTCCGTCCGATCAGGTGGATACGGAATTCAACAAGTACATCTACGATCTGTACAATCCGAACTCTTCAGTGAAAGGCACGGATTAC
Source organism: Bacteroidaceae bacterium (assembly GCA_963631715.1). Classification (GTDB taxonomy): domain Bacteria; phylum Actinomycetota; class Coriobacteriia; order Coriobacteriales; family Eggerthellaceae; genus Slackia. Next base: position 26,477 of record CAVGRL010000010.1, read on the forward strand.
GCAGACAGCCAGGGGGAATGGCCAAAAGACAATAACACCCCGTTTCATGCGGTTGCCAATAGTGGGGTGACGGACCTGTCCTATTCCCTCTCTGAAGAAGGCGTGCAATATAACGAGGATTACTTCCAGAATCTGAAAAAGACGGCAACGCTCGAGGGCCGCTCGGGGTCCATCGAGCTTTCCGCCGATGCCAAGCCGAGCGCCTTGGAACCACGAGTCTATTTGATTCGTACGCAGGGAAGCTGGCAGATGTTTGACCTTGCGCATGCAACCTCCGATGACGGCAAAGGAATCATGTATAGCAGCGTAGATTCCATGGCGAATTACTACGCCGTTAAGCAGGCGCTCCTTCGTTTCTCCGAGTTCCTGAAAGAAAAGTCTGGTGGAACTGCGGTGCTGGGATTCTTGACATTTTCCCACGCGGGCGAATACAGCATGTTCACTGGCAATGGTTACCTTTGCAACGACCCGGAGACGATCGAGGCGGCTCTTCGAGGGTGGGATACCTTCGGCGACTGCGAGCACTCGCATTACAGTGACAAACTTTTGGAGTCGGCCCTGGGCAGCGTGAGCACGGAGCTTGCCACCTGGAAGGACAGCGACAATACCCTAATAGGCGATAAGGTAAAGAAAACAGCGATTTTTATCGGGGGGCCTTGCGAACCAACCAAAGGGGATGATGGTTACGCGGTAACTCTCAATGAAACCCTCCTGAATGAAACGATGGACAATTCGTATGCCATCCGAACCATAGTGGGCGACTCGAACGTAACGAACACCGACGGCACGACGCTCTATTCGTGGCTCGATTATGGCACCAACAAAAACATCTGGAACGCAGAGGGCAATGGGTATTATGTTGCGCCAACCGAGGACGATGTCTACAACTCGCTTGTGGAGATCTTCGAAAACGACAGCATTTCCGACACCACCTCTTACGGAAAAGTGAACGCCACGGTTACCGATACCGTTCAGAAGGAGTTCAAGGTAACGGGTGCTACGGCAACGTGGACTTCGGCGGTTGATGGCAGCGTTGCGACGGTTCCTCAGGACAGCATAAAGATTACCGTTAAAGATGATGGCTCTACCGAGGTAACCTGCGATTACGGCGAGTGCCAAGGCACGGGCTCTATTAACCTCACGATTAATATTGAAGCGCAAGACGACTACATCGGCGGCAATAACGTTTTGACCAACGTTGACGTCCCGCAAATCGCTTTCGATCACACGAACAAGGCAACGGGAGAAAAGCAGGAGTTCACCAAAAACTTCACCGACAAACCGACGGTCAACGTTTCCCTCCTTGACCTGGAGGTGACGGGCGGCGGCGGACTCCATAAGGTCAACAATGCTTTCAATTTGCAGGATTACGCCGAGGCCGATTTGTCCGACTTGCTCACTGGCTACCCTCAGACGAACGGCTCTCTTCGGATTGAATGGGTAGAGACCGACGAGCAAGGCAATCCTTTGCCTAACCAGAGCATTTCATTTACCGCGAACGAGTATCGCGTTACAGATGGCTCGCTAAACGGCCAAACCATCCAGCTGCCGAGCTGCGAGGTTAACTCGGACATCGCTCAAACTCGCCGTTTCCAGCTGAAGGTCACTTATACGCCCGATGCGGCAACGAACGGCTTGCCCGATGTTGGGACCAAGACGGCAACCGCGCCCGTGGTTTTGGTATGGACCGATGAAATGATGGTCGGTTTGCAAATCCACAAGGTCGATGCCGACACGAAGGCCGATTTGGAAAATGTCGCATTTTGCTTGTACGAGGACGACGCGTGCACGACAGTCGCTGGGGTATTTACCGACGAAGGCATTTCCTCTGTCCTGGATTCTACGGGCGTCAAGACCGCTTCCGACGGCTTGGTGAGCTTCTATGGTCTTGAAATTGGCGAAACGTATTACCTGAAAGAAATAACTGCCCGTGCTGGTTACGGCTTGTCCGACCAAGTTTGGACGATAAAAGCCGAAAGCGATGAGCGGGTTACCGTCAATGGCATCGAGGCCGACGGAAGCAACATTACCCCTGCCTCTGGCGGCGATGAATATTACCTGGCCACCATGACGGTCGAAAACCAGAAGAACCCCGATATGCCACTTGCCGGAATGGCTGGAATTGGCTTACTCGCTCTAGCCGGCTGCGCCTTCTTTGCCACGGGATTGTCGTTGAGCATAAGAAGATGCCGATTGAAGGGAGCGCGTTCGTAGGGGCCCAGGCAGAGGGACTGCCTGGAACAACCCCGCCATTTGAATAGCAAGGGTCTTTCCGCGAAGAAAGAGCTTATAGAAAGGAAAAAACGATGAAGATCAAAATTACGCCCCGGACTTTCGCCAAACCTATGACGGCGGCTACTGCATTGGCGCTTGTCGCGTCGATGTCGCCCATGGCGGCAATCGCAGCCCCGTCGAGCGACAATGATGTGGCCGACAGCGCGATTACGATCACTGGCTTGCAGAGCGGCGACACCGTAAGCGCATTCCAGATTGCCGACATCGATATCAATGACGATAACACGCTGGCATACAAGTTTGCCGCTGGCGTACCTGATGCCTACGACAGCGTTGACGAGCTTAAGGCGATTCAATCCGATGGGTACAGCTTTACGCAGAATAGCGATATGCAAAAAGCTGCAGCCGCCATTGCCAATGGGATTGTTGGTAATGATGCGACTGCAACCGCAACGGCTGCGGACGGTGCTACTACTGCGACCTTGACGCTTCCGAGCGGGTATTATCTGGTTCGCGTGACCTCGACGAGCGGAACCACCAAGGTGTACCAGAATATGGTGGTCGACGTGACCCCGAAAGCTCAGGCCGATGGAACGTATGCTTCGCATGACGCCGAAGAAATTGCGGTGAAATCGACCCCTGTCACGGTGACCAAGACCGTGGGCAAAGACAACGCCGAAAGCACCGACAACTATAAGGTTGGCGATACGGTGCCCTTCAAAATCCAGACTGCCGTGCCCAGCTATCCTGCGGATTCCGCAAACGCGACGTTTGTGATCGGCGACGTTCCGACTGCCGGTTTGTCTATTGATACGGACTCGATTGTCGTAGATGGCGCCAGCAAGGATAAGGGCGACTATACGCTTACCGCTTCTGCCGCGGGCTACACCCTTACCTTTAGCAAGGACTTCATCCTCAAAAACCCCGGGGCGGCTATTACGGTTACCTACAACGCCAAGGTGACCAAGGCCGCTTTCTCCCATGCCGATGGTAGCGTTACCGGCAACACTGCGAAGGTGACCTTCAACCCGAACCCGTACTCTGCGACGACGGTAGAGCCCAGCGACGAAACGACCGTCAAAACCTATGGCTATGTTTTCAATAAGATCGGCAAGGACAATGCCGCCCTTGAGGGTGCCGTCTTCACCCTTTGCGATGAGAACGGCAACGAGATCAAGGACGAGGATGGAAATTCCATCACGTCGACCTCGACGATTGTCGATGGAAAAGCATACGTCTACTTCAGCGGTTTGGCGTCTGGTTCCTATAAGGCAAAAGAGACCACGGTTCCTGCTGGGTATACCGCAGTAGAGGTTCCTTTCAGCGTTTCTGCCGCTGATGCTACCAGCGATAATCCGGCAACTACCGACATCGATGAGAACAACTTCAAGGTAAATTCCGCGAGCGTCGAAGATCCCCAGGCGCCTGCTTTGCCGGTGACGGGCGGCGCGGGCACCATGGCCGTGACCGTTGCGGGCGTGGCCTTCATCGGTGGCGCAGCTTACCTGATCGTTCGTTCGCGCAGGAAGAACGAAGAATAGAGCAGCGAAGCTCGTCCATTAATTCAGTCGGCAAGGCAAGGCTTCGTTTGGCCTTGCCTTGCCTTGTTGTACGCAGGGAATAGATTGAAGAAATCAGCCAGGACGATTCTCATCGCCGCCTTCATGGTCATCGGAATATGTCTGCTTGCATACCCCTCGGTAAGCAATTGGCTTGCAGAGCAAAGTCGCGCTTCCGTCATGAACAATTATCAGGAAGTGGTGCAGCAAACGGATAAACAAGACCTTGAGGCGGAAATGCTGAAGGCGCGTGCCTATAACGAAAACTTGCGCAAAGGCATGGCGAAAGTGACAGACCCCTTCGATCCTAACTCGGTGCAGGTGACCGACGAAGAGTACGAGTCGTGTCTCAATCTTGCTGGCGACGGGGTTATGGGCGAGCTCTATATTCCCGCCATTAACGCAACGCTGCCCATCTATCACGGAACGAGCGACGAAGGCCTTCAGCGAGGCGTTGGCCACCTGCAGGGAACGGCACTTCCTATTGGCGGCGAGTCGACTCGTTGCGTGCTAGCTGGCCATACAGGGTTGCCCACGACGCGCATTTTCGATTCGCTCGACCAGGTGCAAGAAGGCGATGTTTTCATCCTCACGGTCTTGGGCGAAAAACTTGCCTACAAAGTTTGCGACATTCAGGTTGTCCTGCCCGACGAATCGGATGCGCTCTCGGTTCAGGAAGGGCGCGATTTGGTGACGCTTGTTACCTGCACTCCTTACGGTAAAAATACCCACCGCCTGTTGGTAACGGGCGAGCGCTGCGAAGTTCCGAGCGATGACGACCCTTCGGTTGCTCGAAGCGCCGAATGGCAGCCCTCTATGCAGGAAATCGCCCTTTATGCTGCCATTGCAGCGGTGGTTATAGGCAGTTTGATGGGCGTGCTTTCTTTGCGAATAGGGCGCAAAAAGAAATCTTCGCGCAAAAGTTAGGGGGCGTCGGTGTCAATGGGAAAAGAGGGGAAGCGGTTTGCCAGGAGCGCATCGACTGCGCTTGCCCTTGTTCTTTTGATTGCGGGCGCCTTTCTGCTGTTCGCGCCTTTGGTGCGCGGTGCCGTAAGCCAGGCGTCGATGAACGAGGCAATACGGGAAGTCCAGGAGCTGTATTCAGTCGCCGGGGGCGATGCGGCTTCGGCCGATGGCACGGCTTCGGCCGAAGGCGGCTCCGGCCAGAGTGACGCCGTCGATAGCGGAAGCGCCAACCTGGCGCACATGCGCCAATGGTTCGAAGGCTACAACCAAAAGGTGGCAAGCGGCGAAGTCGTCATTGCATCTGACCCGTTCACGTTCAGCGAGGCCATTGGGCTGTTCGGATCCCAAGGGCTCGACGACGGCCTTATCGGCTATATCGAGATTCCCGCGATGAATTGCTCGCTTCCCCTGTATTTGGGCTCGAGCGAAGAGCATATGGCCAAAGGAGCGACGGTGGTCTCTGGCTCGTCGGCGCCTTTGGGCGAAGTGTCGAGCAATTGCGTGATAGCGGCCCATCGCGGCTATGGGAACGCGCCGATGTTTCGCGATATAGAAAAGCTTTCTGTGGGCGATGAGGTGCGCGTTTGCTCGCCGTGGGACCAGCTCACCTACACGGTGGTTGGCACGAAGATAATCGACCCGTCGGACTCTTCTGCGGTGGGGGTTCAGCAGGGCCGCGACTTGGTGACGCTCGTGACATGCCACCCCTACGGCTACAACACCTACCGCTATGTGGTCGAGTGCGAGCGCAGCGACGGCTCTGCAGTCGCCACCAAAAATTCGGAAGTTTCCCAGAGCCAAGAATCGAATTTCCAAGAAGCCGGCACCGCGTCCGCGAAAGGCGAAGTATCGCTTCCCGAAGTGGAAGATTGGCTCCGCGCGATCGGCGGGGCCGTCCTTCTGGCGTGTGCCGTTGTTTTGGCTGCTCGGGCGCTAAAGGGCAGGCGCGAGCGTTCCGGCGGCAAGTAACTAGCGGTAGAAACCTGCCAACCTGCCAACCTGCCAAAACCTGCCAAAACCTGCCAAACGCTCAGAGCAGTCAACAGGTTCGCCCCGTTCACTCGTCTCGGTCGTGTCACAGCCTTTTCTGAAGCGTCACGTCGGGTGTGGAAAATGCTTCAAAGCGAGCTCCCTTTTTGCCTTGCCTTGAACGATGGTGGGCGCTTGGTGAGCTCGCTGCAGGATAGAGGGGTTGTTATTTTGAACAGAGCAAAAGACATGAAGGCGAGTTTGCGCAGCTCTTTTCGCAAAGGGCTTGCTGCGGCGCTCGCTGCATGCTTATGTATGGGCACCGCCCCGATGCTTCAAGGCGGAACGCCAGACGCGCTCGCAGATACGGGCAGCAGCGGAAACTCGTGGCAAATCGTAAGCGGCGCTTATGATGCCAATCACGCTACGAGCCAGGGTATTGCAGACGCTGATTTGAGCGCGAACAATTTCGTGGCCTCGGACGACGGCGAAGATGGCAGCCAGGTACGCGTTACCAAGACGGTTGAGCCCACCGATGTTGAAGATGAGTTCATCGTTCATCTGTCGGTGGACACGAGCGCGATGTCTAAGCAGGTTACCGACTATTACTCGTTCTTCGTGAATGCGCCTTATAAGGCGAGCACTTCAGACGGTTACCACGGCTACACGGCCGGCACCGTCACAAAAGATGAGATGGGTAACTTGGGCGTTACCGTGAGCGGTACGACCAAGTTTGGCAAGCAAGGAACGTTCGATATCTACGACCCGCAGGGGCGCAGGATCGCCCGCGATGTGACGCTGTACTGGAGTCAGGGAAACAATGTCACCATCCTCTTGAACATTGGGGAATTGCTCTCCCTCGGCTACAACTATTACGTTCTCATGGGCATTGAGGTTAGTAAGGATTCGCACAACAACCTTTACCTTTCCCAGGAAGCCTATGACCTGATCAACAAGGCTATTCAGGGTGAAACCCACTGGGGCGACCCGACCAGGCTTTCTTCTGTCGCCGATGTAATGGGCGATGGCGTCGAGTACATTGGCGGGACGGCGGCCAATGCGGGAAGTGCAACCTATGACAGCGCAACGCGCACCCTCACGTGGAATCCCGTTTACAACAGCTCCTATACGGAAGGCGAAACTCAGGTCGATGTCGAGACCGAGACAAACGACGAAGGCGCGGTGACGAAAGTCACGGTTACCCAGCGCAAATGGTATTACGGCGCCGCTTCGCTCACGTACCGCGTGCGTTTGAACACCCAAGCGAGCGACTTTAAGAGTTCGTACGATCCGGCCAGCGTCAGCAACTCGTACCTCACCAACAACAACGCGACGCTTTCCTACAGCTACAGCGTCGATGGCGGATCAACCTATAAAGACGGTACTGTTGATTTCCCGAAGCCCGAGGTAAAGGGCGTGCTTTATGACCTTCAGGCGCTCAAGACCAACGAAATCGGGACGCCTATCGCAGGCGCGACTTTTAAACTGACGCGAGCCTGGACGGATTCTTTTGGCGGGTCCCACACAGACCTGGTCTCCGACTCCCTCGTCTCAGACGCCGACGGCTACGTAGCAATCGACTCCCTTCCCTGGGGCACCTACACCCTGGAGGAAACCGCCGCGCCTTCGGGCCACATCCTTCCTTCGGAAGCCGACCGGAAAGTGACATTCGA
>CAVGRL010000010.1:34545-59028 GCA_963631715.1 Bacteroidaceae bacterium
GGCCATGCGTTATTGGTGGGCTTGCTCACCTCCCCAACGCTCTTTCTCCGGTGCATGCCCGGTTGAAGATAAAGATAGAAGTAATTCCTTTGGAAGGAGAAATATCATGAGAATGCAATGCTGCGCGAATAAGACCGCGAGGGCCTTGTTCGCATCCGTGCTGGCGGCGGGCCTTATGATCCCGTCGGGCGCGGCGTTGGCGAAAACGCAGGGCGCAAACGATGTTGATGATGCGACGTTTACGCTCACGGGCATCGCGAAGGACGACGAGGTCCACGCGTATCAGATTTTCGACGCCGACATCGATGCCAACAACAACCTCACCTATACGTCGAAGGTGAGCGGTCTGCCGGATGCCTACGATACCGTCGAAGAGATCTCTGCCGTAACTGGTGATGCTCGCGAAGTCGCTAATGCTATTGCGGCGAAGGTCATTGAGACTTCGAAGACGACCACCAACGCGACTGCCGGAGCAGATGGCAAGGCAACGCTGACCCTTGATTCCGGCTATTGGTTGGTTACGGTTACCTCCAACAGCGGAAACACCAAGGTGTATCAGACGTTGCTCGTTGATGCTTCGCCCAGCGTTAACGTCGATGGTGCTTACGAAACGCGCACCATTGCCGATGCTGCTGCCAAGGTTGAGCCCGTTACCCCGCCGACTAAGCAGATTGTTGACCCCAACGGCAACGCCGGGCAGTCCACCGATAAATATTCTGTGGGCGATACCGCCTCGTTCATTATCAATGGCACCGTGCCGAGCTATCCGGCAGATGCCACCTATGCAATTTACTCCATCACCGACGTGCCCGATGCCGGCCTTTCCGTTAATACGACTTCTTTCGTTGTGACGGCTGGGGACAAAACGCTGGTGAAAGGCACCGATTACACCCTTACCGAAAATGCCGACGGCACTTACACGGTGGCGTTCACCAAGGCATATATTCTTGCCAATCCTGGTCAGGCGGTAACGATCAACTACAGCGCCATGGTTACCGGCATCGATCTTGTGACTGGCAAGGTCAACAACAAAGCGTACGGCACATTCGCCCCGAACCCCTATGAGGAAAAGGGCGTGAAGACCGACGAGACCAACGTCGATGATCAGACGTACGGTTTCTATTTCAAGAAATTCGGCGGCACTAATGCCGACAAGTCGCCACTTGCGGGCGCTGAGTTCACGGTGACCGACAAGAACGGCAAGGCCGTGGGCTATATCGATGCTGATGGCGAATACCATGATAACGGCAAGGTTATTTCCGACGATAACGGCTATGTGTATGTGAACGGCCTCGAAGCCGGTACGTATACGGTAACCGAGACCAAAGTCCCCTCCGGTTTCCAGAAGATCGAGCCCTTCGATGTTGAGCTGAATGCAGATACTGCCAATGGCGATGCGGATTCGACCGAGAATGTTATCGAGGTTAACTTCAACAACGCGGGCGAGAAAATCGACGCGCCGGTTGGTTCGCTGCCCACTACCGGTGGTGCGGGTACCATTGCGCTGACGGCTGGCGGAATCTTGCTTGTTGCGGGCGGGTCGATTGTTATCCTTCGTTCCTATCGCCGCAACCAGGACTAATGCTTTAGAAAGCTGATACGTGGCCATTCTGCGAAAGAAGAATTTGCAGGGGAAGGGGACAGGTTCCCCTTCCCCTTTTCCTGTTGTCGAACCGGTTTCGCGGGGGCGTGGCAAAGGCCGCGCTGGCGTTCACGCCTCCGCGAAGCGTGGCGTTCGCCGGCTGCCGATTCTGCTTTCGGCGCTTGTCGTTGTTGTTGGGTTGTGCATGATCGCCTACCCGTTTGCGAGCGACTATCTGAACAAGCTCGAACAGGCAAAGGTTACTCAGAGCCTTACTCAAACCATCGAGCAAACGCCGAAAGAGGATCTGAGCGCCTATTTGCTTCAGGCTCAAGACTATAACGAGCGCTTGCTTGACGGATCGACTTATGTGATTGACCCGTTCGATCCGAACTCGCCAACCGTTGGCGACGAGGAGTACCTATCGTGCCTGAACCTCAATGGCGATGGCGTGATGGGGCAGATCGTTATCCCGTCTATCGGAGTGAACCTTCCCATTACGCATGGAACCGAAGGCTCGGGCATGAACCATGGTGTTGGGCATGTGACGAACACCTCGCTTCCCGTGGGCGGGGCTTCTACCCATGCAGTGCTTGCGGGGCACACGGGCCTTCCTTCGGCTGTCATTTTCGACCATCTTGACCAGCTCAAGACGGGGGACTACTTCATTATCCAAGTGCTCGGCGAAGACCATGCCTATCGGGTGGTTTCCACTGAAGTCGTTTTGCCCGACGACACTACGAGCCTTGGCGTTAAAGAGGGAAAAGACCTCGTTACGCTGGTGACGTGCACGCCGTATGGCGTGAATTCTCACCGCTTGCTGATTCATGCCGAGCGCTGTGAGGTTCCCCAAGATTGGCTCGACCGCAAGGCTTCCGGCGATACCGCCCTTCCTTTCCCCTATGAAACGGGAAGCGGATCGTTTCCCCCGTTTGTTGTCGGCGTGTTTGTTGCGCTGGGTATTATGCTCTGCTTCGTTGTCGTGTGCGCGATAAAAAAGAAGCGGAGTGGGGCGCGGCCAGAGCGAAACGTCGGTCAGTTGCGCGACGGCGACCTGCCGCGCGCGAAAAGCAAGTAAGAAGCAAATGACGAGCAAGTAAGAAGCAAGTAAAGCCGATTTGCGAAACCGCAGGTCAAACGCTCATGAATGCCAAAGCATCCCGAAATTCGCCCGTTTTTGCGCCCAAAAAGCAAATGACGAGCAAGTAAGAAGAGGGCCAGGTGGCCCTCTTTCCGTTTACGCCCAAGCGGGAATGTATCGGCGGTATTTCGGAGAAGCATCCGGGTCGGACAGTTTAATGAGGTCTTTGTCGATGCACAGCTTGATGAGCCTCGATACCTGTGCCGAATTGGATTCCTTGAGGCCGAATCGGTCGCGAAGCGATTGGTTGCTTGCGTACTCCCGCGAAGCGAATCGTACGCATACGTGCCAATAGCAAGCATCGGCACGCTCGTCGGGTGTGAGGTCTTTGAATTCCCTGCGGCCATAGAGAACCACTCGCGTTGTTTCGTTCGCGGTTTCTATGATGGGTGCGGGAAGCTGGGCCTCTTCGCATGAGACCACGATTTTGTCCCACCCGCTTCCGGCTTCTTCGCAGATTCCCATGCGTCGCATGATGGCTGCAAGGGCTTCGTTTCTCGATTGCGGCGGGTCGTTCACGATCCTTTTCGGCTCGATAAGGGGCGTTCCGGGGTTCGTGACTTCGATTCTGCTATCGAAGATTTCGATAAGGGGGCTTGTGCCGGTCGCTTGCAAGTCTTGGTGGACGATGGCGTTTGCGAGGAGTTCGCGAATGGCGATGTCTGGAAATTCCGGCCTAGATTTGCGCAAGGCGCCCTCGATAGGTTCGGTTGATGGTATCGCCGCCATCAGATAGAGGAATGCCTGTTCAAACGCAGTTGCGTACCCCTCTTCGAATGTCATATTTTTTTCAATAGAAATACGCCCATCGCCAGCGTATTTGACGATTCTAATTGCTTTACGCCTTAGTGTTGGGAAATCTTGGAGGTTTGCGGCAAGCAGAATAGCGCCAAGGTTGGTGATCGCGTAGCCATCGGCGGAGTGCTCGAGGATTCTGTCGACTTCGAGCATGTGTGCGATGGTCTCCGAATTCGACGGAACGGCCTGCCCGAGCATTTTGAAGTATGCATCGAAATTGAGCAATCGAAGCGCGTCTTCAAGATCGAGGCCATCGAGGGCTATTTGCTTTTCGTAAACCGATCGGGCGGCTTTGCGCCATAGTTCGGATTCCCGCAGCGACCCTTGTTCAAGCTTTTGAGTACTGCTGCCCGATCGAACATACGCGATGCTTTGGTATCGCACGGGGCTGTTCGTTGCTGGCGAAATCTTGAGTACGACTATATGTTTCCCGTACACATCGTCTTCTGTGAATTCGAAATTGGCATTAGAGCTCAGCATGGACCTTAGATAGATCTCGAGGTCTTGATTCCCCTTTTTCGTGGTGCGGGGGCTGAACTTTGTTCCGACGACTTCGTGCGTATCGTCGGATATCCCCCAGACTTTGTAGGCGTATTTCGCATCGTGCAGAGTTGCTGAATTTGCGAGGGCGCAGATATCTTTGCCCTCTTTGTCTGGCTCGGAATAGCTTTCTTTGAATTCGACGTATTCGGTTTCGCTTGGCAAGTTGCACAAATTGTCGATGAGGAGCTTGAGATTAGACATGAGGCGGCCTCCTTTCTATGAATTGTAGGGGCTAAAATGGCAGAAAGCAAGCAAGAAGCAAGTAAGAAGCAAATGACGAGCAAGTAAGAAGCAAGTAAAGCCGATTTGCGAAACCGCAGGTCAAACGTTCGCGAACGCCAAAGCATCCCGAAATTCGCCCATTTTTGCGCCCAAAAAGCAAATGACGAGCAAGTAAAAAACCGAACCCTAAGAATTGCCGGCTTCGTTGCCGTTCGCGGGTCGTCTTGTGCGGCGGGCGCCGCGGTTGCCGTGCGTTGTTCTAAACTTGGACTCAACCGAATTTCCCGCAGTGCGCACGCGTTGCGCCCGTTGAAAGGAATCCCCATGAAAGCGAAGATGGTCCACCGCTGTATCCATGTGCTCGATCTTGAAAAGTCGCTCGCGTTTTATAAGCAGGCGCTTGGGCTCGACGTGATTCGCGAAATGGGCCCAGAGGACGGTTCGTGGAAAAACGTGTACGTCGGAAACGATACGACCGATTTCGAGCTGGAGCTCACGTGGAACAACGGACGCGTTGAGCCGTACGAAAACGGCGGTCGCGACACGCATCTGGCGTTCGCCGTTGACGACATGGATGCCGCGCGCAAGCTCCACGACGAAATGGGCTGCGTCTGCTTTGTGAACGAGCGCATGGGCATCTATTTCATCGAAGACCCCGATGGCTGCTGGCTGGAGATCGTGCCAAGCAATCTGTGGGAGTAGGGAAAGTCGCCTTACTTTTCTTGAAAAGTTTGCATGTTCGAGCGCGCCGGATAATTGCACTGATGCTTGGTTCTTGCCGAAGCTTGCTGGAAAGAGAAACCATGGTTCAATATCGAGTCCCTCGCGAACAGCTTCCGTATGACCCTGCGAATAGGGAATCCATTGTCGAATATGCCCAAATGCTCATTGGACATACGCTTCGCGAATCGTGCGATGTCGATTGCTTTTCGAGCAAGAAGGGCAACAAAGGTAAGCTTGGTCAGGCTCTCGAGTATTGCTATTTCAAATATGAGCCGAATTCGGCGCAGGAGCCTGATTTTCCTGAAGTTAAGCTCGAATTAAAAACCAACCCTGTGAAACGTCGCAAAGATAAGACGCTGTCGGCCAAAGAGCGACTCGTTCTCACGATGATTGATTACTGCGCGCTTCCGGAGGAAACATGGGAAACGTCGACGGTGCTGAAAAAGATGGGCGACATGCTGCTCGTCACGTTTTTGCACGAATCCGACAAAGATGAATTCGATTACGAGTTTGAGTTTGCCGGTGTGCCCGCAATTCCCGAAGAGGACATGGCGGTTATTCGCGATGACTGGGAGACTGTCGTTGCCAAAGTTTGTGCAGGCCTTGCGCACGAAATATCGGGCGGCGACACGAACTACTTGGAAGCGTGCACGAAGGGCGCGAACGCGCAATCCGTTCGCAAGCAGCCATTCTCGGATATTCCCGCAAAGCAAAGAGCCTTTGCGCTGAAGTCGTCGTACATGACGACGTTCTACGACAAGAATATCCATCTTGAATCGATTATGCGCCACCGGGGCGAAGAGACTCTATCGTTTGAAGAGCTGGTCAAGCGTCGTATCGGCGAATACGTAGGTAAAAGTAACATTGAACTGGGAAAACAATTTAATCTTAACCCCCGAGACAAAGGTTTCAATGCGGCGCTAACCAAATGTATGCTTGGAATCGGCCAAGAAAATGAAGTCGCAGAATTTTCGAAGGCTGGTATTACGGTGCGCAGCATACGCCTTGAAGCCAATGGAAGAATTCGTGAACACGTGTCGTTTCCGGCGTTCGATTTCTGTGATTTGCTGAACGAGCCTGAATGGGAAGACTCCGAATTCGGCAAGGCGTGCAACTCGAAATTTCTTTTCGTTGTATTCAAGAAGAGGGAGGACGGCGCATACGTTTTATGCGGCTGCGAATTTTGGTCCATGCCCTCTGCGTTGGTTGATGCCGCCGAGGCAACTTGGAGGGAAACGAAGCGTGTTGTTCGTGACGGCGTGAAGTTCATTGAGCGTACTTCGCTTTGCAAAGACGGGTATCCGGCTATCGACAATAATTTGCCTGGGTCGAAATTCAACCATGTGGCGCATGTGAGGCCCCACGCATCGCAGCGCGCCTACCGGTTTGCCGATGGGACCGAAATCGGAAACCTTTCGTCTGATGCGAGCGAGTTACCTGATGGTCGAGCCATGACTAAGCAATGCTTCTGGCTTGATAAGGCTGTTGTGGAGAAGCTGCTTCGCGAACGTGGATATTGATTTTATGAAATGGCGATGCGGAGATCTTCCATAATTTCGCCTCTTGATCGATCATGGAACAAGCTCTAAAATGTTGCTTTTGTTCTCTGATTTAGATAGCCGAGGGTTTCGATATGACTATTCGCGTTGCCGAGCTTTTTGCTGGCGTTGGCGGTTTCCGTCTTGCCCTCGATGGCTACGAAGACGAAGCGCGTGATTGGCGCCTTCCAGCGGCAGGAAATTACAAAACCATTTGGGCGAACCAATGGGAACCCCCGGGAACTGCGACGAAGCAGTTTGCCGCCGACTGCTACAAAAAACGTTTCGGCGAGGGCTCGGTTGTAAATGAGGACATCGAGAAAGTCCTCGACAAGGTCGAGAGCGGCGAAATGGAAATCCCTGATCACGACATGGTTGTGGGTGGCTTCCCTTGTCAAGACTATTCTGTCGCTCGCCCTCTCAATCAGGCAAACGGTATCGAGGGCAAAAAAGGCGTGCTGTGGTGGCAGATTTACCGCTTCCTTTTCCTGTGCTCGCCGAAATATGCACTCTTCGAAAACGTTGATCGGTTGCTTAAATCTCCCGCAGCTCAGCGTGGCCGCGATTTCGCGATTATGCTCGCGTGTTTGAACGAGCGTGGCTATTCCGTCGAGTGGCGCGTGGTGAATGCGGCTGATTATGGCGCGCCCCAGCGTCGCCGTCGTGTGTATATTTATGCCCAAAAAGGGGCGGCGAACTGGGATCTCGAAAAGCGTGTTTTGCATAATGGCGTGATGGCCTCCGCTTTGCCCATCGTGCCTGCTGCCGCCAAGCAGGGCAAGTTCCGCATCGAGGGCGAGCCGTATGAGATAAGCGAAAACTTTGGCAAAGGTCTCAAGGTTTCACCCTTCTTGAAGGCTGGCGCGATGCAAAACGGCGAGGTCTTTACCGCTGAAGTAACGCCCAACTACAATGGCCCGTTCAATACACTTGGCGACGTTATGGTTGCCGATTCCGAGGTGCCCGAGTCGTATTTCATTGACGACAGTAAGCTAGAGCGTTGGGAATACTTCAAGGGTGGTAAAAAAGAAGAGCGGACCCATGCTTCCGGGTTTACCTATGTGTATTCGGAAGGCGGGATGGCTTTCCCCGACCCAATCGACAAACCCTCGCGCACTATCCTTACAAGCGAAGGTGGGTCGGGAGCTTCTCGTACGAAACATGCGGTACGTGCACACGACGGTCGAATACGCCGACTTGTCCCTGACGAGCTCGACCAGCTGCAAACCTTTCCCAAGGGGTGGACGAACACGGGTATGACCGACGGACATCGTGCGTTTTGCATGGGCAATGCGCTGGTTGTGAGCGTGGTTCATCGCGTCGCTGAAGAAATCGCTCGCCGTGCTGGCGAATCGATCGATGAATAAGGGGGCATCATGAAAACGGTTAACGTGGCTGCGGCGATAATTATTCGTGACGGCAAGCTGTTTGCGACGCAGCGCGGCTATGGCGAATATGCCGGATGGTGGGAGTTTCCTGGCGGTAAGATTGAACCAGGCGAAACTTCCGAGGCTGCGCTTGTGCGGGAAATTCGCGAGGAGCTGGAAACCGAGGTTTCGGCCGACTCGCTTTTGTGCCATGTGGAATACGACTACCCAGATTTCCATCTTTCCATGGATTGCTACCTGTGCTCGGTTGTTGAAGGCGACCTGCGCCTGCTTGAGCATTCTGCCGCCAAGTGGCTCGGCGCTGAAGATGTGTCTAGCGTAAAGTGGCTCGGCGCCGATATCGAAGTTCTGGAAGCCATAAAGGCGAAAGGGCTGCTTTCGTAGCGTGGCTTTTCCCGGAGAAAAATACCCGCTCAACCTCGATGAAGAGAACGCCATTATCGCGAGCATGTTCACGAGCGAAAGCATCTTGCTGGTTATTGGCGTTGTGGGCTCCCTTGTTGCGTGCGGCATCACGACGGGCGATTGGGCCGGCGCGACCATTGGGCTTGGCTGGGCTCGCAGCATCGCGCAGTCGTGCATGGCGCTTTCGGCTCTCGACACGGCCATAGCCGCGGCCATAACGACGGCTGTTGTGCTGGCGTTTTCGCGGATCGCCGAATTCATCGCATGCCAAACCGAAGCCGGCTCGGCTAACATCATGTGGAACCGCCAGGGAATCAATGGGGAAATCCCGCGCATCGGAACCTATTCGCTGTTCGCGGGCATGCTTGCTGCCGGCTTCGCTGAAGAGCTGCTGTTCCGCTTCGTTTTGGTGGGTGGTCTTGCGGGCGTGCTCTCGCTTTTCGTGCCGAGCTCCATTGCCGTGGGAATCGCGATTGTGGTTTCCACCGTTTTGTTTTGGTTCGCGCACGAAGAATATCGCGATCCGTACACCGTTTCGGTTACGCTCGGCATGTCGTTGTTGCTTGCGGCGGCATTCGTCATAACTGGGAGCTATCTGGTGGTTGCCATCGCCCATGCGGCGTACGACGTCATCGATGTCGAGATCGAGGGTTCACGCATGATTGACGAAGACGATTACTTCGGCGGTGAGCCCCCGCAAAGCGTGCTGCTCGACCTTTATGAAGAGATTTGGCGCGAAGAAAACGAACGCGAAAATCGCGGCGAATAGCGCGCAGGCCCAAAAGCCCCGCAACTCTTAAAAGTTTAAGAGTTGCGGGGCTTTTTACGTCTACGACTTAAAAACCGGAGTGATTTTTAAGAGTTACGGGATTTTTCATACCTAGGACTTAAAAATATGGCCGATTTTTAAGATGAAATAGCCCATTCGTGCAATAATCTCTAGAATGAAGAGAAATTTTAAGTGTTATTAAGAAAGCGGGGGTGTGGGCGTGTCGTACAAAAACCTTAGGAGCATGTTTCACGACCCTCGCGAGGATTATTCGAAGGCGTATGAGTCTCGCGTTTCGTCCGAATTTGCCGTCGATTTAGGGATTGAAGTCGCCCAATCGCCGGCCTTTTTCCTCATGGTTCCCGATTTGGCAACGCTTTGCGTGAAGGCTGTGCGACTCGACAAAGAGATTTACCGGCTTACTCAAAGCTTGCCAGATCGTGCGGTGCAGAGCTATCGGAACTCTTGCTTAATCGATGAAATCGTCCTTACGAACGAGATAGAAGGCGTCCATTCCACGCGTCGGGAAATCAATGAGGTTCTTGAGAATTTGAAGAACAACGATAGGCGCGGCCGCTTTGTCGGCATCGTCGCAAAGTATCGAATGCTCGAATCGGGTGAAAACCTGAGGCCACGAACGTGTGGTGACGTGCGCGACATTTATAACGAGTTGGTACTGGAC
Source organism: Bacteroidaceae bacterium (assembly GCA_963631715.1). GTDB lineage: Bacteria > Actinomycetota > Coriobacteriia > Coriobacteriales > Eggerthellaceae > Slackia. Next base: position 44,337 of record CAVGRL010000010.1, read on the forward strand.
GAAGTCCTTGCGTCCGATTCGAGAAACATTCCCGATGGGGAAGTGTTTAGGAAGGGTCCTGTTTCGGTTTGCGATGGTTCGGGAAGAGTGATTCATCAGGGGGTCGAACCAGAAGCTAGAATTATTGAGTTGATGACGCAAGCTCTCGCATTGCTCGCACGCGACGATATCGATGTGCTTGTTCGTTCGGCTATCTTTCATTTTCTTTTTGCGTATATCCATCCTTTTTACGATGGAAACGGGAGAACGAATCGTTTTATCTCGAGCAGTGAAATCTCTGCGGCTTACGAACCTCTCGTTGGGCTTCAGTTGTCCTATGCCGTGAAGAAAGAAATAAGCAAGTACTACAAATCATTCGAGATATGCGAGCATCCTCTAAACAAAGGTGATTTAACCCCATTCGCGATTTCCTTTTCGGAGATAGTCGTTGACGGGATGACGCAGTTGCAGGAAAACTTGCGCGAAAAAGAAAAATCGTACAAAGATGCGCTCTCGAGGATGGGGCCCGTAAGTGGCGTTGGCGACGATCGGTCGATGGCGGCATTTTACGGCATTCTTATATCTGCGAAACTGTTCGCTCTTTACGGGGTAACGGTTGGCGAGCTTGCGGCGGAGGCCGACGTGTCGGAGCCGACGGTTTATTCGAGGCTGAAGAAGCTCAAGGCGAGGGGCCTCGTTGACTCCGAGAAGGTAGGAAAGAGGACGTATTATCGCGCGAATCTTGACAGGCTTTTCAATCTTTAGGAAACCAGCCCCGCAACTCTTAAAAATTTAAGAGTTGCGGGGCTTTTTGCGTCTATGACTTAAAAATCAGGCTGATTTTTAAGAGTTACGGGATTTTTCATACCTAGGACTTAAAAACATGGCCGATTTTTAAGAGGAAACAGCGTATTCACTCTTATGACTTAAAAAACGCGGTGATTTTTAAGAGGAACGTATTGAGCGGCTTGGAAATCGGCCAATGGGTGCCGATCGCGCCTTTGGCCGCGCTTCCCTCGGCGTCTCGTTCTTCTGCGGGAATGGGCCATACATCGGTGGCGTCGAATTACTCAACAATATGCGATGGCGCATCGTCGCGCTGCAGGCCTATTCTTGAAGAAGCATGATTGCTTGTTAAAGGGGGACGCAATGAAAGTTGTCGCAATCAACGGAAGCCACCGCGCAGGAAAAAGCACGTCAAGGTTGCTGCAGCAGGGGCTCGCGACGTTTGAGGCTGCCGGCTGGGAAGTCGAGCTCGTCGAGCTCGCCCAGGAAAACCTCGAGTTCTGCGCGGGATGCAACTCGTGCTTGGTGGGCAAACCATGCCCCCTGCTTGGCCGCGAGGGCGACGATGCCCAGACAATCTTCGATGCGATTGCTGCGGCCGATGTTGTGATTCTTGCAAGCCCAAACTACTTCGAAAACGTGTCGGCCCGAATGAAATGCCTGATGGATCGCATGCGTGCGGTGCATTTGCCTAAAAACGCCTTTGCGGGGAAGCTTGCGGGCGTGCTGGTGACCACGGGGCTTAATAATTCTGGCGCCGACCAGGCATCTTCCGCATTGGCGCGGTTTTGCCTGGCGCAAGGTTGGGTCCTTGCCGCCCCGGCTGTTGTTGGAACATGGGAAGAAGGCTGCGATGAAAATGGTCGCGCGAAATACCGTCGCGGCGCCGATGCCGACCCCCAGGCGCAAATGCAAGCCGAGTCCTTGGCGAAAACCATCATCGCGCTCGCGAAGACTTCCGCACAGGAGTAACAGGCTGGGCCTCTTATGCCGCGATATACGTTTGGTCCTATAGTGCTACGGAAGCGAAATGTATCGATTGCAGCGTTGGCGTTGCCGACGGAATCTCGGTGCCCCCTATAGCCTACGACGCGAATGGCGAAATGATTTAAAGCGAAAACGCCAGGTTGCGAGCCTGGCGTTTTCGTTTCTGTGGACACTTTTGGCGCGGCGCGCCCATTTCGCAAGGGGTATTCCCGTAGCTTTCGCAACGAAACGTCAACATCGCATGTCGGCGCCATGGGGCTTGCTTGACACGTGCATGCTGCTGGCTACAATCCTGTTTTGGCACTCTAGCTTATCGAGTGCTAACACTCGCCGATATCGAGCGCGAATGCGCGGACGAACGCCGCGCCTGCCGAATCGGTCGGTGCTTTGGGGTAAAAGGCCGCTTTGACGGCACGTGTATAGAAAGGCCACTCGAAGATGAAGAAGTTCAAGACAGAGAGCAAAAAGCTGCTCGACCTTATGATCAATTCGATCTACACCAACAAAGAGATATTCCTGCGCGAACTTATCTCCAATGCATCCGACGCGGTTGACAAGCTCTATTTCAAAAGCCTCACCGATACCGATGTGAAGCTTTCCAAAGACGATCTGGCCATCCATGTGTCTTTCGACAAAGACGCCCGCACGGTTACCGTAAGCGATTCGGGCATCGGCATGACCAAAGACGAACTTGAGAAAAACCTGGGCACCATCGCGCATTCGGGCTCCCTTGAGTTCAAGACCGAAAACGACAAGGCCCAAGGCGACGATGTGGACATCATCGGTCAGTTCGGCGTCGGTTTTTATTCGGCCTTCATGGTTGCCAAGGAAGTGCGCGTGGTAAGCCGCGCGTTTGGCAGCGATGAAGCCTGGGAGTGGAAAAGCGACGGCGTTGAGGGCTATACCGTGGCCGAGGCGCAGCGCGACGCGAACGGCACCGACATCGTGCTGGTGCTCAAAGACAACACCGACGAGGAAAACTACGACACGTATCTTTCCGAGTGGGGCTTGAAGAACCTCATCAAGAAATACAGCAACTATGTGCGCTATCCCATCACCATGGATTGCGACAAGACGCGCGAGAAGCCGAAGCCCGAAGATGCCGGCGACGACTACAAGCCCGAATACGAGCACTATACCGAGCGCGAGACCATCAACTCCATGGTTCCCATTTGGAAGCGCAGCAAGTCCGATGTGACCGAAGAGGAATACAACGAGTTCTACAAGTCGAATTTCCACGACTACACCGACCCCGCGCGCACGATCAAGGTGCATGCAGAAGGCGCGATTTCCTACGATGCGCTGCTCTTTATTCCCAGCCGCGCGCCGTTTGACCTGTACAGCAAGGATTACAAGAAAGGCCTGGCCCTTTACAGCTCAAACGTGCTCATCATGGACAAGTGCGAGGAGCTCGTTCCCGATTGCTTCAATTTCGTGCGCGGCGTGGTAGACAGCCAAGATCTGCAGCTGAACATCTCGCGCGAAACGCTGCAGCACAACAGCCAGCTGCGCGCCATCGCCAACAAGCTCGAGAAGAAGATTAAAAGCGAGCTCGAAAAGATGCGCGATAGCCACCGCGAGGATTACGAGAAATTCTTCGAGCAGTTCGGCCGCGGGCTGAAGTTCGGCATTTATCAGAGCTATGGCATGCAGAAAGGCCTGCTGGCCGACTTGCTGCTGTTCTATTCGGCCAAGCAGGGCAAGATGGTGACGTTCGAAGAGTACGCCGCCGCCATGCCGACCGACCAATCGGCCATCTATTACGCGGCCGGAACGGGCGAGACGACCGATCGCCTCTCCAAGCTTCCCGTGGTGAAATCGGTGCTCGATCGCGGCTACGACGTGCTTTTGTGCACGCAAGACGTCGACGAGTTCACGCTTCAATCCATGATGGCGTGGGGCGAAGGCGAGACTGCCAAGGAGCTCAAGAATGTCGCTTCGGGCGATTTGGACCTCGCGAGCGAAGACGAGAAAAAAGCCGCCGAAGACGCCGCCAAGCAAAGCGAAGGCCTGTTCACGGCCATGAAAGAAGCCCTTGGCGATTCGGTTTCGAAAGTGGCCGTTTCCACGAAGCTGACAAGCGCCGATGCCGCTCCCGCGTGCCTGACGGCCGAGGGCTCGATGTCGCTTGAAATGGAAAAGATCCTCTCTCAAATGCCCGACATGGGCGGGGAAGCTCCTAAGAGCGAGCGCGTGCTCGAGATAAACGCCGCCCATCCCGTCTTCGAAACGCTGAAGGCCGCCCAGGAAGCAGGCGATTCCGACAAGGTGAAAAGCTATGCAAGCCTGCTGTACAACCAAGCTTTGCTGGTTGAAGGAATGCCGCTTGAAGACCCGGTCGCTTTCGCAAACGAAATCGCCAGCCTCATGAAATAGCTGCTAAGCGCTCAGAGCATGTAGCATGTGCGGGCCCAGTTTTGCTGGGCCCGCTTTTGTATGCGAGCGGTGGGGTGGAGGCGCGCTTTGCATTGCGTCTTTTTCTTGCTCAATTGCGTGCGCCGCGGTGGGTCGGGGCCTCTTCGATGCGCTGGGCAATCCTCATGTGTTAAACGTTCAGAGCATTTAACACGCGAGGCTGGCGCGCGGCTTCCCCGTTGCCGCGGCCCCCCGTTGGCTTTTCAGGGCGATTTCAGTCTCGGGAGTTTTTCATGGGAAGCTAAAAACGATTATTTAACGGGAGCTGGCCTTTCTGTACCATGGCAAGCTCTTTTTGTTATAAGTATGGAAGGGATGTTCATGCGCGGCGTCTGCCTCGCCTTGGGTTAAAGGAGCTCTATGGAATCGTTCGAGATTATTCTGCTCTTGTTGGGTTGCGTTCTGGCGTCGAGTGTTTTCGATCAGCTGTTCAGTCGCGTTTCTTTGCCGCTTGCCCAAATTGCGCTCGGCGCGGTGGTGGGCTTTTTCATTTCTTCCGACCCCACGGCGATTCTTTCCGAGCCTGAATTCTTCCTGCTGCTTTTTATTGCCCCGCTGCTTTTCGATGAAAGCCGCCATGCCGACAAAAGCGCCTTGTGGACAAACAAGGTCGCCATTATGTCGCTTGCCTTTGGCTTGGTATTTATCACCACGCTGGTGGTGGGCTTCTGCCTGAACTGGTTCGCCCCTTCGATTCCTTTGGCCGCCGCATTCGCGCTTGGCGCAGCGCTTGGCCCCACCGACGCAGCCGCGGTTGCGGCGTTGGGCAAAGACCTCACGCTTACCCGCAAGCAGAAGGCCCTGCTTTCTGGCGAGGCGCTCTTCAACGACGCGTCGGGCGTTGTTGCGTTCGAGTTCGCCATCGCTGCCGCCGTTACGGGAACGTTTTCGCTGGCCGACGCTTCGATCACGTTCGTCATCGAGCTTTTCGGCAGCATTGCGCTCGGCTTGGCTTTGGGCGCGGCGCTCATGTACGTGCTTGGGCGCGTTCGGGCTTTGGGTCTTGAAACTCCCACGGTGTATTTGCTCTTCGAAATCTGCATGCCGTTCATCGCGTACCTCGCGGCTGAGCGCCTGGAGCTTTCGGGCATCTTGGCCGTTGTTGCATCGGGCTTGTTCATGAAGTTCTACCCGAGCAAGCTCACGATTCAAGCGTCGCGGTACGCCGTTGCGAGCAACAATATCTGGGAGCTTCTGAGCTTCGTCATCAACGGCGTCGTGTTCGTGCTGCTCGGCATGAAGCTGCCACAAATCATCCTTCCCGCATGGAACGCGTCGGGCGACACTCGAGGCGCTTGGCTCATTTTGCTCATCATCATGCTCACGGTGGTTGTGCTCGGCGTGCGCTTCGTGTGGATCGTGGCCATGCAGAAGCTCTCGCGAACAAGCGACGGCACCTATCCCAAAATCACGCGCGACTCGCTGCGCAATGCCGCGGTCACCACGCTTTCCGGCCCCAAGGGTGCGGTCACTTTGGCAATCGTGCTCTCGCTTCCGTACTACACGTCCACGGGGTCGGTGTTTCCGAATCGCGACCTGCTTATCTTTTTGGCGTCGGGCGTCATCATCCTCACGTTGGTGCTCGCGAACTACGTGGTGCCGTTGCTTGCTTCGGGCGATGAGGAAGAAAAGACTCCGTCGGCGCGCGCCAAGGTTGAAATCGAGATTCTGCAGAACGTGATCGAAGAGCTGCTTTCTAAAGAGACCCCCGAAACCGCCGTTGCCACCCGCGTTGCCGTGCAGGCGTATCGCGACCGAATAAACCTTGTTCGCGAGCGAGAAGTTTCGACCGACACGCTGCGGGATTTGCGCATCGACGTTATGAACGATCAGCTGGAATTCATACGCGACCAGGTTAAACAGGGCAAGGTAAGCCGTAGCGTGGGCGAGCGTTACGCGCGCAACTTGAGCCACATGATTTCGGTGCTGAAGGTGCGCAAGGGTTCCGATCGGCCGGCAGATGCGGCGACGGCCATCGCGGCGGGAGCCCCGGCGATTGCCGGCGCAGGCTTTACCCCGGGTGCTGCCGCCGTGCGCCCTGAGCTGCGGAAAAAGGCCCCCATTACGTGGATGGTTCGCTATCTTATCGATAAGGTTCGCGGCGATCGCATGAGCGATAAGCACAAGCGCGAAATGATGGACATCATCTTGAAATCGGAGGAGCGGGCGCTGCGCTATCTGGAGGAATCGGATGAGCGCTTCACCGCCGAAGAACGCCATGCGGCGGGCCTGCTGAAGACGGAATACGGAGCGAACCTCATGGCGCTTCGCTTGCGTGTTGCCCGCATGGAGGCACAAGCCGCCGCCGAGGCGCGCGAGGTTGCCGACCTGTCGGCAAACGCCGATGCCGAGATTCCCGAAGTCGCCCCCGAAAGCAAGGAAATTCTTGCTGCTGTGCGCAAGCGAGAGGCTCAGCTCGACAAGGTGATATCGACGCCGACGCAAACGGGAGCCATCAATTTCGCAAGCGAGATTAGCTCGGAAGATGCCGGCCTGGCCGAGAAGCTCGATTCGGCCGCGAACACGATGCTCGATGCCGCGGCCACGGCCTCGGCGGCGCTTGTGGGCGAAGAAACGCATACGGGCCGTAAGGTTCGCGGAACGTTTCTTGGCTCGCGTCGCGTGAAGATCAAAACGCGCGACGTTGAGGCGGAGGCTCTTTCGCTTGAGCTCGAGCAGATTCAATTCATGCGCGAGCAAGGCCGCTTGACCAATGCCGATGCCCGCGAGCTTCGCGAAGAGGTTTACATGTTGCAGATGGGCCTCGAAGCGCGATAGCGGCCCATTGAACCAATCGCCATGTGATTTTCGAAAACTGGGACAGTTGCCTCTGAGGAAACTGTCCCAGTTTTAATTTGGCCACAACCTGCTAAATGCTCTGAGCGCTTAGCAGGCTTGGAGCATCGTCGCTGCCTGCCGGGGCTGGCTGCGCCGTTCTTCTTCGTCCGCTCGTCGCACGACGGGCTCCGCATCCCCCTCTATCCCAGTTTCATCTGCTGTTTTCAACCGGCTCGAACTTGTAGCCTGACCTGCGATGTTGAGCTTAAAGCGGGCATACTTTTGGCCATGACCTCGATGTCGCAAAGGTTTTTGCTGCTCAGGGCGTGCGCATCTCTATTGCCTGCGGCGATCAGATAATCGTTAAAAATGACAGTTAAGTAACGTGCAAAATTAACTGTGAGATAAGTTGACAATGATGCACTTAGATTTTATATTACCAATCGTGCTAAGAAGGTTCGAGGTAGCACGGGCTGCATAAATCCCGCGATGCTTCGGGCCGAACGAACAAGGTAAGAGCAGTCGGCAGCGCAAAGCTGCCAGCGGGGTCGCGCGATGCGGCCCCGTCACACAGAAAGGGCTGAACAGATATGGGCAAGATTCTGGGTATCGACCTGGGCACCACGAACTCCGCGATGGCGGTTATGGAGGGCAACGAGCCTACCATTCTGGTGAATGCCGAAGGCGATCGCACCACTCCGTCGGTCGAGGGCTTCCGCAAAGACGGCGAGCGCGTTGTTGGCAAGGCCGCCAAGAACCAGGCTGTCACCAACCCCGAGAACACCGTTTCTTCCGTGAAGCGCTTCATCGGCCGTGCATATGACGAGACCGCCGAAGAGCGCAAGACCGTCGCCTACAACGTTGTGAAGGGCAAGGATGGCCGCTCCGTTGTGGACATCGACGGCAAGGAATACACTCCCGAGGAAATTTCGGCCATGGTTTTGCAGAAGCTCAAGGCCGATGCCGAAAAACGCGTGGGCCAGCCTATCACCGAGGCCGTCATCACCGTTCCTGCGTACTTCAACGACGCTCAGCGTCAGGCCACCAAAGACGCTGGCAAAATCGCCGGCCTCGAGGTGAAGCGCATCATCAACGAGCCGACCGCCGCGGCTTTGGCTTATGGCTTGGACAAGGTCAACAAGGATCAGAAGATTCTCGTCTTCGACCTTGGCGGCGGCACGTTTGACGTTTCTGTGCTTGAGCTTGGCGACGGCGTGTTCGAAGTTCTCTCCACCGCAGGCGACAACCACCTGGGTGGCGACGACTGGGATCACCGCGTCATCGACTGGATGGCCGATAAGTTCGCTGGCGAAAACGGCGGAATCGACCTTCGCAAAGACAAGATGGCTCTGCAGCGTTTGAAGGAAGCTGCCGAGAAGGCGAAGATGGAACTTTCTTCCACCACGCAGGCTTCCATCAACTTGCCGTTCATCACGGCAGATGCCACGGGCCCGAAGCACTTGGATTACACGCTGACTCGCGCCGAGTTCGAGCGCATCACCAAAGACCTGCTCGACCGCTGCAAGCAGCCTGTTGAGCGCGCGCTGAAAGATGCTGATCTGCGCACGGGCGATATCGACGAGGTTATCTTGGTTGGCGGCTCCACCCGCATGCCTGCCGTGCAGGATCTCGTTAAGACGATGACCGGCAAAAGCCCGAACATGTCGGTCAACCCCGACGAGGTTGTTGCTATCGGCGCTGCTGTTCAGGGCGGCGTTTTGGCCGGCGATGTTGAGGGCATCCTGCTTCTTGACGTTACCCCGCTTTCCTTGGGCGTTGAAACCATGGGTGGCGTGATGACCAAGATGATCGACCGCAACACCACCATCCCGACCCGCAAGACCGAGATTTATTCCACGGCCGCCGACAATCAGACGTCCGTCGAGATTCACGTTCTGCAGGGCGAGCGCCAGATGGCCAATGACAACAAGACGCTTGGCCGCTTCCAGCTCACTGGCATTCCGGCTGCCCGCCGTGGCGTGCCCCAGATCGAGGTCACGTTCGACATCGACGCCAACGGTATCGTGAACGTTTCCGCTAAAGACTTGGGCACTGGCAAAGAGCAGCAGATCACGATTTCTGGCTCCACCGCGCTTTCCGACGACGAAGTCGATCGCATGGTGAAAGACGCCGAAGCGCATGCCGACGAAGACGCCAAGCGCAAAGAAGAGATCGAGGCTCGCAACACGTGCGATTCGCTCGTGAACGCTACCGAGACCACGCTCAACGACCTTGGCGACAAGGTTCCCGCCGATTCGAAATCGGCCGTCGAGTCTGCCATCGCCCAGGCGAAAACCGCGCTTGAGGGCACCGATATCGAGGCTATCAAGCAGGCTACCGAGGCCTTGCAGCAGGCGAGCTACAAGCTGGCCGAGGTTGCTTACAGCAACCAGGATGCTGCTGCTGCCGGTGCCGCTGGTGCTGCCCCCCAGCAAGACGATGGTCCGATCGAGGCCGACTACGAGGTCGTCGACGATAAGAACGAAGGTAAATAGTCATGAGCAAGGACGGTAAGACCAACGCCGCCCAAGAGCCTCGCGAGATTCCTATCGACGGCGCAGGCGACGCGACTGAAGGGGTGGCCGAAACGGCCGCCCCGGCCCCCGAGGGCGAAGCCCCTGAAGCCGGCGAGCAGGAAACCGAGCCTGCCGCCGAGGCTGAGGAAGTCGTTGAAGAAGCCGAAGCCATCGTGGCCGATGCCGAGCGCATCGCAAAGGCAGAGGCCGAAGCTGCGGCTATGAGGGACAAGTATTTGCGCCTGCAGGCCGAGTGGGACAACTATCGCAAGCGCACCGCCGAGGAAGCTTCCGAGATGCGCGTGCGGGCGGCCGAAAAGCTCATGGGAGACTTGCTTCCCGTGCTCGATGACTTCGAGCGAGCGATCGCGCACGCCGATGCGAATGGCGAGACCGGTTTGCTCGATGGCGTGAAGGCGATTTCCTCGAAGCTTTCCGATGCGCTTTCCAAGCATGGCTTGGAGGCAATCGACCCTGCTGGCGAGGCGTTCGACGCGCTTGAGCACCAGGCTGTTGGCCAGGTGGACGATTCGAGCGTGCCCGACGAAACGGTCGCCCAGGTGTATCAGAAAGGCTACAGGCTGGGCAAGAAGGTCGTCAGGCCCGCCATGGTCACCATTTCGACCGGCGGTCCCAAGCGCGAGCAGGCTGAACCTGAAGAGGAATAATGCGGAGGAAGGCGGGCACAAGCTCGCCTTCTTTGTAGCGGCAGGCTTATCGCGACGGAAGGCAGTGGCCCTAAGAGAGCGGTTGCTCCGGGTTCCTTCGCCAATGGGCCGCGTTTACGTGGTTCCTGCGCGCGAAAGCGATGCCCCTGCATTCCAGGCAAGCACCTGGCGAGTTATGCATTGAACACAGAGGAGGTGGCGCACGTGGCAGCCAAACCTGATTACTACAAGACGCTCGGGGTTTCCCGCAGCGCCACGGAAGAAGAGATAAAGAAGGCGTATCGCAGGCTTGCCCGCACGAATCATCCCGATGCGGGCGGCGATGAAGAAAAGTTCAAGGAAATCAACGAGGCTTACGAGGTCTTAAGCGACAAGAAGAAGCGCAAGCTTTACGACCAATACGGCACGGCCGATGAGCAGCGCATACCGTATGGCGGCTGGGGTGGAGCCGGAACCGGCTCTGGCTTCGGTGGCTTTGGCAGCTGGGCCGATATCCTCGAGAGCATTCGTCGCGGCGAAGGGGTCGCGGGCTCGAGCTGGAACGTCGACGATATTTTCGGCGGCGGGTTCGGCGGGCAGCGCGCCCCGCAGCCCCAAAAGGGGCGCGATATGAACGTCACGTTGAATGTGACGTTTGACGAGGCGTTCAACGGCTGCGTGAAAAAAATCAGCGTTCGCAACCCCCAAGGCGGGGTCGAGACGCTCGACGTGAAAGTTCCCGCAGGCGCCGTCGATGGCGGGCGCGTTCGCTTCCGCGGCAAAGGCGCCGCAGGGTCGAATGGCGGACCGGCAGGCGATCTGCTTGTGGCGACGAAAATAAACCCGCACCCGATATACGAGCGTCGTGGCGCCGATGTGCTCATGGCGGTTCCCGTTACGGTGTCCGAGGCCGCTCTTGGGGCGAAAATCGTGATTCCCGCGCCCGATGGCACGAAAGTGCGCATACAAGTTCCGGCGGGAAGCCAAGACGGAACCGAGCTCAAGCTTTCGGGCAAAGGGGCGCCGAATGTGCAAGGCGGCGGACATGGGGCGTTGCGCGTAACGTTTCGCGTGGTGATTCCAACGACGCTCACCGAAGCGCAGCAGCAGGCGATGATCGATTTCCAAGCGGCGACCGAGCATGCAGGGTGCAATGTTCGAGCCGATTTGGGCGTGTAGGGAAGGCGAGCGATGACAGACAGGCATACACCCCTCTACATGATTGGCGTGGCGGCGCAGCTTGCAGGCGTCCACCCGCAAACATTGCGCATCTACGAGCAAAAAGGCCTGGTGAGCCCGCAGCGAACGAGCGGCAATACGCGCATGTATTCGCAAGCCGATATCGAGCGCCTCGAGCTTATCAATGAGCTTACGAGCGAAGGCATCAACCTTGCCGGTGTGATTCGCATTTTGGATTTGAAAGGGCGCCTCGACGAGCGCGACGAGGAGATAGACGACCTCCACAAAAAGGTGCGCCGCCTGGCCGACCGCGTTCACGAGCTCGAGACGCGCGAAAACGTTTCGCGCCTCATGCTGCCTCCCGGCTAGGCCGCCTGTTCCGTCGAACGGCAAACCGGCCAACGTCGCGCAGCGATCCGGAGGCCGGCTTGCCGCTCACAAACCTGCTAAATGCTCTGAGCGTTTAACAGGTTATTGGACCATTTCTTCCCCCATCTAGGAAGGAGATATATTCATGAGACTTGATAAATTGGCCGTTACGGCCCAAGAAGCATTTCAAGGAGCCATGGGCGTCGCCGGCGATGCCGACACATCGTCGGTCGAGCCGATTCATTTGCTGAAGGCGTTGCTTGATTCTGGCGAGAACAACCTTTCCGCCATCATCAAGCGCGTAGGCGCCGATCCGGCGATGCTGAAAAGCTCCGTCAACGAGGCCATCGAAAATGGCCCGAAGGTCACGGGTGGCGTTATGGGCATGCCCATTCCCAGCCAGGGCCTTATCAAGGTGATCGACAACGCGGTGAAAGCCGCCGAGAAAATGGGCGATTCCTACGCCACGAGTGAGCATTTGCTCATCGCGCTGACTGAAGATAACGGGCAGGCGGGCAAGATTCTCACGAACGCGGGCGTTTCTCGGAGAAATATCGAAGAGGCCTACGACGAGCTGCGCGGCGATACGCGCGTGACCGACCAGCAAAGCAAGGCCGAGCTCGACGCGCTGAACCAGTACGGGCAAAACCTCACCCAGCAGGCTCGCGAGGGCAAGCTCGATCCGGTTATTGGGCGATCTGACGAAATTCGCCGCACTATCCAGGTGCTTTCCCGCCGTACGAAGAACAACCCCGTGCTCATTGGCGAGCCCGGCGTCGGCAAAACGGCGATCGTTGAAGGTCTGGCGCAGCGCATTGTTGCGGGCGACGTTCCTTCCAGCTTGAAAGACCACGACGTTATCGCCCTCGATTTGGGCGCGATGGTCGCTGGCGCAAAGTATCGCGGCGAATTCGAGGACCGTTTGAAGGCGGTTTTGCGCGAGGTGAAGCAAAGCGATGGACGCATCATCTTGTTCATCGACGAGCTGCACACCATCGTGGGCGCGGGTTCTACGGGCGATTCGTCCATGGACGCGGGCAACATGCTCAAGCCTGCGCTTGCGCGTGGCGAGCTTCATGCCATCGGCGCCACGACGCTCGACGAATACCGCAAATACATCGAGAAAGATGCCGCGCTTGAGCGCCGCTTCCAAACGGTGCTCGTGGGCGAGCCTACTGTCGAAGACACCATCGCTATTTTGCGCGGCTTGAAAGAGAAATACGAGATTCATCACGGCGTGCGCATCACCGATTCGGCGATCGTCGCCGCGGCTGAGCTATCGAACCGCTACATTTCCGATCGTTTCTTGCCCGACAAGGCAATCGATTTGATGGACGAATCGGCAAGCCGCCTGCGCATCGAAATCGATTCCATGCCGCAGGAAATCGACGCTGCCCAGCGTAAATACACGCAGATGCAGATCGAAGAGCAGGCGCTCATGAAGGAAAGCGACCCTGCGAGCGCCGAGCGTTTGGAAGAGCTGCGCAAGCAGATGGCCACGTCGAAGGAATGGCTCGATTCTCGTAAGGCCGAATGGCGCAACGAGAAAGACGTCATCGAGAGCGTGCAGCGCCTGAAGGCCGACATCGACGCCGCCCATGTTGACGAGGAAAAGGCAACGCGCGAGGGCGATTTGGTGAAAGCTTCCGAGATTCGCTATGCGCGCATTCCGGAATTGCAGCGCCAGCTTGCCGAGGCGGAGCAAGCCGTGAGCGCCAAGCAAGGCGATGGGGCTATCTTGAAAGAGGAGGTTTCCGAAGAAGAGATCGCCGAGGTCGTGAGCGCATGGACGGGCATTCCTGTGTCGAAGATGATGCAGGGCGAAATGGCCAAGCTTGTAGACCTGGAAGCTCAGCTCCATAAGCGTGTGATAGGGCAAGACGAGGCCGTTTCTGCCGTCGCCGGCGCCATTCGACGCAACCGCGCGGGGCTTTCCGACCCCGACAAGCCCATCGGGAGCTTCTTGTTCCTGGGTCCCACGGGCGTTGGCAAAACCGAGCTTGCTAAGGCGCTCGCTGAATACCTCTTCGACACCGAGCGCGCCATGGTGCGCATCGATATGTCCGAATACATGGAGAAGTTCAGCGTGCAGCGCCTGATTGGCGCCCCTCCGGGATACGTTGGCTACGACGAGGGCGGCCAGCTCACCGAAGCCGTGCGCCGTCGCCCGTACAGCGTGATTTTGCTCGATGAAATCGAGAAGGCTCACCCCGATGTGTTCAACATCTTGCTGCAGGTGCTCGACGACGGGCGTTTGACCGACGGCCAGGGCCGCGTTGTGAGCTTCAAGAACGCGATTATCATCATGACGAGCAACATCGGCTCGCAGACAATCAGCGATTTCGCGAGCGAGACGCAGGAGCAGGCCAAAGACCGGGGCACCACGATGGGCGATCTGGTCGAAGACATGATGAAGGCCGACGCCGCTGGATTTGCGAAGAAGATGGCCGAATTCCAAAACGCCATGCAAGAGAACCTGAGGGCGACATTTAGGCCTGAGTTCTTGAACCGCATCGACGACGTGATTACTTTTAGGCCTTTGACTTCGGAAAACATCGAGAGCATCGTGAGCTTGCAGATTAAAGACGTGCAGGCGCGCCTTGCCGAGCGTCGCATTGAGCTTGAAGTGAAGCCTTCTGCGGTCGAATCGCTTGCCATCGACGGCTTCGACCCTGTGTATGGGGCGCGTCCTCTGAAGCGCCTCGTGCAGCGCGAGATTGTCGATCGCATTGCCAACGAGATCGTTTCCGGGCATGTGATGGAAGGTTGCAAGGTCGTGGTAGATGGCGACATCGTGGATGGCTACACCTGCACGGTGGAAGGGCCGCACGCCGCAACCGCCGACTCTTCGGTCGATGCGACCCAGACCTACGAGGTTCCGGCCGAATAGCATGAACGCTGCGCGATGTTTGGCCATCGCCTAGTTTGGATACAAAGCGGGCCGATGCCGCACATTGGCCCCTGAAAGCGCCCCGTTCGGGAAACCGAGTGGGGCGCTTTCGTTTGCGAGAAAGGTGCTAAGGTGCTTGCATATAC
>CAVGRL010000011.1:0-44455 GCA_963631715.1 Bacteroidaceae bacterium
CCACCATCACGGCCAATTCGCTGGAAAACGAATCCATCACCGCGATGCGCTGCGGTTCGTTGGGTACCTGCACACTGCGGCCGGTAGTATCGACTACCACACGGGCACCATCCGCAAGCCCATCGGCAGACACCCCGCCGGACTCACCAACCTCACCAGACGAAACGGGAGAAGAGACGCCGAGAAGCTGATCTATATAGGCATGCCCCACCAACGGCGCGGACACCACCAGGGCGAATATCACGACGGCGAGCACCACTAATCTGCGCGTGCGCCTTGCTGCACGCGCCTGCTCGGCGCGGCGCGCCCGATAGTCGATTTTCCCAGAAGCGCTCTCGCCGCCCGGCGAGGCGCCCCGTCCTTCTTCATCAATCATCGCAAACCCCCTTCATGCTCCGCACCGCGCGCAATGGTGCGCACGGGGACGATCTGCCGCAGCAGGCGCTCGCCCGCTGCCTTCGGCTCGGCCTCCATGAGCCGCGCCTCGATGCCGAATACCCGCGCGAGCACCTCCTCGGTAAGCACTTCGCGCGGCGAGCCCTCGCAGGCCACGCGCCCGCCGTCCATCACGGCCACGCGCGTGGAAACGCCCGACGCCGCCAAATGGAACGCCTGGTTGGGCGCATGCGTGGCCATGAGCACCGTGACGCCCCGCTGCAGCACGAGCCGCTCGACCGTTTCCAGGAACACAAGCTCGTTACGGAAATCCAAATGCGCCGTGGGCTCGTCCATCAGCACGAGCGGCGCATCTTGCACCAGGGCGCGCGCCAACAGCGTCATCTGCATCTCGCCGCCCGAAAGCGACGTGTACGGCCGCTGTGCCAGATGCGCTATGCCGCAGCCGTCGAGCGCCTCGTCCACCCGCGCGAGACCATCGGGGCCGGGTGACCCCCAGCCTCCATCGGCCGCAGTGAGCCCCATGGACACGATCTGCTCCACCGTGTAGGGAAACGAGCGCTCGTGCACCTGCGGCACGTACGACACGTAGCGCGCCGCATCGCGTGGGCGCATGTCGGCAATCGGCCGCCCCGCCACCAGCACCTCGCCTGCGTGCGGGCGGTTCTCGCCCAGGACGCAATCGATGAGCGTCGATTTGCCGCAGCCGTTCACGCCCATCAGGCACGTGCACGTTCCGCGCGAAACCCGCAGATCAATACCGGAAAGCACGGCGTGCTCGCCATAGCCGAACGCAAGCCCGCGCACATCGAGCATGGTCTCGGGACCGGCGGCGCGAACAGCCACGTCGTCAGCCTGGCCCCGCACCCCCGCAGCGCGTTCGCTTCGCATCACCATTGCCGCCCCCTCGTCCGTTTCAGCAGATACACGAAAAACGGCGCGCCGATGAGCGCCGTGAGTATGCCGAGCGGCACCTCGGAGGCCCACAGACAGCGCGACGCCAGATCGACCACCACCATGAACGACGCGCCCAGTGCGAGCGATGCCGGCACCAGGCGCCGATTGCCCGAGCCCACCAGCATGCGCCCGATATGGGGAATGACCAAGCCAACCCAGCCGACCTCGCCGGCAAGGCACACCGCGCCCGCCGTGGCAAGCGTCGCGCCGCCCACGATGGCGACCTTGTTGGCCTGGGCGTTCAGCCCTAGGCTGCGCGCTTCCTTGTCACCCATGGACAGCACGTCGATGCGCCCGGAAAACGCCAGCAGCACGCCCGTGCCCACGCAAATGGGGATAAGCGCCCAAAACTGGCCGAAACCCACGCCCGAAAGCGAGCCCATGAGCCAATACACGATGCTTGGCAGCTGCGATTCGGGGTCGGCCACGTATTTCATCAGGCTCACCAGCGCCGAGAACACCGACGACACGATGGTGCCGCCCAGTATCAGCATGATGGCCGGCGTTTGCCGGTACACGCGGGCGATCCAATACGACAGGCACACGGCCGCAATGCCGAACGCGAACGCGCTCGGGTAGATCGCCAGCCCGCCGCCGAAAGCCACGATGGCCAGCGCCGCACCGAAGCCGGCGCCGCTGCTCACGCCCAAAAGCCCCGGGTTCACCAGCGGGTTGCGGAACACGCCCTGGTAGGCGGCGCCGCTCGCAGCGAGCGCCGCGCCCACAGCCGCGGCGGCCAGCGCGCGCGGCAGGCGCGTCTGCGCCACCACGGCGAATGCCTCGCGCGACACCTCGCCATGCGGAAGCGGCGTGAGCGTCAGAAGCGCATTGCACACATCGGGCAGCGACACCTGATAGCGCCCGATGAACAGCGAGGCGAACACGAGCGCGAACGGCGCGACGAGCAGCACGACCGACAGCGCCATGCGGCCCACCATGCTGCGGCTCGCGGAAACGTTATTCCCCACACGTCCCCCCTTCAACAGGCACCGCAGGCATGCTCTCGGTCGCCACGATATCCACGCCGGTCGATGCGACGTCTCGCGCAAGCACCTGACCAGCCAAAACGGGAGCCTGCGCCACGATGCGCCGGCAGGCGCGCGCCACGTCCAGCAGCACCGCGCGGTCGACCTCGGCCGACGTGCGCACCGCCACCAGCGGCAGGGCCGCCCCGGCAACCTTCACCGTGCCGGTGAACAGGCGCATGGGCCGCGCGAGCTCAGCGGCTGCGAATTCGGCCCCGCGCTCGCACGCGTTGCCCGAGCACGCGCCCGTCGCATCCACGGCAACGATGCAACCCGTTGGGCATACCGAGCACGCCACCAGGTGCGTCCCCGGCGCCACATCGGCATCGAGCGCGTCGGCCACCTTGCCCCGCGGCTCGACCACGCGCTTGCGCGCAAGCCGCGCAAGGCCGGCCGGCAGCTCCACGCCATCCGCAGGCTCGCCTAAAGCGAACGCCGCGGCCGCACGGCCGGCCGCGATGCCCTCCTGCGTCACCTGATCGGCCAGGTCGTGCGGCACATTCGCGTTTCCGCACACGAACAAGCCCTCATCGGATCCCGCGGAAAGCCCGTCGATCACCTCGCGCTCGGGGATAAGCCCGCATGCCACGAGCAGCACGTTGCAGCGAACGTATTCGCGCCGTGCCATGTCGAGCGTGCCGTCCTCGCAGGCAGGCGCCACGGTAACGCCGCGCAACCTCCCGTTGCCATGAATGCTCGCAAGTCCCCAGCCGTAGCGGATGGGGATGCCGAAATCGCGGATGCAGCGCACGTGGTTGCGCAATAACCCCGTGGCCTTCTGCCCCAGCACCATGCGCACCTCGGCGCCCTCAAGCGTCAGGCGGCGCGCCATGATGAGCCCGATGTCGCCCGAACCCAGAATGACCACCTTGTCGCCCGGCAGCTGGTTTTGCACGTTCACCATGTATTGCGCCGCGCCGGCGGTGAGCACGCCTGCGGGGCGCGTGCCGGGAATCATCAACTGACCGCGCGTGCGCTCTCGGCAGCCCGTGGCCACCACCACGCTGCGCGCCCGCACGCAGGCGCGCCCGCCGAGCGGCAAGCCCACGGCATCGATCTTAAAAAGCCCCTCGCCGCGCGAAACGCCCAGCACCGTCGTCGAAAGCGCCGCCACCGCGCCGGCTTCGCGCAGCTGCGCGCGCCAGACCTCGGCGTATTCGGGCCCCGTGAGCGACTCGCCATACAGATGCAAGCCGAAGCCATCGTGCACGCACTGCGGCAGCACGCCGCCTGAGTATTCCTCGCGCTCGAGCACGCACACGCGCGTCGCGCCGGCTTCGCGCGCAGCCACCGCCGCGGCCATGCCCGCCGGCCCCGCGCCGATCACGGCAACATCGAACACGTCGTCGAACCTCGACCGATCCATGCTATTTCACGCTCCTTTGCACGCAACGGCCATCGCCCTCGCCCTTCAGCACCTGATTGGGCGCCATGCCCATGGCATCGGCCATAGCCGGCACCACGCGCGGCGTGCAGAAGCCGCCCTGGCAGCGCCCCATGCCCACGCGCAGCCTGCGCTTCACGCCGTCGAGCGTGGAAGGCGGCAGCGGACCGGCCAGCACCGCGCGCACGTCGCCCTCGGTGATGCCCTCGCAACGGCACACCACGCGCCCGAACGATGGATCGGCCGCAAGCATGCGATGCTGCTCGGCGGCGTCGCGCTTCAAAAACGGCACGTACGCCTGGCGATACGGGCTGAAGCTGGGGTCGGGCTCGAGCGCAAGCCCCTCATCCGCAAGCTGCCGCACGGCAAGCGCCGCCAAAAACGGCGATGCGGTAAGCCCC
This sequence comes from Bacteroidaceae bacterium, assembly GCA_963631715.1. Lineage (GTDB taxonomy): Bacteria > Actinomycetota > Coriobacteriia > Coriobacteriales > Eggerthellaceae > Slackia. Next base: position 4,164 of record CAVGRL010000011.1, read on the forward strand.
GGGTTCTTAATGCCCAGCGCGCTCACGAATCCAGGCGCCGACGCGCGCACCACGAAGTCCTTGCGCTCCTTGGCGACGTTGACGATGTTCGCACGCGCCCCCGCGAAGTTCGCGATGGCCTGCGAGAAATCGATATCGGGAATCACCTTGCGCGCCACGCGGCGCACGTGCGAAAGCCCGCTTTCGAGCGACGCCGTATCGCGGAAGGCGCGCACGTTGCGCGACGTAGGACCCACCAGCAGGTTGCCCTCGACCGTGGGCGCCAAAAGCGTGCCGCCCTCGCCGTTGTCGGCCGCCTGGTAGATGACGTGCGTGATGGCGGTTTCGGGGTTCTGCTTGTCGAACACCAGGTAGTCACCCGCGCGCGGACGCACCACCAGATCGGCGAAGGACACCTGCGCGTCAAGCTCCTCGGCGGAATCGCCCGCCATGTTGGCAACGAACCGCGCCGCGATGGCCCCTCCGTCGGAAAGGCGGACCAGGTAGCGGCAGCCCGACGGCAGCCCCGAGGCCTCGCCGCCCGCGCCCTGGCAGGCGACGCCCGGCGCATGCTCGATGCCGACGACCCGCGCGTTGAAGCGAAATTGCACGCCATTGGCCTGGGCGTTTTGCGCCAGCGCGAGCACAAGCTGAAACGGCGAAACCACACCGGTCGTCGGCGCCAAAAGCGCGCGGGTCACGCGCGGCGACAAGCGCGGCTCGAGCGCACGGGCCGCATCGCCATCCACGATCTCCATACCGGGCGCGCCGTTGCCCCGTCCGCGCTCGGCCTTGGCTTGCAGCTTTTCCTCGCCCTCGGCGCTAAAGGCCACCATGAGTCCGCCGCAGCGCGCGAAGGGCACCTGGAGCTCGCGCGCGAGCGCATCGAACACCTCATTGCCTCCCACGCACGAGCGTCCCTTGAGCGAACCCGCGCGCGGCTGGAATCCCGCATGCACGATGCCGCTGTTCGCCTTGCTCGAACCCTCGCCCACGTCATGCGCGCTTTCCAGCACGCACACGTCGAGGCGGTAGCGCGCAAGCTCGCGCGCCACGGCGCAGCCTAAAACGCCGCCGCCCAGAATCGCCACGTCCACCGTTTCCATGAATACCCCCTCTTGCGCATGCGCCTACTGCGCGCGGAGTCTTGATGCACGACGGACGGCGCAGCGATAGCGCAATGCGCGAGCCGCAATGCCCGCCGGCCATGCAAGCGCGACGACAAGCCACAGCAGCATCCACAGCCACGGGATGCCCGTTACCTCGACCGCAACGGGGCTTCCGCTTACCGCATCGGCGGCGCCTTCGGCGCCTTTGGAATCGCCGCTTGAAATTTGATAGACCTGCCCGAGCGAAAGCAGCGATGCCCCGTCGAGCGCAGGCACCGTGCCAAACGTGCTGCTCTTCGTGCTCTCGGCGCTGTCGTTGTCGGAGCTGTCGGGCAGAGCGTCGGTCGACAGCGAGAAATCGCCCACCGAATCGCTGTCGCGCGTCGAAAGACCGGACTCGACGTTCACGTCGGCATTGAGGGTACCCCCGTCGGGCGCGGAAGCGTTCTCGGCATTCGCATTGCCCGCATCGGTTGCAGGGCTATCCTCGATACCGGGGTTATCCACTTTGCTTTGGCCTGATCCGGAGTCGTCGCCGCCCGTGCCACCGGAATCGTCGCCGCCCGTGCCGGGCTGGCTGCTACCGGGGTCGTCGTCCGTGTTATCATCCGCGTCGTCATCCGCGTCGTCGTCCGCATCATCGTCCTGGCTCCCGCCGCTTCCGAAGGTGATGCAGTCGTATTCATCTGTCGCGGTTGGATTTTCCCTGAAACGCAGGGTAATTTGATAGCTATGGCCGGGGACAAAACCACTGTATATAAGGATGCCTTGACAAAGATTCGTAATATATGTATCGCTTATGGGGTCTTTTTCGTCCCCTATGGGCGTCATGCCTAAATTTTGATACCCAACATACGGAAGCGTGGTCCCGGTATCCAAATCGGTCACGATAGGCCGAAACCAAGCACCGCCATGCCTATCACCCAGCACCCAAATGTCGTTAAATATGATTCCCTGCTCGAGTACGCTCACATCGACCGTTGCGCCGCTCAAATTATTGCCGTATATGTCCGTCAACCAATGTTCGGGAGCAGCAAACGCCCTGGCGGGCATCGCGAGCAAACCAGCGAACACGATGAGCGAAACGGCGAGCCAACGGGACGCGCAGCGTTTTATGCAACCCATTAGCGGTTCCTCCTTACCACACGGACCACCTGCACGCACACGCCTGCAACCAGAGCAAACGCAATCGCCCCCACAATAACCAGCTCGTGGATGGTCCAACCACATGGAAGCTCATCGGATGTAGTGAACGTGTACACCTTTGCATTCGCAAGCTTGTCTTCGCCGTTCGCAGCCATGATGCCCTCATCCACGACCACCTTGTATTCGGCAGCGGGCTGCAACCATTCGTCGCAATAGACATAGATAAGCTGGCGGTCGCTACGGTCGTGCGCGCCGCCCGTATAGCTGCCCTCGACCTCCGCTCCATCGGGGCCGACAAGATGCACCTTCGCAAGGTTCTCCTCGACAAACGAATCATCTTTACCAGAAGCGGCATACGACACGTTCTTGTCGAACTGCACGCACAGCAAATACGCCGGACTAGGCTCGGTGCTCACGCGGTCGCCATTTATGACATTGCCCGAAAACGCAAGTTCATCAGCACACATAACCCCACCCGCAGCGAATGCCGCATTCGTGGGAGTCGTTATGCACAGGGCCGCGGCAACCACCATCATGGAAAGGATGGTCGCTACGCGCCGTATACCCACGCTCGCAACACGAGCGACGATTGCCCCGATCCTATACATAATCAAACCCCCTGCAAAAGAAGGGCCGAAGCGCCACGCATTCGCGCAACGCTCCGGCCGAAGCCACCGAATCGCTTAAAAAGCACCAGGATCAGCGGCGAGCAATACGTTTTCTGGCGAACGCGGCAGCCGCAGCCGCCATCGCCGAGACGAACGCAACGACAGGCACCGCAGCCGTCGCGGCATCGCCCGTTTGGGCAAGCGTCTGAGCGGTAGAATTATTGGCATTGGCGCCTTGCTGCGTGCCGTTGCCATTCTGAGAACCATTCGGCTGCACGGCGGGCTTCTGGGCATTGTCATCCGAGCCGTCATCAGGATTGGTAGGCTCAGCGGCCTTGGCTTCCCACTTGGAATACAGCGTCACGTCGTCGTACAAAGGCTGCGAGAAGTCGAACGCCTGGGTACAATCGGCATCGGAATACCAGCCCTTGAACACGTAGTTTTCGCGCGTGGGCGCTGTGGGCTCTGCGATAGTACCATCGGACTTGACCTGCAAGTCGGTCTTCGTGCCGTCCACGTTGACAACGCTCGCCTTCACGGGCGACCAGCCGGCGTATAGGCGCGCGCCTTCAACGACGGGCTTCGCAAAGTCGAACTCGGTCTCGCATGCCTCGTCAGAGAACCAGCCGGCGAACTTGTAGCCCGCACGCACAGGATCGGTTGCCGGTCTGGAGATCAGATCGTTCTCGTCGGTGGCAATCGTAGCGTTTTCTGAGCCGTTGCCGTACACCACATCGACGTTGATGATCTGCTTCCAACCAGCATACGCCACAGCGCCATGCTCCATTGGAGCAGTGAAATCGTACGGCGTGGTGCATTCGGCATCGGAATACCAGCCCGTAAGGGTGTAGCCCGCACGCGTCAATGCTGGAGCATTGCTCGTCTCGGCATCGACAGCGTCAAGGCCCTCACCCATCGAAACCCATTGGGTCTCAATAGCATCTGCGCCATCGTAGTTGGCATCGAAACGCTGCTCGAGCTTCACATTCGGCTTAACGCCCGTATCGACATGAGCACCATTGACAAACGAAGTATTCAACGCCGTTTTCACGGAATCGGTCAATTCTTTCGTTCCATGAACTTTGACGAGAACCGAATGATCTTCTGAATTTTCATTCCACAGGGCAAGCTGTCCCTCGATTGTCTCGAGAGTATCTCCATCAAGTTCGACAAGTTCTATATTCGGAGATTGCCAGAAAACATCGGATTCCATTCTCGTAACTGACGACGGAATCACGATAGTTTTAAGATTATGCATTTCCCTAAGAGCATCGGTTCTAATCGTCTTCAGCGTGTTCGGGAGAATAACCTTGCTAACAGGATTCATCATGAACGACGAGGGGGGGAGCTCCGTAATCTGAGTCTTGGACAGATCGATTGTATCTCCCCAATCAGGCCCAATCCAAACGTTGGGATCGTCATCGCTCCGAGACCAGGAAAAACTGCCGTCAACAATAGAGGTAATGACGCAATCCTCCGGAATGGTAAGTTTCTTCAAGTTAAGCAGCCTAAACAGACTGCCTATACTCGAACAATCGGACGAGAAAACGACCTCTTCCACATTGGGAAAAAGCGGGCTCGTGATTCTCGTGTTCTGGTCATAACGCGTTCTAGAAGTAAATGTATTGAGGCTTGCCCCGGAACCTTCTTCCTCTCCCGCAATAAGAACTTTAGTTGCGTTGGCGTATTTCACGAAGGTCTCATCGATATATGCCTTATTCACCTTAGAGGGCAAACCCTTGATGGCGCCGTGTATGGTAAGCGCACCGTCAGAATAGTCCCACGTTGCACTCCCAAAAAATACTTTGTTATGGACATCGGGAAGAGCACCCTCGGAATCGGAATCGGAATCGGAATCGGAATCGAGCTCGGACTCAAGCTGAGAATCGGACGCAACCATGACCTCTGCCACGCTATCGGCATCTTCCTGAAGGTTATTCGCCATCGCCACAGAGGGCAACATGGAGCCCATAAGCATTGCCGACAAAAAAGCTGCTCCAGCTTTGTTCATTTTTCACCTCCCAAAGACAAAAGAACCCCAGGGTCGCTCGATCAGCTTCCCTAGGACTTAATACTAGAAATCGAATTCGACCGTACTGCCAAGAAGGGCCTTATCGTTATTACCCCTCAGGTCAGGAGAGAAGACTAGAGCCATATTGCCCAAAGACACAGCGTCCGTAACTTTGATCTTCAGGACGATAGTCTTGGTCGCATGGGTAGCGCTGTCAACAACAAGAACGCCAGTCCCATCGCCAAGGGAGGCAACCTGCTCACCATCACCATTCATGAGAACGATCTGACCCTTGTTGAGCGCGGTGTACGAATCAGCGCCATCATGGTCCTTAAAGCCGGCATTTTGCTTATAGGTAATCAGGTAGTAGTTGCCATCTTCGCTCAGTGAAGGAACCGAAAGCTCGTTCACATAAGTGCCGGATGCGGCATCGTAATCGACGCTGGTCACAGCCGGATCGGTTACCAGAATGGAATTCTGGCCAGAACCCTGATAGCCATAAGAGCCGTCGACGGTCGCAACGGTAATGCTGAGAGTCGCCTGGTCAAGAACGGTATAGCCGGTGCAGGGCTTACCCGAATTTTTGTCAGGCTGGGCACCAGCCAGCAGGTACACCGTCACGGTGTAGTTGCCAGCAGAAGTGGGGACGAAAGCGCCACTGTGTTTGTTCACCGTCGCGCCGGAGCCGGACATCACGTAATCGAAGTGATAGTCGCCATCAACAGAATCATCAGGGTCAAAATACTGGCTCAGATCGGTTGAGCTGCCTGTGGTCACCGTAATGGCCGTAGCATGCGCCACGATCTCCCCAGTAGTTGCGTCATCCGCATACGCGGCTACCGGAGCGACGCCCACGAGGGACAAGACCAGAGCCATCGATGCGAACAACGACACGAATTTGCGTCGAGTAATCGACATGTTCTTACCTCTTTTCAAATAATAGTCGCTTACAACTTACCGGTTTCGAGCGCTCTCCGCCGGACCCCTCCCCTGCCCGAACAACCAAAAGCACGGTTCTAGACCCGCTGTTTCCCCTGATTTATTCTTCAGCAAGATAGTTAGGATGTTCGTAAAGGTACCTGAAAACCTCGCCTAACACAAGGGATTATTCTGATTTTTGAATCAAATCATGCTCGCAAACCGAAAATCATCCTCGCTCCCCTGACGGTTCACAGCCGTCATGCAGAGCAAATCGGCGGTGTTCTTTACCGCCTTCGAGTTCGCGGATAAAAAGAAACGCTCTTTGAACATGTGTTCACAAATTGCCCGCTGCAGCAGCTTTTTGCTACACTGTTAGGTACCGAAAATACAGTAATAGGGGGAATCATGGCATACAAGCCCAAGAAAGACCTGTACTCGCTTCTGCATGAAGTGAGCGTCAGCATGGGCCGCGGCCCGCGTCAAGGTCTCGCTGTGCGCCCTGGCCAGAATAAGGTTCTCTCGATTCTGAACAAGCACGACGAAATGCTCCAAAAAGAGCTGCTCGAAAAATTGGGCATTCGCGCGGCGTCGCTTTCCGAGCTTTTGCGCAAGCTTGAAAAGGAAGAGTACGTATCGCGTCGGCGCACGGGCAACGGCAACGAGATTATCGTGAGCATCACCGAGAAGGGACGCATCAGCGCTCTCGAATGCGAACTTTCGCGCAAGGAGCGCGACGAGGCGCTGTTCAGCTGCCTGACCGACGATGAGCGCGAGGTGCTGATCGTTCTGCTGAACAAGCTGCTCGGCACGTGGCGCGAACAGGACGACGAGACCGAAGGTCAGCGCCGCGAACGCCGCTGGAAGGAAAACGCGCAGTTCCAAGCCGACGAGCGCGCCGTAAACGAAATCCTCGAGGCCGCACTTGCCGATATGAAAGCAAGCAAGTAGACGAAACTGGGACGGGAGATAATCCCCATCCCAGCACGGAACAAAAGTTTTTAAAGGCACCCCTCAGAGAGTATGGTACGGCACGCCCAGCCGCTTAGCCATTACGCGATTGGCGGCAAGCTCGATTTCATCATCGAGTGGCTCGAGCCGCAACGCATCGCCGCGGCGCTCATAGGCTTTCGCCAGCAAATAGTCGGCGACCTGGGGATTTTTTGGCAGAAGCGGCCCATGCAAATACGTACCAATGAGGTTGCCCTGATGCACTCCCTCAAAACCGTCTTCGCCGTTGTTGCCGAATGTCTTTCCCAGCACGCGGCCAAGCGGCTTGGCGCCTGCGCCCAATGTGGTGCGCCCGCCATGGTTCTCGAAACCTACGATAGGCATCTCACAAATGTCGCTTTGAATGACGGCGTTTCCTATGAGGCGTCCCTCGCCGCGAACCGTTTCCATATCGACGATGCCCAAGCCTTCCACCACAACATCGTCCATCGCATAGCTATGGCCGAGGAACTGATAGCCGCCGCACACTGCCAGCAGCACGCCGCCATCGGCAACGTAGGCCGAAAGCTCGGCCTTTTTGCCAGCCATGGCATCCTTCACGATGAGCTGTTCGCGATCGGCGCCACCGCCGATGAACACAATGTCGGCCTGGGCGAAATCCATCGTATCGCCCATGCCCACCTCGCGCACCTCAACGGGCAGGCCGCGCCACTGCAAACGGCGCGTGAGCGCAATCACATTGCCGCCGTCGCCGTAGAGGTTCAAAAGCTCGGGAAACAGATGCACGATAACGATTGGCTTTACGTCGGTGCGCACCGAAGGCATCTGCGCCCATTTCAATGAATTCGTCATGGGCTATTCCTCCCCTTTTGCGGCCGCTTCAAGGCCTTCAAGCTCACGGCGCACCGCGGGCAACGCCGTGTAGTTCGCGATAATGTAAACCTTGCCGTCGGCGGCACTGGTCGCCGCGAGCACATCGGCCACATTTTGCACGATTTCGGCCTGGATGCCCGCGTATTTCAGGCGCACCTGCATGTCGTTCGCGCGAGTTCCACCGACGAACGCACGAAGCCCATCGATGTGCGACCAGCGCTCGAAATCGATGTCGAAGAACCACGATACGTCGTGGCCGTCGGCATCGTTGTCGTTGACAAACAATGCCAACACACGGCCCTTTTCATTGAGCACGATGCGAATATTCTGGTTGAAGCCCGTGGGGTTTTTCGCGAGGTTCGTCATAACCTGGCGCTCACCCAGGCGAAACGTCTGCAAACGACCATTCGTCGGGCGATATTGGCTCACGGACGCCTGGTAATTATCGAACGTCACAATGTTCGACAATTTCGAAATCGCGTAGGCGGCAAGCACGTTGTACACCATGTAGGCACCCGTGTGGCCCGTGCGCACGCTGCGGCCATCGATGTCGAAGACGAAGCCGTCTTCTTCAAGGCGCACGTTGGTTGCGGCAAAGGTGAGTTCGGGGCGCGACCAGCCGCAATCGGGGCACCGGTAGGCGCCAAGCTGGCCATAGTGCACGTAATCGTATTCGAGCGCTCCGCCGCACTTTTGGCAAAAGCGGCTATCGGAGATGCGATCGGCCGAAAGGCCCATGTCGCTTGCGATGCCGAATGCGAGCGATTTGTTCGGAATGCGGTCGGCGATGGCGGCGCACAGCGGGTCGTCGCCGTTGAAAACAAACGTGGTTTCGGGGGTTTTCGCGAGCGCTTCAGCGATGGTTTCCTGAATGCGGTCGATTTCACCGAAACGGTCGAGCTGATCACGGAACAGGTTCAGCAGCATGAAATAATGCGGGCGCAGGCGCGGCAGCACGTACTTCGTGTACATCTCATCGCACTCAAAGCAACCGATAGGCGCCTGCGCGGCGCTTGCAGCGTCGATGACCTTTGACGTGTCGGGCGCGAGCATGAGCGACGTCACGATGCCTGACTGCAGGTTGTTGCCCTCGCGGTTGCAATACAGCGGCACGCCCGCGGTTTGCAGGCAATCGGCCACGAGGTTCGTCGTGGTGGTTTTGCCGTTCGTGCCCGAAATCACGGCGACGGGGTTCACCTTTTTCGCCAGGTCGACAAGCACCTTCGGGTCTACCCTAAGAGCCATCGCGCCCGGAATGTTGCCCGCCGAGCGATGCATGAACGTTTCGCCGCCCCACCGAGCCGCGCGCCCGAGCGCCACGGCCGCCGCTGCACGAATTCCCATATATGCCACCTCGCGATTATCGCCACAACAAAGAAGGGGCTTCATCGCGCCCCTTTCGCTTCGTGCCATTCTAGCATTGACAAAGAGTCGTTAAACACTCAGAGCATTTGACAAGTCCCTGTTTTTCTCAAACACAATATCCCGAATATTTCAGGTCGAATAAAAGTCAGCGAGCATGGGCTCTGGCGAGTGCAGTTCGGGCGAAAGCAAGGCGACGCGTACTTCAGTACGCGAGCCGCAGCTTGAACCCGAAATGCGCCACCAGAGCCCAGCGCAGCGTCAACTCATTAGGCTGGCCGCAAGGCCAGACTAACAATAGAACAGCAGGTCGTCGTAGGTGGGGACGGGCCAATAGTCGCGGGCGACGATGGGCTCCATCGCGTCGACGGCGGCGCGCAGGGCGTCCATCGCGGGACGCACCTCGTGAGCGTAGGCGTTGGCCTGTTCTTGCGAATCGGCGATGGCCTCGGCCGCCTCGTGCGCGGCGTGCAGCGCATCAAGCCCGCAATAGATCGCGTCTACGCCCTCGGTCAGCGTGGCAAGCTCACGACGTTCATGATGCATGGGGGCATCGGGTATCGCGGCCGTCACCGTGGTAATGCCCTTGGCAATCTTCGTGGAATAAGCGCTGATCACCGGCAGGTACGTGCGGCGCGCCATGACCTCCATGGTTTTCGCCTCGATATTCATGAGCTTGTTGTATTTCTCGAGCTTCACCTCGTAGCGGCTGCGCGCCTCCACGTTCGAAAGCACGCCCATCTCTTCGAACAAATCGAGGTTCTTCTGCTCGACGAAGCACGGCAGCGCGTCGGCCGTCGTGGGGAAATTGCACAGGCCGCGGCGAACGGCTTCTTCGTGCCATTCCTCGGAATAGCCATCGCCCGAGAACAGGATGCGCTTGTGCGCCTGCAGGCTTTGGCGAATCCATTCGAGCGCAGCGTGCTCGAATTCGACATCGCCGCGAGCCTCCATCGCGTCGGCAAAGCCCTTGAGCGATTTCGCCACGGCGGCATCGAGCACCATATTCGCATCGGATACATTCACGCTGGAACCCGGCATGCGGAATTCGAACTTGTTTCCCGTGAACGCGAATGGGCTCGTGCGGTTGCGATCGGTGGTGTCGCGCTCGAAACTGGGCAACACGTCCACGCCAAAATCGAGCTGCTCACGCAGGGTGTGCGCAGCCTTCTCGCCGCTGGCCAGCGCGTCGATGATCGAAGACAACTCGTCGCCCAAAAAGATGGAAATGATGGCCGGCGGCGCCTCGTGCGCGCCCAGGCGATGGTCGTTTCCGCAGCTCGCAACACTCATGCGCAGCAAGTCTTGATAATTGTCGACCGCTTCGATCACGCAGGTAAGAAACACGATGAACTGCAGGTTCGCCTCGGGCGTGTCGCCCGGGTCGAGCAGATTCTCGCTTTCGGTTCCAATCGACCAGTTGTTGTGCTTGCCCGAGCCATTGATGCCCTCGAACGGCTTTTCGTGCTGCAGGCACACCAGGCCATGGTGGCTCGCAAGCAGCTTCATCATTTCCATCGTGAGCAGGTTCTCGTCGACCGCGCGGTTCGCATTGCAGAACACGGGCGCGAGTTCGTGCTGGCAAGGCGCGACCTCGTTGTGCTTGGTCTTCGCAGCGACGGCGAAGCTCCACAGCACATCGTCGAGCTCTTTCATGAACGAATTCACCGTGGGGCGAATGGCGCCGAAATAGTGCTCGTCGAGCTCTTGGCCCTTGCACGGCGGCGCGCCGAACAGTGTGCGACCGCACACGATGAGATCTTGGCGCTTCTCGTAGTCTTTCTCGGAAATCAGGAAATACTCCTGTTCGGTGCCCACGTTTACCGTAATGTGACGCGGGTTTTTGCCGAAGAGGACTAGCACGCGCTTGGCCTGCGCGTCGATGGCGGCCATGGAGCGAATAAGCGGGGTTTTCTTATCGAGCGCCTCGCCCGAATACGAGCAGAACGCTGTGGGCACGCACAGCACTTCGTCTTTGATGAACGCGTAACTCGTAGGGTCCCACGCCGAATAGCCGCGCGCCTCGAAGGTGGCGCGCAAGCCGCCGTTCGGAAAACTCGACGCATCGGGCTCGCCCTGCACGAGCTCTTTGCCGGAAAACTTCACGATGGCCGTTCCGTCACCAATGGGGTCGATGAACGAATCGTGCTTTTCCGACGTGATGCCCGTAAGCGGCTGAAACCAGTGCGCGAAGTGCGTGGCGCCATGTTCGATGGCCCATTCCTTCATGCCGTGGGCCACCGCGTTAGCGACATCCAAATCGAGCGGCTTGCCCTCCTTCACCGTTTCCGAAAGTTTCTTGTACACATCGGAAGGCAAGTATTCCTTCATCACGTGATCGGAAAAGACCATGGTTCCATAGCGACTCGTGAGGTCGGCGTTCATGCTGGCTCCTGTTCAATTGGGCGCTTTTGTTGCGGCAGCAGAGGGCAACCGTATCGCCCTTCTGCCATTTGAGAAGCGTGGCGTCTTCACAAATGTTTCAGCCGTGTTACAAGAACCATTCTAACCGCCCGCGAGCGCTTTAGGCGACGAAAGTAGCAAGCGGCACAATCTATATGATTGGAACTCGTGCCGATGCGTTGTTTCCTATGGGCCTGCTAAACGCTCGGAGCTTTTGACAGGCTTGGATTGGGAACCTGCGAAACGTCCAGGCCCGATAAACCCGCCAAAAGCCCTGAGCGTTTAGCAGGTCGCAGGGCCGCCTGGCTATTCGGCCAAGAAATCGATGGCGTACTGCGCGGCGAGAGCGGCGCCGTTTTTCAATACGCTCTCGTCTACCGTGTAGTAGCAGCTATGCTGGGGGTGTATTGCGCCAACATCGGGGTTCCTGCAACCCAGAAACACAAACACGCCCGGTACCACATTGAGGTATTCGCTGAAATCCTCGCCGGCGAGCGTGCCTTCGTAATCGCTCACGGCATCTTCGCCGAAGAGTTTCACCACGGCGCGTTCGGCGCGCTCCGCGCATTCCTTATCGTTGGCAAGGCCGGCATTTCCCTCTTCGTAGGTCAGCTTGGCCTTCGCGCCAAGCGCCTGGGCCGAACGGCGAATAAGACGCTCAAGGCGATTGGGCATATCTTTGCGCGTTTTATTGCTCCACGTACGAATCGTGCCCGTAAGATAGGCCGAACCGGCCATGACGTTTCGCGCTTCGCCGCCATGAATCTCGCCCACGGTAACGACGAGCGGCTCAAACGGCGAAATATCGCGGCTCACGAGCACCTGGAGGGCAACCACGAGCTCCGCGGCCACGACCACGGCGTCGATACCCTTGTGGGGCATGGAGCCGTGAGCGCTTGCCCCCTCGATATCGATGCGGAACCAATCGGTATTGGCCATTCGCTGCCCGGGAGCGCATGAAATTTTCCCCGCATCGACATCGCTCCATATATGAGTTCCGTAGATTGCATCTACCCCGTCAAGCGCGCCCGCCTCTATCATGAGCTTCGCACCAATAGAGCACTCTTCGGCCGGCTGGAAAAGCAGTCGAACTTCGCCATGCAGTTCATCGGTCATCTGCTGCAAGATGCGCGCGGCACCTAAGAGCATGGCCATGTGGCAATCGTGGCCGCACGCATGCATGACGCCATCGTTTTCCGACGCATAGGGCGCGCCGGTTTGCTCCGTCACCGGCAATGCGTCTATGTCGCTGCGCAAAGCAATGCAACGACGGGGTTTCCCCTCCTGGTCGTAAGCATCGGGCGCACCGCCGGCAATGGTGGCGATAACGCCATTGTCGCGAACGCGTTCGTAAGGGATTCCCATTTTCGCGAGTTGGCGGCAAAGCGTGTTCGCCGTTTTGATTTCTTTCTTCGACACCTCGGGGCGCGCGTGGAAATAACGCCGTTGCGCAATGATCGAACGCTCTTCCTTGGCAGCGATTTCAAGAATTCGAGCCGATAGATCGTCTTCTTTTGAACCGTCGCCAAATTCGTTAGTTTTCTCGCTTACCGCTTCGGCCATCGCCATTCCCTTTCGCGTCGCACGACCATGCTCGGCCGCTACGGCGCAACCTTAGCACAGCAGGGCCAATGAAACCGCCACGCGAGAGACTCCTTACCGCGGCGTCACTTGCCTAGCACTCCCCTATCCTATGGCATGTTTTTTGCTATTTCGTTTCGAATGTAACGAAACCGTTCGTGAAAGGCCCATTGTGCGAAACGATCAAAGGCAGACATTCTCAAAACCACATTTTGGCTATTTCGTCGTGTTCGCGCTCATTATGACGATGTTTTGCCCGGTTTCTTTCGGACACAGCTGCGCAGGAATTTTCTACCCCTACGCCGCCGCCGATTTGGGCGTCGGCACAGGCGTGCTGAGCTACTTCACGCCGCTCGCCTGCCTTTCGGGCCTCATCTTCCTTCCCTTCGCCGGACGCCTTCTTAACAACTACGACGCACGCGCCTGCTTGGGGGCATCGTGCTTCGTGGCCGCGCTCGCGTTTTTCCTGGTGTCGTTTTCCACGCAATTGTGGCAATACCTCGCATGCGGCGTGCTTATGGGTTTCGGCACGTGCACGCTCATCTACCTGGCACCGGCAACGCTCGTCACGCGCTGGTTCGAGAAAAATGCCGGCTTTTATATCGGGCTCGTCGCCGCATTCACTGGCATCGGCGGCATGGTATGGGCCTCAGTTGGCGGCGCGCTCATCCAGGCGGTAGGCTGGCAGTGGACTTACCGGGTATTCGCGCTCATCACGCTGGCCTGCGTGCCCATCATGATTGCCTGCGTCGCAAGCAGGCCCTCCGATAAGGGCCTTTCTCCCCATGGGACAGGCGAAGCGCAAGCCTCGGAAAATAGCGCGAACGACGCGCCGCTCGATGCCGCCGCAATCGTCGCCCAGCTTGCCCCGGGCGAGCACCCCAAGGCGCGCGCGGGCATCACGGCAAAAGAGGCTTTCAAAATGCCGCAGTTCTACCTGATTATGGGCTTTTGCTTCTGCCTGAACTTCGGCATGTACCTCAACGGCATGGTGCCATCGTACGTGCATACGCTCGCAGTGGGCGCAGCGGTTCCCATGCTCGGAGCGTGGGCCACTTCGCTTTCCATGGCCGCGCAAACATGCACGAAGCTTGGCTTGGGGTATGTCGGCGAAAAACACCCGTTCTCGGGAACGATCGCATGCGTCGTCATGGGTATCGTTGGAGCGGCGCTCATCTTGATCGGCGGCGCCAGCAATGCCGCCCTCGTTATCGCGCTGGGCGCTGTGGCGTATGGCGTTTACTATGGCGTGACCAACGTAATGACGCCATCGCTCGCGCGCAAAACATTCGGCGGGCTGGAATATCCCATCGTGTATGCCCGAATTTCCATGGCAGCAAACGTCGCTGGCGTATGTTCTGGCTTTTTATGGGGCGCGATCATCGACCTGGCAGGCTTTGAAGCGGCGTTCATCGGCGCTGCCTGCTTCATCGCCTGCGCCATCGCCTGCACAGTGGGCATCGCGCGCTTCCAGAAACGCGATACGAAGCGCTTCTTGGAGGAAGGCACGCGGAACAATAGTAATAACCGGGAAACCTGTTAAATGCTCTGAGCGTTCAACAGCTCCACCCCACCGGCCCCACAGCGCCCCAAAACAAAAAGCAGTTGCGATCCAACGGGCCACAATCCCAATGGCCCACGACAAAGACAGACCGACCAAGCAGGCCCAAGGGCAATCACCCTTGGGCCTTTCGTTATCTCTGCAATATCCCGCTTATAGCAAAAATGCCGCTCCGGTTTCCCGAAGCGGCATTTCGTTTGTTCGTTATGCGGTTCGCTTACTCGGAATCGTCCTCGGAATTGGACTCTTCCTCGTGTGCGGCGCTCGTCTCACCGAAGCCCAGGTCGCCCAGACCGCCCAAAAGGGCGTCGAGCTCGCTGAGGTCGCGATGGTAGCTGCGCGGCGGCAAAGCCTCGCCGAGCATCTCCTCGCCTTCCGTATTGAAGGTCGCAGGAGCATCGCCGCCGATGAGGATCGTATCATCGGGGCTGAAGACCATATCGAGCAGCTGGCTCATATCGTCATTCGAAGCAGACAAGTCGTCTTCGATCAGATAGCTCAGCGAATGCTCAGAAAGGCCAGCCTTGAGCTCTTCGAGCGCTTTGGCGCCGATGCCCTCGATGCGCAGAAGCTCATCTTCGGTGTAGCCGACCAAATCGCCCACGGTATCGATGCCCGCTTCGCTGAACTTGTTGGCCCAACGCTGCGAAACGCCCAGATCGTCATAGAGATACAGGCGAGCATCCTCGTCAGAGAGCTGATTGGCGCGGCCGCCGCGGAAGCTTCCGCCCCCGAAGTAGCTGCCGTAGGAGCCCATGTAGTTCTCGTCAAGCGACCAATCTTGCGGCTGGGGCAGCAAGTCTTCGATTTCGCGAAGCTCGCTGGGAGCGTAATCGGGCAGCGTCTCTTCCGTCGCGGGGCGCACAGGAGCACCCTTGTAGGTAAGGCCGACCTTGTGGTAGCGCGGAAGGCCCGTGCCTGCGGGAATCGGTTTGCCGATGATAACGTTTTCCTTCAAGCCGGCGAGCACGTCGGTCTTGCTCTCGATGGCAGCATCGGTGAGGACCTTGGTGGTCTCTTGGAACGAAGCGGCCGACAAGAACGAATCGGTAGCAAGCGAAGCCTTCGTGATGCCGAGCAGCAAAGGCTGTCCGACGGGCGGGTTTTTGCCCTCGGCGATGAGGGTGTTGGCAACGCGGTCGAATTCATGGCGATTGACCTGGCGGCCGGGCAGAAGCTCGGAATCGCCAGCATCCATGACGACGACCTTGCGCAGCATCTGACGCGCGATGACCTCGATATGCTTGTCGTTAATATCGACGCCCTGGGAAACGTAAACGTCTTGCACCTGGGCAACGATATAGCGAAGCGTCGTATTCGGGTCGGTCAAGCGCAGCAAGTCGTGCGGGTTCACAGAACCCTTGGTGAGCTGCTGGCCAACCTGCACCTGGGTGCCGTCGACGATGCCGGGAAGCATCTGGGCGCGAGCCGAAACGACATACTCGCGGAAGTTGCCCTCGGTATCGTGAACAGTCAGCGTCTTGGTCGTCTTGTCGCCGGAAATCTGCAGAGTACCTGCGATTTCAGCCAACACGGCCTGGCCCTTAGGCTTGCGAGCCTCGAAAAGCTCGGTAACACGAGGCAAGCCGTGCGTAATGTCGTCACCAGCGACGCCGCCGGCGTGGAACGTACGCATCGTAAGCTGCGTACCGGGCTCGCCAATCGACTGAGCAGCAATAATGCCGACCGCGGTACCGATATTCACCGGACGGCCCGTAGCCAAATCCCAGCCATAGCACTTCTGGCAAACGCCATGCTCGGCATGGCACGTCATAACCGTGCGAATGACAATCGTGTCGATGCCAGCGGATTCGAGCTCTTTGAGCTGATCCATGCTCTCGATGTAATCGCCCGCAAGCATGCTGCCCGTATCCTCGAGCAAGCAGCGGCCAATCAGGTTCTCGTCGAGTTCGCCCTTATCGTTGTGCAGCGGATAAGGAACGCCTTCGGGAGTGCCGCAATCAATCTCGCGCACGATGACGTCTTGCGCGACGTCGACCAAACGACGGGTCAGGTAACCAGAGTCGGCGGTACGAAGCGCGGTGTCGGTCATACCCTTACGAGTGCCATGCGTAGAGATGAAGTATTCCAAAACGGAAAGGCCCTCGCGGAAGTTCGACTTAACCGGGCGGTCAATCGTTCCACCCTTGGTGTTGCCCATAAGGCCGCGCATACCTGCCAGCTGGCGAATCTGCTTGATGTTACCACGAGCGCCAGAGTCGGCCATCATGTAGATGGGGTTGTACTGGTCGAAGTTCGCGGCCATAGCCTCACCGATTTCCTCGGTGGTCTCGTTCCAGATGTCAACGACCTGCTTATGACGCTCTTCGGGGCTCATCAGGCCCATCTCGTAATCTTCGTCAATCGCGTCGACCTTGGCATCGGCGGCTGCCAGCAAATCGGCCTTGTTCGGCGGCATGGTGGCGTCGAAAATCGACACCGTGATGCCAGCTTTGGTGGCGTAGTGATAGCCAGCGTCTTTCAGGCCGTCGAGGATGGCGGGCATATCGGAAACCTCGTAGCGGTTCGAGCATTCCTCGATAAGGCGACCAACCTCTTTCTTGTTCACAACATAGTTGACGAACTGGTGGTCTTCGGGCAGCACGTTGTTGAAGATGATGCGGCCAATGCTCGTCTCGAAGCGCTCGCCGGCCTTGATGTTTTCAAACTCGGTGAACGACTTGGCAAGCTTGAAATCGCGCGTTGCACGCACAGAAATCTTCGCCTGAATATCCAAGCCCGTGCCGGCCTCGAAAGCATCGAGGGCATCTTTGGTGCTTGCGTACACACGACCCTCGCCCGGGAAGCCATCGCGAACCGACGTGAGGAAGTACATACCGATGATCATGTCCTGCGTAGGAATGGTCAGCGGACGGCCATGGGCGGGCGATTTGATGTTGTTGGAGGAAAGCATGAGCACGCGAGCCTCGGCCTGAGCCTCGTTGCCCAAAGGTACGTGCACAGCCATCTGGTCGCCGTCGAAGTCGGCGTTGAAAGCGGTGCAGACCAACGGGTGCAACTTGATAGCCTTGCCCTCGACGAGCACGGGCTCAAAGGCCTGAATGCCCAAGCGGTGCAAGGTAGGTGCGCGGTTGAGGAGCACGGGATGATCGACGATAACCTCTTCGAGAACGTCCCACACGTAGCTCGCTCCGCGATCGACGGCGCGCTTGGCAGCCTTGATGTTCGCGGCGTATTCGAGCTCAACCAGGCGCTTCATAACGAAGGGCTTGAACAGCTCGAGGGCCATCTGCTGCGGCAGGCCGCACTGGTGAATCTTAAGCTGCGGGCCAACGACGATAACCGAACGTCCGGAATAGTCGACGCGCTTGCCAAGCAGGTTCTGACGGAAGCGGCCCTGCTTGCCCTTGAGCATGTCGGAAAGCGACTTCAGCGGACGGTTGCCCGGGCCCGTGACGGGACGGCCGCGACGGCCGTTGTCGAACAGCGAGTCGACGGCTTCCTGAAGCATGCGCTTCTCGTTATTCACGATGATCTCGGGAGCGCCCAAGTCGAGCAGGCGCTTGAGACGATTGTTGCGGTTGATCACGCGACGGTACAAATCGTTCAAGTCGCTGGTCGCGAAACGGCCACCGTCGAGCTGCACCATGGGGCGCAAGTCGGGCGGGATAACCGGAATAACATCGAGAATCATATCGGAGGGCTTGTTGTCGCTCTTCAAGAAGGCATCAGCGACCTTCAGGCGCTTGATAGCCTTGGCGCGCTTTTGTCCCTTGCCGTTCTCGATGGTCTCTTTCAGCTCTTCGGCAACAGCGGCGAGGTCCATATCGTCGAGCAGATCGCGAATCGCTTCGGCGCCCATGCCACCGCGGAAATAGTCGCTGTAGTTCATGCGCATTTCGCGATACAGCGCCTCATCGGCGATGAGCTGCTTGGGAACGATCTTCAAAAACGCCTCGAACGCATCGTTGCGAAGCGCCTTGCGCTCGTTGTATTCGTCGTAGATGTCGGCGATTTCAGCCTCGACTTCTTCGGGCTCCATGCGCTCGTCGTCGTCGATGTCGTCGGCGAATTCATCGTCTTCGGCGACATATTCCGTCGACAGGCGACGCGTGGCCTCGACAAGGCGATCGCGCTCGGCATCGAGCTCTTCAAGGTCGGCGGCGAGCTCTTCGCGAAGCTCCTCGACATCCTCATCGCGAGCCTCGGTATCGACCCAGGTCACAATAGAGCTGGCGAAATACAGAACCTTCTCGAGCTCCTTGGGCGGAATGTCGAGCAGGTAGCCAAGGCGGCTCGGGGAGCCCTTGAAATACCAGATGTGGCTCACGGGAGCCGCGAGCTCGATATGGCCCATGCGCTCGCGGCGAACTTTGCTGCGGGTGACTTCAACGCCGCAGCGCTCGCACACGATGCCCTTGAAGCGAACGCGCTTGTATTTACCGCAGGCGCATTCCCAGTCTTTGGTGGGACCAAAGATTTTCTCGCAGAACAAGCCGTCCTTTTCGGGCTTGAGCGTGCGGTAATTGATGGTCTCGGCCTTTTTGACCTCGCCATGCGACCAACTGCGAATATCCTCGGCGCTCGCGAGAGAGATGCGCAGGGCGCTGAAGTTGCTCACGTCGTAATCGCTCATTTACTATTCCTCTCCTTCGCCGGAGGTGGACTCGGTCAAATCGGAGCCGATCAGGCTCTCGACGTCGGTATCGGTGCCGGTCAGGCCATCCATCATGGAGTGCAGGTCGGCAGCGATGTCGCGAAGCGCATCGCTTTCCTGGCTTTCAGTCTTAGCGGCGTCGGCCATCATGTTGGAAAGCATGTCGCTGTCACCTTCGTTGTGATGGCGGCTTTCCATGGCGGCCTTTGCTTCAAGCTCGGCAGAGTCGAAGTCGATGGCGCGATGGTCTTCGCCAATCATCTCGACGTTCAGGCCAAGCGACTTCATTTCCTTCAGCAAGACCTTGAAGCTTTCGGGGACTTCCGCCGGCGGGATGTTCTCGCCCTTGACGATGGACTCGTAAGCCTTCACGCGGCCCGCGGTATCGTCGGACTTGATGGTAAGAATCTCTTGCAGCACGTTGGAAGCGCCGTAAGCGTAAAGCGCCCACACTTCCATCTCGCCGAAGCGCTGGCCGCCGAATTGGGCCTTGCCGCCGAGAGGCTGCTGAGTGATGAGGCTGTAAGGGCCGGTCGAGCGGGCGTGGATCTTGTCGTCGACCATGTGGCCGAGCTTCAAGATGTACGGGAAGCCAACCGTGATGGGCTCGCGGAAGCGCTCGCCGGTGCGGCCGTCGTAAAGCCACGTCTTGCCGAACTCGTTGAGCTGAGGCACGAACTCGTCGCGGGCCTTGTCGCCGTATTTCTCGTGATTGATGTTGATGAGGTTGCGGTTCGCCTTCTTGATGACGTCGACGATTTCCTCTTCAGTCGCGCCGTCGAAAACGGGAGTCGCGACATACTTCGGACCAGCCACGGCTTCGTCGCTGTCGTCCTCGTCGGACCAGCCCCATTTGGCAGCCCAGCCAAGGTGGCATTCGAGCAGCTGGCCGACGTTCATACGGGAAGGAACGCCCAAGGGGTTCAGCATGACGTCGATCGGCGTGCCATCGGCGAGATACGGCATATCCTCAACAGGCAAAACGCGAGAGATAACACCCTTGTTGCCATGACGGCCGGAAAGTTTGTCGCCTTGTTGGACCTTACGCTTCTGGGCGATGTAAACGCGAACGAGCTCGTTGACGCCGGGCGACATCTCGTCGCCGTTCTCGCGGCTGAAGCGATAGATTCCAACAACGCGGCCACCGGCACCATGAGGCACCTTGAGGGAGGTGTCGCGAACCTCGCGAGCCTTGTCGCCGAAGATGGCGCGCAGCAGGCGCTCCTCGGCGGTGAGCTCGGTTTCGCCTTTCGGGGTAACCTTGCCAACAAGCACGTCGCCCGGGAAAACCTCGGCGCCAACGCGAATGATGCCATCGGCATCGAGGTCGGCAATCATATCTTCGGAGATATTGGGAATCTCGCGAGTGATTTCTTCAGGCCCAAGCTTGGTGTCGCGGGCATCGACTTCGTATTCGGAAATATGAATCGAAGTGAGCAAGTCTTCGGCCACGACGCGCTCGGAAACGATGATGGCGTCCTCGTAGTTGTAGCCTTCCCAGGTCATATAGGCGACCATGAGGTTTTGGCCAAGCGCGAGCTCAGCATGATCGCAGCTGGGGCCATCGGCGAGCACGTCGCCGGCATGGACTTCGTCGCCGCGGCGAACGATAGGCTTGTTGTTGATGCAACCGCTCTGGTTGGAGCGCTGGAATTTCGGCACCAGGTACTCGTCGAACTCGCCCTCGTCGTTTTTGATGATGATGGTGGAGCCGTCAACGTAGTCAACAACGCCAGGGTTTTGCGCAACAAGCACTTCACCGGAGTCGACCGCGATGCGGTGCTCGATGCCCGTACCAACGAGCGGAGCGTGGGGCTGCAGCAAAGGCACAGCCTGACGCTGCATGTTCGAACCCATAAGGGCGCGGTTCGCGTCGTCGTGCTCGAGGAACGGAATAAGCGAAGTCGCGACAGAAGTCATCTGACGAGGAGAAACGTCCATGTAGCCAACGCGCTCGGGAGCGACCTCTTCAGGCTCACCGAAAACGCCCTCGGCGTCACGCGTGCGGCAAAGGATCTTTTCGGAAGGAACGAACACGCCGTCGACGGTCTCGCCGAAGATGCGGGTTTCGGGGTCGAACTTCTCCATGGCCTGGGCGATGGCGTAGTTTTCCTCTTCGTCTGCCGTGAGGTAGTCGACCTCGTCGGTGACCTTTCCGTCGATAACGCGGCGATACGGGGTCTCGATGAAGCCGTAGCTGTTCACGCGGGCATACGTGGCCAACGAACCGATAAGGCCGATGTTGGGACCTTCAGGGGTTTCGATCGGGCACATGCGGCCATAGTGCGAATTGTGAACGTCGCGAACCTCGAAGCCAGCACGCTCGCGCGACAAGCCGCCCGGGCCCAGAGCGCTCAGACGGCGCTTATGCGTGATGCCTGCGGCGGGGTTCGCCTGGTCCATGAACTGGGAGAGCTGGGAGGATCCGAAGAACTCCTTGATTGCCGCCACGATGGGGCGGATATTCACGAGGCTCTGCGGCGTGATCTCGTCGGGCTCCTGCATGCTCATGCGCTCGCGCACAACGCGCTCCATGCGCGACAGGCCGATGCGGAACTGGTTTTGGATGAGCTCGCCAACCGTGCGAATGCGACGATTGCCGAAATGGTCGATGTCGTCGACCTGATAGCCCTCTTCGCCCGCATGCAACGCCACGATGTAGCGCATGGTGGCAACGATGTCTTCGATCGTGAGGGTGGAGTCGTCTTTCTCGGCGTCGAAACCAAGCTTCTTATTGGCCTTGTAGCGGCCAACTTTGGCGAGGTCATAGCGCTGAGGATTGAAAAACAGGCCGTCGAGCAGCGTGCGCGCGGAATCGATCGTAGGCGGCTCGCCCGGACGGAAGCGCTTGTACAGCTCGATGAGGGCTTCTTCTTTGGTGGTTGCAGGGTCGCGGTCGAGCGTGCGCAGCACCATTTCGGAATCGCCGAGAATCTCGATGATTTCCTCGCGAGTGTCAGCGATGCCGAGGGCGCGCAGAAGCAGCGTGGCCGGCTGCTTGCGCTTGCGGTCGATGCGAACCGAAAGGATGTCGCGCTTGTCGGTTTCGAACTCGAGCCATGCGCCGCGAGAAGGAATCACCTTCGCGCCGTAAATGGTTTTATCGGAAGTCTTGTCGCGCTCGGCGCTGAAATAAATACCGGGCGAACGAACCAACTGGGAGACGACGACGCGCTCGGTGCCGTTGATGATGAACGTGCCGCGCGGGGTCATAAGCGGAAAATCGCCCATGAACAGATCGTTTTGGTCTTTGATTTCGCCGGTTTCGCGATTGATGAAGCGAATCTTGGCATAGAGCGGCGCCTGATAGCTGACGTCTTTCTCTTTGCACTCATCGACGGTGTACTTCGGTTCGCCGAAGTGATGCTCGCCGAGCTCGACGCACATGTCTTTCGTCGAGTTCTCGATGGGGCACACATCGTTGAAGGCATCGGTGATGCCCTGCTCCATGAACCACTTGAAGCTTTCGGTCTGGATGGCGATGAGGTTTGGCACATCGACGATGCTCGGGATCTTCGCAAACGAGCGACGCTCCCTGTACATGCCGGCGCCGGTCTTTTCTGCCTTGGCCACAGGTCTTCCTTCCTTTGGGGTAAAAAGACGATATCCTTACCGCTTCAACGCTTTTTAGGCGCTTCTGCGGCTAATTACGCAAACGAAAAATTTAAACACATCGATAATTTAAGTCAAGACTTTTTTTCACGAACTATGTTGACTTTCTGGTTTCGCGGTCAAACAGCAAGGGCTGGAACAGGCAAAATAGGATGCGACAAACTTTTTAGTACTTGGTTACTATTTGTAAGTATTGCAGCCTTAGCCTCGTTCGCTGCGGAAAATGGCGTAGCTAGCCAGCCATGAAAGCGATAGCGACCGAGCCGCCCGAAAAGCGACGCCCAAAGCGCCACGAGTTCACACCTACGCATGACCATCTTTTATATATATGTACATATCGGAAACCCACCCTTCCCGAACGCAAGGCCTCATGCCGCTGCTCAAAACTTTGAATACGCGCCTGCGCACATGAATGAACGCAAATTTGATGCAAGCCCGTTTCAATGCAACAAGCCGCCCAAAAGAGCGGCTTGCATACAAACGTCGGCGATTCCGAAGGTTGGACCTGGGAAGATTCCAACCTACAAAGGACAGGACTTCAAGGCCTTACATCATACGTTTTGCACTCGCATGGGCAGGCACGGCTTCGAAAGAGGCTTCGAACGCGGGCGCTTCTGCCCGCTCTTTTGCCTCGGCGCGGGAATCAAGCAACGTTGCGGCAATAGTGCAGCCCACGATAATTACCGCACCCAGAATGCCCATGGCGGAAAGAACTTCGCCCAGCACGAAGAACGAGACGATGGCGGTCACCACGGGTTCGGAGCACAGAATGACCGAAACGGTGGCCGAAGGAATATGGGCAAGCGCCTTATTCTGCAGCCAGAACGCCAAGCACGTGCCGGCAATGCCAAGAAATGCCACGGCTGCCCATGCGCCGAGCGATATTTCGGTAAACATGGGAACTTGCTCGGTGGCAACCGCGCCGCCAAGCGAGAACACGAACGCGCCGCCCGTCTGCACGGCAGACATAGCCGCAGGACCAATCTCGTCAAGCCCGCGTTCTGAAAGAACGATACCGAGCGCGAACAGGGCAGACGACCCAAGGCCAACGAATTCTCCCAAGCCAAACGACAGCGCCCCGCCGTTGCAGCACAAAAGATACAGCCCCGCAAGCACGGCGATTTGCAGCACCACGGTGTCGAGGCGATACGTACGGCGCATGATGACAAATGCAATCACAGGCGTGAACAGCATGGGAAGCGATATGAAGAAGCCTGCGTTGGTGGCGCTGGTCATGTCAACCGCAAGAGCGCTCGAAATGAATGCCGAAGCATAAACCAGACCAACGGGCAACCACACGCGCGGGCTCGAATTGCGCAAGCCCGAGACGATTTGCTTACCGAAAAGGAGCATAAACAGGCCGAACGCCAAGCCAAAACGCAAGGCTTGGCACCACATCGGCGAGATCTCGCCATATGCGACCTTCATGACAACGTTATCGACGCCATAGAAAATAGCCTGAACCGCGACGAACGCCACGAATATCAAGTTCTTCCCTCGCACCGCTTCAACCATCCTTTTCATCGTCTCGTCTTAATCCAACCAGTTCAGCGCAAGCCAGCTCGGCCGGCCCGCACACAAAGCATCAACCAAAACCCAATCGCGCCCACTCGCGCCCCACGGCAATCGGAACTGCCTGCTAAGCGTCGTACGCACTTCGAAGCGCGCTCGCCGGCACACAAGAGCAAGCGACCCCAGGGCTTCGCGTGAAGCCTTGAAAATCGCTTACTTTTTTGGGTGTTTTCGGGAGCTTAGATGCCAGAAAGGCGGTCGCCATCGCTTTTCTGACTTCCCGATAGATTGCATACTACGAGGCTTTTGATTAAAAGTAAAACTAGAGTATTTTGTAACTAGTAAAGGATTCCTTATATCATCTTGATTTAGGATGAAAATTAGAGCAATGCGCAAGGCAAAAAGGCGTTTACGCTGGCAATTACCGCATTTCACGATGGGACGGTGGCTATGAATTCGAAATATGAAGCTTTCGTGCTGGCAGCCGAAACGGGGAGCTTCAAAAGCACGGCGGAACAACTTGGATATACGCAAGCAGGCATCAGCTACATGATGAATTCCCTGGAGGCCGAAATGGGCACGGCGCTTTTCACCCGCGACCATTCAGGCGTTCGCCTCACCGAAGACGGTCGAAACCTCTTGCCATGGATCCAAGATGTCTGCGCAAGTGAGCGAGCGCTGCAAACACGCCTTGGCGAAGTTCGGCGCGTGGAAAGCGGAACCGTGCGCGTGGCGGCTTTCGCCTCGATCGCCATTCGATGGCTTCCTGGCATCGTGGACGAATTCACGAAAAAGCACCCCAACGTGCAGCTTGAATTCGCATGCTACGAAAACCAAGGGCTTCTCGAAGAGGGCGTACTTCACGGGGATTTCGACTGCGGGTTCGTCGTCATGCCGGCGAAAGAGAATTTTTTCACCATCCCTTTGGTCCAAGACCCTATATACGTGGCACTCGCGCCGCACCACCCCTTGGCTCAAAAGGATTTCTTCCCGAGCGAAGCGCTTGCCAAAGAGCCCTATATCAAGATTCGAAACCCAGGCTATACAGAATTCGACGCCGTTTTCGACAGGCATGGCGTTACGGCAAACACGCGATTCGTGATGGACAACGACTTCGCCGTCATGGGCATGGTGAACAAAGGTCTGGGGTTTAGCCTGTTTCCGAAGCTCCTTTTGCGTAAAGCGCCCTTCGAACTTGCCCGCCTCGAGCTGGAAATTCCCACGCACCGCGAACTGGGCATCGTCATGCGGTCGTGGGATCGCGCATCAATGGCCGCAAAGGCGTTCGTCGAAATCGCACGAGTCTGGATTGCCGATTGGGAAGAAGGGGCAAAATTCGACGAGCAATGGGACAACTTGGGATAAGCAATCACCGAGCCGCCTGAACGTGGGCGAATTCCAAGCACTATACAAAATCGGCGCCCAAACAGGTACCGATCAATTCAAGAAGCAGGCCCTCGAACGGCGAGGCGCGCACCAGGCGACGCGCTAAGCGCTTCGCCGCCGTGGCCACCCCCCGCCCACGATTCTGTTCGCTATTCCATCGGCCCCGCATCAATCGCCTCGACGAAATACTCCTTCACCGGCTGCGGGCCAAGATCTTTCAAGTCGCCTTCGCCAATATGCCAGCATTGGGTTTTTGGCAGGCCTTCAATGGAGTCGGCCACGAACACGGGATCTTTGCCGGCCTTTTTCTGCTCTGCATAATCGTCAAGCGCCCTAATGGCCCATTTGCCCAGAAACAAGATGGCGATGAGATTCAATATGGCCATGAAGCCCATGAAAATATCTGCCAAGTTCCATGCCAAATCGAAGCTGTTCACGGCGCCAAAATAGATAACGACCAGGCATGCGACGCGAAACACGGTGAGAAGCGCGGGGCTTCCATCTTTGATAAAGCGCAGATTGCTTTCGGCATAGAAATAATTGCCAATGAGGCTCGAGAAGGCGAAGGCGAAGATCGCGAACGTGATCAGGTGAATTCCCCATTCGCCAACCGAATTATTCACAGCCATCTGAACGAGAGCCATGCCATTAAGCGCCATGGCCGCTTCGGGGTCTTGCACGTAGAACACGAGCACCATCATGGCCGAGCACGTGCAAATGAGCAACGTGTCGATATAGACCGACAAACTCTGCACCAAGCCCTGCTTCACGGGATGCGAAACGCTGGCCGTAGCGGCGGCATTCGGCGCCGACCCCATGCCAGCTTCGTTGGAGTACAGGCCTCGTTTGATACCGAGCATAACAACCGAGCCGGTAAAGCCCCCGAAAATCGACTGAAAATCGAAAGCGGAGGAAAACATGAGACCAAACACTGCCGGCAGCCACGTGATATTGCTCAGCGTTGTCCACAGCGCGATGGCGATATAGACAAACGCCATCACAGGCACGACGATAGACGTGATGATCGAGATGCGCTTAGCGCCGCCGAAGATGACGAAGGCCGTCATAACCGCAAGAACGATGCCGCATGCAATGGCCGCCTTATGCGTAAGCTCCGGCGTGCCGGCGTAGTATTCGAGCGAACTCGCCGCATTGAACGCCTGCAATCCGTTGAAGCCGAATGCGAAGCACAAAATAAGCAGGATGGAGAACACGACGCCAAGCCAACGTTTGCCGAGCCCTTGTTCGATGTAATAAGCCGGCCCTCCGCGAAATTCGCCATCTGCCCCACGAATTTTAAAGATCTGGGCCAACGTGCTTTCGATGAATGCCGAAGCAGCCCCGATAAGGGCCATGGCCCACATCCAAAACACCGCGCCCGGGCCGCCCGTTGCGATGGCCGTTGCCACGCCAGCGATATTTCCCGTGCCAACACGACTTGCCGTAGAAACCATGAGCGCCTGAAAAGACGAGATAGACCGTTCCCCGTCGACATGTTTTTTCTCGGTGAGCTGCGTGAACATGTCTTTGATATAGCGGATTTGGACAGCCCTGGTTCGAATGGTGTACCAAAGGCCCACGGCCACGAGCAACGCCAGCAAGATGTAGGTATACATAAAGCTGTCGATCTCGCCCGTGACATTGATAAGTATCGCGTCGAAGTCCACGCCACACCCCTCCCTTTACGAAACACAATTGAAACATTCTAATGCTTCGGGAGACGCCTAACGAACGAGAAGCGAGAGAAATACCGTCACGAACGCCGGCGCGAGACCCAAGCCCCTCACCGCAAAAAAAGAAAATCTCCCGCTTCCAAACCGAAATATCGGCCCAGAAAGCGGGAGGCATTTTTTTGCAAGGGAATTCTCGTTCGAACAAGATTCGCAAGCTAACTGGATGACCTTGCTCGAATCGATCAAGTCTTCTAGCGGTACAAACGGCGCTGTTCGGGCGTCACGCAAAAGCACTCCGACCAGGCATTCAGGGTTATCGAGGCAAGCTTGGCCAAGCCCACGTAGAAATCGCTTTCGGCACCCTGCTCGAACAATTCCAAAAAACGCGGCGCCCAGGAAAGCAGGTGATGCGAGAGGAGCGCATCTATCTGATCATCGGCAACGCCATTGTTTGCGGCAAAAGACAGCATGAGCAAGACGAGGCCGAAGTGGTCTTCCGGCTCTTTTTCGGGAAGGTTGAGAACAACCCCATTGCTGCGCATCCATTCTCGCAATTCAAGGGTTTCGTTGCCGAAGATCACATTCTCGGAATCGAGATAGACCGATCCCCAAGGCGCAGCAGGCAGCCTGTAGGGCCCGATAAAAAGCCGATTGAAATCGAGGTGCAGTTCGCTCACCGACCCGCAATCGTCGCCTTCCCCCTCGACCGCAACGCTCGCATCGCTTGACGCGATTGCTCCGAGCTTTCGGATAAGCTCCCCCGATTCCGGTTGGGCGCTCACCCAGGCATCTGCGGCGTCGGGATTGGCAAGCCAAAGCAGGGCGGCCTTTCCTTTCTCGGATGCCGGGTCGTGGTAGAAAAGCGTGCCGAGCATGGCCGCTTCAAACGAAATCGCGTCATAGCCTTTGCCCATTGGCGCCGACCTCCCCTTCTTTATGCAGAGCAAATCTGCAACATTCTAGAAAAGCGAACGGGGTGCCCGCACACAAACAAGCACCCCGCACCAGCAAATCAAACGTCAGGCAACGCGATTACGCAAGGCCCACTGTGAGATACGTTCCATAGAAGCATACGCGAATGAGAGCGAATGCCGCAACGCTGGCCACAAGTGCGATTGCAGTAGCAGCCGGTTTGGCGCTCGACGATTTCACGAATCCCACGGCAATGAGCGCGGCAGCCACGCAAGCCAGGATCGCGCCAACGACAGCGCAAATCCAATACGAACCCATGGCGCCCGCAAGCGTCGTGCCAGCCGAGCTGAGTGCATCGGCAGCGATGACACCTTGGGCAAGCACCGTGATGGCGGCCCCAACGGCACCAATAATGGCACACAGCGAAACGATTTTACCAATCACGGAGCCGTTTTCACCAGCAAGAGAGAATGCCAGCGCAGCAATGGCAGCACCTCCGGCGAGAGCCAAAAACACCTGGGAGACCCAACCGCACGGGCTGTTCCACACGATAATCGTAGGAATGGCGTAAGCCAGGCCCGTGAATACCGCACTCGCGAGGGCCAAAACACCCATCGCCACGCCGAAATACAGCTGTACTTTACCTTCGGGATGCTTTGCCAAAGCCACAATCCACAAAATCACGGCTACGGCAATCGATGCGCCGGCAACAACGATCTCGTTAGACAAAGGAGACGTGCCCAAGCCGCCAATCATGCCGAACGCGCGCTGAGGGGAGCCCAAGTGGAAAAACGAGGCAATCAGGCCGACAACCAGAAACGCGACGGGGATAGCTCCAAGCGTGTCGAGCTTTTTGGCGCTCTGGGAATCGTCGCTCAGGCCACGAGCGAGGAATATAAGCGAACTGCCTGCAAGTCCCATGGGCACAAGCAGCGTGAAGATGAGCAGGGGCAATTCATGGGAAGCCGTTTCGAACAACATTATTCGACCTCCTTGGGATTCATGACGCAGCCTTCATGCGTGCCTCCCTCGTGAGAGATCGAGCAAGCATCGAAAATGGTCGTGGGATTGGTGTAGCTCGGGTCGGGCAGAGGCGCAATCCACGAGCCCTCGCCGTGCTTTTCCTTCATCTCTTCAACCGTGCCAAAGTCAATCGCGTACAGCGGACATGCTTCAACGCAGATAGGCTTTTCGCCTTTCGCGACGCGCTCGGTGCAACCGTCGCATTTGCGCATTTGGCCAAGCTCAGCGTCGAAGGAAGGCACGTTATACGGGCACGCCAGTTCGCAGTATTTGCAGCCGACGCACATATCGTGATCGACCGAAACGAAACCGCGCTCGTCGCGATGCATGGCACCCGTGGGGCACACACGCATGCAAACGGGATTTTCGCAATGGTTGCAGTTCATCGAGGTGTAATACGTGAAAACCGATTGCGTCCACGTTCCGTCCTCGGCCTGCTGCCAATCGCCGCCGCCGTATTCGTAAATCTTGCGAAACGCCACTTCGGGCGACAAATCATGGTAATCCTTACATGCGAGCTCGCATGTCTTGCATCCCGTGCAGCGGGAGGCGTCGAAGTAGAAAGCATACTGAGACATTATTTATACCCTCCCTCTCTTAAGAAATCTTGCGAACGCCCGCAATATTAGAGTGCTGCGGATTGCCCTTCGCCAAAGGCGAGGGGTGCATGTTGGTGAGCGTGTTGATGCAGCCGCCCTTGTCGATGCGATCGCCATTCATATCGGCATCGCGCCAGGCGCCTTGAGGAATGGCCAGCGATCCAGGAATGATGCGCGAAGTGACCTTGGCGGGAATATGAACCTCGCCATGATCATTGAAGACGCTTACCGTCTCGCCATTTTCGATGCCGAGCTTCGCCGCATCGAGTTTGTTGATCCAAACCTCCGTAGGCGCAGCCTGCTTCACGACCTCCACATTGCCCCACGAAGAGTGCGTGCGCGCCTTGTAGTGGAAGCCAATGAGGGTAAACGGCAGCTCATCGGTGCAGTCTTCGTAGCTGTCGACACCGGGGGTATAGATGGGCACCGCGCACAAAACATCGCGGTCGTCGTCGAACTCCCAGGTCTCGACGAGCTTCTGCAGCGCTTCCGAGAAAATCTCGATTTTGCCCGACGGCGTGGAAAGCGGGTTTGCAACCGGGTCGTCAACGAAGCTCTTCAGCGCCGGAGTGTAGCCCTTGGGGTTGCGGTAGTGGAACTCGCCGATCTCGTAGCCCTCTTCGTAGCTCGGCAGACGCGAGTCTTTCGCCCTCGCACCCTCATAGATCTGCTTGGTCCAACCCTCTTGGTCTTTTCCGTCGAGGTATTCGTCGCGCACGCCCATCGCTTCGGCGATATCGGCGCATACGTCGAATGCGCTGCGGCGCTCGAATTTCTCGCCGGTGGTCGCGGGGCTTGCGAACGTCACCGAGGCAACGTCGCCCGACCAGCCGTCGTTGATGATGCCCTTCTGCTCGGCGCGCATGATGTCGGGAAGCAAGATGTCGGCATATTTCGCCGCATCGTTCATCAGGGTCTCAAACACCAAGATGAATTCGCACTTGCTTTCGTCAACCAGAATGTCGTGCGCCTTATTGGCGTCGGAGTGCTGGTTGGTGAAGCAGTTTCCGCCGTATTCGACGAGGAACTTGATATCGCACGAAAGCTTATCGGCACCGACAACGCCATCATGGGTAGCGGTCATGGTGTGGCCATGGTCGATGGCATCGGCCCACGAGAAAATGGAGATCTGCGTTTTGCAGGGGTTCGTGCCGCCAATCCACGGAATGCTGAACGAATACGAGCCCACATCGAGCCCGGTCGACGTGCCAGGTTTACCGATTTTGCCGACCATCACGGGAAGCAAGCTTACCGCCATGGAAGCAAGCTCACCGTTGGAATGGCGCTGCACTCCATAGTACTGACCAACGAAGGGAGCCTTGGCCTCGGCCAGCTCGTGTGCAAGTTTCGCGATGCGCTCGGCCGGGATAAGCGTGATCTTCGACGCCCATTCCGGGGTCTTTTCAACCATGTCGTAGCCCGTGCCCATAATGTAGTCGCGGTACGACATATGCTTGCCTTTGTAGGCTTCCGGCATGGTGTTCTCATCGAAGCCGACGGTATAGGTATCGAGGAATTCCTGGTCGATGAGGTCGTTCACGATGAGTTCATGGGCGATGCCCGCAACGAGCGCCGCGTCGGTGCCGGGGCGAATGGGAATCCATTCGTCATTGGTATTGGCCAGCGTGTCGTTATAGCGCGGGTCGATATGGATGTATTTGGCATTCGGATTCATACGATGCGCCCAGTTGTAGCCATGCTTGGCCTCGCCGGTAGAACCCATCATGGTATCGGAGGGCGACCAGCCAATGCACAACACCAGGTCGGAATCGATGATGGCGTACGGCGTGGAAGAGCCGCCTTTGCCCCACACATATGGTTTAGCCTTGGTAATCTGGGCGGCAGAATAGGTGCCATAGTAACCCAGATAGCCGCCGGTGACAGACAGCAAGCGGCCGATGGGGCGACCGGTAAGGCTGTATACGCCGGAGCCGAGCGTCCAATACACGGCCTCGGGACCATAATTGTCATAGGTCTTCTGCAGGTTCTCGGCGATAGTCGAAATCGCCTCTTCCCACGTAATGCGCTCGAATTTGCCTTCTCCACGCTTGCCGACGCGTTTCATGGGATATTTCAGGCGATCGGGATCGTTGATCCAGCGACGAACGGAGCGCCCGCGCAAGCATGCGCGGAAGCGGCTCGTTTCGTCGTTTTCGTCCCAAGCCTGCGTTTCAGACTGGATCCACTGGATTTCATCATCTTTAACGTGGAACCACAAGGGACAGCGGCTCGCGCAGTTGCACGAGCAATGGCCCTGCACAACCTTTTCCTCTGAAGCTTCTTGATTGGTTTCGGTCGCGTAAGCGGGCTCAACTTTTTGGAACATATCGTCTAAGGCAATTCCGCTTGCGGCCAACGCGGCCGCGGCGACGCCCGTCCCCTTCACGAAGGTTCGACGAGACACATTTGCCTGCTCGGTATTTTCCATGCATACCCCCTCTTCCTTAACTCTTCGTATAACCCCCTCTTCCCGATTCGGGCGAACCGACCGGGAAGACCTTGCCCAAAACTATACGAACCCTAAAGGGAAAATTGGTCACATAATTTATGTGATTTGGACAATGTGACGCTATGACCTGGAAAAACGACAATCGTGTGATACTGCAATGTGACACGCCAGGCGCACCTTGCGCACGCGCATCCTTTATACTTTTCCCAGTCGATATCGTTTGCGAATGCCGCATTGCGACAACCGCGCAAGCTTGCGGCGAGCCGAAAACGAGACGAATTTGAACCGCATAAAGCACTCGCATTGCAAGGGGGAGGACATATGCGAAAAGTCATTGCGGGCGACGCTTCGCGCGTCCCCCAGCCATACAAGGGCTATATCGAACGGCTTGCGCAAGCGAACGAAGATATGCGCGAAATCGCGGCTTCTTTCGGCCTCCCCCTTGAAAGCGCGGCGCATGCGCAGGCCCGAAGGCGGCGTACAAACGAACTCGCCCACTCGTTGCGGGAGCGCGGATGCACATTCCGAAACGACGACAAGAGTATCGTTGCTCACGCGCTTTCGCCTGCATGCGAACGATGCCGAACCGGGCATAAAAGCGTCTCGCTGTTTCTCTCGCTTGCCTGCCCTCGATCGTGCTGGTTTTGCTTCAACGAGAATCAATTCGACTTCGAGCGCTATCGGAATTCAACCAAAGACTGGAAAAGCGAGCTTGACTCATATGCGGCAAGCATGGGAAAGCTCGACTACGTGGCGCTTACCGGCGGCGAACCGTTGCTCTACCCCAAAGAGACCATCTCTTTCATCAAGCATGCAAAAAAGCTCAACCCCGAATCGCATGTTCGCTTGTACACCTCGGGCTGGAAGCTCGATGCGTCAATGTTGAAGGAGTTGGCGCGCGCCGGGCTTGACGAAATTCGCTTCAGCGTGAAACTCGCGGGCGATGCCGGAGAAAACGACGCCGTCGAAGAGTCGATTGAAGAACAGCTTTCCCGCATACGGAGCGCCATCGGGACTATTCCCTGCGTCATGGTCGAAATGCCCGTAATTCCCGGCACGCAAGATTCGATGCGCTATCTTCTTGCGGAACTCGACAACATGGGCACATACGGGATCAACCTTTTGGAGCTGTGCTTCCCCCTCCATAACGCCAAGGCATATGCGAGCCGCAACCTTACTGTGGTGCGCGATCCCTATCGCATCGCTTACCAATACAATTATGCAGGAGCGCTGCCCATCGCCGGAAGCGAAGAAGAGGCGCTCGCCCTTATGCGTTGGGCTCTTGACGAGGGGCTTTCCATCGGGATGCATTACTGCTCGCTCGAAAACAAGAATACGGCGCAGATCTTCGGGCAAAACCATGGCGGAAACATCGATATTCCCTCCTACCGTTTTTCACGGGCCGACTTCTTTTACAAAACAGTTCGGGCGTTCGGCGAAAGCGCGACCCTCGCGGCGCAAAGGCTCGATCGCGCCCATGCCGCCTTCGAATGCGACGAGGCGTGCACGATGGTCGCTTTCGACCCAAGCCTGCTCGGCCTTATGGAGCCTTTGGCTTCAAGTGAAGAGGATTTCACGCTTTTCTTGGCATCGGCCGTCATCGAACCCACGGATAACGGCGGCGAAAGGTTTCGCGAGGTAGGCCTGCATGTGATTGAGCCGGGCGACATCGCCATGGCGGCGCGCGCAATCGAGGCCGGCGTGAATCTCTCTTTTTCGCCATTCGGCCCAGATTCACTCGAAACGAAAGCGATGTGATTCGCCATGGGCCTGTCGTTTGGACTCGAACAAGGACTGGAGCAGATAACGCTTGCGTTTTTCACGACGCTTGCGCCCACCGGTACGCTCGCATTCGTGATTATGGCGTGCTTCTTGCTCTTCGGGAAATTCGACGAACAAACCAGCACGCGCATACAGCGGCTCTTAATCATCCCCATTGCCTTCGGCATGATTGGCTTTATTTTCTCGGCGAGCCATCTGGGCAAACCGAGCAACGCGCTGTATGTCTTGAGGGGATTCATGCGCTCGCCGCTTTCCGACGAGGTGGTGGCGTCGGCCGTCTTTTTCGGCCTCGCCTGGATTTATTGGTATCTCTGCTTTAGTTCAAAGGCCCCCAAAACGCTCAAACGTGGCGTTTTGGGCGGAGCCTGTCTTGCGGGCATCGCACAACTATTAGCCATATCGAGCGCCTATTCGATCGAAACGATCACCACATGGAACAGTGCCTACGTTCCTGCAAATCTCATTCTCGCAGGACTGCAAGGCGCACCGCTCGCCGCGATCGCCGTGCTCTCGTTCGCGAATGTGAGCAATCGCAAGCCCCTCGCAGCGCTGCTCGTTATCGCCGCGCTGGCAAGCGTGGCCGCCATGATCTGCCAATTCGCCCAGAATGCCGATCTTTCCACCATACAGAGCTATTACGAATTCGGAGCGGCGGCAAACCTCGTTCCTTGGTATGGAGCCGCCATCGCAGCAAGTGCCCTGTGTTCGGCCTGCTCGATTCTCATCGACGCCATTTCCCTTGCGAAATCGAAAGAATCATTGCGAATTCCCGCGAGTTCGGCATGCCTCATCATGCTTGCGGGCATCTTCTTTGTGCGCTTCGCCTTTTATTGCATGCACCTGAGAGCCGGGCTGTGATCGCATGGGCAAAGCGTTGGGAAGCCTTCCGAAAACGAATATCTCGGTCTTGGGCTATGCGCTATTCATCACCATAAACGCAACGTCTTTGTGGGGAGGCGTGTTTCCCTTTTTCCCGGTTGAGTTTCACACGCCTGAAGTCACCATGATCTTCTCGCTCGCGCAATCTTTGGCCTATTGCTCGACATTCTTTCTCACGATGCTCGCCATGTATTACCGGCCCAAACTCATCCAGAAAACGATGGTATTCTTGGGCGGAATCCCCATCGTATTAGGAACGTGCAGCCTTATTGCCGCGATGTACATAAAGGCCTTCACGCTGGAATTCGTTGCCGCAGGCGGCGTGTTGCTCGGAGCGGGCTGCGCTGGCTTCGCTATGGCATGGCAACGATATTTTTCATCTGAAACACCTGATCGTGGCACCTATTTCTTGCTCGCCGGCACCGCATGCGCGCCCATCATCTTCTTTTCGCTCTATCTGATTCCTCGGGCGGTAACCGTCTATTTGGTGCCGACGGTGCTTGTTCCGCTTTGCGGCCTGTGCGCAATCTTAGCCACCAACACCATCGATTTGTCGCAATCGCAGTTTTCGGAAGTTCCCTGCGAGCACCCGAAGGTGTACCGACGCCTCATCGGCGACTATTGGCGCAGCGCAATAGGCATCGGATCTTTCGGCCTCGTCTCGGGCCTTGTGAGAGCGATTGCCGTGGCAGACCCATCCGTCGGCGACATCACGAATGCCGCCACCATGATCGGCGCGTTCATCGCGGCCGTCGTTCTCATCGTCGCTTGGAAACGATGGTCGTTTCAATTCGACTCGGTATCGGTTTTCAAGGCGCTCTTCCCGCTTGCCATAACATGCTTAGCCCTCTTCGCATTTCTGGGGCACTCCTATGCATCCGAACTTGCAGGCGTCGTGTATATGCTGTTCTCGGTGGCAAACCTCATCATGCTTCTGCAATGCGCCCAAGCATCGCGCGACCGCGGCGTAAACCCCGCATTCTTGTTCGGATTCTACGGCGGGGTCGTGTATCTCATGCAAAACGTCGGCTTTATTTTTTCGTACTCGAATGGAATAGCGACGCAATTCGACCAGGAAGCTCTTCTCATTATTATCGTCGCGGGCTTTTGGACGCTCGGTATGGCTTTGGTTTTGCAATACCAAGGAGCCGCGACGTCGCACGGCGGGGCATCGGAACAAACTCGCCCGAGCATCCCCGACCCGATTGAGTTCGTGTCGCCCCGCAAGGTGACCCCGAAAAAAGACGACACGCCGAAAAAGCCATCGGTCGAGCGCTCGGAGGCGCCACAAATTCGCGATCGACTATCGAAACAATGCAAACGATTGCAAGAAGGCTACAAGCTTTCGAATCGCGAGGCGGAAGTCATGGAGCTCGTGGTTCGCGGAAACAGCGTCGCACGAATCTCGGAAATGCTGTTCATTTCGGAAAACACCGTACGCACGCACACCAAGCGGATCTATACGAAGCTCGGCGTTCACAAGCGTCAAGAGATTCTGGATATGCTCAACGAGCTCGACAATTAAAGGCATCGGGCCGCCTGCACGAAGCAAAACGGCCCGATGGATGGTTCTTTGCGAAAGGCCCAACCCGCCACGCGCGCACGCGCGACTGGCAAGATTGGTTGCGCTGCTCTAGTTTTTGAAGCTGTGAATAGGCGCCGGAATGCGACCACCGCGCGTGACGAAAGCCTCGCAGCTCGTCTGGTTCACAGGAATGATGGGGGCATATCCCATAAGCCCGCCGAATTCGGCCATATCTCCCACGCCTTTGCCCTCAACGGGAATCACGCGAACGGCCGTGGTCTTCTGGTTCACCATGCCAATAGCGGCCTCGTCAGCAATAATGCCCGAAATGGTCGCCGCCGTGGTATCGCCGGGAATGGCAATCATATCCAATCCAACCGAGCACACGCACGTCATGGCCTCGAGCTTTTCGATGGTAAGGCAGCCATTGGCGGCCGCATCGATCATGTTTTTGTCCTCCGACACCGGAATGAATGCGCCCGAAAGGCCGCCCACGTAGCTCGACGCCATGATGCCGCCTTTTTTCACCTGATCGTTGAGCATGGCGAGCGCCGCCGTCGTGCCCGGCGCGCCGACCTGCGCCAAGCCGATCTTTTCGAGCACTTCTCCCACGGAATCGCCTTGCGCCGGCGTGGGGGCAAGCGACAAGTCGATGATACCGAACGGCACACCCAAGCGGCGACTGGCCTCTTGCGCGACCAGCTGACCCACGCGCGTGATCTTAAACGCCGTGCGCTTGATGGTTTCGCACAGGAACTCGAAGTCGCGGCCTTGGGCCTCGTCAAGAGCGCGGCTCACCACGCCGGGGCCCGAAACGCCCACGTTGATAACCGCATCGCCCTCGGTCACGCCGTGGAAACCGCCCGCCATAAACGGGTTGTCGTCGGGGGCGTTGCAGAAGGCGACGAACTTGACGCAGCCGTATGAATCGTTGTCGGCCGTGGCATGAGCGATGTCTTTAATGATGTGGCCCAAAAGCGCGACGGCGTTCATATCGATGCCCGTTTTCGTGGAACCGACATTCACGCTCGAGCATACGATATCGGTCTCGGCGAGCGCCTGCGGAAGCGAGCGGATCAGCAGCTCCTCGGCGGGCGTCATGGCCTTGTTCACGAGGGCCGAATAGCCGCCCAGCAAATCCACGCCGACTTCTTTGCCCGCACGATCGAGCGTATGGGCAATTTTCACGAAGTCTTCCGACGTCTTGCATGCCGATGCGCCCACAAGCGATATGGGCGTCACGGTAATGCGCTTGTTCACGATAGGGATGCCGAAATCGCGCTCGATGGCCTCGCCGGTAGCAACCAGATCGCGGGCATACTTCGTGATTTTGCCGTAAATGTTGTCGCACAAATCATCAATGTTGTCGCACGCGCAATCGAGCAGACTGATGCCCATGGTGATGGTACGCACATCGAGCTTTTCATGCTCGATCATTTTATTGGTCTCGTGGACCTCTTGGATGTTAATCATGTTCCATATCTTTCGATAGCAAGCCAAGAAAAATGAGTGGGCGTCTCTGGCGAATCGAGAAAGCCCAAAGGTTCTTGCGGATCAAAGCGCGCGCTGATGCACGCACGCGAGCGCCGTCAAGACTCCGAGGACTTTATCGGCTGTCAGGAACGACCGCC
The DNA here is from genome assembly GCA_963631715.1 of Bacteroidaceae bacterium. Lineage (GTDB taxonomy): Bacteria > Actinomycetota > Coriobacteriia > Coriobacteriales > Eggerthellaceae > Slackia. The sequence goes on from CAVGRL010000011.1 coordinate 42,267, forward strand.
AAATTAAATACGATGCATCGCGGTGAATATCTCTTCGCGCTGCGCACGAACACGCACGCCGATTTCCTCGCCCAAGCTCTCCAGCTCAACGGCCATCGCACCGAAACTTTCATCGGCATCCGAATAATCGACAATCATCATCATGTTGAAGAAGCCGTCTATGATGGTCTGCGAAATATCGAGCACGTTGACCTTGTGCTCCGACAAATACGTGCACACGCGAGCGATAATGCCCACGGTGTCTTGGCCGACCACGGTAATGATGGCTTTGTTCATTGCGCACCTTTTCCTTAATAATACCCTTAAGCACTTTAGCGTAGTGTAGTACACGACTTCCTTCTCGACGTGCAGTTTAGCGCCCGCCCACGTATAATGCACGAGTTTGCACGTTATTAATTTGACAAGCGACGGTGCCAAGCCTTCGCTTGAATGGGAGTACATGATGAGCACCACCACGCCCCAGACGACCGACACACGAGAAAAATTTGGCTCGCGCATTGGATTCATCCTTATTTCGGCCGGCTGTGCCATCGGCCTAGGCAACGTTTGGCGATTCCCCTATGTATGCGGCGAATACGGCGGCGCGGCGTTCGTGCTGCTTTACCTGGTATTCCTCGCAATTTTGGGGCTGCCTATTTTGGTGATGGAATACGCCGTTGGACGCGCAAGCCAAAAAAGCTGCGCGCGAAGCTATAACCTGCTCGAGCCTGAAGGCACGAAGTGGCATGTGTATAAGTGGTTCGCCTTCGCGGGCAATTACATCTTGATGATGTTTTACACCACCGTGGCCGGATGGATGATCGCCTACGCCTTCAAGATGGCAACGGGCCAGCTCAGCGGCTTGGGCGATTCCGCAGCAACGAGCGCTGCGGGCGCGGCCGAAGTCGCCTTCGCTGACCTTCTAGCCGACCCATTCCAGATGATGTTTTGGATGGTGATCATCTGCGGAATCGGGTTTTTCATCGTAGGTCTCGGCTTGCAAAATGGCGTGGAGCGCGTAACGAAAGCGATGATGGCATGCCTCTTCGTTGCCATCGTGATTCTCGCCGCGAACTCGGTTTTGCTGCCGGGCGCACAGGCCGGCCTTGAGTTCTATCTTATGCCCGACTTTGGCAAGATGATCGAAAACGGCCTGGGCGATGCGGTGTACGCCGCCATGGGACAGGCGTTTTTCACGCTGTCCATCGGTGCATCGGGCATGGCGATCTTCGGCAGCTATATCGGGCGCGATCGCCGCCTTACCGGCGAAGCGGCAAGCGTGGCTGGTCTTTCCACGCTCATCTCGCTTTTGGCGGGGCTTATCATCTTCCCCGCCTGCTTCGCCTATGGCGTTTCACCCGATTCCGGGCCCAACCTGGTATTCGTCACGCTTCCAAGCGTGTTCGACCAAATGTGGGGCGGACAGTTGTGGGGCACGCTCTTTTTCATCTTCATGAGCTTTGCCGCACTTTCAACCGTCATCGGCGTGTTCGAGAACATCGTGGCGTTTTGCATGGACCAATGGAATATGTCGCGGCGCGCGGCCGTAGCCGTCAACGCCGCGCTCATCGTCGTTTTGTCGATACCGTGCGTTCTTGGATTCAATGCATGGTCGGGCGTGCAAATTCCCGGCATCGGCGACATCCAAAGCCTCGAGGATTTCATCGTGTCGAACAACGTGCTGCCGCTCGGAGGATTGGTGTACGTGCTGTTCTGCACGAGCCGCTACGGTTGGGGTTGGAAGAACTTCCTCAACGAAGCAAACACCGGTGCCGGCCCGCGCTTCCCAAAATGGGCGCATGCCTGGATTGCCTACGGAATCCCCGTGCTCATGGTGGTGATTTTCATCATGGGGTACATCCCGAAGTTCCAAATCTGGCTGGGGTTATAGACAACTAGAGAGTCGCCCCGTGGCGGACGGGCCCCGCAAAGGCCACGTCTCGCTACCGTTCGCTTCGCTCACTATGCGCTCGCCTGGCGGTGTTTAACCTAAGAAATAAGAGCATGTTTGAACACCGACGACCTTTGCGGGGCCCGCCCGCCACGGGGCGACTCTCGTTTTCGGCAACAAAACACGTATTCATTCCGTTCGCCCCCTACTCCAACACTCCGTCGTTGCGCAGCGAGCATCTGCTGCATGCTCGGAACGTTTTTCTCCGAATCGAGCGCACGCACACTTATCACGGCAGGAAGAGAGAAGCGTATCGATT
>CAVGRL010000011.1:44548-49559 GCA_963631715.1 Bacteroidaceae bacterium
TTCGCGTCAGCTTCGCGAACAATGCGATGCTGAGCAACAAGGTGGTTCAGGATAATGATGCCGCCTTCGACGATGCACCACTTCTGAGCTGGATAAATATCTTCCCATGCCTGCGGCACATTCCAGATGAGATTTTTAACCACATCGGCGCCTGTCGTACTCGGATGCGCTTCGATATACGATGCCGCCTGTTCCACGCGTTCAAGGTGATGACTCGCAAGCCACGCCACCCGCTCACGCCAGTCGGGGCGAATTTCGCCATGGGAATGCAGCAATTTCGTTACACCCAGATCGCACACCTTTTGCAAGTTCGCCAAATAGACGCCCATGGTATCGGTAACGCCCAAACGCAAACCAAGGCCCGGCGATATCGCGAACAAAATATGGTCGCCCGAAAACAGCATTCCCGATTCTCGATGGAACAACGCCAAATGGCCCGGCGTATGACCTGCCGTATCGATAACCTCTAACTTGGTCGATCCCACCTGAATCACATCGCCCTCGCCCACAAAATGGAGATCGCGACCTTGAGGATTGAAGCTCGGGATTCCCATACCATAGCGCGCCGATTTATGCACCAATTCGCAATCGAAGCCTTCTGCGCTTACCTGGGATTCGGCGATTTTCAGATATTCCGGATCGCCCGATGCCGACATGAGATTGAAGTCGGTCAAGCTCAGGCATATCGGGGCCTGCGGCGGCGCTATTCGGTCGATAAGCCCAGCATGATCCATGTGCAGATGAGTAAGGAAAAACGACATGCGTGCACGATCGATGCCAAGTTCATCGATGGCCGCATTCAAGATATCCGCGCCGCCATCGGTCGGCGCGCCCGTATCGACAGCAAGGCATTCGCCACCGTCGCAGATCAGATAGCAGTTCGTTTCAGAGGTCGATATGTTGAGGAACGGAACGCGAACGAGGTACACGTTTGGGTTCTCGGATATTTGGCGATAATGCCTTCCCACAGCGCGCTCCATTCCATGGGAAAGCGCCCCAGCGCCCGCGAGCAAAGCCGCACCTTGAGGCGAGCGACATTCTTTTTCCGTCATTCGATTCCCTTCCCGCGCAATCGCGCATGCATATATCTCTCTCTCGTATCTTACGCACGTTCACCCACAAATCGCGCAAAGTGGATAAAACCGGCAAAACGAAGCTCCAAGCGGCGCAATAGAGAGCAACGACGTCTATACATCCATAGACTCCGAAAAATCGCACGCGCCGCAATACCCAACTTTCACAAATGGGAAAGCACGTAGTTTTAAATTTTTCAAAAAAGTTCTTGCATATCGATTGGAAGATATGCAGAATAGGCGTCACGCTATCGCACGATAAAGCGCGATAGCGAAGAGTATTCGCCACTATGCAACGAATGGGAGGGGGCTTGAGCATGGCCATCGTTATCCGACAGACGCGACGACGATATAGGAGCATGCCCTAGCCCTTTGATTAACCCACGCACTTCATCAAGGCAGCGCACGCTCCGTTCTCGAAACGCCGTGCGCTGCCTTTTTGTATGCGCGAAAGCCGCCGGCCCCGGATCGGCGAACCGATTGCTTGCCGGCTCGTTATTCATCCCTGTTCGGTTGTCACCACCCCAAGAAAGGAAACAATCATGGAATCTAAGAAGACCGCCTATACCTACCTTGCCGTCACCATCGCGTTCGCCCTGTGCTTCTTCGCCCTGTGCGAGACGCCTGCAATTCTCTCGCTGTTCTAATTCAGCTGCGCGCCCACGTGAAACGGGGCCAAGGGATGCGGATGCGACCTTTTCGTGGCATGGGGAGCTTCCCATACTGGTCGCAACCGTAGCCCTTGGCCCCGTTTTGCATCCCACCACGCCGAAGAGCTCCAACCGATTCCTTCGCAACGCTTTAGGCGTTCAGGGATTTAACCAGACCCCTTCGGCGCCCCCCCCAAGGCACGGAATTCGCAAACCCCAAGAAGTCCGAGGTCGACGAGGTTCGTTAACTCTTCTTGCGACGTGCTCTGAAGGCCTCCATGGGCTCGACTCGCAAACCTTGCTTGTTGTAGCTCACGGCCAAATTCCCTTGAATATTGTTCACATAGCCGGAATTCCCAAGCCCATCGAGGCAAGCCTCGATCGACGCCGCTTCTATACGAGCATCGCGCCCCAACGCAAGCGACAAAACGCGGTCGATAACACGACGACCAAGGGGGCGCGGCGCGTCAGCCAAGCTCGGCGATACCAAAAAGCCCTCGCCAGGCAATTGCCCCAACGGACGCACTTGCTCAAGCAGCAGTTCTCGGGCCTGGGCGTTCAGCATCTCGTCTTCTTCGGCGATTAAATTCATAGTGCGGGTTAAAGTCTCGAGCAAACGCGGGTTTCGCTGCTTTGCACGAGGCACGATTTCGTGGCGAACGAACGCTCGAAAGTAATCGATGTCGGCATTGGTAGAATCTTCGCGCCACAGAGAGCCCGAACCGTCGCACACCGCTCCTTCTCGCGCTTCGATGTAAGAGCGCAGGCCATCGCGGCTTTCTTCGAGCAGCGGGCGGCATACGCGCATGCCTTCGATATTCGCGCAGTAATCCATGGAGCGAAAACCGCCCGGCCCCGTACCCACAATAGAGCGCATGTAGAAATTCTCGACGCGATCATCGGCCGTATGCGCCGTATATATGCGAGCGGCGCTTTCATGAAACCCCAGATGAGCACATGTGCTTTCGAGGGCCTGACGCGCCGCCTTATAGCGTTCGGCGCGTGCGATGGCTTCCATATTGCCGCCCTCTTGAACAAGGGCCGCCACGTCTATTTCGACCAAGAACAACGGCAAGCCAAGCGATTCGGCCAACGCTGCAACGAATTCGGCGTCGCCATCGGAATCGGCCCCGCGCAACTTGTGGTTCACGTGCAGCATAACCGCCGCGCCCAATTCGCCAGCAGCCACCATACTGGCCACCATATAGGCAAGCGCGCAGCTATCGGAGCCGCCGCTCACCATGGCCACGGCGCAGGCATCGCGCCCCGCCATATCGTGCGCGCGAACTGTGGCAAGCATGCGATCGTATGCCGTCGTCTTCGCCATAAAACACCCCTCGCTCGCCGATTCCTTCAATCAAATGCGCACCGCTTTCGCAGCGCCGTTCAAACAAGCCGCCTACCGGCGCTTATCTTATTTCGCCGATTCGAAAATCTCGGAGAATTCTTCCAGAAGGCGACCAACCGGCAAGCCGACGATATTGTCGAAATCGCCATCGATGCGCTCGACGAGTGCACCGCCGTCGCCCTGTATGCCATATGCACCAGCTTTATCCATGGGCTCGCCACCAGCAATGTATTCGGCGATAACTTCATCGGTAAGCGCCTTGAATGTCACGCGACTTGTTTCGGTAAACGTGCGAAAGCCCAACGACACCTCTTTGCTGGGCGGAGCACTTACCAACCACACCGAAACACCCGTGATCACTTCGTGGGTTCGTCCCGAAAGTTCCCGAAGAATGCGATGCGCATCCTCTTCATCGGTCGGCTTCCCGTAGATTTTGCCGCCTGCCACCACGATGGTATCGGCCCCGATAATGGCGGCGGCCCCCACATATTCGGGGTCACCAAGAACCTGCTGCACCACGGCGCCTGCTTTTCGCTCGGCCAGTTTCTTTACGGCCTCTTCCGGTTGACGAAGCAGATCGGGTTCGAGCGATTCGTCCACATCGGCGCTCTGCACGATGAAAGAAACGCCCTCACGCGCAAGCAGCTCGCGGCGACGCGGGCTTGAACTCGCAAGCACGATATCAATCTTTTGGCTCATTCAAATTCCTCCAAACAAAAGCGAGATGTGCTGCTGCAATTTCTCCTGGTGGGAGGGGCAAAAAGACCATCTTTTCGACCCGCCTTCGATCCATAAAGCAAAATGGTCAACACCGAGAAAAGCGTTGCGCATCACTCGTCGCAATGGCAAAACGAAACGATATTTTCTATATGGGGCGTGTGCGGAAACATGTCTACCGGCTGCATTTCGACGATTCGCCAGCCCCGATCGATGAGGAACGCGGCATCGCGCGCCTGCGTTTGGGGGTTGCACGAGATGTAAACAATGCGCTTCGGGGCAAGCTCGCACGCCGCCTTCAGGAATTCGGGCGTAGAACCTGCACGCGGAGGGTCCATCATCAAAACATCGAGGGCTTCGCCCGCATCGGCCATGCCGCGCATATATGCCCCCGCATCGGCCGCCACGAACTCCGCCGCGCGAATTCCGTTGTGGCGCGCATTGTTGCGCGCGTCGGCCACAGCGTCGGGGCGCTCTTCCACGCCGATCACACGAGCGGCTCCAGGCGCACCATCAAAACCGCGAGCAGCCACAAGACCTATCGTGCCCGTTCCGCAATATGCGTCCATCAATGTCTCCGAGCCGCTCAGTTGCGCCATTTCTACCGCGCGACGATAGAGCACTTCGGTCTGCGTTGAGTTCACCTGGTAAAACGACTTCGACGAAATGCGGAAACTCAAGCCGCAGAGCTCATCCAATATGAAACCCGGGCCATAAAGCGTGCGTTCCTTATCGCCGAGAATCACATTCGTCTGGCGCGTATTGACGTTTTGAACCACCGTAGTAATGCCAGGATGCTTCTCGCGCAAGAATCGCACGAATCCCTTTGCACCAGGAAATTGCTCGTCGCGCGTAACAATCGTCACCATGATTTCGCCCGACGTATGTCCCACGCGAACCTGCACATGGCGCAAGAAGCCTGCATCGGCATCTTCGTCATAAGGTTCAATCCGAAAACGCCGCATGAGGTTGCGAATCGTTAAGATGATTCGCTTCGCTTCGCGGTTTTCGAGCAGGCATTCGCCCGAATCTATCACGCGATGGGTTCCGCGTTCGTACATGCCGCACAACACGCGACGCTCGCGGGATCGTTTATCCCACACGCCAACGTACGGCGAAATCACCTTGTTGCGATAGTAACGGGGGTCGTCCATCCCCAAAATATCCCGAACGCTCGTATTCCCATCGATGAGATTTTCGAAAAGCCCCTCTATTTCGCGCTG
>CAVGRL010000011.1:49847-54234 GCA_963631715.1 Bacteroidaceae bacterium
ATTTCCGCTTTTCATGCATGCGATTCTACTATGCCCGCATGGCCCAAAGGCAGTGAAGCGCAGGCGAACACGCCCCGTACACAGGCATTTTTCGAGAAAAGCGGCTCGCGGTATAATCGACACTCAAAAGCACGCGCCAAACAATGGCGCTTCGATGAAAGATTACATTGGAGACCGAATGTCTTCCTTCTACAACGATTTGCACGAATTCATCTGGCTGCATCGACAAGGGTTTCGAGCGGTCGAATACGTTCGAGAGAACGACCGCATTTCCATGCACGCCTGCGGATGGCGCGCAAACGGCAGCGGACGCATGAAAACCGCGCGCGACGCCGTGGCCTATCTTGAAGGGTCGGCGCCCGAGCAATGGCGGCAAATCTATTGCGGGCTCACGCCGTTTCTGGTTTCCGACCGCGGCAACGTGCGTCTTATAGATGGCTCTCAGCCGCGATTGTTCCTCTCAAATGGGCGTTATCAAATCGCCTACAAGCCAGAAACGCAAGGCCTCGCAAAGCGCGGCGGGCGCGGCAGCATGGCCCATAAAAAGCGCGTATACCGCTCGGTTCTCGTCGCCATGGCTTTCCTTGATTTCAAAAAAGGCGATGAAGAGCACGAGGTGCACCACGTAAACGGGTACCGAACCGACGACCGCCTGGTAAATCTCATGGTGCTCACCCACGAAGAGCATGCGCGCATCCACAATATGGGGCCATGCGGGCTAAGCGCCCCCATCGACAAAAGCATTCAGGCCGCCAATAAGCTGGAAGAGGTCAACTCGATTCCTAAGCTCAAAAAGCGTCACTTAGAAAAGCGAGCCTTGCAGCAGGCGCTGCGCGAACCGAACGAATGCGACCCGAATAACGCGCACGAGGCTGGTACCAAGCCAGATCGGGAAGCCATCACGCCCGTTGAACCTCCCGCCGGAATGTATATATTTGCCCCTTTGCCAAAAATCGGCGACTTGGGAACGTTCGAAACCGAAGAGGTTGCCGAAATCGCAGAGGCGAAAGAAGAAGCCGAGGCAAAATGCCCGACAAACGGCGGTAGCGAAGAACACAGCCGGCAGGAAAGCGTGCCAGACGCCACAATCGAAGATGCCCGTGGCGAACATGCAGCCCAAGAAGTGTCGAGCTTGAAAGCTGCAGAACAAGCTGGACGCGATGCCATGCGGGAGCAGCTCGACCACAACGCGGAAGCGCCGACGAGCGAAAAGCACGAAAACGCAAGCGAAGAAAAACTTTCGCGAAGCGCCAAACGCCGCAGAAGCAGGAAGCGCAAAAAGGCGGAGGCAGCGAAAGCGGCCCAGCATGAAGCCGAAAACACGCAAGGCGAGACGAACAATGCCGATGAGACAGCGCTTGATAGCAGCGGCGTGAACGAAGCCGCCCAAAGCACCGCAAGCGAGCAAACCGCCGAAAGCCGCCCCGAAACAAAACAGGCACAAAGCGACGCGATGGATGGCGTCGCGGGTAAAAAAGCGAAACGCGACGTGGCCGGCCAGAAGTCTTGGGAAGAGCGACGCGACAGGCTTGAACAAGCAGCCCGATCCTACACGCAAGCAGTTGACGAGCACCTCGACTCCGACGAGGAACAACGTCATCAAGCCGCGAAGGCCGCCGCGAAGGCCGTCTACAGAGCATACGACCGCATTCTTACGTGTCCCGATGCCATTTACGTTTTCGACGCCCTCCTCTCGACAATCCGCATCATCACCATCCATGCGGAAGAGCTGGGCAAAGTAGGCCGGGAAATCCCAAAGACGACGAAATCGCTTTTGGGGCAAGTTTCACGCGGACTCAAGCTCACCACGCATAAGCTCGTAGAGCAGGAAGAGGTCGTGGCGAGCTGCACGCTAGAGGTGCTCGTCGAAGAAGACAAAAAATCCCGCTACGGAATATTCGGACGCGGGCGCTCACCCTTGCAACGAAGCATCAATGTCGCAAGGGCGGCGCAAGCCAAAAAAGAAACCGACGGCTCCGCGGAAGACCATGCCAACGATGGGCGCGACGAAAACAACAACGCGGAAAATGCCGCATAAGGAAAAGAGGGCCTCATGAATTTCATTGCGCGATTAATTGCGACGACGCTCGCCGTGGCCATAGCCGTATGGGTCATACCCGGAATCGGGTTTGTGGGTATTGGAAGCGCTGCCGCCGATACGCTTATGTTCGCCGTCGTACTGGCATTGCTCAATATGGCGGTAAAGCCAATTCTGCAAGTATTGAGCCTCCCCATTACCATACTTACCTTCGGCATCTTCTATTTGGTCGTAAACACATCGATGATTTATTTGGCATCCGCCATATCGGGAAGCTTGTTCGGCGTCGATTTCTACATCACCTCGTTCAGCAGCGCTTTTCTGGCGAGCATCATCATCAGCATCGCAAGTTCACTATTCACGGGGTTGCTTTCGAAGAACTAACCTAGTGGGGCTTCAGGCAATCGGCCGCAAACAGTTGAAAAGAGAAAACGCCGCTCATACGAGCGGCGTTTTTTGTTACAGGGTGCGAAGATTGACTTCCTTCAGCTGTCGAGTGGTGACCTCGTTCGGGGCGCCCGTCATAGGATCGGCCGCCGAACTCGTCTTCGGGAAGGCGATAACGTCGCGGATGGAATCTTTGCCAGCAAGCAGCATGACCAGGCGGTCAAGGCCAATGGCAATGCCGCCGTGCGGGGGCGCGCCAAGCTCAAGCGCGTGGATAAGATGGCCGAACTTCGCTTCCATATCCTCATCGTCAACGCCGCAACGCGCAAGGACGCGCTTCTGCAGCTCGGCGTTGTGGATACGAATAGAACCGCCGCCGGCCTCGAAGCCGTCCATAACGATATCGTAGCTGTAGCTGCCGCACGCCAGAGGATCGGTCTCGATCTTGTCCCAATCGGCCTTCGGAATCATCGTGAACGGATGATGCTCGGCGGCATACTTCTTGGTTTCCTCGTCGTACTTGAACATCGGGAAGTCGACGACCCACAAAAGCTTGTGGCCATCGCGCGGAATATTCAGGGCTTCGGCCATATGCAGGCGCAGCGCGGAAAGCACGGCGTTGGCAACGGCGAAGGTGTCGGCCGCGAACAACACCAAGTCGCCCGGCTCAACATTCATGGCCTCTTTAATCTGGGCATGGACTTCGTCGCCGAGGAATTTAATAATGGGGCTTTTCTCTTTGCCGTCGGTGGTGTAGGCAATCCACGCCATACCCTTCGCGCCGTTGGCGGCAGCGATGTCGGCCAGCTTGTCGATATCGCCGCGGCTCCAGTCGCCAGCGCCCTTCGCATTGATGGCCTTCACGATGTTGCCCGCTTCGACAGCCTTGGAAAACACGCCAAAGCCGCAGCCGCGCACGATTTCGGTCAGCTCGACGAGCTCCATGCCAAAACGAACATCGGGGCGATCGCAGCCGAAACGATCCATGGCTTCTTTCCACGGCATGCGCTGCAACGGGAATTCATGCTCGACGCCAGCAGCCTCGAGCACTTCTTTGAACACGCCTTCCATCATGTCGATGACGTCGTTTTCCTGAACGAACGACATCTCGATATCGACCTGGGTGAATTCAGGCTGGCGATCGGCGCGCAAGTCTTCGTCGCGGAAGCAACGAGCGATTTGGTAGTAGCGCTCGATGCCACCGACCATGAGCATCTGCTTGAATTGCTGCGGGCTCTGCGGAAGCGCATAAAACTTGCCCGGATTGGGACGCGAAGGAACCAGATAATCACGCGCGCCTTCGGGCGTGGAGTTCGCGAGAATCGGGGTCTCGACCTCGAGGAAGCCGCGCTCGTTAAGCGCCTTGCGCATAGCCTGCGCCACGGTGTGGCGAAGCTTGAGGTTCTTGTACATTTCAGGACGGCGAAGGTCCATGTAGCGCCACTTCATGCGAGTGGTTTCGTCGGTCTCGATGCCGTCTTCGATCGAGAACGGCGGGGTGACAGACGTGTTCAGCACCTCGATGCCATCGGCGAGCACTTCGATCTCGCCCGTAGCCATGTTCGGATTCACGGTGCCTTCGGCGCGGGCGCGCACTTTGCCCGTGACCTTCAACACGAATTCGCGGCCGAGGTGCTCGGCGATGTGGAATTCTTCCTCGGTGACGCAATCGGGATCGATCACGATCTGCGTGTAGCCCTCGCGGTCACGCAAATCGACGAAAATCAAGCCGCCGTGGTCGCGGTTGTGCCACACCCAGCCGGTGAGGGTAACGTGCGCGTCAACGTCGGTCGCGCGCAGTTCGCCGCACGTGTGGTCGTGCATGCAATAATCGTTGATGAATTCGGTCATCGGTGTATAGCTCCTTGCGAAGTGAAACTAATCGCTCAAACTGGGCTATTGTAACGCAGAAGGGACATCGATACGACCGCTTTTCCGAACGACATAGGGAAGCCGCATTCG
>CAVGRL010000012.1:0-51243 GCA_963631715.1 Bacteroidaceae bacterium
TCTACAATACGCATGTGCCACTTATCGGTTTTATCGTGAACCTGCGTATTCGCGCCGACGAATTGCGCGAAGGGAAATAGGGAAAGCCGCGATTCACTCGACGGCCGGCATCCGGACCGGGGGATGGCAAGGCCACGGTTCGCTACCGCTCGCATTCGCTCGCTATGCGCTCACCTGGCTTCGTTTAACTTTAAAATGAAGAGCAGGTTTGAACTCAGACGACCTTGCCATCCCCCGGTCCGGATGCCGGCCGTCGAGCGGTGCAGACGATCCTGACGTGCCCTTCCGCTCAAAGGAGAATAGGGGCGGATTGTTGGCAATCGTGCGTCTGCTCCGGCAGATTGCCGCTGTGGCCTCAGCGGTTACCGCTGCCTTCGGGTCTCTATGCGCCCGCTTGGCGGCGTTTCATGTTGGGAAAGAGCAAATTTGACCGCCGACAATCGCGTGTACCTGCCGACAACGAAAAGCGCCGCTGGATTGCTCCGGCGGCGCTTCTTGCTTATCGCTGGCGGCGTTCGATTAAATCGTGTCGAGCGCCTGTGCGATGTCAGCGATGAGGTCTTCGGTCGATTCCAGGCCGCAGCTTAAGCGCACCATGTCGGGGCTGATGCCGCATGCTTCAAGCTCGGCATCGTTCATCTGGCGGTGCGTGGCGTTGGCCGGGTGCAGGCAGCAGGTGCGCGCGTCGGCCACGTGGGTCGCGATTTGCGCGAGCTTCAGGCTCTTCATGAACTGCTCGGCCGCCGCGCGTCCGCCAACAAAGCCGAAGCTCACCACGCCGCAGGTGCCGTTCGGCATGTATTTCTGCGCGAGGTCGTAATACTTGTCGCCCTTAAGGCCGGGGAAACTCACGAAGCGCACCTTAGGGTGCTGCTGCAGAAATTCCGCCACAGCCAGGCCGTTTTTGCAATGCTGGGGCATGCGCACGTGCAGGCTTTCGAGCGAGCTGTTCAGGAAGAATGCCGCCTGCGGGTTCTGCATGGGACCGAGGTCGCGCATGAGCTGGGCGGTCGCCTTGGTGATGAATGCGCCTTCCAGCCCGAACTTTTCCGCATACGTTACACCGTGATAGCTCTCGTCGGGCGTGGTGAGGCCGGGGAATTTATCGGCGTGCGCCATCCAATCGAATTTGCCCGCATCGACGATCGCGCCGCCAAGGTACGCCGCGTGCCCGTCCATGTATTTCGTGGTGGAGTGCGTCACGATGTCGGCGCCCCATTCAATCGGGCGGCAGTTCACGGGCGTGGGGAAGGTGTTGTCGACCATCAGCGGCACGCCGTGCGCGTGCGCGGCCGCGGCGAAGCGCTCGATGTCGAGCACCGCGAGCGCCGGGTTTGCGATGGTCTCACCGAACACGAGCTTGGTGTTGGGTTGGAACGCCGCCTCGAGTTCCTCATCGGAGCAGTCGGGTGCGACGAAGGTGCAGGTCAGGCCCATGCGGCCCATGGTATGGGCGAGCAGGTTGTACGTGCCGCCGTAAATGGCCGAGCTCGCGACTACGTGGTCGCCCATGCCGGCGACGTTGAAAATGGCCAGGAAATTCGCCGCCATGCCTGAGCTCGTGAGCATCGCCGCCGTGCCGCCTTCCATCTCGGCGATTTTCGCGGCAACCAAGTCGCACGTCGGGTTTTGCAGACGGCTGTAGAAGTAGCCTGATTCCTCGAGGTCGAAGAGCTTGCCCATGTGCTCAGACGTGTCGTATTTCCAGGTGGTGGATTGGTAAATCGGCACCTGGCGCGGCTCGGCGTCGCCGGGGTGGTAGCCGCCTTGCACGCAGGTAGTCCCAAGTTTGGTCATGCTGTCTCCTCTCGATGGCGCGACGATGCGGTTCGGCTGCCTTTGGTCGTCGCGCGTTCTTTTCCCGAAGTATAAACCCGAAAACCCTAGAGGTAAGAGTGTTTCGGGAAGTTCGGCGCGCGGGGGAGCAGAAACGGCGAGGGCGAGGCGCTGGCTTCGAGGCTTTGGAACTCAAGCGCATAATCGAACGGCGATTTCAATTGGATTTTCGCGGGAGTTCTGCGGGACCGTTGCGAAGGCTTGCCTGTCGTTGCGTTTTCGGTGCTTCTTGTCGCGAAGCTGCCGCGAATGATTTTGGCTCGCCGTCAAGCGATGCTCAGTTAGCGCTACAATAGCCGGCAGTGCGCAATCGCGGGCACGCCTTGCTTGGATGGGGCGTGATGGCCGCGCAATCTATATACGTTAGGAGCAGCCATGCCTATTCGCATCCCCGACGCTTTGCCGGCGACAGCCATATTGGAAAGCGAAAATATCTTCGTCATGACCGAGCACCGCGCCATGCATCAAGATATTCGTCCTTTGCGCGTGCTGCTGCTGAACCTCATGCCCACGAAAATCGTCACCGAGACGCAGATTATGCGCAAATTGTCGAATACTCCGCTGCAAATTGAAGTCGACCTCCTGCGTATCGCGAGCCATCAATCGAAAAACGTGTCGGCCGATCACCTGGAAACGTTCTATCGCACATTCGATCAGGTGCGTGACCTGCGCTACGACGGCATGATCATCACGGGAGCCCCTGTCGAGAAGCTCGAGTTTGAAACGGTTGATTATTGGCCTGAGCTCGTCGAGATCATGGACTGGAGCCTCACGAATGTGCACAGCGTCTTTCATGTATGCTGGGGTGCCCAGGCGGCGCTGTACCACCATTACGGCGTTGGCAAGCACAACCTTTCCGAGAAGTGCTTCGGCGTGTTCGAGAATCGTTTGATCAAGCCCTCGTCTCCGCTTGTTCGCGGTTTCAACGACATATCCATGATGCCCCATTCTCGCAATTCCGAAACGCGCTACGAAGACATCGTCGCCAATCAGAACCTCGAGGTCATTGCATATTCCGACGATTGTGGTGTCTCGATTGCGAAATCGATCGATTCGAAGCATTTCTTCGTGTTCGGGCATCCCGAATACGACCGCGATACCCTGAAGCTCGAATACGACCGCGATGTGGCCAAGGGCATCGATATCAAAGTGCCGAAGAACTACTATCCCAACGATGACCCCTCTTGCGACCCCATTGTTAGCTGGCGAGCCGAGGGCCAGCTCATCTACACGAATTGGCTGAACTATTACGTATACCAAACTACGCCCTACGATTTGGGCACGCTGTAAGAGCAAGGGCCGGCGGCAAATCAGCCATCGGCCCTTTGTTGTATGCGCGTAAATGCCGGTAAGTTGTAAAGCGCTTTGATTACGGGGCGTTATCGCGCCCGGCGGGCCCTAAGTCGGTCGTCGGGTGCAAGGTCTGCGACGAATTGGGACGAATGACCGTGTTCGCCCTTCTGGCTCGATTTGATGGGGTGGTTACCCTTCAATCGAGGGTTTTTGCCGAAGAGGGCAACTGTTTTATATGGAGGTACTTGATCGTGATAGTTGAAACCGAAATTCCCGTTCGATATGCCGAAACCGACGCGATGGGCGTGGTGTACCATGCGAATTATCTGCTGTATTTCGAGGTGGCGCGCACTGATTTCCTTGAGAAAATCGGTTATCCGTATGCGCGCATCGAATCTGAAGGCCTCATGTCGCCGGTGCTCGATGTTCATCTGAAATATGGCGCGCCGCTGCGTTATGGCGATGTGGCTCTCGTACGTACGAAGGTCACGAAGATCACGCCCGTGAAAACCACGTATGCGTGCGAGGTGTACCGCAAGGGGCAAGACGTCGATCGCGAAAAGCCCTGCGTGGTAGGCGAGACCGTGGTGACGTTGGTCGATAAGCAAACATTCAAGCCAGTGAGCCAAAAGCGCGAGTTGCCTGGCCTCTACGAGATGTATCAGCAAGCGCTCGAACCCGCGGAATAGCGGAAAATCGACCGGCTCTTCGGGGCCGGTTTTGTTTTATCCTCGATAAAGGACACTCAACCCGCTAAATGCTCGGAGCTTTTAGCGGGCCAACGTGCAGTAAGTTTTCGGAAAGGAAGCGGGTTATGCGAGATCATTCCAAGCATATAGAGCTGACGCGCGAGGAGGCGGTGCGCCGCATACTCGATCGCAGCGGTTTGGCCGTCGTGGTTGGTGCGGCGGAAAAGTCTCCGTTGAGGGTGGAGCGTATCGCAATTTCCGATGCTGCGGGCCGCGTGCTTGCGGCTGACATTGCGGCGCAGTTCGACGCGCCGAATGCCCTTACGTGCGCGATGGATTCCATTGCCGTGCATTTTGACGATTTCGAGGACGGGGCCGTGCCCGATACATCGCAGTGGGCGCGTGGAACCGATTGGGAATTCGCCAATACAGGAACCGCTATGCCCGATGGCTTCGATACGGCTATCGTCATCGAGCACGTGAAGGTTTCCGAAGACGAGCAGCGCGTTGAAATCGATGCGGCGCCCTCTGAGCGATTCGCGGGAACTCGACCGGTGGCTTCGCGCATGCATGCGGGCGATGTGCTGGCGCATGCGGGCGAGCTTGTTACGCCCGAGGTGGCGGCGCGCATTGCGGGCGGTAATGTGGTAAACGTGCCCGTGCTAGCCAAGCCGCGCGTGGCGTTCATCCCTACGGGCGACGAGCTCCAGGTGCCAGGCAGCGCGTTCGTTGCGCATGGAAAGAACCTAGAGACCAACTCCATCGTAGTGAAGATGAAAGTCGAGGCGTGGGGTGGCGAGTTCGTGCCGCTGCAAATCGTTCCCGACAATCCGGCGGCCATCGAGGCGGCCATTCACGAAGCGGCGCGCGTCGCCGACATCGTGGTGTTGAACGCTGGTTCGTCGAAGGGGTCGGGCGACTGGGCGTGCGAGGTGATGGAGGCAATTGGCGAGATGATTTGTCATCAAACCAATCACGGCCCTGGCCATCACAGCTCGTACGCTATCGTCGACGGCACACCCGTCGTGGGTATCTCGGGGCCGTCTGCGGGCGCGGCTGTGACGCTTGGCTTTTACTTGAAGCCGCTTTTGCGTGCGGCGCTCGGCTTAAGCCCTGAGCCTACGCTTGTGAAAGCGACTCTTATGGAGGAAATGCCCGCGCCGCACCGGGGCGGCAAAAAGGACGGCGCTAAGCCCTTAAAGCCGGCCGGCGAAAATCGTCCGCTTGAGGCGACTGGCCCGAAAGATGCGTTTTTCGGTCTGAAGCCCATGAACGTTTCAGTATCGACCGAGGGCCGCATGGAGGTGCGTCCCGTGCACGGATTCTGGGGAACGCCTGCGGCAAATGCGGCAAACTCCCTGTTCATGATGCCGTCAGGTGGCGGTGCGAATCCAGTGCGCGTAGGCGACATCATAGAGGTCGAGCTTCTTAAGTAAGGCTTTTCGTTTCATCTCTTCAAGACCGGTTGGCCAGGCGTCTCGATGCCTGGCCAATTTTTGCAGCTCAGCGGAATGTGCGGTGCGCTTCTTGCTCTCGGCTCGCCAATTGCTCAAACGCTCGGCGTGTTACTCGCTCGGGCGTTTCGCTCGTAGGCCGAAGTCGCTCGCTCGGCGCGCCTCGAAATCGCCGAGAAGCTGGCATTTCCCTTGCAATGCGAATGCGCTCATTTTTGTCGTGCTAAACTCGGTGGGTTGCAAAATGAAAGGACTCGCTGGTGGCGTTTCTCATGGGGTGCGAAGGCGCCCATCTCGAATTTCCTGCGAAGCTTGTGCTCGATGACGTGACGCTTGGCGTGCACGAGGGCGACCGCATAGGCATCGTTGGCAAAAACGGCGACGGTAAATCTACGCTGCTCGGCGTGCTTGCCGAGCAAATCGAGCTGGAAGGCGGCTTGGTTCGCCGTACGCGCGGTCTTACCGTGGGCGTGCTTGGTCAGTCCGATTCGCTCGACGACGATGCCACGGTGGGCTATTCCGTGGTGGGCGATGCGCCCGAGTACGAGTGGGCGGGCGACCCGCGCGTGCGCGAGATTATTTCGGAGCTCATCGCCGATATCGATTGGAACGCGACCGTTGGAACGCTTTCCGGCGGTCAGCGTCGCCGCGTGGACCTCACGCGCCTGCTTATCGGCGATTACGACGTGCTGATGATGGACGAGCCCACCAATCACCTGGATATTCGCGCCATAACATGGCTTGCGAAGCATTTGAATGGCCGCTGGCCGCGCAATACTGGAGCGCTTCTGTGCGTGACGCACGATAGGTGGTTCCTCGACGAGGTATGCACGGGCATGTGGGAAGTGCACGACGGCAAAGTCGACCCGTTCGAGGGCGGCTATTCCGCGTACGTGCTGCAGCGCGTGGAGCGTGAGCGCATCGAGCGCGTGACCGAGGAACGCCGCCAGAATTTGATGCGCAAGGAACTCGCCTGGCTGTCGCGCGGGGCACGGGCTCGCTCGACCAAGCCGAAGTTCCACGTGGCGCTTGCCGAGGAGTTAATTGCAGGGGAGCCCCCCGTGCGTAACACGCTCGAGCTGCGCGCCATGGCTATGCAGCGCTTGGGCAAACAAGTCGTGGAATTCACCAATGTGACCGAGCAGTTCGGCGATAAAACGGTGCTCGACCACATCGACTGGCATGTGGGCCCAGGCGATCGATACGGTATTTTGGGCGAAAATGGCGCGGGCAAAACCACATTGCTTTCCGTGCTCGATGGCTCGCTGCGCCCAAGCTCGGGCTTTGTGAAAATTGGCAAAACCGTAAAGTTCGCCGTGCTCTCGCAGCGTCTTGACGAACTCAATGAACTGGGTAAATATCGCGTGACCGAGGTGCTCTCGCGCCATAGGAGCCGCATTGTGGTCGATGGCAAGGAAACCACGCCTGCCAAGCTGCTCGAGCGCTTGGGATTTTCCTCGAAGCACTTGTATACGCGCATCGATGATTTGTCGGGCGGCCAAAAGCGCAGGCTGCAGCTGTTGCTCATTTTGCTCGAAGAGCCCAACGTGCTTATCCTCGACGAGCCGGGCAACGATTTGGACACCGATATGCTCGCCGTGCTTGAAGACTTGCTCGACACGTGGGCAGGCACGCTCGTTATGGTGACGCATGACCGGTACTTAATGGAGCGCGTGACCGATGACCAGTTCGCTCTTATTGATGGGCGTCTGCGCCATTGCCCGCGTGGCGTTGATGAATATCTGGAACTGCTCGAGGCTCGTGATGCAGCGCGGGCGGGTGGGCGCTCGTTTGCCGAAATCGCCGGCCAAACGAACAAAGCGACCCCTTCGTCGGCGCAGGCGACCGAAGAGACCAAATTCAGCAACCAAGAGCTGCGCGAGATGAAGAAGCGCCTCGCGAGCATCAATCGCAAAATGGGCACGGCGGGCGATAAGGTCAAAGCGAAAGAGACCGAGATGGCCGCTGTCGACCCGACCGATTTCGTGCGCCTTGGCGAACTGCAAGCCGAACTCAACGATCTGCGCGCCAAAAAAGAAGCCATGGAAGATGAGTGGCTGGAATTGGCCGAAGCCCTAGGCGTTGAGTGACGGCTGGGGCTTGTTAGAACATCGCGTCTATTGGGTCGCTAATCTTTAGCCGCTCTTGCCCGCGGCAGAGTTCGGTGGTTTTGTCGAGCAGAGGCTGCTGTGTGCCGTCGAGCATGCGCAGCTTCAGCGTGACGGCTTCGGCATACTGCGTGTCGAGCACCTTAGCGCCGCAATCGGCCGCGATGCGCGACATCTGGTCATACAGGGGATATTCAATGTGCACGGTAATGTCTACGCAGCGCGATACGACGACTTTCGTCGCGGCCTCGATGCCCGCTTGCGTGGCGCCCGTGTATGCGCGCACGAGCCCGCCCGTGCCTAAAAGCACGCCTCCGAAGTAACGCGTGACCACGCAAACCACGTCGGTGAGGCCCGCATGCTGCAGCGCTTCGAGCGTGGGCATGCCTGCCGTTTTCTGCGGCTCGCCGTCGTCGGAATAACGCACGCGCCCGGCCGCGCCTGCGCCGCCTTCGCGCAATATGTAGGCATATACGTTGTGGCGTGCCATGCGATTGGCTGCGCGAATCTCTTCGAGAAAAGCGAGCGCTTCTTCCTCGGTTTCCACATGAGCGAGGCTTGCGATAAAGCGGCTTTTCTTTTCTTCGATTTCGGCGATGGCTCGTCCGTCTATGGTGGTGTAGGAATTCATGGGCGCAACTATACCATGCCTTTGGGGCCGTCAGCCGAAGTTGGCTGCTTAAGATTGGCGTGGGCATCGACGGCGGATATCGTTTTGCCGCCCCGCGTCGTGGTACCATGGCGTGGTTTGGAATTGGGCTTGCAGCCCGGCGGGCGTTTCGCCTGCGAGAGCCATGAATAGAAAGGGCCCCTTATGGCCAATGAAGGAAGCTACGAAGCGGCATCGAAGCGTAGCGACGAAATTGCCGCCGACCTGGAAATCCACCCCGAGAATTACACGATGCTCACAGGCGATCGTCCCACTGGGCGCCTGCATCTTGGCCATTATTTCGGCACGCTGAAAGGCCGTGTTGAGCTGCAGGAGAAGGGCTGCCGCACCAACGTGCTCATCGCCGATTACCAGGTGATAACCGATCGCGACACCACCGAGCACATCCAAGACAATGTCTACAACATAGTCATGGATTATCTG
This sequence comes from Bacteroidaceae bacterium, assembly GCA_963631715.1. Taxonomy (GTDB): domain Bacteria; phylum Actinomycetota; class Coriobacteriia; order Coriobacteriales; family Eggerthellaceae; genus Slackia. Next base: position 8,474 of record CAVGRL010000012.1, read on the forward strand.
GCGTGCGGGCTCGACCCGAACAAGACCATGATTTATTGCCATTCGGCGGTTCCTGCATGCAATCAGCTCATGCTGCCGTTTCTGTCACTGGTGAGCGAGGCCGAGCTGCAGCGCAATCCCACGGTGAAAGCCGAGATGGAGGCTTCGGGCCACGAGCTTACGGGCCTCTTGCTCACGTACCCCGTGCATCAGGCGTGCGACATTTTGTTCTGCAAGGGCAATGTGGTTCCGGTCGGCCGCGACCAGCTGCCCCATATCGAGCTCACGCGTACCATTGCTCGTCGTTTCAACAATCGTTATGGCCAGGTATTCCCCGAGGTTGACGCGCTGCTCTCCGACGTGCCGCTCCTTCCGGGCCTCGACGGTCGCAAGATGTCGAAGAGCTATGGAAACGCCATCTCCATTTCTATGACGGCCGAAGAAACTGCCAAGCGTATCAAGAAGAGCCAGACCGATTCTGAGCGCATGATTACGTTCGACCCCGACAATCGTCCAGGCGTTTCGGGCTTGCTGTCCACGGCCGCCATCTGCACCGGCCGCGATGCTGCCGAAATCGCCGCCGAAATTGGCATGGGCGGCTCAGGCCAGCTCAAAAAATACGTTACCGAGGCTGTGAACAGCTATTTTGAACCCATTCGTGAACGTCGCCATCAGTTCGAGGCCGACCTTGACTATGTGAAAGACGTGCTGCACGAAGGTAATCGACGCGCAAATGAAATCGCAGAGCAAACGCTTGGCGAAGTGCGCGAGGCTATGGGCATGGTGTATTAGGCTCGACGTCGATAGGCATACGATTTTCGCGAGGGGAAGGGCTTCAGATGCTCTTCCCCTTTTGCGTAGGGCCTGCAATTCGCAAAAACCCTCCCAAAGTGCAAAAAGATCGGCTCGGCGGCGGCCTTCTGAAGTGGCTGATATATATCTCATGATGCAAGATATATCGATCACTAAGGCATGATGGGGTTGCAATTGCGGCGCTAAGGCTCGATTAGGCGGCCGATTTGCCCCTCAAGCGACTTACTTTTGCCAAATACGGGCGCTTGGGCGGCTTACAGGGTGTCGGTGTCGAGCCAGATGGTGAATGGTCCATCGTTTACGAGCTCCACGTTCATCATGGCGCCGAACGATCCCGTTTCAACATGCCCCATATCGCCGCGAACGAGACCCGCGAAGTATTCGTACAGGCGGTTCGCCTCGTCGGGCGCGCCCGCATCAGTGAAAGACGGGCGGTTGCCGCGTTTGCAATTCGCGTAAAGCGTGAATTGGCTCACGACGAGCACTTCGCCGCCTACATCCGAAAGGCTCAGGTTGGTCTTGCCATTCTCATCTTCGAAGATGCGCATTTTCGATATCTTGCTCCAGAGCTTGTCGGCCTGCGCTTCGGTGTCGTTGTGGCCTACGCCGAGCAAAATAAGAAATCCGCTGCCGATTGTTCCGATGACGTCGCCTTCTACCGTCACGCTTGCGCTCGTGACGCGCTGAATCAATGCTCTCATTCGTCTGGTCCTTCCCGTTGAGATTGCAGCGGCTTGCCGCAGTGTATCGATTCGTGAGCTATGATAAGCGAGTTTTTGCACGAGATTAGGAACCTGGAGGCTTTCGGTGGCTTTGAAGGCTGTTCTTTTCGACAACGACGGTACGCTCGTCGATACGCACGACATAATTCTCGCGAGTTTTCGTTATGCCTCGCGCGAGGTTTTGGGGCGCGTGTTTCCCGATAGCGTCTACATGGCGAAAGTGGGTCAGCCGCTAGCCGTTCAAGTTGACGACCTCACGGACGATCCTGCGCAAAAAGAACGTTTTCTGAAAGTTTACCGGGCCCACAACGCCACCATTCACGACGATATGATCAAAGCGTTCCCGGGTCTGATCGAGCTGCTTGGTCGTTTTCACGACAAGGGCTTTTCCATGGGCGTAGTGACGTCGAAGATGCGCAATACGGCCTGGGGCGGTCTCGAGGTTGTTGGGGCGGCACCCTATTTCGAGTGCATCGTGGGTTCTGAAGACACCGAAGCCCATAAGCCCGACCCCGATCCGGTGTTGCTCGGGTGCGAGAAGCTTGGCGCTGCCCCGGGCGAGTGCGTCTATGTGGGCGATGCTCCATTCGATATCGAGGCCGGTTTGGCTGCGGGGTGTTTGACCGTTGGCGTTACGTGGGGGATGTTCGACGAAGAGACGCTTCGCCGTGCAGGGGCGACGCGCATTGCCCATACGATGGGAGAACTTGCAGAGGCCATAGAATCCCTGGGTTTGGGGCAACGCTAAGGATGCGATAGCCTGCCTTCGCGCTTGCATGCGGGCAATGGTTTGCGGCGCCGGCTGCCGTTCGCTTGGCGCCGAGGGTGCGTCTGGTCCACTGCATCTGCACCGGCCGATTGCCGCCCGCTTAGGCGGGGCTGCAAAGGGAGCTTCTGGAAGAAGGGCGCTCTTCTTGCTAGTTCCAGGGATCGGCTTCGAACAGGGGCGCCGGCGCCGGCGGTCGATCGGAATACGGGTCGTAGCCGTCGTCGTCTTCGTTTTCCGCGCGGCGGAATGGGTCGCTTCTCTTCTTGCTGGGGTGCTCTTGCGCTCGCAACGCTGCTTTTTCGGTCGCTTCTGCAGTGCGACTGCGGAGGGCGGCTTCGATGAGGTCTTCTGCGAAAGCCAACGGCGCCACGAAAACGTCGCCGCAAAAAGCGAAGGCGTACGGCGTTTCGAGCCCTGGTTTCGATGTGATCATGGTGATGGTTTCATCCGCCTTTACGCAGGGCGATGCCGCGCGCCCCGTTTGGGCGCAAAGCCCGCTCGGCGTGTCTGCGGCGATGACGAGCAGCCCTTCTTCGTGCGCCGCATTCAGCATTTCCGCCCAGCTTGCGTAGGGCTCTCGCAGCGTTGTTCCAGAAAAGCCCGTGCCTAGCATGGCGTCTATGGCTATATCGACCGCCTCGAGCGTTTCGCGAACGACTTCTTTTTTCGGGGCTATGCGCATTTCGAGCGTCGGCAATTCTTCGGCTTCATGCTCGGTGAGCTCGGCTTGCTCCTTTGCCGGCTCGGCCGCAATGCTGCTGGCGTCGCAATTCGAAATCAATACGACGTTGCAGCCGTCGCTTGCGAGTTTTCGAGCTGCAACCCATCCATCGCCGCCGTTGTTTCCCGATCCGCAGAGGATGGCGATGCGCGGCGAAGCTTTCAAATCAAGCTTAAGGGCGGCTTTTTTTGCGGCAAGCGCAAGGGCGCATCCGGCACGCTCCATAAGGACGGAAAGCGACGTGCCCCGCCTTGCGATTTCCGTTTCGAGCTTTTTTACTTCGGCAACGTTAAGCGTCGGTCGCTTTGTCGCCGACAAGTGAACGGCTTCGGTGAGTTTGTCAACCTTCGCCACGTTGTTGCCGTGCTCGTATTCTTTGAGCTTTTCGCGCATGCTGCCTCCCTGTTGGTTCTTGCCTATCATACGCGTCGGTTGCGCATTGTCTTGCGGGAAAGCCAGTGCTCTCAATTGTAGGTTGCGAGCCAAAAGGCGGGGCACTTCCAAGCGGGACAGTTTCCTTAGAGGCAACCGTCCCAGGGACAACTGTCCCAAACCGCCCCAGAATAGCCCAGCATCGGGTGCATTTTGGCCAATGCGCTCAATTGTTTTCGATTGTCCGGGGGGCGTGCCGGGCGGGGCTGAGTGTTTCACCCATTGGAAAAGGCCTTCTTTTGTTTCACGATTGCGAGTAGTGCGTTGCGTTTTCGGCGGGCGCCGGTTTGCCTACGTGCGTTTATCAATAAATGGTAGTAATTATGTAACATATACTTGCGCGGTAGGTTTGCCGATGGTAGGATGCGACGGCGACAAAGGGGGAATGTATGAAACGACGCGTTATACAAATCGATGAAGAAAAGTGCACGGGCTGCGGTATCTGCGTGCAGGCTTGTCACGAAGGAGCCATTGGCCTGGTCAATGGCAAGGCGCACCTCATGCGCGACGATTACTGCGATGGCTTGGGCGATTGTTTGCCGGCGTGTCCGGAAGACGCCATAACGTTCGTTGAACGTGAGGCCGCCGCATATAACGAGGCGGCGGTTATCGCTGAAAAGATGCGTCGCGCTCAAGCCGAAATTCATGCGAGCATGCCTCAGGGTGGCTGCCCCGGTTCTATGGCGAAGGCGATTGAGCGGGAAAATTCCGCATCGAGTGGGGAGTCTGTGGCGCAAAGCGTGCCTGCGCGCCTAGCGAATTGGCCTATTCAGATAAAGCTCGCTCCGGTAAGTGCCCCTTATTTCCAGGGGTGCGACCTGCTTATCGCGGCCGACTGCGCGGCGTTTGCCTATGGGGCGTTTCACGAGGACTTCATCAAGGGGCGCGTATGCCTTATCGGTTGCCCGAAGCTCGATGGGGTCGATTACACGGAGAAGCTTGCCGACATCATGGCTTCGAATGCCGTGCGAAGCGTGCGCGTCGCACGCATGCAGGTTCCGTGCTGCGGCGGAATCGAGAACGCCGCGCGCCGTGCGGCGGCGATTGCGGGCGCCGAAGACGTGCGCGTCGATGTCATCTCTTCCGATGGCGTTATCGTGGCCACGTCGTAGGAACGGCGTTGCCACGATAGCTCAGCCATAAAGCGCCGCGGCCAACGCCAGCGGCGCTTTTGCTTTAATCGCGACGAAGCTCGCATTCGATGAGCTTTGATGGGTCGGCCCCTTGCGCATCATTGAGGCTCGCATAGTAAATGGAGGGGTTGTCGTAGGTGTTGAAATAATAGTTTCCCGTGGCTCCCGAAAAACAGCTCGTGTACAGCGTTTTTTCCATATGGCCGCCGACCATTTCCGCGCTGCCCTCCACCATCGACACGTTGCCGAGAATGTGGAACATACGGATGACGTTGCTCGCCTCTCCGCTTTGGGTGGGGTAGTGCGCGTTGAGGTAGGCCGATTTCACGAATCGCGACGGCGAATATACATCGCCCGGGATTCCCCGCATGCCAGCTCCGGCTCCGAAGGGCGCAAGCTCGGCGCGGCCCCACGTTGCCGGCTTCGGCATGCTGGGGTCTGCCGTGATGTAGGTGCGCAGGTTCATCATGTGCCATTCGAATTCGGGCTGATTCGTTATCACGTCGACGGGATTGTCGAATACGTGGAGCCCGTCGGCACGAGATTCAACGACGATGGAGCGTTTTGCATCGCCGATAATCCAGTGCAAAGGAGAAGTCGGGTAGCCTTCGCAAAACGGCTTATCGATGAGCGCTGTGTTTTTAAGGGCCGCATCAACCTCGTCAACCGTGGCGAAGTTCGCGCATACCCATAGCGGGAATTCGTATACGGCGACGTTCGTCTTTCCTTGCTCGGCTTCGCGGGGATATTCGGCGAAATTCACATGGGAAAGCCCGGCGATGGCGAGCCCGGCGTCGTTTCCGCAATCGAAAAACATCGGGCATCCGCCCATTTCGACGCATTGCCCGATGACGGCATGGCGCGATGGCGCCGCTTCGGAAAAAGCCCAGGGCACGATGAAACCCTTCGGCGCGATGCGAACCTTTTCGCCGTAATCAGATCCTCCCCAATCGAGGTTGCGTCCGAGAAACATGTCTCCCTCGGCGCTTGAAAAACGAACTCCCGTGCACATGGGCAATCCTTTCGCCGGAATTATTGCAGCGAGCATCATGCTCCCAATGAAGGCTTGGCGCAAGCTCGATATCAGGGAATTCTGCGGGCTTTCGTGGCCGAGGGCCCGCGGCGCGTTGGAGGGCTGAATGCATCTTGCTGCCGTCGGCAGGAACTGCTCTTATCGTTCGCGATTGCCTCGGCATGCGGAAATAGCGCCTGCGAGCGATGTCTTTGGCTGCGCTCGCTCGGCGTTCGCGTCTACAAGGCGCCCGCGCACAGGTCGCGAATGAAGCAATCCGCGCATTTCGGGCGTTTCGCCGAGCAGAATTCTCGGCCGAAATGAACCCATTGGTGGTTGATGTAGAGCCAATCGCTTTGAGGGTAGATTTTCATGAGCTTCGCCTCTACCTTTTCGGGGGCGTCGTCGGCTCGCGAGGCGAATGCGAGCCTGTGCGCTATGCGAAAGACGTGTGTGTCTACGGCGATGCCCTGCGGGTCGCGAAATGCCTGGCACATAACCACATTGGCGGTTTTGCGCCCAACGCCCGGAAGAGTTTGCAGCTTATGCATGTCGCGCGGAACAACGCCGTCGAAATCGGTAAGCAAAACGCGCGCGCAGCCTTGTATGTTTTTCGCTTTGCTGCGGAAAAAGCCGAGCGGGTGAATGATTTCTTCGATGCTCTCGACGGGCGCGCTCGCCATGGATTCGGGCGTTCCGTAGCGCGCGAACAACTCGGGCGTCACCTTGTTCACGGCCGCGTCGGTGCATTGAGCCGAAAGGATTACGGCAACGGTGAGCGTGAATGGGTCGGTATGGTCGAGCGAGCAAGCTCCCTCGCCGTAGCGTTCGAACATGCGAATTTCAACTTCGTGGGCGCGCTGCCTTTTTTGCGTGAGGGTTTCTCGGGGCATGGCAATCCTTTCCTGTGGCGCCATTGTACCCCGTTCTTTCGCGCATCGCGCCTTGTGGGCTGAATGTGGCATGTGCGTTAAAACGTCGTCAAGGAATCGGCAACCAGGCGAGTGCCGCTCTTCGCGCGCGTTAGTATGGCGATACAAAGGCGATTGAATGGATGAGGCCTGAAGGGTTCAGGCATGAAGAGGAGATGTCATGATCAAGCTTGTTGCAAGCGATATGGACGGAACGCTGCTCGACGAGCATTCGAGCGTTCCACCCGAGACTTATGACCTTATCCGCCGGCTCGATGCCGCCGGCATTCGCTTCGTTGCGGCTTCCGGACGCCGCTACGATACGCTGAGGGAATTTTTCGAGCCCGTGGCCGATCGCATGGATTTCGTGGCGAGCAATGGGGCGCAGGTTTTTGTTCGTGGCAAGCTCGTCGACCTCGAAATCTTTAGCCATGCGGCACTTAGGCGTCTTTTTGGCGTGGTGAACGCCTTCGATAATTTGCATATGGTGGTTTACGATCGAACGAACAGTTATCTGCTCGACGCCCCAGCGTGCTTCGATGCCGAGTTCGACAAAGACCTGCCGAACCCCGTCGTGGTGAAGAGCCTTCCTTCGCCGAATACGGCCATCGTGAAGGCGTCGATTTTTTGCGACAACGCCCAGATGGACATGGCCTATATCCTCACGAGGGAGCTCGAGGACGATTTCGTGTTCGCGCCGTCGGGGGCGAAGTGGATCGATGTCATGCAGCGTGGCGTCAACAAGGCAACGGGGATATCTCAGGTGCTTCTTGCTCACGGAATTGACGCGAGCGACGTGATCGCCTTCGGCGATTCCATGAACGATTACGAGATCCTTCGCATGGTTGGGCATAGTTGCGCGATGGGAAACGGGCGATCGGCGGTAAAGCAGATCTCGAATCGCGTCATTGGCACGAACGTTGAGCATGCGGTTCAAAACGAGATTCTTCAGCTGCTCGATTCAATTGAGGAATAGCCTGCGAGCCCGCTCGAACCCGCTCTTTGGCCCCATGCTTGATGGCGTTGGCTCTCAATGCGCCCAAGGCCGCATGCATCGGTAACCTCTTTTCTTTCTGAACGCTCTGCCGAAAGCGCGCTCGGGTCGTTTTCTTCTTGTCTCGTGCATTTTGAAGTGCGGAATCGCGATCGCGATTGGCACGCGTTTCGTTTTGTCGGATAATCACCGAATCGTTCGCGTATCGGGCAGGGGCAAAAAGCGGGGTGATTCGGGTGCGCTTCAGCGAGCTGATTGCCATATACCTCTTTCTCGGCGCAACCGCCGCGGGAGCGTTTGCGTCCATTGCCGCCGTTGATGTCGCCGGCGTGCTCAAGCGTGTTTTTGCCGAAGGAATCGGGGCGGCATTCGATAAACGGGCCGATCGTCGCGGCCTGGCCCACACATACGGTCGCGTTCGGCGAATCGTGTACGCGACAAGCCTGGTCGTCATCGTTGCCGGGCTGTTGTGCCTGGTGGCCGATCTTGGCCGCCCCGAGGCGTTTTATTATCTGATGCTCTATCCAACGACGAGCTTGGTCTCGATTGGCGCTTTGGCGCTTTCCCTTATGGTGGGATGCATTTCCCTCGCTTTGGCCGATACCGTTTTCGTGTTCGGCGAGAGCGCGAGAAAGCTTGCCTTTGCCGCAAAGCTTGCGGGCATTCCGATAGCTGTCGTAGTGATGGTGTACACGGGGCTTTTGCTGCAAAGCGTCGTTGCTGTCAAATTTTGGTCGTCGCCGTGGCTTCCCGTATTGTTTTTGGCTTCAGCCTCTTCGTGCGGCTGCGCGGTTTCCATGCTCGGCCTCTGTGCGTGCGAAGACGCGCGCGCCACGCGCTTATGGGAAAGGCCACTTATCGTCGCCGATTTGGTATTCGTTCTCGCGGAGGCTCTTCTCGCTGCTCTTTTTCTTGCATCGGTTCCCCCGGATGGCGCATCGGGGGTTGGCATGGCGCTTTTCGGCGCTTACCGATTGCCGTTTTGGCTCGGTTTCGTCGGCTGCGGGATTCTTGCTCCCCTTTGCATGGAGGTTTTTTCGATCGTCTCGCGCAGGAAGCTGCCGAATTCGACGGCCGCGATTTTGGCCGCCATGGTGCTTGCGGGTGGGTTATGCTTGCGGGTGGTTGTAGTTGCGTGCGGCGTGCAGCCGATTGGTTGAGTTTGGAAGCTGCAGATTGAACAAGGCGAAAGACATACAGGCATTTACCTTCGACGAGGACAGCGATTTGCCGCTTTGGGCACAATTGCGCAATCGCATGGCATACCTCATAACCTCGGGGTATTACAAGCCGGGCGACAAACTTCCAACAGTGCGAAAATATGCTGCTGACCTGCGTATTTCGTATAATACTGTAAGCAAGGCCTACATGGGTCTCGAACGCGATGGATATGTGACCACCGTGCGGGGCAGCGGCGTTTTCGTCAACGACGCCTCGAATATTTTGGAACCCGGCTCGCGCGTTGGGGCCCTTGCCGAGGCTTTCGTCAAAAGCTGCTTGGAAGAGGGGATGGCGTACGACGAGATAACGAAGCTCGTGTCTTCGTGCGTGAGGAAGATGAAGAGGGATCATGAAAAAGAACGCTAGGGCAGCCGTGCCGGGCCAAAAAGACACCTACCGTCGCTCCGAGATGGAATTCGGCGTTGCGGCCGATGCGTATCGTTCCGACCCGACGAAGAAGGCGACGCGCAACGGCGCCGTTTTGTTCAGCGTCGTGATGGCGCTCGTTGCGGCTGCTGCGGTCTTGGGCATTTGGGTAGTAATTTGCGGCGGGCTCGATTTGGTGGGCATTGCGGTCGCTGTCATCGTTGGGCTGGCCGCATTGTCGAGCATTCATGTGTGCATGGATTGGGAACGCGTGGTCGTCATGCGGCTGGGGCGCTTCAGCCGCCTTGCGGGGCCCGGCCTGTTTTTCACGATTCCCCTGGTTGAATTTTGCAGCCTGCGCGTTGATCAGCGCATGAATGTGACCCCATTCGGCGCAGAGGACGCCCTTACGAGCGACCTTGTTCCGCTCGATGTTGACGCGGTGCTGTTTTGGGTCATCTGGGATCCGGAGAAGGCATGCACGGAAGTCGAAGATTGCTATTTCGCGGTCGCCCTTTCTGCCCAGACGGCTTTGCGCGACGCGATCGGCCGGGCGTCTTTGTCAAACGTCGTGATGCGGCGCCATCAGCTCGACCAGGAGCTGCGCGAATCGGTCGAGGCCAAGGTTTCCGATTGGGGCATCTCCATCGTGTCGGTCGAGGTTCGCGACCTGATCATTCCCAAAGAGCTGCAGGGGGTCATGTCGCTTGAGGCCCAGGCGGAATGCCGAAAGGCCGCGCGCATCACGCTTATGGAGGCAGAGAAAGACGTTTCGGCGATATTGGACGAGGTCGCTCAGACGTACAATCACGACGAAGTGGCATTCGAGCTGCGAAAATTGCACCTTACCTACGAGGGGATGCAAGATAACGACTCGACCCTCGTCGTTCCGAGCGCGTACAGCGAAGGTTTCAACGCGGGTCCGGAAAAGCAGGGCAAGTAGAGGCGCGGGCGTTTTGGGAAATGCCATCGCCTTCCGGCTTTACACGCCTGAAGCCCATAAGGTTTCCGGTGCGGTAAAACCTTGATTATCTCCAGGTGAAACATGCTCAAAATAGAATAATCTCCTCTGTAAATTGTCGTGCGACACTCTTGATTGTCGCACGACAATTTTGCTATAACATCCACTGAGGGGGATCAGCTGAACTCACAACGTAATAAGGTCGCATGACGGGCGAGCCGTTCAATCTTTGGTTTTCGTTCGTTGCGCGGCGGCAAGTTCGCAGTTTGCTGCGTACTTGGTTCTCGTGCGCTTTCGCTCTGCGAAATCGCCTGATAAAAGGAGGAGACATGGGACTCGAATCCCTGTTTGCGTTTACGTTGCTGGGGGGTGCTGCTGCTGGCGCGTACGTCTTCGAGACGTGTTTCGCGAAGGAACGCCAGGGCGAGCGACCGTGGCTGTGCGTTTTGGTCGTCGTGGCGCTGTTTGCCGTTGGCATGGGCGCGGCTGCGACGCATGTTCAATCTATTCCGCATGCATTTCAGGCTTTGGGCGCCGGTACGGTCAATTTTGGTTCCGGCATGGTGAAAGAGGTTGCCGTATCGGGGCTTTTCTTCATCCTTGCGCTCGTTGACCTGATCGTCGTTTTCGTCAAGAAGAACAGCCCGTATGCCTTGCGTGTCGTAACCGCCGTTGTTGGCGTTGTTGCCATGGTGCTTATGGGCGCGGCGTATATCGACGTGTACGGCAACGAGGTTTGGAGCAATGCGCCTGCGACCGTCATCGCTTTTATCTCGGGCGATTTGGTTATGGGCCTGGGAATCGCTTGCGCATTGGGCTGCGCCGATATTTCGGCCAAGCAGGTTTCTTACGCTCTGGTTGGCGTTTGCGCGGCGCTGGTCGTGGGCCTCGGTTTGGAGATTGCGGCGTTTTCCGCCGCTGGGACGAGCATCGTCTCGCAGGTGATTGGCCTGGTTGTTGGAGCTCTTGCTCCTGCGGCCTGCGCGCTTGCCGCCTCGAAATCCGCAAACAAGCAGACCATCGCGTGGCTCGTGTGCGTTTTGGCCGTCGTCGGCGTCGGCGTGGCCCGCTACGCGTTTTATGCCACGTACGCGCTTTAAAGAAGAAATGGGGGGCATGGAATGACTTCGAACAATATTTCTCGACGCAGCTTCCTGGGCGCTTCGGCTGCCGTCATGGCGGGTGTTGCAGGGCTTGCGTCAACGGGATGCTCGGCCGGGACGAGCCTTGAAGCAACGGGAAAATACGACTTGCCGACCGACCCTGCTAAAGACGGGGAATGGGTTTCGGCCGCATGCTGGCACAACTGTGGCGGGCGCTGCATGAACAAAGTCATGGTCAAAGATGGCGCTGTTGTTCGTCAAAAGACCGATGACACGCACGAGGACTCAATCGAATACCCGCAGCAGCGCGGCTGCGTTCGAGGCAAAGCCCAGCAGCAGCAGTGCTTCGGTGCCGACCGCATTCTGCATCCCTTGAAGCGCAAGGGATGGCAGCCTGGCGGCGGGTCGAACTCCAATGGGGAGATGCGCGGCAAAGACGAGTGGGAAGTGATCAGCTGGGATGAGGCCATAGAGCTCGCTTGCCAAGAGATCAAGCGTATCTCTGACGAATACGGCCCAACAGGCTTTTATTGCAAGGCGAACAACGCCACGCTGAACGTGCTTTCCGGCTACGTGCGCGGGTGGGATACCACATCGCATGGAACCTATACGCTCGACGTCACGAAGATGGGCCTTGCATCGTGCGACTGCGGAACGGGCGACGCCGACACGGCAAACGACCGTTTCGACCTCGAGAATGCCGACTACATCATCATGTGGTCGTCGAACCCCGCTTGGTCTGCTGCGGGCACACCCATCAATTACTGGATTAACGCTCGCGACAAAGGGACGAAATTCGTGAGCATCGATCCTCTGTACAATGCGTCGGCCCAGATGCTCGATGCCGATTGGGTGCCCATTCGTACGGGAACCGACATGTCTCTCATGTTCGCAATTGCCTACGAGATGCTTCGACTCGATGAAGAGCAGGGCGACCTTATCGATTGGGACTTCCTGCATACCTACACGGTCGGCTTCGATTCCGAAAGCATGCCCGCCGATGCGACCATCGACGAAAATTTGAAAGATTACATTCTGGGCAAATACGACGGCACGCCCAAAACGCCCGAATGGGCGGAACCGATTTGCGGCGTAAAGCCCGAAAAGGTCACCGAGCTGGCAAAGCTGCTCTCGAAGAACAACAAAGTCATGATCTTGCACAATTACGGCATGGCTCGTTGCAATGGCGCTGAAATGCTGCCTCAGCTGCTTATTGCCCTTGGCGCCATGGGCGGCCATATGGGCAAGTCGGGCCACGCGACCGCGAGCGCATACCATGCGAATGCGGGCAACGGCGGCACGCGCTTGGTGTCTGCCGGAAGCGCAAAGGCCCCGAAGACGTCCGACCCTGTTACGACGGGCGTTCGCCAGCCCCAGATGTACGAGATCATCAAGAACGGCGGCGGGCATACGCAAGACGTCTCCAACGCTTATGGGTCGTTCCATGAGCCGAAGCCGACGGAGCTTGGCCCGATTAAATGCATCTACCACATGACCGATGCCGTTTTGCAGACCTCTCTCAACCAGAAAGAGGGCATCGAAGCCCATCGCGCGGTCGATTTCGTGCTCACGCTCGCGCAGTTCATGACGACGAACGCCCGCTATTCCGACATCATTTTGCCGGTCACTACCGAATGGGAGCGCCCGGGCGGCATCGGCGGCTACAACAATCGCGAATACTTGCCCGTCTATTTCCAAGTAACCAAACCTTTGGGCGAAGCGAAGACCGACCAAGAAATCGGCAGGCTCTTGATCGCCGGCGTCGGCAAAGACCCCGATCTTGCGTACAACACCTCCGAAGAGCAGCAGTTCTATGAGCAGATCGCCGGATCGAAGGTCATGGGCGAAGACGGAAAGATGCAGACGCTCGTCACGCTGACGGCGGAAGACATCAAGGGTCTCGGCGCGCAAGGCGAGCCCCAGCAGGGCATCATCACTTTGCAGGAGCTCAAAGACGGTGGCGGTTATCAGTTCCCGCGCAAGCGCGGCGATAAATACGGCCATATCGGCTTCAAGAAATTCGTCGACGACCCGGTCGCCAACCCCTTGAAGAGTGCGTCTGGAAAACTGGAGATTTATTGCCAGGCTCGCTACGACCTGCTCGCCTCTTTCGGCTTCCCGGGAATCGAGCAATACAAGCCCTATCCGACCTATATAGTTCCTTGCACGGGGTATGAATCGACCTTCAAGGACAAAAACATCGGCGCGGAGAAATCCGACTACCCGTTCTTGATGTTCAACCCGCACTACATGCGTCGTTCCCATACGGTTTTCGACAACTGCCCGTGGCTGCGCGAGGCGTGGGCGAACCCTGTGTTCATCTCCCGAAGCGATGCAGACGACCTCGGTATCAAAGACGGCGAAACCGTTTTGATTTCAAGCCCGTACGGAAAAGGCCTGCGCAACGCCGCCGTCCTTGACGTTTTGATGCCGGGCGTGGTTGGCGTGCCGCATGGCGCCTGGGTCGATGTCGACGAAGAAACCGGAATCGACATGGCCGGCTCGGATAACTACCTCATTGGCAGCGAATATTCGGGAATGGGCGTTTCTGGCTACAACAACCAGATTTGCAATATCGAGAAATACGACGGAACCCAGCTGGGCGCAGACTGCGAAAAGCCTGCCCGCTGGAGCGCCAACTAGGACAAGGAAGGGGACCGAATCATGAGCGTTGGATTCTTCGTTGATCAAACTCGTTGTACGGGCTGCCGAGCCTGCCAGGTTGCGTGCAAGGATAAAAACCGTCTTGAGGTGGGAACGCTATACCGTGAGGCCCATTCCTACACGGTTGGGGAATTCCCCGACGTGAAGGGCTTCAGCTATACGTTCAGCTGCAACCATTGCGAAGACCCCATTTGCCTGAAGAATTGCCCGACGGGCGCGATTTATAAGGCCGACGACGGGACGGTTATTCAAGACCAGAGCAAATGCATCGGGTGCCGCATGTGCGTTATGAGCTGCCCTTATGGCCAGCCGAAGTACTTCGCCGATAAGGGCGTTTCGGGAAAATGCGATGGCTGTTATGGTCTTCGCAGCGAAGGGGGAAGCCCTGCGTGCGTTGCCGGCTGCCCGAATCGCGCCCTCGACTTCGGCGATATCGACGAGCTGCGCGCCAAGCATGAAGGCGACCTTGACACCGGTACGATCGTCGTGTTGCCCTCGCCGGATGACACCCATCCGAATGTTCTCATAAAGGCGAAGGAATGCGCCTTCGACAGCTCGGCTCGCGAGCTTACCTGGTAGCATTGAACGCCGGCGTGCGGGTGGCTTTGCCTGCGCGCCGGCTTTTCTTTCAAGGAGGATGGCATGCTCAAGAATTGCGACGAGGAACGCCTGGGTATGGATTTGGCCTGCCGGGCATACTTGTACAGCCTGTTCCATGTGGCATTTGCCGGCCAGTGCGACGGGGCGACCCTCGCGAATTTGTTCGGCTTGCGCACAAAAGAGCTTTTCGAGCGGGCGAATGCATGGCGGTTCGATTCGAATGCCGCAATCTCGAAGGCGGTCAGCCTTAATGTTCGCATTGGAAAAAGCGAGCGGTCGCTTGACGAATGCGCCGCGGAATTTCTCGGGTGCATTGACGCCCATGCATGGGTTTCTGCGAGCGCGCAAGCCTTGCCGGGCGGCCAGGCTGGGAACACAAGCGCCTCTCTCGATGAGCTTTCATCAGCGATGAAATCGGATTACGACAAGCTTTTCCAAATTCCGGGCGAGCGCTACGTGAGGCCTTGGGAATCCCCCTACGTCAACGTGGAAGGAACACTGTTCCAGGAAAGCACGCTCGATGTTCGCTCGTTTTATCACGAAGCCTCCTTCAAGCTGCAGGCGGAACAGCATTTCCCGGACGACCATATCGCCGCCATGATGGATTACCTCGGTAAAATGGGCCAGCGGTCCTATGATGCCTTTGCCGATGGAAACGACGGCGAATGCGTCGGGCTTTTAGCCAAGCAGCGCGATTTCTTGCAGGCTCATGTGCTTACGTGGGTCGATGTATTTGCCGCCAAGGTAATCGAAAACGACATGCGTGCGATTTACGCGGCGCTTGCGAGCGGAATGGCCGTTTTGGCGCATGCCGACGAGGTATTCCTCTCGGGCGTTCTTGGCGAAGCTGGCGAAGAATAGTCGGCCGCAGCGCTTGGATTCTTGGAATATTTGCGAGTTGAAAATCGTGCGGGTTTGATTTCAGGTTGAATGTCGAGCGGCCTATCGTTGGCTCTGCGGTATCCTTGCGCAACGTATTGTTGATGCCTGAAAGCGAGCGTGTATGCTGCGAGTGAATCATGCGATTGTCCATGTATGCGATTTTGAGTCGTGCGTGAATGTGTTTTCCGACGAAGAGATTGACCTTTCCGATCGCAAGGCGAAATCGTATGTGGGCAAGGTGTGTCGCAAGGCGCTTTCCAGCCCCGAAAATCGGCGGGGCGTATTTGAGCCCAATTCTGCATTCGGGGTAGAGGTTTCCGATTATTTCGCCGGCAAGGCAAGTTTCGCGGCGCTGTCCCGAACGTGTGCCGAATACATCGCAAGCGAGCTTTCTCATATGGAGGCGCCCGAAAGCTGCGACATTCTTGTCGCGGATTTCGAAGACGATGCGCCCAAAGTTTCCTCCGATACCCCCGAGGCCGATGCCGATGCTGCTTTCGAGGCGCGCGGGCGCCGCTATTTCGTCATCGCGATGCTTTCGAGCCGTCCCGCATTCATGCACGAGGTTGCCACGGGCGCCGATGGGGTGCGCGTCGATATATCGCGTCACCATGCTATTTTGCCGAACCCCTCTCAGAAAATCTCAAGTTACGCTCTTGTCGAGAGCGAGACCCTCGAGGTGCTCTTTTGCGACAAGGAGCGCGAGATATCGGGGCAAACCCGGCTTCTTTTGCCAGAGGGGCTGCTTCAGTGCACGAGCGAGGCTTCAAGCAAAGAAGTCGTCGATACGGTGACGCGCATCGTTGAGGAAGTTGCCGAAGAATTCGGGGCGAATGCGGCAGTGGCCGCCTCCAAAGCCAAGGCCTATGTGAACGAAAACGCCGACGATTCGAGTTATCTTGCGCCATGGGATATGGCAGAAGAGGTTTTCGACGACGAACCGATGCAGAAGCGCTTCGAGGAGGCGGTTGCGGCCGAGAAGCTTCCCGAAAAAGTTCCTATGGAGAAAAAGGTCGCGCAGCGTTTGGCACGCAACCACAAGATTCGAACCGATACCGGCATAGAGATAACCTTCCCTACGGAGTACTCCAACAACTCCGATTTCATCGAATTCGTGAGCATGCCGAATGGCATGATTTCCATCGAGCTGAAAAATATCGGGAATATAGAAAACCGCTAGGCCACTGTCTTCGATTTCGTTGCTTTTGGGCGAGGGTTGTTTGGCTCGATGTTCCGTGCGAGTTCGGGAGGTGCGTTCGGATGGCCTCGAAAATCAACGGTATGTACACGCTGGTTTTCGAATTATGTGCATCTTTGACGACGCATGGGCGTTTCCATATCGCATGCTAGAATAACGATTTGGTATATTCGCGCGTTTCGGTTCGCCGATTGCGCTTATCACACGTAGAGAAAACGAAGCGGAAAAGGACACTCTCTATGTCGTTTATGGATTTCTTCAGCCGATTCACCGGTGGTTTTGGTGGCGCCTCGTCGGTTGATTTGGCGATCGACCTTGGTACGGCGAATACACTCGTGGCCATCACGGGTGAGGGCGTCGTGCTCAACGAACCCAGCGTTGTTGCCATCGAGCGAAACACGCATCGCGTGCTTGCCGTCGGCCATGAAGCCAAGCAGATGATCAACCACACGCCCGACGCGTTTTCGGCCGAGCATCCGCTGCGCGACGGCGTGATTGCCGACTACGACGTGACCGAGGCAATGCTTTCCGCCTTCATCAACAAGGCCATCGAGCGCCGCTATCCCTGGCAGACGAAGCCGCGCATCGTTATCTGCATTCCTTGCGGTGCCACGTCGGTCGAGAAGCGCGCCGTGTTCGAAGCGGCAATTCAGTCGGGCGCGCGTCAGGCCTACCTCATCGAAGAGCCCATGGCGGCAGCGATGGGTGCCGATTTGCCCGTGACCGAGCCCACCGGCTCCATGGTGGTCGATATCGGCGGTGGAACCACGGAAGTCGCCGTTATTTCGCTCGGCGGCATCGTCACGTCGTCGTCGCTGCGCCTGGCCGGCAATAAGATGGACGAGGCTATCGCGATGTATCTGCGCGATCTGCTCGGCATCAAGGTGGGCGAGCGCACGGCCGAAATCATCAAAATCAAGATTGGCTCCATTCTGCCTTTCGAAGATGGTCGCGAGAAAGATATGATCATTTCCGGCCAAGATGTCGTTACCGAGCAGCCTCGCGAGGTAACCATCCAATCGGAAGACGTGCGCGCGGCGCTGCAGCCTCCTATCGAGGAAATGGTCACTCACATCAAAGAGACCTTCAAAAAGACCAACCCCGACCTGGCCAGCGATATCATTTCGAATGGCATTTTGCTCACGGGCGGCGGCGGGCTGCTTTCCGGCCTCGACCGCTTCCTTACGCAGCGCCTCGAGATTCCCGTCTGGACGAGCGAGACCGCTCTTACCAATGTGGCGATGGGCTGCTTGAAGGTGCTCGAGACGCCGAGCGCTTTGAAGCAGACGCTCATGCGTTCGAAGTAATCTGCGCTTTTGCGCATGAAAGAGATTCCTGTATGCGCCGGGCGAGTGAAGCTCGGCGCATCGCGTATTGAAGGAGGCGAGTCCGCTTAGGCTATGGCGCGCAAGCACGCAACGATCAAATCAAACTCAAAGACAATCGGCGGCGCGACTCTCGTGGTCGTCTTGCTTATAGCTTCTGCGATTTTGTCGAGCCTGTATTCTCGCGAGGCTTCAAGCGGGCCTGTACATAGCGTGCAGTCGGCGGTGGGCATGCTTGCTTCGCCTTTGCAATTCGTGGGCGTCGGGGTTGCGTATGCCGAAGACGCCGTTGCCGATGCTGCCCAAAACTTTACGGCGAGCGATGCTTCCTATACCGAGCTTCGAAACGAAAACGCCCAGCTTAAAGCGCAAGTTGCCGAGCTGGAGGAGTACCGCAGCGAAGCGCAGCGCCTTCAAGGGCTGCTCGATTTGTCTGACCAATATGGGTTTTCGGGCGTTACGGGGCGCGTGATTGGCAAAAGTTCCGACGCATGGAGCCGCGAGGTGACTTTGAACGTGGGCTCGGCATCGGGCGTCGAGTGCGGTTTGCCCGTCACGGGCGGCAGCGGCCTTGTTGGCCAAGTGATAGAGGTTTCGCCGCTTACATGCCGCGTGCGGCTTCTTGCCGATCCCCAGTCGGGCGTTTCCGTCTTCGTTCAGTCGAGTCGCGCCGAAGGCGTGGTCCGGGGTTCGATTGCCGGTTTGTTGTACTTGGAAAACACCGATGCCACGGCGCAAGTCGCCGTTGGCGACGTCGTCGTCACCTCCGGTTTGGGAGGAAGCTATTTTCGCGGAGTATCGCTGGGGACGGTTGTCAACGTCATCAACGCCGCAGGAACTTCCGATAGGACCATCGTTGTCGAGCCGTTCTCTTCGGCCGACCCCCTTGAAGAGTTGACCGTGGTACTTTCCATGGATTCGACGAGCGAATCTTCCGATTCGGCCTCGGAAGGCGGTGCGTAAGACGTGCGCGAATCGGTGCTGCTTGTGGTGGGTGCCGTTGTGGCCGTCGTGCTTCAAATAGTTTTGGCGCCAAATGTGGCCATCCTGGGGGCCATGCCGAATTTCGCCCTCGTGTACATGGCGACCTCGGCCATGCTCGCCAAGCGCGACATGGTTGTTGTGGTGGCGTTTTGCTGCGGCCTTGCCCTCGATTTGGTAGGGACCTACACGGTCGGGATATATGCGGGCCTTTTCGTTGTTGCGGCGTTTGCCGCGATGCGTTCGTCGACGTTTTTCGGCAACGATACACTCGGTGCGACGTTCATCATATCCATGGTTTGCTCTCTTTTGGTCGAGGTGCTCTACGGTGGTTTTTATGCGTCGAATTCAGGCGTCTCCATCGCTTCGGCTTTGTTGAACCGGGCGCTTCCCTGTGCGCTTTACGACTGCGCCATGGTATTCATCGCGCTGCCCGTTCTTTCGCGTTTGTTCGCTTCGGCGGCGCCTTCCCATAAGGCACCGACGTCTTCGACGGTACGACTTCGATAGGGGGGCAGCATGACCTTAGCAATCGTTGCCGCCGTCCTTGTCGTTGTCGCCTTGGGCGTGGCTCTGTTTATCTTTTTCCGCTCGCGAACCGTGAAGCCCGGCGGGTCGGTGCCGAAGTCGCCCGATTCCATCGGAACGGCCACTCCGCTGCAAACGCGAAGCTCGTCGAGCGTCGTCGATGGCGGAAACTCAGCGATGAGCAGCTCGAACAAAGGTTTGCGAGATAGGCTGAAGTCTCGTTTCGTGGCGATCGGCGTGGTTATCGCCGCCATTTTCGGCACGCTTTCGGCGAAGCTGTGGAGCATGCAGGTGCTCGCGAGCGAGCAATATGTCGACGCGGCGAACGAGAACCAATACACCACTATCAAAACGCCAGCCGCGCGCGGTCGTATTTTCGACACCGAAGGCATCGTGATGGTCGACAACAAAACGCAGCCGGCAATTCTCGCCGACGCCGATGTTGCCGAGGACAAAACGACGATGACGCGCCTCTCGGCACTTTTAGGCTTGCCGTATGCGGTGGTGCGGCAGCGCATCAAAGATACCTCGGGCGGCGCGCAAGCCCAGCGCGAAGTTTCCTCGTCGCCTCGCACTCGGGACGTCGCCTTCATTTCCGAGCATCCGGATGCTTTTCCCGGGGTCGATGTGCAGGATCGAACCCATCGTGTGTATCCATACAAAGCACTCGCGAGCCAAGTGCTCGGCTACACGGGAACCGTTTCCGATGCGGCGCTGAGCAACCCGCCCGCCGGCGTGGATTACGAAAGCGGCGATGAGGTTGGGCAAGCGGGAATCGAAGCGGCATACGATGGGTATCTGACCGGGTCGCATGGCGACCGTGTGGTCGTGACCGATGCCGATGGCGAAGTCCACGAGATCAAAAGTGAAACCCCTGCATCGCAAGGCAATGACGTCTATCTCACCATTTCGGCGAAAGTGCAATCGATCGCCGAGCAGAAGCTCAAGGAGCTCATCGCGCCGGATGGCGTTATCGGCGGCGGCACGGGCACGGCGGGTGCTTTGGTCGCCATGGAGGTCGATACGGGAAACGTCATCGCCATGGCGAATTTCCCCACCTTCAACCCCGAGAATTTCGTAGGCGGCATTTCTCAAGAAAATTGGGATCGTTACAACAATTCGGGCAGTTCTTATGCGCCGCTTATGAACCGCTGCATCGCCGGCCAATACCCGGCTGCGTCTACATTTAAGTCGTTCGTTGGCATGGCGGCGTTGCATTACGGGTTCGCCGATTCGTCCCGTTCGTGGAACTGCTCGGGCGAATGGACGGGCTTTGGCGAAACGTATGCCCAGAAATGCTGGCTTACTACGGGTCACGGAGCGCTGGGTTTGCGCGAGGCGATCGTTATTTCCTGCGATACAGTGTTCTACGAAATAGCGAAAGACTTCTACAACGCGTCGGCCTCGCTTGGCCAAGACGCCATGCAGGATTACATCAAGGAATTCGGCTTGGGCTCGAAAACTGGCATCGAGCTCACCGGCGAAGTCGAGGGTGTCGTTCCGACTCCCGAATGGAAGAAGGAATACTACCGGAATGCTCCCGAAGAGGGGCAATGGCAGCCTGGCGACATGACGAATATGGCAATCGGCCAGGGCAACGTTTTGGTTACCCCTTTGCAGATGGCTGTCGGCTATGCCGGCATCGCAACGGGCTCGCTTCCCGTGCCTAACCTCCTGAAAGAAGTTCGCAATTCACTGGGCGAGACGGTTATTTCCCATAAAGCTAAGCAGGGGACGATTCCCGATGTTGAACAGGCGCACCTGGAGGTCATACGCGATGCGCTGCGCGGCGTTGCGACCGAGGATGGCGATTTGCCGAACCTGTTTTCGAAATATGATTACCAATGCGCTTGCAAAACAGGCACGGGTGAATGGGCAGAGCACGACGGCTACGCGTGGTTTGCCATGTATGCCCCCTACGATGACCCGAAATACGTTGTGACGTGCGTTATCACCGAAGGCGGCGCGGGCGCAACGGCCGCGGCTCCCATCGCGGCCGAAGTCATGGATGCTTGCATCAAGCTTGGGGAAGGAACGCTTGAAAGCGCCCCCGTGGCAATTGAAGAGGTCACAGAGATTACGGAATACGCCGGAACCGGAGCGGGACGGGTGGACTAGATGGCAGGTTTCAACGAAATCGACCGAGTGCGCACGCCGAAGGGCAATTATGTAAGCTCGTCGCCCTTGGGCGGCTCGGGCCGCCCTCGGCGGGCTATCGAAGCGGTGCCTTTTCCGCTTGTCGCGGTTGTGGTGGCGCTTCTGGCCTATGGCCTGCTCGTTGTGTGGTCGGCTATCCAGGGCAACGAAAACTATTCGTTTTCCCGCCAACTTATGGGCGTCGGTTTGGGTATCGTGGCTATGCTGGCGTTTTATGCCTTTGACTATCGCCGTCTTGCGAATTACACGACGATTCTTCTTGTCGTCAACGTCGTTCTCATTCTTTCGCCGCACTTGCCGGTCATCGGCGTTGAAAGCAAGGGAGCGCAAAGCTGGGTCAACGTTGGCATTCAGCTGCAACCGGGCGAATTCGCGAAGATCACGGTGATTCTGCTCGATGCGGCGGTTATGTCGAAATTCGGCGGACAGCTCGACGACCCTCGCGCATTCATTCGCGCGCTCGTGTATATCGCCATTCCGTTTTTGTGCATCATGACGCAACCCGACTTGGGCACGGGCTTGGTATACCTGGTAATTGGTGCGGTGGCTCTCGTGATGGGGGGAACGCGCGTACGGTATTTGCTCGCGTTGCTCGGTATGTTTGTGGCGGCGATTGTCGCCGTTTTCGCCATCGATGAGGTTTTGAAGAATTCCACGGGCGAGTATGTGCTTCTCAAACAATACCAACGCAACCGCTTGCTCGTGTTTTTGGACCCCAGTGCCGACGTGACAGGAACGGGCTTTAACCTCAACCAGGCCATGATTGCCATTGGGTCGGGCGGGCTATTTGGAAAAGGCCTGCTGAACGGCTCGCAATCGAGCTTGGGCTTCGTCCCTGAATCGGCAACGGACTTCATTTTCTGCGTGCTTGCGGAACAATTCGGCTTTGTTGGCGCCATGATTTTGCTCGGCTTGTATTTGGCGCTCATTGTTGTGTGCATACGGATTGCCCGCGAGTCGTCCGATTTGTTCGGCACCCTTATCGTGATGGGTGTCGTTGGCATGTGGCTCTTTCAGATTCTTGAGAATATCGGCATGGACATCGGCCTTATGCCCATCACGGGCATTCCGCTGCCGTTCATGAGTTACGGCTCGTCGTTCATGATGGTCAATTTCTCATTGATTGGCCTCGTGGGAAGCGTATACGCCCACAGGGGGTAGGGAGCAACGGGCTCAAAGGGCGTATCATCTTAGCGCCTTGCGCCCGCTTGGGCCGCTGCGCTTTGGTTGTTTTCGGCGTAGTATTGTGCGGCGCGGTTCGAATTTCGCTGTCGTTCCATCAACGCTTCTTTGCCAGGTTGTGGGTTTCCCTCGCGCGCGGCGTTTGCCCGCTATAATGGGTCGGAATGAAATGCGCGGCCGTGTGGCCCCATATGCAAGGGAGGCTCAACCTATGGCGAAATCGCCCAAGATGCCCATCGACGTGATGGCGGTTCTGCAAGAGGCCACCGATGTGGAAGCTGCTCGCTCGGTTCCCCTGTGCGTTTCGGTGCTGCTCGACGAAACTGCTCCCGCCGACCTGACGGCGTTCGTTCGCGCGAATTTCGCAAGCGCAAGCCCCCAGGCGCGGGTTTCGGTGAACTATTTCTGCGACGAAAACGCCGCCTTCGATATTCGCAGCGATATGGCCGTGATAGCCGCAGGCTTTACGCCCGAAGTCGGAAAAATCGCGGCTCGTCTTCGCGATGAGGGAATTGCCACTATGGTGGTGACGACGCTTCCCGAATGCGTGAATGGAATGGCCGTCGAATGTGGTCGCCCAATCCCCGAGGGCGATTTGCTGTGCCCCGATCCCGAAATCGACGGCGTTGTTACCCTGCACGATCCGCTTGTTGTTACGGCCGATGGCGCGGTTTGCGGCCATGAAATCGATCCGGAAGACCCAGCATCCATGGAGCCCTTGCCGATGTGCGCTGCCTATGACGAGCAACTGCGCACGAAGATGGGTGAATGGATTACGAGCGTCTTTCGCGAGAAACGTCTTGCTTTTGCCCAGGCATTCGAATTCGTGCGGCGCCCGCTTTCCATGGAGGCCGTGCGTGCGACTTCGTTCCAGAATGCGGGCGTCGGCTTTGTCATGTTCATACCCGGGGCCGATCTTCCCATCATGACGCTCAATCAGGCCAAGATGGTCCTGCAAATTGCGGCGGCCTATGGGCAGCCCATAACGACGGAACGCGCCAAAGAACTCGCCGCCGTGGTGGGCGGCGGGTTTGCCTGCCGCGCCGTGGCGCGTCAGGTCGCAGGGGTGCTTCCAGGGCTTGGCTGGGCCGTGAAAGGCGCCGTTGGCTATGCGGGCACGTTTGCCATGGGCCGTGCTGCCATTGAGTATTTCGAGCATGGCGGCAACATGGCGGGCCTTGGGGCCGTTATCGATAGCGCTCGCCAGGCGGCTTCTCGTGCTGCCGACGAAACGCCTGCGGGTCGCGCCGCAAAGGAATTCGCCGAGTCGTTCGGTGGCCAAGCGAAAGACGCGGCGGTCGAGCGAGTGAAGTCGGCTGCCATCAACGCTGCCGCACAGGCTCCCTATGTTGCAGAGCGCGCCATGCAATCGGCCGCAAACGCTGCTGCCTCTGCTGCCACGGCTGCATCGGTGGGCGCCGCTCGCGTCGCCGACGCGGCAAGTACGGTGGCCCAAACGGTTGATGGCCGCTTTAGCAACCGATAGGGGTTTGCATGCAAGATCTTTGGCCTCGCATCGAGGCTTTGCTTCGCGATGCGGGTCGCGACATCATGCGCCCTGCACGCTATCTCAATCACGAATGGGGATGCACGTATAAAGAGGATGCGGATTACCATTTCTGCATGGTCTATCCCGATACCTATGAATTAGGGCAGCCAAATCAGGCGGTGCGCATCCTATGCAACGTGGTGAATGCCGTGGAAGGCATGTATGCCGAACGCGGATATCTTCCGGCGACCGATATGATCGATCTTATGCGCCGCGAGGGCATTCCTGCATTCTCTCTTGAAAGCTGTGCTCCTCTTGGCGAATTCGACGCTATTGGCATCACGCTTTCGCATGAGCTTGTGGCCACCAACGTGCTTGAACTGCTCGATTTGGCGAATATTCCCTTGCGAGTCGCCGATCGCGACGAGCGCTTTCCCCTCGTTGTGGCGGGCGGCCCGTGCGCGTTTAATGCCGAGCCGTTTTCTGCGTTTTTCGATTTGTTCCTTTTGGGAGAAGGCGAAGAATCGCTGCCCGAGGTGCTGGAGCTGCATCGGCGCATGAAAAGCTCGGGGGCGTCACGCCAGGAATTCTTGCGCGCGGCATCGCATATCGAAGGCATATACGTGCCTTCGCTTTACGACTGGCTCGAAGAGTCCGAAGCCCAGCAGGAAGGTGCGTGGGCTCGCCCGAAATTCGATGACGTCCCTTCGCGCATCGACAAGCGCATTTGGAGGGGCTTTGCCGAATCTTCCGCATGGGAGCCTACGGTCGTGCCGTTCGCCGAACTGGTGCACGATCGCCTGAACGTCGAGATTTTGCGTGGCTGCACGCGCGGTTGTCGTTTCTGCCAGGCGGGCATGATGTATCGCCCCGTGCGCGAGCGATCGGCGGATAATATCGTTTCCGCGGTCCAGCGCGGCCTTGCGGAAACGGGTTACGACGAAGTAAGCCTCACGTCGCTCTCGTCGACCGACCACAGTCAAATCGAAGAGATTCTTCGTCGCTTGAATCGCGGCCTCGAAGGCAAGGGCATTTCGGTTTCCATTCCCAGCCAGCGCTTGGATTCTTTCGGCGTCGAAATGGCCGAGCTCGTGGCTGGCGGCAAGCGGGGTGGGCTGACGTTTGCTCCCGAGGCCGGTACGCAGCGCCTGCGCGACGTCATCAACAAGGGCGTAACCGAAGAGGATTTGTTCGGCGCGATCGATGCGGCCTTCGCCGCTGGTTGGCGCCGTTGCAAGCTCTATTTCATGATTGGGCTGCCTACAGAGACCGACGATGACATAAAAGGCATCGCGAGCTTGGCGCAAAGGGCCTACGACCGAGCGAAAAAGGCGACGCCGCCTGAGGCCCGGGGAAGCGTGAAGGTCTCTATCTCGTGCGCGCTTTTCGTGCCGAAGGCCCAAACGCCGTTTCAGTGGGATGGCCAGATAACGACGGAAGAGGCTCATCGCCGAATCAATCTGCTGCGTTCCAGCGTAAAATATCGCGCGGTCGACGTCCATTGGCATGAGCCCGATGTGTCGCTCGTCGAAGCTATGATGAGCCGCGGGGGCCGCGAAGTGTGCGACGTTATCGAGAGCGCGTGGCGAGCCGGCGCCCGATTCGATGCATGGACCGAGCATTTTTCCCTTGATTTGTGGAAGGCGGCATGCGAGCGCTGCGGCGTAGATATGGAGGCTATCGCGCAGGGTTGCCACGAGACGAGCTGGGTTACGCCGTGGGACCATCTTTCGGTGGGCGTGACCACGAAGTTCTTCCGCCGGGAGCGGCGTTTGGCCGAGCAAGAACGCACCACGCCCGATTGCAGCTACGATCGCTGCTCGGCGTGCGGCGTGTGCCCGAAGCTCGATGTTGAAATAGAGTGCCAGGAGAAGCGTCATGGCTGATTTTCGTCTGCGTGTGACCTATGCCGAAACGGGTCGCCTTGTGATGCTCTCGCATCTTGAAATCGCACGAGCGCTGGAGCGTGCCGTGCGTCGCGCGGGCCTTCCTTACGCCGTAAGCCAAGGCTTTTCCCCGCATATGAAGCAGGCGTTCGGGTCTGCTTTGCCAGTAGGCGTCGGTGGCTTGGAAGAAATTTTCGACGTTTCTTTGACCGACTATGTTGCGCCCGATGTGGCCTTGGCGCGTTTGCGCGCGGCAAGCGTGGCCGACCTTATGCCGAGTGCGGCGCGCTATATCACGAAAGACGAAACGGCAGCGAGTGCCGCATACCCTCGCTCGACGTACGAAGTTCTGCTAGAAGCTTCGAGGGATGCGCAACCGGGGATCGACGTGCTTGAATCCGCTCGCTTGTTGCGGCTTCCTGCCGAGATAACGGTTGTGCGCAAGAAAAAAGAGCGCGTGCTCGTGCCTGCGGAGTTCATGATTGGCGACTTGGAAATCGAGCCTGCCGAGCCAGGCGAGGAAGGCCAAGCTCGGGCGCTGGTTCGCTTCACGCTAGAGGCGAAACAAACGGGCAGCTTGCGCCCCGATGTCTTGCTCGAGCATATGCTCGGCGAAAGCGGTCTTCGCGCCGCGTCGATCATGCGCACCAAGCAAAGCGAAATACCGAAGCAATAACCAGAGAAAATGGCGTTTTCGAAGCGCCATGTGGAAGGCTCTCCATGTACAAGATTCGCTTCATTACAACGTCCGACATAACGAGCGTGCGTTACGTGTTCGAAGAAAAAGAAATCGAGGCTTCCGGGGATTCCGACGCCCTCGCGAAGTTCGACGAGGCCTGCGCGGCTCCGCTTGAAGGCTCAATCGCCATGGATATCGTGAGTGGGGAAGCGTACGACTGGACAATCCTGAAATCAAAGGATATTTCGCTCTAGAAAACAAAATGGCGATTCGCCGCAACGAATCGCCTGGGCTGCCGTTTGCCGCTGCCTTGCGCCTGTCGCCCTGTTGGTTGGCGGCGTTTTCCGGCTCGGGCTGGCAAAGGTGCCGTTCGTCGTTCTGGAGCGAGCGGCACCTTCTCGGTTACTGCCTATATGTTGCCAAGAACTCTTCGAGGTCGTGCATGGCTTCGGTAAGAACCTCGATGCGTGGAAGATATACGATGCGGAAGTGGTCGGGTTCCTCCCAGTTGAAGCCACCGCCTCGCGTGACGAGGATTTTTTTCTGGTGGAGCAAATCCAAGGCGAATTGCTCGTCGTCCGATATGTTGAATTTCTTTACGTCAATCTTCGGGAAGATGTAAAACGCGGCCTTCGGCTTGACGGCTGTTATTCCATCGATGCTGTTCAGCGCATTGTAAATGTATTCGCGCTGTTCATAGATGCGCCCGCCGGGCACGATGTAGTCATTCACGCTCTGATGGCCGCCCAGAGCCGTTTGCACGATGGATTGGGCGGGCACATTCGAGCAAAGGCGCATGTTCGAAAGCATATTGATGCCCAAGATGAAATCCTGCGCGCACGTCTTGTTTCCCGATATAATCATCCACCCGATGCGATATCCGGCGATCATATGGGACTTCGACAGACCCGAGAACGTGACGCAGGGCAAATCGGGCGCAAGCGACGCAATCGATATATGCTCAAGGCCGTCCATTACGAGGCGGTCGTAGATTTCGTCGCTGAAAATCATCAGGCCGTGGCGTCGAGCGACTTCGGCGATTTCTTCAAGCACCTCGCGCGGGTAAAGCGCGCCGGTTGGGTTGTTCGGGTTGATGATGACCAGAGCCTTGGTTCGCGGCGTGATCTTCGATTCCATATCGGCGATGTCGGGGAACCATTCGGACTGTTCATCGCAGATATAATGCACGGGGGTGCCGCCGGCAAGCGTGGCGCATGCGGTCCAAAGCGGGTAGTCGGGCGACGGGATGAGTATTTCGTCGCCATTGTCGAGCAGGGCCTGCATGCAGAGCTGGATGAGCTCGCTTACGCCATTTCCGGTGTAGATATCGTCCATGCCAACGTTGGGAATATGCTTGAGCTGGGCGTATTGCATGATCGCTTTGCGGGCGCTGAATAGGCCGCGCGAATCCGAGTACCCCTCGCAATCGGGCAGTTGGTGCCGCATGTCGGCGATGACCTCGTCGGGGGTCCTGAACCCGAAGGGGGCGGGGTTTCCGATGTTGAGCTTTAAAACGCGCTGCCCTTCGCGCTCCATGCGAGCGGCCTCATCGACTACCGGCCCTCGCACGTCGTACAAAACATTGTCGAGCTTGCTTGATTTTTTGAATTCGCGCATGTCTGCACTCCTTTGAGGGTGGTCTGCCTGTTCTTTGCAGGAAGGTTCAGCGGGGGCTATGGTTTTGGTTTCGAAC
Source organism: Bacteroidaceae bacterium (assembly GCA_963631715.1). Classification (GTDB taxonomy): domain Bacteria; phylum Actinomycetota; class Coriobacteriia; order Coriobacteriales; family Eggerthellaceae; genus Slackia. The sequence continues at coordinate 36,875 of CAVGRL010000012.1, forward strand.
TGATTCGCGGCCCCTTCGCTTTCGGCATCTGTTGCGACGCCTGGGCTGCCGCAGATATTCTCTAGTTCAATTTCATTGCCTGCGACGGTTAAGGAACTTTCTTCCGTCGCGCCTTTGAGCCAGTCTTCCGATACCCCAAGAACGCCGGCGAGCGAGCGAAGCACGTCGGCGCGCGGCATGGTTTTACCGCTTACATATTGGCTCACCTGGCTTTTCCCGAGTTTTTTCCCGTTCAGCCCGGCAAGGCGAATCACATCCGTCTGGCTCAGGCCGCCCATGTCCATAGCTGCCTTGAATCGTTTCGAGAACTCTTCTGCCGACATCATTGCTCCTTTGCATGTAAATTGAACTATCGTAATTCGAATCAAAAGTTCAATTTCGCTGCACTATAGCATGTTTTCAAATTGAACTTAATAGAATTTCGGCATCGGCACCGTGTCAATAAAATTGAACTACTCTTGATGCGAGGTTCTGGTTCTTTTCTTGCGCTCATCGTGGGACAATGCGACTGCTGTATTTCAGCGGGTTCATTCGGCTTTTTGAAACGGATTGGCACGAACGATGGCAAGAGGGGAGGCCTATTGATGAACAAGGCGCGGTCGAGGGCTACGCTCATAGGCCTGCTTGCCATCGTCTTGTGGTCGATGATGTTCGGTTTCGTGAGGCTTTCGACGCAAGCCTTTGGTCCCGCCTTGGGTTCCGCGCTTGTATATTCTCTTGCGGCGGTGCTCACATATATTGGCTATCGCCCCTCTTCACTTCGCGCCCTCCCGTTGAAATTCGTGCTCTTTTCAGGTGGTCTGTTCGTGTTCTACGAATCTGCCATCACGCTTTCTGTCGGCCTTGCGTCGTCTTCCGAGCAGACCCTCGAGATAAGTTTGGTCAACTACCTGTGGCCAACCCTGCTGGTGCTTCTTTCGGCTTTCGACGCGGGCAGCAAAAAATCCCTCGTTCGCAGTTTGCCGGGGGCGGCCGTTGCTACCGTTGGCGTGGTGCTTGCCGTTGGCGGGAATAACAATCTTGATTGGAACGCCGTTGCGGCCGATATTTCGAGCAATCCCATTCCTTTTGCGCTTACTTTTGCCGCGGCTATCGCATGGGCGGTCTATTCCGTGTATTCCGCCCGTCTTTCGAATGGTTGCGATGCCACGGCGTATTTCCTTGCCGGGGTCGCCGTTGTCATGTGGGCCATCTTCGCGTTGAGGGGCGCTCCCATGCCATCGAATGGCGTTGGAGTGCATGGAATCGGAGCCCTTCTGGGCGCTGCGGGTTGCATAGCTGCGGGCTATGCGTGTTGGGGGCATGGCATGCTGCATGGCGATATGGCAACCATGGGGCTTGGCTCATATGCTGCGCCTCTTCTTTCTGTCGTTGCCAGCACGATTATTTTGGGGGTTGGCCTTACGCCGCTGTTTTGGCTGGGCACCGCGGCCGTTGTTGCGGGCTCTCTTCTCAACTGGCGCATGAGCCGATGATGCGCTGTGCTCGCTTTACTTCGATTTGACATTGCTATGACATAGGCCGAACGACGCGTCTTTACCGTGTCCTTGTTGGTTTGGGATTTTGCGCCTTGTCGCCCTTCCCAAAGAAAATCAAGAGGAGGAATCGGTAACTCTATGGACATCGCAACCATGGTCGTCGTGGGGCTCGTCATAATCACGGCTCTCACCTTCGACTTCACGAACGGCTTCCACGATACCGCCAACGCCATGGCGACATCGATAGCGACGGGCGCCTTGAAGCCAAAAACGGCGGTTATCGCGGCCGGAACGTTGAACTTGGTGGGCGCGTTTCTTTCGACGGAGGTGGCGAAAACCATATCCGGCGGCATCATCAACGAGCAAACGGTGACAATTGGCCCGGAATTTATTTTCGCGGGCCTGGTCGGCGCCATTATTTGGAACCTGCTTACCTGGCTGGTTGGTTTGCCTTCAAGCTCGAGCCACGCGCTTTTCGGCGGCCTGGTTGGCGCCGTGATTATCGGTGCGGGCGTCGAAGGCGTGAATTTCATCGCGGTCTTGAACAAGGTACTCATTCCGGCGCTCGTGTCCCCCGTGGTAGCGGGGCTTGCAGCCTTCGTCGCGGTGAAGCTCATATATGTCATCGTGAAAAAGATGGACGAATCGCAAGTAATCAACGGTTTTCGTCATGGGCAAACCGTCACGGCGTGCCTCGTGGCGCTCTCCCACGGCACTAATGATGCCCAAAAGACCATGGGAATCATCACGCTCACGCTTATCGCGGTTGGTGCCCAAGCGTCGGGAACCGGCCCTCAGCTGTGGGTTGTCGCCGTTTGCGGTTTGGCTATCGCGGCCGGCACCTATATGGGAGGCTGGCGCGTTATCCGCACGCTTGGCAAGGGCTTGACCGAAATCTCCACCCCGCAAGGCTTTGCCGCAGAGGCGGCGTCTGCCACCACGATTCTTGTGAGCTCCCATCTCGGCTTTGCGCTTTCCACCACCCAGGTGTGCTCCGGCTCTATCATCGGCACGGGCTTGGGCAAAAAAGGCAACGATGTGAACTGGGCCGTTGCTGGTCGCATGCTCGTTGCTTGGCTCGTGACGTTTCCCGCTGCGGGCCTTGTTGGCGCGGCGGCGTGCGCGCTTGCCAAAACGGGGCTCGGCGGCACAATCGCCGTTGCGGTCATCGCCGTTATCGCTGCGCTGATCATCTTCCGCTTGTCGAAGCGGAACCCGGTGAATTCGGGCAACGTGAACGAGTCTTCCGAAGTGAAAATCAATGCCGGCACGACTGTGGCGCAGGCCGCGTAAGGCAGGGAGAAGGCTAATGCAGGAAATACTCAATTTCGCAACAGTGCTTATGGTCGCCGTATTCGTGGCGGCAATGATATCGACCCTCTATGCGTCAGGCTTGCGTTTGTGGGCCGCCGGCGGCTTGGACAAGGAAGGCTACGCTCGCATTATGCCGCGCGTTGGCTCCGTGGTGTGCTTTTCCGGGTGCGTTTTCATCGTGCTCTTCGCTTTGTGGCTCATGATTCCCCTGTTTCACTAAGAACCAGCGATTCGGTCGTTGCGCCTTGCTCTAAGGCGGAGCGAAAGCATGGATGTGAATCGGGTGAGCCGGCGGCAGCGCCCACGTATGGCCTAGCGAGGTTTGCGGGCGAGACTCAAGGCTCGATGCTTTTTGGAGGTTTGTGTTAATGAAGAAAATCCTTGTCGGCGTTGACGGCAGCGTTCGAGGCATGCGTGCCCTTCATTGGGCTGCGCGCAGGGCGAGCCGCGATGGGGCCACGTTGGTACTGCTTTCGGTGGCCGATCCCAAGCTGGCAAAAGAGGCCGGCATTTCGTTCGACGACCTGCAATCCGCGGTCGAAGAAATCCTCTACCAGGGCCGCGATTTTGTCGAGGCTCGCTATCCTGGCTTGCGAACAGAGATGCGCGTGGCCGAGGGCGAGGTTGTCGAAAACATCGTCGATGCTTCTGTTGGCTGCGATCTTATCGTGCTCGGCTCGCATCATGGTTCGAGCGTGGGCGATACCATTGGCGCGGCTAAGCCTTTGCGCGTGGCAGTTTCGGCCGCTGTTCCCACGGCTATCATTCCGGCCGATTGGGCACAAGATTACGACGGCATTGGCGTTGTAGTTGGCATTGATCCCGATGGGTCCACGAAAGAGGCCCTCGATTTCGCGGTTGAGGAAGCGGTTGATTTGGGGCAGCCGTTGCGCCTGATTACCGGATGGGGATTGCCGGCCTGGATTTCAAAGCCGGCCGAAGCCCTTGGCGGCGGTCTTGGTCCCGTTGGCGAGCAATACCAGGCGCGCCTCGATGCGCTTGCGCAAGAGATAGCCGCGAACCACGAAGGCATAGATGTCCGCGGCCATGCGGTTGAAGGGTCCTCCCCGACGCGCGTGCTTCAAGGCTATGCGAAAAGTCGCGGCGTTTTGGTATTGGGCACGCGCTGCCGTGCTGCTCTCGGGCGTGCGCTTTTTGGGTCGGTCACGCATTCGACGCTGCTCAATCTCACCATTCCCACGATTATCGTTCCTCAGGTCTAGGGAAGGGAAGCACGCCGCCTATTTCGGCCGCTTCGGCGGGCGCGGCCAGCTGAAGGTTCGGGTCTCGCTCCTCTCTGGGGCATTTCCAATTCCGTCTCCTTCGCGCGCGTTGCGCGCATCCGCGGGCTTGACATCTCCAATACCAAGCACTACGAGGCCGCCCTCCTAAGGGCGGCCTTTCGTTTTGCGCCATCGACAACCTTCGCACCGGCTGGGGGGCGAGGTGCGAGATTCGTTTTTTCGGGGCTTTATGGGACGTTTCTCCCGAGGGTGCCCGAGCTCGTGATTCTTGCTATCATTTCGGCGATATAACTTGGCGAAAGGCTGCATCATGAAAATTTCCATCGGTAGTGATCACGCGGGCTTCGAGCAAAAACAGGCGCTCGTCGATTATCTGGTAGGCGAGGGCTATGACGTAATCGATCGCGGCCCTGCTAGCGCCGATCGCGTGGATTACCCCGACTATGCTTCCGCCGTCGCACACGACGTTTCCGACGGGCTGGCCGATAGGGGCGTGCTCGTATGCGGCACTGGCATCGGAATGGCGCTTGCTGCCGACAAAGTAGTTGGGTGTCGCGCCGCGAACATCATAAATGTCCAATTCGCCGAATTGTGCCGCCAGCACAACGATGCAAACATCATCACGTTGTCGGGCAGGTTTGTTGACCTTGAGGAGAACAAGCGCATCGTCGACACCTTCCTTACGACGAAGTTCGAAGGCGGACGTCACGCGATGCGCGTCGCGAAAGTCATGCAACTCGACGCCGACGTGAACACGTACCGGTAGGGAGACGCGACCGAGCCGTTTCGCTCTGCGTTCGGTGCATGTCTGGCGAGTTGAAGGCCTTGGCGCCGTCGATTCAACCGAAACGCCTGTGGGCCAAAGCGCGCGCTTCGTTTCTTGCGCGTGACATTTTGGCGCTTTAGCGAAGTAAAGTACCCCTGCCGTATTGCAAGCCCGTGTTCTTCGTCTATATTCGAAGCGTGAAAAGGCCGCGGATGCGGCAGTCGTTTGTGAAGGAGCTTCATATGAGCCAACTCGTTTCCGCCGATCCGTTGGTCGCCGATGCCATAGCCCAAGAGCTTGGCCGCCAGCGCACTTCGATCGAGCTCATAGCGTCAGAGAATTTTACGAGCCCGGCCGTCATGGAGGCCATGGGCAGCGTGCTCACCAATAAATATGCGGAAGGGTATCCGGGCAAGCGCTACTACGGCGGCTGCGAGAAGGTCGACATCGTCGAGGACCTCGCGCGCGACCGCGCAAAAGAGCTTTTCGGCGCGAAGTTCGCCAACGTGCAGCCCCATTCCGGCGCCAACGCGAACCTCGCGGCCTATTTCGCCACCATCAAGCCGGGCGATGTCGTTTTGGGCATGAGCCTCGATAATGGCGGGCATCTTACCCATGGGTCGCCGGCCAACTTCTCGGGCAAGCTCTACGATTTCCACGAATACGGCCTTGGCGATGACGAGCGAATCGATTACGACGCGATTGAGCGCATGGCCAAAGAACTCCATCCGAAGCTCATCGTTGGCGGTGCGAGCGCCTATCCTCGCGTGATTGATTTCGAGCGCATGGGCCGCATAGCGCACGAAAACGGCGCATTGTTCATGGTAGACATGGCGCACATCGCGGGTCTTGTCGCCGTGGGCGCCCATCCGTCGCCCGTTCCTTATGCCGACATCGTGACCACCACCACGCACAAGACCTTGCGCGGCCCGCGTGGCGGCCTCATCCTGTGCAACGACGAAGCGCTGGCCAAAAAGATCAACTCCGCGGTGTTCCCTGGCAGCCAGGGCGGCCCGCTCATGCATGTGATCGCTGGCAAAGCGGTAGCGCTTGGAGAGGCCCTGCAGCCGAGCTTCAAAGACTATATCGAGAACGTGGTCGCCAACTGCGCAGCCATGGCCGAAGGTCTCATCGAGGGCGGTTTGCGCTTGGTGACGGGCGGAACCGACAACCATTTGTGCCTGGTCGATCTCACACCCGCCGACGTGACCGGCAAAGATGCCGAGAAATTGCTCGAGAGCGTGGGGCTTACGGTAAACAAGAACACTATTCCCAACGAGCCCCGCAGCCCGTTTGTCGCGAGCGGCATCCGCGTGGGTACCGCGGCCGCCACAACGCGCGGTTTGGATGCGTCCGACTTCAAGCAGGTTGGTCTTCTTATCGCAGCGACGGTGTTCGCAGGCGATGATCAAAGCAAGCTTGCCGAAATCAAGGCCGGCGTCGATGCGATTATCGCGAAGCATCCGCTGTATCCCGAGCTATAAGGCGCGAATTCCGATTCGAATCAGGCGTCCCTGCGGCTATGCTGCAGGGACGTTTGCTTTTGGAGTAGAATTGCCTGGTCGCGAAAAGCGCGGCTTGGGTGCCGATTGCGCTTCGGCCCGGGGTGGGCTTTCAATAGGGGAGCCTGCATTTTGCCGCTTGCGCGCGCAAGCGGCAAAATGCTGTGCCGGTTCGTGCCGATGTGCTCGACCCGGCTCGCCTAGCCGCAGCGTTTGGCCGGCGATTGTTTTATAGGTAGTTCCGTGTGGAGGAAAAGCGCATGGCAGAATCAAAAAGGCCCAGTTGGGATGAGTATTTTTTGAAACTTGCATTTGAGGTTTCAAAACGCTCGACGTGCCTTCGCCGCGCCGTTGGCGCCATTATCGTGAAAGATCGCCGCATCCTCGCCACTGGTTACAACGGGGTGCCGTCGGGCCTTCGCCACTGCGAAGAGACGGGCTGCTTGCGCCAGCAACTCGGCGTTCCCTCGGGGCAGCGTCATGAAATCTGCCGGGGTCTTCATGCCGAGCAAAATGCGATTATCCAGGCCGCGCGCTATGGAATAGATATCGAGGGCTCTTCCATCTACATAACGACAGAGCCATGCTCTGTGTGCGCGAAGATGCTCATCAACGCGGGGATTAAAGAAATCGTGTTCACCGACGGCTATCCCGATAAGCTCTCAGAAGAAATGCTCGGCGAAACCGACATCCTCATTCGTCGCGTCGATTACCCCAATGAGCGCCTTTCTGTATAAGGTTACGTGCCGCTTACGCATTTTTTTCAACTTTTCAACGCTTCATGCATCACCTTGTGCCGTTCTTTGTTAAGGTACCGATTGTTTGCCGCCCGAAAGGCGGCTGACGGCTCGGGTTTTTAGGAGAGTGAATATCGCAATATGCTCATCGTTTTGGGAATCGCCACGGGGGTCCTCGGATTTCTGCCGCTGTTCCTTTCGTTGAGGCTATCGCGCCGTTCTACTTCCATGCACGCCCTCACCATCGGTCTTTATGGCCTGGCTGGCGTTGCGATATCCCTGGTCATACTTGTCGCGGGGCTCATAGCCTGCGCGATGCTTGCGCGCGAGGGCCTTGTGGGCTTCGTCGTGGCGGAAGGCGTCGTGTTTTTGGCGTGCACCATCGCGTTCGTCGTGTACAAAAACGTGCTCGCTCGCCGCAAGCGCGTTTAAGTGTTCATAAAGTAGGAAAGGAAAGTCATGGAGGGTCTTGCAACCGCTCTCGAAAAGTTCGTCGAGGAGGCACAAGGGCTTTCGGCTCAGTTCGATCCTCAGGTGGTGTTCTACATCGGCCCCTGGGGTGTCACGCAGTATATCGTGTGGCTGTTCATCGCGCTTGCCGTTACGTTCGCAGTCGTCCTCATCGCTGCGAAGAAGGTCCAGTTGGTCCCTTCTGGCAAATTCTCGAACATGGTCGAATATGGCTATGAGTTCGTGAACAAGTCCATCGCCGAAGATGTTATCGGCGAAGGCTTCAAGCAGCACGTGCCCTTCCTTGCCACGATGTTCTTCTTCATCCTGGTTTGCAACATTTTGGGCTTGGTTCCCGGCTTTAAGACCTCGACGGGCGCCATCTCGTGCACGTGGGCGCTGGCTGCGATTTCTTTTGTCTACTTCAACTACTACGGTCTGAAGACCTTCGGCTTTCTGAAGTACTTCAAGAATCTCTGCCCGGCTGGCGTTCCCGGCCCCATGCGCCCCGTCATCTGGTTCCTCGAGCTGTTCAGCATGGTCATTCGCGTGCTCACGCTGGCCGTTCGACTCTATGGCAACATGCTCGCCGGCCATATGATGCTCGCCATCTTCGGCATTGCGACCACGTGCTTCATCCAAACGGCTCTCTTCTCGGGCTCGATGGACCTCATCGCTGGTCTGCCCTCCATCGCATGGTTCGCCCTGCTGGTTGTTATGTATGCCCTCGAATGCTTGGTTGCGTTCATCCAGGCATTCGTGTTCGCGATTCTTTCGGCATCGTATGTCTCTACCGCCGTACATGCCCACTAAATAGGATTCTCGAACGGCATCGACCGCCGCGTCGTTAAACCGCCCGCTTTGCGTAGCGCATACGCTCAATCATGGTGTTGCAGCTGCACCCCTCAGCTGAACAATATTGGATGTTGCCCCGACGCGACCAAGATGTGAGGGGCACGACAAAGGAGGAAACTGTGGAAATCACGCTCGTTCTTGCCGCACTGAAGGTCGTCGGCTACGGCCTGGCCGCTATCGGCCCTGGCATCGGCATCGGCATCGCCACCTATGGCTTGTGCACCGCCGCCGCCCGTCAGCCCGAGATGAAGGGTCAGCTCATGGGCTACTTCTTCATTGGCGCTGCTATGTCTGAGGCGTTGGCTCTGCTCGGCTTGGTTCTGTTCTTCATCGGCTAATCACGCGTATTACCCACTGCATGATTACACGAAAGTTTGAACAGGAGGCAAGCGAGTTGAAGCATTTCAACAAGGCCGCCGGCAAGCTCGGCGCTGTGGCTTTGTCCGCAGGCGCTCTGGCTCTGTCGTGCCCGTCGTATGCATTCGCCGCCGAGGGTGGTGGCATTGAAGCCATCCTCCCCGAGATGAGCGAATTCATCCCCATGCTCGTCGCCTTCATTATCCTGTGGATCGTCCTGGCCAAGTTCGGTTGGCCTGTTTTCGACGGCATGCTCGAGAAGCGCGCGAATTCCATTCGCGACGACCTCAAGAATGCCGAAGAGGCTCGCCAGGAAAGCGAACGCGTGCTTGCTGAATATCAGCAGCAGCTCGCCGAGGCTAAAGTCCAGGCTTCCAAGATCGTCGCCGATGCCAAAAAGGCCGGCGAGGATGTGAAGGCCGACATTACCGCCAAGGCGCAGGCTGAAGCTGCGGGCATGATCGAGAAGGCTCAAGCGGCCATCGAGGCAGAGAAGAAGGCGGCTATCGCCGATCTTCAGGGCTCTGTCGCCGATCTCTCGGTCGATGTTGCGGCCAAGCTCATCGGCAACGATTTGACCGACGACGAACATCGCAAGATGATCGAGCGCTACGTCGCAGAGGCAGGTAGCTTCAATGCCAAATAATCGACTGCTCGCAAAAGAAGAGGTCGCGGCCTATTCAAGCACGCTTCTTGAAGCAGCCTTCGCAGAAGGCGCCGAACAGCGCGTGCTCGACGTCCGCGAGCAGCTGGATTTCGTGCTTCGCACATACCGTGGAAACTCTGATCTGCGCGAAGCCCTTGGCAATCCGGCGTACTCACCTGAGCAGCGACACACGTTGGCCGTCAACGTGTTCGATGGTATCGATCCTTTGGCCGTCAGCGTTATCGCTGTCATGGCTGAGCGTGGCGACCTTGATAAGCTCTCTTCGACCGTGAACGCATACCGCGAAGCGGCCGAGGAAAAGCTTGGCGTTGCGATCGTGGAAGTCACCACCGTGGTGGCGCTCGACGATCATCTGCGCCAGGTCATCACCGAGAAGCTCTCTGCCGATTTGGGGAAGAAGGTCGTTTTGCGCGAGCATATCGACCCCGCTATCCTCGGCGGCATCATCATGAGCACCAATGGTAAACGCATCGACGCGAGCGTTGCATCCGAGCTGGAGCATGCGCGCGCCGTGCTTAAAGAAGAAAACGATGGAGGTGAATGCTAGTGACTGAAATCACCGCGAAGTCCATTGACGAAGCGCTGCGCAAGCAGCTCGAGTCCCTTGACACAAGCGTGGACGCACGCGAGGTCGGTACGGTCGTCCAGGTTGGCGACGGTATTGCTCGCGTCGACGGCTTGAAAGGCGCCATGGCCGGCGAGCTCCTCGAGTTCATCGGTGAGGGCGGCAAGACCGTGTATGGCTTGGCCCAGAACCTCGAAGAAGAGGAAGTCGGCGCCGTACTCCTCGGCGATGTCACGGCAATCCGCGAGAACGATCAGGTTCGCACCACCGGCAAGATCATGGAAGTGCCCTCGGGCAAGGGTCTGCTCGGTCGCGTTGTGAACCCGCTTGGTATGCCTATCGACGGCAAAGGCCCCATTCAGGCCGAGGGCTATCGCCCCGTCGAGTTCAAGGCTCCCGGCGTTATTAGCCGCAAGCCTGTGCACGAGCCCATGCAGACGGGCATCATCGCAGTTGACTCGATGATTCCTATCGGACGTGGCCAGCGCGAGCTTATCATTGGCGACCGCCAGACTGGTAAGACCGCTATCGCGATCGACGCCATCATCAACCAGCGCGACAACGACATGATTTGCATCTATGTCGCTGTTGGCCAGAAGGCTTCTACGGTCGCTGGCATCATGGAGACGCTCGAGAAATATGGCGTCATGGACAAGACGATCATCGTCGCCGCCACTGCCGCCGATTCCGCCCCGTTGCAGTACATCGCTCCTATGGCTGGTGCTGCTATGGGCGAGTTCTTCGTCTACAACGGCGAGGATGGCAAGCCTGCCGGCCCGGAGAATCCGGGTCGCCACGTGCTCATCACCTACGACGACCTGACCAAACAGGCTGTCGCTTACCGTCAGATGTCTTTGACTCTGCGTCGCCCGCCGGGACGCGAAGCATACCCCGGCGACATCTTCTATCTGCATTCTCGCCTGCTCGAGCGCGCTGTGAAGATGAACGAGGAATACGGCCTTGGCTCCATGACGGCTTTGCCGATCATCGAGACCCAGGCAGGCGATGTGTCTGCTTACATTCCGACCAACGTAATCTCCATTACCGACGGCCAGATTTACCTGCAGACCGACCTGTTCTATCAGGGCCAGCGCCCCGCCGTCGATGTCGGCATCTCGGTGTCGCGCGTTGGTGGTTCTGCGCAGACCAAGGCTGTCAAGTCTGTTTCCGGCACGCTTCGCCTCGACCTTGCGGCCTACCGTGAGTTGAAGGCGTTTACGCAGTTCGGTTCCGACTTGGACAAGTCTACCCAAGATCAGCTGAATCGCGGCGCCCGCATGACCGAGCTGCTTAAGCAGGGTCGCTACAACCCGCTTTCTTTCGAGGAAGAGGCCGTGGCGGTCTACGCTGGCGGCAAGGGCTTCCTGGACGATGTTCCGGTTGCCGATGTCGTGCGTTTCCGCACCGAGCTCCTCGACTTCTTGCGTGCGAGCCATGCCGATGTGCTGAAGAAGATTCACGACGATGCGAAGTTCACCCCTGAAAGCGAAGAGGCGCTCAATGCTGCCATCGACGCTTTCAAGGCGCAATTCGTGGCGTAAGGAAGGCCCAGTATGCCTAACCTGCACGACATAGAAAAGCGCATCAAGTCGGTTTCTTCGACGAAGCAGATTACGCGCACCATGGAGATGGTTGCAGGCGCGAAGGTCAAATACGCCACCGAGCGCATTCAGACCGCCGCTCCCTATGCCGATTCCATGACCGAGATGCTGCAAGGCGTCGCGGCGCGCGTGCAGGCCAGCGAGAACCCCTTGCTGGAAAAGCGCGAGAGCGTGAAGCGCGTCCTTTGCGTGGCCGTGGTTTCTGACCGCGGCCTCGCGGGCGGCTTCAACTCGAACGTCCTGCGCACCGTCGAGAAGACGATTCGCGCGAAAAAGGCGCAGGGTGTCGAGGTGGACGTTATCGCCTGCGGCAAGAAGGCCGGTGGCTTCTTCAAATTCCGCGGCGTGACGCCGGTTCTTGACTTCAAGGACCTTTCCGCCGATCCGACGTTTGAAGAGGCGAGCGAAATCGCCGATTACGCTGTCAAAGCGTATGAGGAAGGTTCGGTCGACGAGGTTGTTCTGGTGTACAACCACTGCAAGAACGCGGCCGAGCAGGTGCTCCGCGAGGATGTCATTCTGCCGGTCGATACCGAGGCCGTCGTTGCTGCGGCTGCCGAGGATGCCTCCGAAAATGGCGAAGTTTCCGCAAGCGTCGAGTTTGAGCCCGAGCCCGCCGATGTGCTCGCGCGCCTTCTGCCGGCTTATTTGCGCACGTCGATCTATCATGCGCTGATCGACTCTGCCGCTGGCGAGCAAGCCGCGCGCCGCACGGCAATGCACTCGGCAACCGAGAACGCCAACGAGATGGTGGAAACGCTGTCGAGAGTGTACAACCGCGTACGTCAAGGCGCCATCACCACTGAGATCTCCGAGATCGTTGGTGGCGCTGCAGCTTTGGAGGATTAAATGGCTGACGAGAGAATGCTTACCAAAGCGGAACTCGAAGCCAGCAAGGGTGCCACCGGTCGCATTGTGCGTATCGTCGGCCCTGTTGTTGACGTCGAATTCCCTGCGGATCAGCTGCCGGCGATTTATAACGCGCTGACGGTTGATGCGAAAACCCCCGTCGGCGAAATGCACGTCGTCCTGGAAGTTGAAACCATGCTTCCCGGCAACCTCGTGCGTTCCGTCGCAATGAGCTCTACCGACGGCTTGGTGCGTGGCACCGAGGTCGTCGATACGGGCCATCCGATCATGATGCCCGTGGGTCCCGAGACCCTGGGCCGCATTTGGAACGTCATCGGCGAGCCCGTTGACGAAAAGCCCATGCCCGAGGTGTCCGGCTACATGCCGATTCACCGTCCCGCGCCTGAGTACGATACCTTGTCCACGAAGACCGAAATTTTCGAGACCGGCATCAAGGCCATCGACCTCATCGAGCCCTTCATCAAGGGCGGCAAGACCGGCCTGTTCGGTGGCGCTGGCGTTGGCAAGACCGTTATCATCCAGGAACTCATCAACAACCTGGCGCAAGAGCACGGCGGCACGTCTGTCTTCACCGGCGTTGGCGAGCGTACCCGCGAGGGTACCGACCTTTACCTGGAGATGAGCGAGTCTGGCGTTATCAATAAGACCTGCTTGGTCTATGGCCAGATGAACGAGCCTCCGGGAGCGCGTCTGCGCGTCGGCCTCGCTGGCCTGACCGAGGCGGAATACTTCCGCGATCAGGGTCAGGACGTTCTGTTGTTCGTTGACAACATCTTCCGTTTCACCCAGGCGGGTTCTGAGGTTTCGGCTCTGTTGGGCCGCATGCCTTCCGCTGTTGGTTACCAGCCCACGCTGGCTACCGAGATGGGCGACTTGCAGGAGCGCATTACTTCTACCTCCACGGGCTCCATTACGTCCGTGCAAGCGGTTTACGTTCCCGCCGACGACTTGACCGACCCCGCGCCGGCCACGACGTTTACCCACCTCGACGCGAAGACCGTTCTGTCTCGTTCCATTGCCGAGCTGGGTATTTACCCTGCCGTCGACCCGCTGGAGTCCACCTCTCGCGCTCTTGAGCCTGCTATCGTTGGTGAAGAGCACTATCGCGTGGCTACTGGCATCCAGGAGCTTCTGCAGAACTACAAAGACCTGCAGGACATCATCGCCATCCTGGGTATGGACGAGCTTACTGAAGAGCAGAAGCTCACGGTTTCCCGTGCGCGTAAGGCTCAGCAGTTCTTCGGCCAGTGCTTCCACGTTGCGACCCAGTTCACGGGCCTGCCGGGCAAGTACGTCAAGATGGAAGACACCGTTCGTTCCTTCGCTGCCATTCTCGACGGCGAGTGCGACGAGATTCCTGAGCAGTGCTTCCGCCTGAAGGGTGGCATCGACGACGTTTACGCCGAATACGAAGCCATGAAGAAGGCTGAGGCATAAGCGATGACGAAATTTGCCTGCGATATCGTGACGCCTGAGGCGAAGTTCTACTCCGACGAGGTCCACTTCGTCGTGGTGCCCGGATCCGAAGGCGAAATGGGTTTCCTCTACGACCATGTGCCCCTGGTCTCTACGCTCGCGGACGGCGTTGTCCGCGTGCAGAAGGATGAAGGCGGCCCCTTCAAGGAATTCTCCGTCGAAGGCGGCTATGTGCAAGTGAGCGGTGACAAGGTCATCATCCTTGCTGACAAGGCCGAAGAGAAATAGCATCCATTGCATTGAAAGCCGGCTCTCGAAAGAGAGCCGGCTTTTTTGTGTGTAGAGGGTAAGGTGGGTCAAGGGGACTGTCCCTTTGACCCACCCCTTTGTCATTTACTTTGACCGCCCCAGGTCAAATTTGGTTCATGTCGTTGCTCCGTTTCGCTCGCGTCGCGAGCCGGGGTGTACAATGCAAAGCCATATTGACGTATCGGGACTGCGGTGGAAATCCTGGACCGTTTCGGGTTAGGCGATCAGCCCTAAATCC
>CAVGRL010000013.1:0-9882 GCA_963631715.1 Bacteroidaceae bacterium
CGACGGTTACCCCGCACCTGGGCAACAACGGCAAGCTCTCCGTCGACAAGCCCGCAACACTCGAGGTTTCCAAGGCGATTACCGTGCCTGACGGGTATGACGCGACGGACTTTGCCGACACCGGGTTCACCTTCGAGCTGAATGTGCTCAAGGCGGCGAACTGCTCGTTCCCGGCTGTGGTTCTCGATGAGGATGACGTTGCAGTGTGCGACGAGTTCGCGCTGGCTTTCGATAAAGACGGCAAGGCGACCCAGACCATCAAGCCGGGCGAAACCCTGCAGGTGAACGGCTTGGGTGCCGGTTGGGCCTACATGGTGACCGAGCCTGCGGACGAACTTCCCGCCGGGTTCACGCAGACCGCGCCCGCGAACGGCGAGGGCAAGGCCATTGACGCCACCGGCAGGCTCGCGGCTGGTCAAACCGCGCAGGCAAGCTTCACCAACAGCTACGCCGCCGAGCCGGTTGACTACAATGCGGTGGCAAACCTCGGAGTGTATAAGGTGCTCGAAGGTCGCGGTTGGATGGAATCCGATGTGTTCGCTTTCAAGCTGGAAGCGCTGACCGACGGTGCGCCGCTGCCGCAGGATGCGCAGGGCAATCCCGCGACCGAGGCGACGGTGACGGTAAACGATATCGACGCGAGCGGGCATGCGGCTGTTTCGTTTGGCGACATTACCTATACGAAGGCCGGCGAATATACGTATCAGGTGAGCGAGGTGAACGCGGGTAAGACAGTCGCGGGTGTCACGTACACGACCAATGTCGCGAAATTCACCGTGAACGTTACCGACCTCGACGGGCAAGATAACCACACCGGTAAGCTTGTTGCTGCGGTGGCGCTCGATTCTGGAAACGTTGAATTCAAAAACACGTATGAGCCCACGAATGCCTCTTACGACACGGCGAATGCGGGCCTGAACAAGGTTCTCGAAGGCCGCGATTGGCTGGAGTCCGACAGCTTTACCTTTACGCTGAGGGCTGTGACCGACGGCGCGCCGCTACCGCAGGATGCGCAGGGCAATCCCGTGACCGAGGCAACAGTGACGGAGGACAATGCCGATAATTTTGGTTTCGGAACCATCACGTTCACGCAAGACATGGTTGCGGGCGAGCCAAATCGCACCAAGGTGTTCGAATATGAGGTATCCGAGGTGAAGGGGGAAATTTCGGGCATCGATTACGCCACCAATACGGCGACCATCAAAGTGACCGTGACCGACGATAACGAAGGCGCCTTGCTCGCTGCGGTCGAGGTTGCCAACCAGACGTTCACGAACATATTCACAAGCGATTTGAATTATTCGGCTGCCGGCGACATGGAAATCGGCAAGATTCTGAACGGCCATGACATGCTTGAAGGCCAGTTCACATTCGAGTTCTCGACAGACGACGCCGCTTCCGCCGAGAAGTTTGATTTGAAGAAAAGCACCATCGCATCGCCCGCCGCAAAAGATGGCCAAAAGGCAACGGTCTCTCATGTTTTGAAGGAGCTCCGTGGTGGCGAAGATTTGATCTTCACTCGCGCCGATGTCGATAAGACATATAAGCTCATTGTCAAAGAGAAAAACAATGGCGCCGCTGGCTATGAGTATGACGCTCGCATCTGGACCGTGGAAATCGATATTTCCTGCGAGAATAACAAAATCAAGGCAACGTCTAAGGCCTCCAGCAGCAAAGGCGACCTCACGACCTGGGTTTACGTTGCTGGCGAACGGGCTACGAATCCTGTTGCCGTGGGCTTCTCGAATGCATATTCCGCAAGCGGTTCTGTGCCTATCGCGGCGACCAAAGAGCTGACGGGTCGTCCATTGGCGGAAGGTGAGTTCGAATTCTCGCTTTGCTACGAGGATGGAACTGCCGTAACGGGCCAGGTTGTAAATAACGACGCTAACGGAAACGTGAACTTTGGCGAACTTGATTTCGACGTCGAGGCCCTTAACGATTTGGTTGGTGCGCAAAAAGCAACCTACACCGTTGACGAACAGGGAAATAAGACCTGGACGATAAAATACATCGCAAAGGAAGAGACCTCTTCTTTGCCTGGCGGCGTGAGCTCGGCCAAAGACACGATTCCGTTTACGGTAACGGTGGTTGATAGCGGCGACGGAACCCTTGAAGCGACAGCCGATGCGGGCACGGATGGCTACGTGTTCAAGAATGTCTATGGCGCCGATCCTGTTCCGATGGCTCTCAACGGCATGAAGGTTCTCGAATTCGACGACGGTTTGGAGCCTGCTGACATCACGGGCAAGTTCACGTTCACGATCACTTCCGACGACGAGAATGCGCCAATGCCAAAAGACTCCCAGGGTAACCCGCTCACCCAGGTTACAAACGACAAGAACGGGGTTGTTGATTTTGGAAGCATCACATTCTCGCTCGACGACCTGAATAAGGCGCTTGGCTACGCCGCGTCTGCATCGGACGATGAAGCTCTCGCCATGGAAAATGCCCCCGATGAAGACGGCCAACCCGTTGACTCCGCGGCGAATGGCGATGTGGCGGCAACGATGGATGCGCAGCTCAATGGTGGGGAAAATGCTGAAGCCACCCCTGTCGAGGAAAATGAAGAATCCGCTTCCGTCGAGCAGAACGGGGAGCCTGCTTCTGCCGAAGAAAACGAGGAGCCTGCAAAAGAGGGCGCTGCCTTTAGCGGGCTGGTAAAAGTCGCGTACGCTGACGAAGGGGCCGTATACGTTGACGAATTGAAGTCTGGTAAGGTTCGCACTTGCACATTTACCTACAGGATTACCGAAACTGGCACCGTGGCTGGCGTGACTAACGACGCGGTAAATTCGAAGAAGGTTCAGTTCACGTTGACCGACGATGGCGAAGGCCACTTCACGGTTGAGCGCGTGACGCCTGGCGACGTGGCGTTTACGTTCAACAATAGCTATTCGGTTGAGCCCGTTGAATCGAGCGTGAGCGACCAGCTGACGTTTACGAAGGTTCTTGAAGGACGTGCCCAAAATGCGGGCGAGTTCACGTTCGAACTTCTTGAGGACAACGATGTCGTTGCGATTGGCGCCAACGATGCCGCTGGGGTGGTGACGTTTGAGCCGGTGACCTACACCGAGCCCGGAGTGCACTACTATACGGCGCGCGAGGTTGGTGCGGGAACGACCGTCGACGGCGTTACGTATGACAGGATGGCGTTCCAGGTGAACACGATTGTTTCCGACGACGGCGAAGGCGGGCTTTCTGTTGAGCATTCGCTTGTCAGGACCGACGAGGCTGTATTCAACAACACGTATGAGGCAAGCCCAACATCGGTCGTAATTGGAGCATCGAAGGTCTTTAAGGGGAAAGATCTTGCGGATGGCCAGTTCACCTTCAAGCTTGTCGGCGATGGGGTAGAGCTCGAGGCCAAGAACAAGGCCGACGGAACGGTTGCGTTCCCGGCAATCGAATTCGATGCTGCTGGCACATACGATTTCGAGATGTACGAGGTAAACGACGGTCAAGCGAACGTGGCTTACGATTCGGCGAAACACCACGTTAGCGTTGTGGTGAGCGATGATGGCAAGGGCCATTTGGTTGCCGAGGTCGTAGTCGCAAAAGACGAGGCTATAGCATTCACCAATGTCTATAGCGAGCCTGCGCCAAGCGTCCAGACCGCGACCACCGTTGCGAAGACAAATGATGGTGCTTTGCAACTGGCGGCAGGATTGACGATTGTCACCTTCGCGGCTGCGGGCGTCGCCTTCGCGGCGAAGCGTCGTCGCAGCTAGCATGAGCGGGCGGGTTCGAAAGCTCGTGGCGTAAGCGAGCCCGCCCCTCTTTTGGGGGAGTATGGGAAAGTAGGCATATGGGCAATGCGCCGTATTGCCCATGAGGGGTACATCGGCTTGTCGGTCCTCTTCGGTTGGGCCGTAGCCGTGTATAGAGAAGGAGGCCTCCCGAATGGGAGGCCTCCGCTTGTTTCCGGGGAAGTGGGCGGTTGGATGTGATTCCCTAGATGAACTTCAGTAGGTCGGCGGGTTT
Source organism: Bacteroidaceae bacterium (assembly GCA_963631715.1). GTDB lineage: Bacteria > Actinomycetota > Coriobacteriia > Coriobacteriales > Eggerthellaceae > Slackia. The sequence goes on from CAVGRL010000013.1 coordinate 3,985, forward strand.
ATCGATAAGGGCGCCTGGGTTGTTCGTCGTAAGGTGGTCGAGCGGCTGGTAGCCCCAGGTGGCGCCAATGGGGAAGGCTCCGGCATTGTTTGCCACTTGCATGTCGACGTCGGAATCTCCCACATAGGCAACGCGCTCTATCGGCGTGCCGAGCGTTTTTGCCACAAGAAGCAGCCCCTTTGGGTCGGGCTTGCGCGGCACGGGGCCGTCGCCTAAGGCGAAATCCATCGTGTCGTCGAAATAGAGTTTCGTGAGCATTTTCACGCCGGCGTCGTATTTATTTGAGAACACGGCGAGCTTTTTCCCCTGTGCTTTCAGCTGGGCGAGCGTGTCTGCCATGCCGTCGTATACCGTGGTTTTCGTGTTGCCATGTTCGTCGTAGTAGCTCTTCCACCAGGCGAGGGCTTCTTCGGTGGCCTCATCGCTCAAATCTTGAGGAAGCGCCTGCAAGATAAGCGAGCGCAGGCCGTTGCCAATCATCTCTAGAATGCGCTCGGTTGTGTGCGTGGGGTAGCCGAAATGCGCGAGCGTCGCGTTGGTCGCATCCACCAAATCGGGCAGCGAATCGAGCAGCGTGCCGTCCATATCGAAGACGAAGGCGTCGATCGTTTCCGGAATCGCGTGCGGCATGACGCATCCTTTCTGAGGCCTGGCCTCTGTTTCGGGTCTTGCTTTCGGGAAGTATAGCCAAAACGTTTGGCGAGGGTGTGGCGGTTTGGGCATCTGCCCGAATGGCCTTCGCCGTTTTGCAGCCGCAGGGCTGGTTGCCCGCTTCGCCTTGCTGCTTTGGCGGGCGTTCGCGCTCGGTGTTTACGTGTGGGGTTTGCCCTGGGGTCAGCGCCTATGGCCGGCGGCTTCGGTTCGTGTGGCTTTTCTCCCTCGATTGCTTTGCGTTGCTTCTGTAAAAACGCGTTTGAGTCTGTATTATGGTGACTTGCAAAAAATCGAGAGAAGGAAAGGTGCCTTCATGCAGATATACGTCACGAAAGACTACCAGGAGCTCAGCGAGGCTGCGGCCGACACCATCGTGGATTTGGTCGAAGAAAAGCCCGGTTGCGTTTTGGGCCTGGCGACGGGTTCTACCCCCGAAGGCCTGTATGCGGAAATCGTCAAGCGTCACCAGGCCGAAGGCGTTGATTTTTCGCGCGTGGCCACGTTCAATTTGGATGAATATCGCGGTTTGCCCGCCGATCACGAGCAGAGCTACCGCTATTTTATGAACAAACACCTGTTCAGCAAGGTGAATGTGCGACCCGAGAACACGCATGTGCCAAACGGCGCCAACCCCGATGCGCAGGCGGCGTGCGACGCATACGAAGCCTCTATCCTGCTTGCCGGTGGCATCGACCTGCAGCTTTTGGGGCTGGGGCACAATGGCCACATTGGCTTCAACGAACCCGCGAGCGAGTTCGCGAAAGAGACCCATTGCGTCGAGCTTACCCAGTCGACCATCGATGCGAACAGCCGCCTGTTCAATTCGGCCGACGAAGTGCCGCGCGAGGCTTACACCATGGGCATCGGAACCATTATGGCGGCCAAGCAGATTCTTGTTGTCGTGAGCGGCGAAGACAAGGCGCAGATTGTGCGCGATGCGTTCTTCGGCCCTGTGACGCCCGAGGTTCCGGCTTCTATTCTGCAGTTTCATCCTAATGCGGTGGCCATCGTCGACGAGGCTGCGTTTTCGTTGTGCGGCGAATTCGCCGAAGACGGTTGTGGCTGCGGCGATCCCGATTGCGATTGCGATCACGATCACGGCCATGAGCATGGTGAAGGGTGCTCTTGCCACGAGTAATCGTGCATGTCGAAGCGGCCTTATCGGGCCGCTTTTTGTTTTCTGCGCAATGGGCGCTAGGTTAAAGAAGCATTCATCCGATTCGTTCTTCTGCCCGATTCGCTAAAGGGCGCAAGGGTCGAATTGGGCCAGGGGAGGACTAAAGGGGCGAGCCAAGGGGCAGACTCTTTGGTTCGCCATGGAATTTCATCGTGAAAGGAAGCGCGGCATGCTGAAAATCGCTGGCGCGAAAGTGTTCAGGGGCGTGGCGTTTGTCTATGGCGACGTGTTTGTTTGCGGCGATCGCATCGTCGAGGGTGCCGTTGGCGAACCCGAGCAGATCATAGATGCTACGGGCCTTTATGCCATTCCCGGTTTGGTGGATATTCATTCGCACGGCGCCGTCGGCCATGATTTTTGCGATGGTACGCACGAGTCAATCGACGCAATCACACGCTACGAGGCAAGCCGCGGCGTGACGGCGTGGTGCGGCACTACGATGACGTTTCCCGAGGAAAAGCTCGCGGGCATCATGCAGTGCGCGGCCGAGCACGTTGATGCCGATGATGCGGCGGCGCTTGTGGGCATCAACATGGAAGGCCCGTTCATCAGCCCCGAAAAAGTCGGCGCGCAAAACCCCGCATACGTGCAACGCTGCGACGCGGAGATGTTTCGCCGCTTGCAGCAGGCGGCGGGCGGCAAAATCAAGCTGGTCGATATTGCGCCCGAAGAGCCCGGGGCGCTTGAGTTCATCGATGAAATGCATGGCGACGTGCGCATTTCCGTGGCGCATACCTGCGCCGATTACGATCAGGCTGCCGAAGCGTTTCGCCGGGGCGCTGCGCATGTGACGCATTTGTACAATGCCATGCCGGGGCTGCACCACCGCGCGCCGGGCGTGATCCCCGCCGCGCTCGAGGCTGGCGCCATGCCAGAAATCATCGCCGATGGCGTGCATATTCATCCGGCGATGGTCCGTCTAGCGTTTTCACTGTTCGGAGCCAATCGGATGATTCTTATTAGCGATTCTATGGAAGCCGCCGGCATGCCTGATGGCGAATACAGCCTTGGTGGTCAGGCGGTTGTCAAGAAGGGTCCGCATGCGACCCTGCACGATGGAACGCTTGCCGGCAGTGCGACCGATCTCATGGGGTGTATGCGGGTCGCGATTACCGAGATGGGCCTGCCAATCGAAGCGGCTGTGCGCGCGGCTACGGAAAACCCGGCGTGTGCTCTTGGCGTTTTCGACGAACGGGGCAGCCTCGATGCGGGCAAGATTGCCGATATCGTGCTGCTCGACGCCGATTTGAACATCAAAGGCGTCGTGTTGCGCGGAAAGAGGATTCGCTAGCGATTGGGCTGGCCATAGTCCCTTTGTGTTTGCATGCGCTTGCGGTTGGCGGGTTTGCCCGGCTTTTGTCGCCGGTCGCATTGCATCGGTTGGCTAAAGTCGAAAATTTGGCGTTTGGGCGGCCTTGCGAACTGGCGTTGCCGTTGCCTTTGCCGGAGCGTTTCTGCGTGGTTTGGCTGCGGTTTGGCGGAGCAGTCTGCCGTCGCGCTATACTCGAATTCACTGTCGTTGAAGAAAGGGGACTCTCCATGAAATACGACGAGCTTAAAGACGAAATCAAAAACGCGATGAAGGCGCACGACAATGCCCGCCGCGACATTTTGCGCCAAGTGCATACCGAAATCAAAAATATCGAGGTGAACGAGCGCCGCGAGGTGCTCGATGCCGATGTGGACGCCATGCTCAAGCGCGTTATCAAGCAGACGAAAGAAACGCTCGACGGCTCCATCAAGGCTGCGAACAACGATGAGCGTACCGCCTTGCTCACCCAGCAGGTCGAAATCTTGGAGGGTTATCTTCCCAAGCAGATTTCTGGCGATGAGTTGGTGGCGCTGGTGGAAAAGACCATCGCCGAGGTCGGCGCCGAAACGAAGCACGATATGGGCAAGGTCATGGGCGCGCTGAATGCCGCGACCGGCGGAAACTTCGACAAGGCCCAGGCCGCTAAAGAGGTCGGCTCCCGTTTGGCGTAGCCGCGGCCCTTGCTTTCTGCCCGCTGGGCGCAACCGGTTTTGCTCGGCTGCGCCTGGCCAGGTAACGTGAGCGCCAAACCCTGCGGCCACGAGGGTTGGCCATTTACCGATCCCCTTGCGCTCGCCGCGCCCGTCGTGGCAATCGCAGGGGAATCGCCATTTTACGGGCGGCCTTCAGGCGCAGGCGTTATCTTGCCTCGAACTCATCGAGCGCTCGTTTCAACATAGCGGCGTCGGCCTCGCATGGCTCGGCGCCGTTTTTGCGCAGCATGCGCGTTTCTTCGCCCTTGCCTGTGACGACGACGACAGCCGGCTTCGTCGTATCGAGCACCGCTCGACGAATCGCCTGGTTGCGGTCGAGCTCAATCTGCCAAGCGCTATTGCCTTGCGCTTGCACGTTTTCGGCGATGATGCTGCAAATGTCGGCCGCTTCCTCGGGGCCGGGGTCATCTTCGGTGATTACGATGCGGTCGGCGAGCTTTCCCGCGGCAATCCCCATGGTGTGCCGTCTGTCGAGCCCCTTGCCCCCCGTTGCACCAAACACTACGCAGAGCTCGCGATTGGGATAGTTCTCGCGCAAATCGCGCAGCAGCACCTCAAGGCTCATGCCGTTATGAGCGAAGTCGACGATGCCGATGATCTTCCCCGATGCTGTGGGGAACAGCTCCATGCGCCCGGGTACGCTCACCTGCGCCATGCCGCGCGCGATGCTTTCCTCATCGATGCCGAGCGCTTCGGCACACGCGATGGCGCCGAGCGCATTGGCCACGTTGAAACGCACGGGTGTGGGGATGAGGATATCTCGCTCGAACTTCGGCGTGCGAATGTGGGCGATAATCCCCTGGTCGGAATGATTGATGCGCTCACAGAGCACGTCGGCGTTCGCGTCGGAAAGCGAATAGGAAACCACCCGTTCGCACTGCTGCGCGGCTTTGAGTATTTCGGAAGCGTAATCTGCATCCAGGTTCACCACGGCGCAGCGGCTTTGATCGAAGATTTTCAGCTTGCTGGCGAAATAGTCTTCAAATGTCGGGTGCTCGATGGGCGAGATGTGGTCTTCCCCGATATTGGTGAACGCGCCCACGGCGAAGTCGACGCAGCGCGTGCGCCCATATTTGAGCGCCTGGCTCGAAGCTTCCATTACCACGTGCGCGCAGCCGGCGCTTGCAGCGTTGGCGAGCCTGTTTTCCAGTTCGAACGCTTCGGGTGTGGTCAATTTCGATTCGCCGCTATTCAGCCCATCGTTGAATTGCACGCTAGAGAAAAAGGCCGCATCGCGTCCGCCGCGCGACCGGTCGTATTCCGAGAGGATGCTTTTCAGGTAATACGTGCTGGTCGTTTTGCCTTTCGTTCCCGTGAACGCGCACACGGAAAGCTTGCCCGAGGGGTGGTCGTAGGCCGCATCGGCCAAAACGGCGAGGGCTTCCCGGATGTCGCGCACGAGCAAAAGGGGCGCATCTACGTGCAAATCGTGCGTTGCAACATAGCCGACAGCGCCGTTTTCTATGGCCGAGAGCAGGTACTCCCGCTTGAAATTGGCGCCCTTGCACACGAACAGCGTGCTGGGGGAGACCCTGCGAGAATTGTCGGTCACATTGGACACGGCGGTGCGGGAATCGTAATCCGACGATTCAATCAAAAGCCCTTTGTCATCGAGCAGGCGCGCGTATGCGCCGAGCGTAGAGGCGACTTGCTGAACGGATGACATGGGATTTCCTCTCGATGGGGCTCGCTCGAGATTCGCGAAGGCGAGCTCGAATACATGCGGCCATTGTAATATGCTGTTAATGGATGCGGCACTTTTATCGGTTTTCAGCATAAAAGTGCCGTCTGCTTTCCTTGGGGCTTTCTAAAGGTTAACCTTGAGGTTCAATGCAGTTCAAACGAAGCAGAAGGGGAACGAATGTTCTTTTCCCGTAGTGAGTCGCGCGCAAGCCGTCGCGCAAGCAGGATGGGCTTTGTTGCGTGTGCTGTCGCTTTCGCGTTGGCGTGCTCGGTTGCCTTGGCGTCATGCGCGTCGCAAAGCGAATCCGACCAGGGCTATACGCTCGTCAACGAAGGCAAGCTTACGGTCGCGAGCGACC
>CAVGRL010000013.1:10485-32997 GCA_963631715.1 Bacteroidaceae bacterium
AATCGGGCGAATACGACGAGATTTACAATAAATGGTTCGGCGATACCGCCACCGACGACGCTGCCGATTCCAATTCGAGCGCGGCCGCATCGGCCAGCGACGATGCCCCCGAATCGCTCGAGGTTTCCCTCGCAACGGCACGTTCGAATGAAAGCGGCGGCTCGTCGGTTCTCGGCGGCGTTGCCACGCGTCTTACCTGGGAAGCAACCGCTGGGGCCGATGAAGATGTATCGTCGGTGAACCTTCAGCTGCCCGATGGCGGTTCGTTCGAAGATTCCACCGTTACCGTGACGGTGCTCGATGGCCTTAATCGCACCTCGGTCGAAGCAAAAGGCACGGTATCGAACTCCACGATGCAGGTCGATTTCTCTGAGCCGATCGCCGCGGGCTCATATTTCCGCATCGAGATTGGAGGCGTGGTCTTCCCGAGCGTGGCGGGCGCGTATAGCGTAAGCGGCACCTACGAGCTCGCGAATGGCGAAACCAAGGCTCTGCCCGAAAGCCCCACCATTTCGATTTCCGAGAGCAACTTCGTGCAGAGCGCCGTTGCGTGGCTCGATGGCCAGGCTTGGGTTTCGGCGTGGAATTCCGTTCCTGCGTTGAACATGTTCTTCAAGCCTCAATACATCGTGACCTCCATCGCATCGCTTTCGCAAGGGTGGGGCACGGCTTTGCTCGTTACGGTCATCGGCTTCCCGCTGGCCATCCCTATCGGCTTGCTTTTCGCCTTCCTGAAGATGAGCAGCAACCGTGCGCTTCGCGCGATTGGCGTGACGTACATCAATGTGCTTCGCGGAACGCCTTTGTTCTTGCAGATCTACATCGCGTTTTTCGGCACACCTATGTTAGGCCTGAATTTGCCCAGCTTGCCGCTCGGCATCGCCGTGCTTGCCGTGAACTGCTCGGCATATTTGGCCGAAATTTTCCGTGCCGGCATCGAATCCATTCCGCCTGGGCAATCCGAAGCGGCGTGGTCGCTGGGCATGAACAAGGTCCAAACCATGTTCTTAGTTATCATCCCGCAAACGGTTCGCCGCGTTATTCCTACGATGACCAGCGAGTTGGTGTCGCTGTATAAAGACACGTCCCTGCTTTCCAGCGTGGGCGTCATGGAACTCATGATGTTCTCGAAAAACCTCACGGCCACGACGGGCAACATCACCCCTTACGTGGTTGCGGGCCTGTTCTACTTGGTGGTTACCATTCCGCTGATTCACGTGGTTACGAGGGTCGAAAAGAAGATGGCGATAGAGGAGAGGCGATAGCATGGCGACGGAAAACGAAATGCAATCCGCGCGCCCGGCGATCGACGACGATGTCGTCATCAGCATCCAGGGCCTTAAGAAAAACTTCGACGATTTGAGCGTGCTCAAGGGCGTCGATCTTGATGTGCACAAAGGCGAGGTTGTCGTTATTTTGGGCCCTTCGGGCTCGGGAAAATCGACCATGCTGCGTTGCATCAATCGCTTGGAAGAGGCGTCGGGTGGGCGTATTCTTCTTGAAGGCGAAGATGTTGCGAGCGCTGGTTGCGACGTTGTGAAGTTGCGCGAACGCGTGGGCATGGTATTCCAGAGCTTCAATCTGTTCCCGCACCTCACGGCTTTGAAAAATGTGATGCTTGCGCAAGAACACGTGCTGAAACGCGACAAGGCCGAAGCCGAGCGCGTGGCTCGCGAGCAGCTTGAGCGCGTTGGTTTGGCCGATCGTGCCGACTATAAGCCAAGTCAGCTTTCTGGCGGCCAACAGCAGCGCGTGGCCATCGCTCGTGCGCTTGCGATGGACCCGCATGTCATGCTTTTTGACGAGGCGACAAGCGCTCTCGACCCCGAACTGGTGCGCGACGTTCTTGACGTTATGCGCGAACTCGCCAACGCGGGCATGACGATGGTGGTCGTCACCCACGAGATGGCATTCGCTCGCGACGTGGCCGACCGCGTGGTCTTCATGGACGATGGCGTGGTCGTTGAGCAGGGCACGCCTGAAGAAATTTTCGAGCATCCTAAATCAGACAGGACGAAAGACTTCCTGGGGCATATATTGTAGGTTCATGCGAGTTCGCGCGGCCTCAAGGAAAAGCCGACCAAAACCGCCTCGCTTGGCATGCGAAGGACGAAGCGCCTAGGCGAAACCATCCCGGCAGGGGGGGGCGTTTCGGCCTTCGCGTTGTTTCCGGGCGTGGCCGACGGAATTGCTCGGTGCCTCCTTGAGGCCGCGGTGTATATTCGAAGGAGCATATCCATGGAAAACGAATCGAAGCGCTTTGTTCCGTTGCTTATTGGCGCCGATATGAACTGCTATTCGGTTGCGCGCGCCATTCACGAGCAATACGGGGTCGAGAGCTATGCATTGGGGCGTTTTGCCGCGGGCGATACGAAATATAGCAAGATTGTGCACTGCACCTACGATGTCGACCTGGAAGACCTTTCGGTTTTGCGCAAGCATATCGAGCGTTTTGCTGACGAGCACGCCGACGAGACTGTCGTGGTGTGGGGCTGCACCGATGGTTATGCGGCCATGCTTATGCAAATCAACGAAGAGGGGCTTCCGAGCAACTGCGTAGCGCCCTATATTGGCACGGAGCTTCGCGACAAGCTTGAGGCGAAGGCGAGCTTCTATGAGATGTGCGACAAATATGCCATTCCCTATCCGAAGACGTTCGTCGTCGCTCCAGGGGAATTCGAGGGCATGACGGAATCGTCTCTTGCGCCGGCCTTGTTGGGGTTCGAGTACCCCATCATCGTGAAGCCGAGCGTCAGCGACGAATATTGGCGCCATCCCTTCGATGGCATGAAGAAGGTGTATACCGCGGCCGACGCTGCAGAGGCGCTGCATATTTTGGGCCTTATTTTCGGCTCGGGCTACCCCGAAAAAGTGATCCTGCAAGACACGATTCCCGGTGAAGATAGCAACATGCGCATTCTCACCGGCTATTCCGATCGCAATGGCAAGGTGAAGATGATGTGCTTCGGCCGCGTGGGCCTCGAAGAGCACACGGCTACAGCATTAGGAAACCCATGCGCCATCATCACCGAATCGAACCCAGAATTGCAGGAGCCTATCAAGAAGTGGCTTGAGGAAATTGGCTTCACCGGCTTTTCCAATTTCGATATCAAATTCGACCCGCGCGACGGCAGCTACAAGGTGTTCGAGATCAACCTTCGCCAGGGGCGTTCGAACTTCTACGTGACCGGTGCCGGGCAAAATATCGCGCGCTTGGTGGTGGAAGATCGCGTATACCAGCGCGACCTCGGCGAATGCCGCATTAATGAAAATGAGAACCTCTACCGTTCGGTGCCGCGCCGCGTGGTTCGCACGTATGTAAGCGATCCGGAATTCGTGAAGCGTGCGAATGCGCTTATGAAGCGAGGCAAAGAATCGGTAAGCCATTACTACGCTTACGATTTGCGCGGCAACTTTATGCGCTGGCTGTATGTGAAGGTGCATATGTTCCGCTATTTCGATAAATTCAAGAACCCGGGCAATTACAAGTAAAGCGCCGCGAGTACTATACGTATTTTGCATTTGCTGTAGGCCGGCGTGCGCTTCGCCGGACATTTGTGCTCAGCTCGCGGATCGCGGGCGAGAAAGGACTGCGCCATGTGCGGATTCGTCGGTTTCACTGAAACGTTCGACGGCTGCGAGCGTACGCTTGCCGCCATGATGGACCGAATCGTCCACCGCGGTCCCGATATGGGCGGAAGTTTTGTCGATGGTGGCGTTGCCCTTGGTTTTCGTCGCTTGTCGATTCTCGACCTTACCGAGGCGGGCGCCCAGCCCATGCGGAACGAAGACGGCTCGGTCGTCATCGTGTTCAACGGCGAAATCTACAATTTCCAAGAGCTTCGAAGCGAGCTCGAGGGAAAAGGCTATGTGTTTCATTGCGGCGCCGATACCGAATCGATTCTGCATGGCTACGAGGAGTGGGGCGAAAGCGTGGTCGATAGGCTGCGCGGCATGTTCTCGTTCGTGATTTTCGACAAGAAGGCGCGCAAGCTGTTTGGCGCGCGCGATATTTTCGGCATCAAGCCCTTTTACTACAATTGCACGGCCGATGGCAGCCTGCTGTTCGGCAGCGAGATCAAGAGCTTCCTTGAGCATCCGAAATTCGTGAAGGCTGTGAACAAGCAGGCTTTGCGCCCCTATCTCACGTTGCAGTCTCCCATGATGGACGAGACATTTTTCGAAGGCGTGTACAAGCTCGCTCCCGCGCATTGCTTCACGTTCGATTTGGCTACGTCGAAGATGGAAATCCGCAGGTATTGGAGCTGCGATTTCACTGACGACAATTCCAAGACGTTCGAGGAATACGTTGATGAGTGCGATCGCGTGGTGCACGAAAGCGTGCAGGCGCACCGCATTGCCGATGTGAAAGTGGGAAGCTTCCTTTCCGGCGGCGTGGATTCGAGCTATATCGCCGCATGCCTTATGCCCGACACCACGTTTTCGGTGGGCTTCGATTACAAGAATTTCAATGAGACCAACTACGCGGCCGAGCTTTCCGACAAGCTGGGCGTGAAAAACGTGCGCAAGATGATTTCGGCTGACGAGTTTTTCGGTGCGCTTTCTACAATCCAGTACCACATGGACGAGCCTCAGTCGAATTTGTCGAGCGTGCCCCTGTATTACCTGGCCAAACTTGCTTCCGAGCAGGTTACGGTTGTGCTTTCTGGCGAAGGCGCCGATGAGCTGTTCGCAGGCTATGAATGGTATGAGGACACGCCCGAGATGGCAAAATTCAAGCACGCCGTGCCTTTGGACATTCGCCGCGCGCTCGGTTCTGCCGTGCAGCACCTTCCGTACTTCAAGGGCCATAATTTCCTTACGAAGTGTGCCGAAGTGCCCGAGCGGTGGTATGTGGGTCAGGCGAACGTGTTTGCGCCCGAGGAAGCCGATAGCGTTTTGAAGCCCGAATACGACAACGGGCCCAGCGCATTCGAGCTGTGCGCGCCGTATTATGCCCAGGTAAGCGATAAATGCGAGCTGTCGAAGAAACAGTATCTCGATATGAACATGTGGCTGCCGGGCGACATTTTGCTGAAGGCCGACAAGATGTGCATGGCGCATTCGCTCGAACTGCGCGTGCCGTTCCTCGATAAGAAGGTCATGGAATTCGCCGAGCATGTTCCTGCGCGTTACCGCGTGAACGATGAGGGCTGCAAGCTGGTGCTTCGCCATGCGGCCAATCGCACGCTGCCCGATGAATGGGCCACGCGCAAAAAGGTAGGGTTCCCCGTGCCGGTGAAATTCTGGCTGCGCGAGCAGAAATACTACGATTTCGTGAAAGGCTATTTCACGGCGGAGTGGGCTGCGGAGTTTTTCGATACCGAAAAGCTGATGAAGCTGCTCGATGACCACTTCGAGGGGAATGCGGCCAATCAGCGCAAGATCTATACGGCGCTTACGTTCCTTATTTGGTACGAACGCTTCTTCATCAAGGAGCAGGCCGCCGCGTAGCGGTTTCGCTTTAGTGCTTGCAATAGGGAAGCCCGGGCAATGCTCGGGCTTTTTTTGTTGCTGGAGCATGCTAGACGCTCAGAGCATTTAACGGGTTCGATAGGGCCGTTGTGCGTAGCACCGCGTGGCGAGAAGTCTGCGACCTGTTAAACGCTCAGAGCATTTAACAGGTCGCATTCGGCGTTAGGCTTCGGCGATGTATTCCTGCGCGAGCATCATGTCGCTTTTCTCTTCGATGAACGAATCTCCGCGATGCTGCAGGGTTTCGCTGCCGCGCGAAAGCGCCACCACGACTGCTGGCCTCGGGTCGTCGAAGGCGCGCTTTGCGGCGTAGGCAAATGCCTGCTCTCGGTTGCAGATGATGGTATGCTCGACGCTTTCGGGCGTGTTCGACGCCATCTGCGCGCAGATGTCTTCAACCTTTTCGTAGGTCGGATCATCTTCGGTATATACGATGAGGTCGGCGTATTGCGAGGCGACCTCGGGCAGCACATGCCTGCGGTCGTAGGCGCGGCTGCCTGCGGCGCCAAAGACGGCGATTATGCGACGCTCGGGGTATTCGGCGCGCACCGACGAGAAAAACGCCTTGAACGACAGCTCGTTGTGCGCATAGTCGACGATTCCGAGCACATGGCCATCTTTCGAGGCGAACGTCGCCATGCGGCCGGGCACGCGCACGGCCGCAAGCCCCTGGCAGATCGCGGACCATTCAATGCCAAGCTCGCGGGCGCACGCGATGGCGCACAGGGCGTTAGCGACATTGAATAGGCCTGAAATTCCCAGTTCAATAGCATGTTTTTCTCCCGTTGAGGCCTCGGTTGCCTCAAACGAGAGCGTACCGTTTACCGACTGGATATTCGTCGCGTAATAATCGGCATCGGTTCGCGTTGCGCTGGTGGTTACGACGCGCGGCGCGGCCTGCGCGGCGGCGAGCACCCTATCGAGGCTATCGGTCCCAAGATTTACTACGGCAGTTTTGCATTGCTTGAAAATCTTGAGTTTGCTTTCGAAATAGTCTTCGAAATCGGGGTGCTCGGCGGGCGATATATGGTCGCGGCCGATATTGAGGAAGCAGGCGATATCGAAATCGAGCCCCAAAACGCGGTCGTACTTCAGCCCCTGGCTGGAAACTTCCATCACCATATGCTTGCGGCCCGAAACGACCGTGTTGTTCAGGTGGCGCCACAAATCGGGCGACTCGGGAGTTGTGTTGTGGCTTTCGTAGCTGTCGGTGCCGTCGTCGGTCACAATCGAGCCGAGCATGGAGGTTTCGATCGATGTTGCGTTCAAGACGTAGCGCAGCATGTACGATGTGGTCGATTTCCCCTTTGTGCCCGTGATGCCAACAACGTCGAGCGCCTTGCTTGGGTCGCGGTAGGCCGCTTTCGAAGCGAATGCCATAGCTCGGCGCACATCTGCGGCGGCAATGGCGGCGACATTCGGCGCGATGCTGGCGAGCTCGGCGGGAACACGCAGCTCGCCGCATTCGTCGGTTTCTCCCTGGCAAAGAAATGCGGCGGCTCCGTTTTCAAGCGCGCTTGCGAGGAATTCGGGCTTGAATGCAGCTCCCTTGCAAATGAAGAGGCAGCCTGGGGCCGCTTTGCGCGAATCGATGGCAACGCCATTGATCTCTGCGCTTTCAATTTCGCCAAACGTCGCACAGGGGTTGGCCTCGTCTTCGCGAATGGCGTCGACGATAGACGCAAGGGAAACGATCGCTTGCTCGCGTTCGGTCGCGTGCTGTTCTGTGTTCTCCATGATGCTCCTTCGTAGCGCGCGCTTGGGCGCATCTCTATAAAACAGTTTCGAATTCTAGCCTTTTTTGCGCGGCTTGGCGCTGTGCTTGGCATGCGTCCATCGCGCGGCCAAAAAGCTGGATTTTGCCTGTATTACGAGCGAGTGACGTTTTGCCGTTCGCGAGGCTGTCGCGTTGTCGCAGGCTGCGCGTGCAATATACTTCGTGGTGAAAAAGATATGCTGCGCAAAGATGGCGAAAGGCGGCGGGCATGGCATTTGTCGAGTTCAAAGACGTGCGCAAGGTGTACACGATGGGCGAAGTGCAGGTTGCCGCCGTGGATGGCATGTCGTTTGAAATCGAGCGTGGCGAATTGGTGGTTGTCGTTGGGCCTTCTGGCTCGGGAAAAACCACGCTGCTGAATACGATGGGCGGCATGGATTCGTGCACGTCGGGAGCCATCACGCTTGACGGCGCTCGCGTCGATGAATTCAACGAGAAGCAGCTCACCGACTATCGCCGTTACGATATCGGGTTCGTCTTTCAGTTCTACAATCTGGTGCAAAACCTCACGGCCCTCGAAAACGTTGAGCTCGCAAGCCAGATTTGCCGCGATCCGCTTCCGCCGGCCGATGTGTTGGCCCAGGTGGGCCTTGCCCATCGCATGGATAATTTCCCCGCGCAGCTTTCGGGCGGCGAACAACAACGCGTGGCCATCGCCCGCGCCATCGCGAAGAACCCGAAGCTTTTGCTGTGCGACGAGCCTACCGGCGCGCTCGATTACAAAACCGGTAAGGCAATCTTGAAACTTTTGCAAGACACGTGCCACGCTACGGGGCGCACGGTGGTGCTTATCACTCACAACTCCGCATTCACCGCAATCGCCGATCGCGTGATACATGTGAAAGAGGGCAAGGTCGAGCGCATTGGGCTGAACGCGCACCCGCAGGCGGCCGAAACGGTGGAGTGGTAGCGCATGGCGAGCGCTTTTGGAAAAGACCTTCGGCGGTCAATCACGAATTCATGGGGCCGTTTTCTGGCGATTGCGATCATCGCCGCTTTGGGCGCGGGCTTTTATGCCGGGCTTCGCATGACCGGCCCCGATATGCGCTTGGCTGGTGATGAATACTACGATGGCACGAATTTGTCTGACATTCGCGTGGTGTCTACCGTTGGCCTGACCGATGGCGAAATCGACCAGATTCGAAGCGTTGAAGGTGTAAGCGGCGTCATGCCCGCCTACGAGGCCGACGCGATAAGCGACATCGATGGCGTTCAATACACGCTGCGCTACCATTCTTACGACGTGCAGGCTGCGCGAAACGCTTCGACCGACGGCGCGGCTGTCTCGTCGAGCGATCCCGATTACCTGAACCGTCTCATTCTTGCGAGTGGCTCATGGCCCGAACGTGCAGATGAGTGCCTGCTTTCCATCGACGCCGTGTGGCAATCCGATGTGCAGGTTGGCGACAAGGTGCGCCTGGTGGAGGGCACGCAAGACCTCGACGACACATTCTCTGTGCACGAATTCACGGTGTGCGGTTTCGTTCGGTCGTCGTATTACACCTGTTCAACGAACACGGGTTCGACGCAGCTTGGCAGCGGCCAGCTTTCCTCGTTCGTCTATGTTCCGCTCGACTCGTTTGCGGGCGATTATCCTTACACCGAGGCGTTCGTTTCGGTTCTGGGCGCGAGCGATGAGGCATGGGCAAGCGATGCCTACCAGGAAAAAGTCGATGAAGTGGCGGCAAGGATAGACGTCATCGCCGGCGAATTGAAGGCTTCGCGCCTTGAAGGATTGCGCGAAAGTGCTCAAGCGACCCTTGATGAGAAACGGGCGGAATACGAGGCCGAACGCGCCGATGCGCTTGCCCAGATCGAAGATGGCCAAGCCCAGCTCGATAGCTCGAAAGAGCAGCTCGATTCCGCCGCTTCGCAGCTTGCTTCCGCGCGCTCGAGTATTGAAAGCAGCAAAGCGCAACTGGCAAGCGGTCAAGCGAGCTACGATTCTGGTTTGGCGACCCTTGCGCAGCAGCGCTCGCAAGCCGCTGCGGGATTCGCGCTCGCCCAAAGCTCAATCGATGATGGCTGGGCGCAGTACGAATCGGCCATGCAAACGCGGGCGCTTCTGCAAAACCAACTCGACCAAACGCAGGGCGGCCTCGCCCAAATAAACGATGCGCTCGAGCAGCTTGAAGGTGGAATTGCCCAGGTGCAAGGCGGAATTTCGCAGCTCAATGCGGCCATTGCCGATGTCGACCTGCAAATTTCCCAGTTGGACCCTTCCGATCAGGGGTATGAAGAAGCGAAAGCTGCGCTTGAGGCGCAGAAGGAATCTTTGCAAGGCGAGCTTGGGGAAGCTCAGCAGCAGCTTTCTGGCTTGCAGCAACAGCAAAGCGAGCTGCGAGCGCAGGCGGCTGCTGCCGAAGAGGGAATCGCGCAGTTGCAATCGGCGCTCATCCAAATCGACGCGAAAACCGCCGGCGTTCCCGATGCGCTTGCGTCTGCCGCAGGCGAGCTCGCTTCGCAAAAGGCCGCTGCCGAGAAAGGCTTTTCCCAAGGCCAGGCGCAGCTCGATTCTGCAGCCGAGCAGCTGGCGAGCGGACGAGAGCAACTGGCAAGTGGGCAGGCCCAACTCGAAAGCGGCCAGGCTGAATACGCAAGCGGACTCGAACAATGGCAAAGCGGCTCCGATGAGCTCGCCTCTAAGCGAGCCGAAGCTGAATCTGCTTTCGCCGATGTCGAACGCCAACTTGCCGAGGCCCAGGCGGAAGTGGACGATATCTTGTCGATGGACGCCGATGTGTATGTTTTGGACCTTACCAAGAATGTTGGAGCCGAAAGCTTCCGTTCCGATTCGGGGCGCATCGATCAAATCGCTCAAGTGTTCCCCATGCTGTTTTTCCTGGTTGCGGCCTTGGTCTCTCTCACGACGATGACGCGCATGGTTGATGAAGAGCGCGTGCTCATCGGCACGTTTAAGGCGCTGGGCTATTCGAATGCGCGCATCGCCTCGAAATATCTCGTCTATGCGGCGATTGCCTCCGGCGTGGGCTCGGTTGTGGGCATCGTGGCTCTTTCGCAATTCTTGCCGTGGTTCATCATGGGCGCTTACTCAATCATCTATGCCGTGCCGTGTTGCCCAACGCCCATCGATGCCGGGCTGTTTGCGCTGTCGGCGGGCTTGTCTGTTGGCATCACCGTTGCGGCGACGCTTTTCGCTGCCATGGCCACGCTGCGCGAAAAGCCGGCGGCGCTCATGCTGCCGCGCGCCCCAAAAGCGGGCAAACGAATTCTGCTTGAACGCATTCGTCCCCTGTGGAGCCGTATGACGTTCAGCTGGAAAGTCACCGCGCGAAACCTTTTCCGTTACAAGCGCCGCTTCTTCATGGCCGTTATCGGCATTGCCGGCTGCACTGGCCTGCTGCTCGTGGGGCTTGGTTTGCAAAACGCCATCAACGATATCATCGACAAGCAATACGGCGAGCTCTATCACTACAGCGCTATCGTGCGCATGGATTCCGATGCGACCGACGAGCAGAAGCAAGCGGTGTCGCAACGCGTCGAGCAAGATTCGCAGGGCGACATGGCCTGGCTTATGACCAGCAATAAAATCGTTCGAGCCGAAGGCGCGGGCGATGGCGGTGAGCAGCGCGTCGAGCTCGAGGTTCCGCAAGATGCCGCGAATTTCGACGAGTTCAATACGATGAGGACGCGTATTGGCCACGAAACGCTTGCTTTGGACGATTCGGGAGTGCTCATCAGCGAAAAGCTTGCTACACGGTTGGGCGTTTCGGTGGGCGATGCCATCGAACTTTTCGACGAGGATGCAATAGGAAACGCCACGGGCGAAGGACGCCTCGTGCGCGTGGCTGGCATTATGGAGAACTACGTTTCGCAATACGTGCTTATGTCGCCAGGCCTTTACGAGTCGGTGGTGGGCGAAGCGCCGACGTATGCCACGCTGTTCGCGAATGTTGGCGAAGGCGATTCTTTGCGCGAGGCATTCAGCGACGATCTGCTGGCTTGCGACGGCGTGAAAACCGTCACCTACAACGACGAGACGATCGAGAGCTACCGCTCTATGCTGAAAAGCGTCGATTCGGTCGTCGTCGTGCTTGTGGTTGCTGCGGCCCTGCTTGCTTTCGTCGTGCTGTACAACCTCACGAACATCAATATCACCGAGCGCGTGCGCGAGATTGCGACGCTTAAGGTGCTTGGGTTCACTCCGCACGAGGTAAATGCCTATATCTACCGGGAAACGTTGCTGCTTGCGCTTATTGGCGCGGTTTTCGGGCTGGCGCTCGGCGTGGCGATGGAGGGCTATGTCGTGGTGACGGCCGAGGTTGACCAGGTGATGTTTGGTCGCGATATTCATCTGCTGAGCTTCGCTATCGCATTCGCGCTCACCATGGTGTTCTCGGTTATCGTGACGGTGGCTATGAAGGGCAAGCTGCGCAAGATCGATATGGTGGAAAGCCTGAAGAGCGTCGATTAGAACCGCTCGATCGAGGGCTCCTTTTGAAGGGGATTGCATATGGAAGAAAAGAAAGCCCTGGTTGCGTCCGGCGCGTCGCTCGAAGAGATTCGCGCGCGGTTCAAAAACGACCGGTATGCGACCGAATCGCTCGGCGCCGTGATCGAGGAAGCGGGCGAGGGCTTCGCCCGCGTTGGCATGGTCGTTGGTTCGCAACATCGCAATGCCATGGGCGCGGTAATGGGCGGCGTGTATTTCACGTTGGGCGATTATGCGTTCGCCATTGCTTCGAACATCGGCCAGCCGCCTACGGTGTCGGTGAGCAATTCGATCGATTATCTTGCGGCCGCGAAGGGAAATCGCCTGGTCGCTGAATGCCGCATGGAAAAGTCCGGCCGCTCGATGTGCTTCGCGCGCGTTGATGTGCGCGATGGCGAGGGCCGTTTGTGCGCTCGCATGAACGTCACGGGCGCAAGGGTATAAAGGGGCGCCGGGTTTGGCGAGGTGTTGTTTGGGCGGCTTCGCGTAGAAACCGCCCAAACTATTGGGCTGTCTTTCCTACCCGCGCTTGATTTTCGCGGCGATGCGGTCGGCCACCGATAGGTTCTCTCGGCGGTCGCTTCCCCAAAACGAAATCGATACCATGCCAGGGCCCAC
The DNA here is from genome assembly GCA_963631715.1 of Bacteroidaceae bacterium. Classification (GTDB taxonomy): domain Bacteria; phylum Actinomycetota; class Coriobacteriia; order Coriobacteriales; family Eggerthellaceae; genus Slackia. The sequence continues at coordinate 22,809 of CAVGRL010000013.1, forward strand.
ATGGCTGCCGATGGTGGCGCCAATGTTGTGCTTCAGCACGGTAATGCTTGCATCTTGCTTGGCCAAAAGCTCGCGCAGGGCGTCGGCATCTTTTTCGCAATCGGCGTTGCCGATGAGCACCACGGGCGAGCTGCCTTTGGCGTCGTGCTCCTTCTCGAAGAATTCGGCCATTTGCCGAAGCCCCTTCTTGCGTCCGCGTGCCGCGCCCGTAAGCGCCAAGTGCCCGGTAACGTCGAAGGTGAGCAGGGGCTTTACGTTGAGCGCCGAGCCTGCTGCCGCGACCGATGCGGGAATGCGCCCGCCACGATGAAGGGCGTCCAAATCGTCGACCATGAACATGGTTTGCACGAAATAGCGCGCCTGTTCCGCCCACTTAACAAGTTCTTCGGCGGAAAGCCCGGCGTCGCGTTGCTTGAGCGTTTCGGCCACGAGCAGGCCTTCGGGCGTGGACCCGATTAGCAGATCGACCAGGTAGAGCGGTGCTTCGGGGTATTCCGCCATGATTTGCGAATGAAGTGCCTCTGCGGTCGAATAATTGCTCGAAATGCCGCTCGAGAAGCACAGATACACGGTGGGCGTTCCGCTTTCCGCAGCCCGCCTGAAGGCGGCTTCAATATCGGCAGGCGACGCCTGCGAGGTGCTGGGGGTTTCGCCCCCGCGGATTTTCTCGTAGAAGTCGTGCGGGGTAATCGATTGGTAGAAGTCGTCTTTGTGGCTGCCGTCGCTCATGATGTAGTTGAATTCGAGCAGCTCGATTCCGTCGCGCTTTACCATGTCGAGCGGCAAATCGCAGCATGAATCGATAATGAGGTTGCACTTCGCGGGCATAGGAAACCTTTCTTTTGCAAACGTGCGCAAAGTTTACCACGCGAAGCGGCAGATTCGAAAAACGGGGATGGCGCCTGGGCATGCCGTCTCGCTTGCCTCGTTCGTCGAGGGCTTGTTCGGTGCGGTTTGGGCTCGCGTTGAGTCGCGAATGCAAGAAAGCTCCCGTCCTTCGGCCGCGAAGGGCGGGAGCTTTCGAATCGGTGGCTTTTGCGTGCGCTTTGGGCTTCGTCTTACGCGTGCGCCTTCTGCTGATATTCGCGCATGAGTTCGGCGAAGGCCGGCATGGAATTCGCGATGGTCTCGTGCGCCACGCAATAGCTCACGCGCAGCCAGCCAGGCACGCCGAAGCTATCGCTTGGCACAAGCAGCAGCTCGTGGGCCTTGGCCGCTTCGGCAAACGCGTTCGCGTCTTCTTCAAGCGCGCGAACCCACAGGTAAAACGCCCCTTGCGGCGCCACGCATTCATAGCCAAGCTTCGTGAGGCCGCCATAGAGAGCCTCGCGGTTTTCCGCATACGAAGCAACGTCGCACGGCACATCCACGCATCGCTCAATGGCGTATTGCAGAAGCGATGGGGCGCATACGAAGCCCAGCGCACGGCCGGCTCCGCATACGGCGGCGAAGACATGCTGCCATTCGGGCATGGTGTTGGGAACGAGCACGTAGCCAATGCGTTCGCCGGGCAGGCTGAGCGATTTCGAATACGAGTAGCACACCAGCGTGTTTTCATAAATCGACGGTACGAATGGCACGCGCACGTCGCCGTATACGATTTCGCGGTACGGCTCATCGGCGATGATGAAGATCTGAGTGCCGAATTCGTCTTGCTTGCGGCGCAGCGCGTTTGAGAGTTCCACAAGGTCGCATTCGGGATATACCGATCCAACCGGATTGTTGGGCGAATTGATGACGATGCCCTTGGTGCGAGCAGAGATGGCCTCTTCGATGGCCTCGATGTTCATTTGGAAATCGTCGTGGCGCGCCGGAACCTCTACGCAGGTACATTCGGCGTTTTCAATCCAAACTTTATATTCGGGGAAATAAGGCGAGATTACGATGAACTCATCGCCCGGGTTGCCAATTGCTTTGAAACAAATGGAAAGCGATGCTGCGGCGCCGCAGGTCATGTAGATGTTATCGCCTGCGTACGAGGTATCGAATCGCCTATTCAGGGAATTCGCGATGGCGGCGCGCACGCTGGGCGCCCCTTGGCTTGGCGTGTAGCTGTGCACCTGCATGGCGGGCAGCTCCATAACGTCGAGGATCGCCTGTTTCAGCTCTTTGGGTGCGGGCACGCTCGGGTTGCCGATGCTGAAATCGAAGACCTTGTCCTCGCCGATTTCCGCTTTTCGCTTCTGTCCGTATGCGAACAGCTCGCGAATCGCGGACGGCTCGTTGCCCAATTCATACATTCGCTGGTTGACCATGGTGTCCTCGCTTCTTGGATGGCTTTCGCGCGGCGCGCTCATTTTCGACGGGTTCTATGATACGGCCGCGAGGGTGAACTTTGCGTTGCGCGCCGTATTTTTCTGCGGGAGGAATCGGCGTTTGGGGTGAGGGAGAGGGTCGTCGGCTTGTGGGCGTTTGCAGCTATGCTTGGGCAGCGGCGCGCAAACCGGCAAGGCGTCCGATGCGCCGCGCGATCTGGAAGCGGGATGGTGGCCGCAAGCGGCGCTTTCTAGCTGAGCTTCGTCTGAAGAAGGTGCCGAATGGCTTCGATGGCGTGTCCGCGAAACATCGCGCGGGGGCCCGCATATGCCATGGCCCGCTTTTGCCAGGCTCGTTCGGTGGGTGCATAACAATGGTTTGCGCAGGTCTTGCAAGCGGGGCGCGGCTCTCTGCGGCACAGTGCTCGGCGCACTTCGCCATAGCGCAGATGAGCTGCGCATTCCGGGCACAGGCTTGGGATTTTGCGCGCGGGGTAGACCCCTGCCTTGGTGGCCTCGCTTTCGAACGGCTCTCGAGTGTTTTGAGCGTGGTGGTCGATGCAGTAGATTTCGGTCATGCCGGCGAGTGTTACCACGTCGCGAGCAACGTCTTTGTTGGATAGACGGTCGAGCAGTTTCGCTCGATTTTTACCCCATGCCTTCGCGGCGGCCTCGTTTGCGGCGGATGCGACTTCGGCTCCGTCGAGCTTGGGCGCATCCACGGCGGCGGCTTGGTGCGTGTTGGATTCGGGCTTGGTTGTGGCGGGGCTTTTAGTCATGTTGGCCAGCCTTTCGCGGTGAATGCTCGCTCGATCCGGCGAGAATTTCCAACTCGAAGCATTTCTCAACGTAGATTTTGTTGGCGACGCTCGTTGCGGCCGCGATCGCTAGGCGGCGTTCGGGCAAAAGCTCGCCGGAGGCTTTCACGCTTAAAGAGAACGAGACGGCGTCGGCTGCTTCCGGCGCGAGTTCGAGCACGCCGAGACGCGAGCTTTCTACGTTTCCGCAGAACAATTGTCGCAAGCTTTCTTCGACGGCTTCGCAGAAGAAATCGTAAGCGTTTTCCAAGGAATGCGTGGCGGCGGAAACCTTGAGCAAAGAATCGATGTCACTCATAGAGAACGCCCTCTTCATAAGGCATATCACCATGAGCATGGCCACATGCTCGCGGCGATAGCGCTTCGATATGGGCGCGGGAACAATGCGCTGCTTCACATAGTTGTTCACCATGGAAGCGGTGAGAAGCTTTTCTTCGGCGGCAACAAGCGGGCGCAGCGCGGTGTCGATATAGGTGAGCAGCTGATCCATGTATAAGTCAATCGCCGGAATATCGCGATATCGGGGCAGGTGCAGTCCGCGAATGAACTCAACGTATTCCGCTTCTGCCGAGGTGGGATTATGTTGCTCGCTGTGTGTCATAGCGGCAAGCGTACCACGTTGCGTGGCTGTCGCGTTAAGCGGGAAATGCCGCCGCAGCGGGCTGTTCAAGCAAACTCCATATTGCTTGACGCGGTTTCTGCCTACATATAATCTGGTTTTAAAAACTAGGAAGTATGAGAGAAGGGCGCTTTTCCGATTTTTTTCTCGGTAGGGCTTGCTGCATTCATCGATGCGGCGTGTGTTTGCTTCGGTGGCGTGGCCTTGCGGCGTTGAGTTCGAGTCGGGCTCAGACGCGAAGCGGTGTCCCTTTCCTTTTCCGTCGCTGTGTATGAGGGGGTTTGCATGTCAATGGGCAACGCTGCGAACGAGGCAATCAAGCAGGGGATTGCAAAAACTCGCGCTGTTGGCGGGGCGGTGCTTTCGGGCGCTTCGGATGCTGTGGCCAGTGCAGCTGCCGGTGCTATCGACGCGGTGGCGCACGCCGCAGCCGGCTCTGTCGGGTCGCTTGATGTCGAGCCCTGCGGCCAGCGCATCGCCGTGCTGGTCGATTCGGCGGCCGATGTTCCACCCGAGGCCGTGGAGCGCTATGGCGTTTACATCGTGCCCCTGCACGTGAATTACTCCGATGGCGACTATCTCGATAAGGTAACCATTCAGCCTAGCGAGGTGTATGAGCGCTTCGCGACCGAAATCCCTAAAACTTCGACGCCCGCGCCTGCCGAGGTCATGGCTATATTCGATCAGATTGCGGCCGAGGGCTACACGCACGTGATTGCCGTGACCATTTCGTCGGGGCTTTCGGGCACCTATGAACTGGTGCGCAGCGTAGCCGCTGGACGCGCCGATTTGGAATGCGCGGTTATCGATACGAAAAGCATCGGCATTGGAGCCGGGCTTACCGCGCTGCTTGCCTGCGAACTTGTGGAATCCGGCTTGTCGTTTTCGCAGGTGGTCGTTCGTACCGAAGGGGCCGCGCAACGCTCGAGCGTGTTTTTCTGCGTAAAGACGCTCGAATATCTCTACAAAGGCGGGCGCATTGGCGCGGCAACCTACGCCATTGGCTCGAAGCTTGATATTCGTCCCTCCATCATGTGCGACGCCGAGGGGAAATACGTGGTGTGCGCAAAGGCCCACGGTCGAAAAGGCTCGTTGAAAAAAACGGTGGGGCTCGCGGCGAAGGCTGCGGCCGCGGCTATCGCCGAGGGCCGCACGGTTCGCTTGGCCGTTGCCCATGGTGATGCCGAGCCCGAGGCGCGCGCCATTGCGGAAGAGCTGCGCAACCGATTCCCTCGCGTTGGTGATGTACTGCTTGGGCAGATATCTCCTGCGCTCGTGGTGCATACCGGTCCCGGTTTGGTGGGCATCGGCGTTAGCGTGCTGTAGAAAGAGAGGGCGCCTGCGCGTCGGGTTTTCTTGCTGTGCGATAATCCAGGAAGATCCAGCAACGGCGCGCGGGCGGCGCTTGAGACGCGGCGCGTGAAGAAGGAAAGCCGAATTTCCGCCGCTAGGCGGTGGCCTTCCTTGAGCCACGCGGTTTCGATCGGCTTTCATCTGCGGGCCCGTTGCTAGGCGTATTCGTACCACAATCGTTTCGATGAGCGCATCCCTGCGACCGAGGTGTATTTCATGGCCACGCTGCAACAACTTCGCTACCTTATCGCCGTCGCCGAGTACGGCTCTATCAACGCCGCTGCGCGCGAGCTGTTCGCTACGCAATCGAATTTGTCCACTTCGATCAAAGACCTCGAACGCGAGCTGGGCATTACCGTGTTCACGCGAAGCAATCGCGGGGTTGAGCTTACCAACGACGGAACTGAGCTTTTGGGCTATGCACGCCAAGTGGTAGAGCAGGCCGATATGCTGGAGCGCCGCTACGAAAGCCATGGGTCGAGTCATGTGCGCTTGGCGGTTTCCACGCAGCATTACGCCTTCAGCGTTCAGGCGTTCGTGAATGTGGCCGAAACGTGTACGGGCGACGATTACGATTTGGTGCTGCGCGAGTGCACCACGGCGGAAATCATAGAAGACGTGCGCTCGTTTCGAAGCGAGATAGGCATCCTGTATACCGACGATTTCAACAGGCGCGTGCTTTCCCGGGCGTTTGACGAGGCCAACGTGGAATTCCATCCACTGTTTGAGGCCCGTGCGCATGTGTTCGTGGGAGAAGGGCACCCCCTCGCGTCGCGCAAGAGCATCTCCCCGCAAGATTTGGCGCCCTACCCCCGCTATTCTTTCGAGCAGGGCACGGTGAACTCGTTTTATTACGCCGAAGAGCCGCTGGCGTGGCTTCCCCACACGCGCAACATTCGCTTTTCCGACCGGGGAACACTCACCAATCTGCTCATAAGCCATAACGGCTACACGCTTTCCACGGGCGTGCTTTCCGGAGAAATGCTACGCGGCATCGTGAGCGTGCCGCTTGTGAGCGACGAGGTCATGCGCGTTGGGTACATCATGCACCGCGAGCGCCGCCCGAGCGAGCTTCTTCTTGGGTACATCGATGAACTCCACGCCATCGCTGCCGCCGATGCCGGCGTGAGCGCTACGCCGAGCGAAGCGTAGGGGGGGCGCGAACGAAAACGCCCCAACTCTCGCAATTGCAGGTGTGGCTAGGGTTTTAGGCGGCAAGCAGGCGAATTCTTGGGGTTTGGCCTTGGGACCATCCCGCCGGCTTTCTGGCCTTTTCGGCATTGGCGGGTCTATGGGCCAGACGGTAGAATGTTGCCAATCGCCAAACAAGGAAGGGTGCTGCCATGGTCGGAAGTCTTGTTTTCTTCGTCATATTCGTGCTGATTGTTGCTGCCATTGTCAAAGATGGCCTGATCATCGTTGAGCAGCAGCATTCGGTGATTATCGAGCGCTTGGGTAAATTCAACCGCTTTGTGGGCGCGGGTTTCCACGTGAAGATCCCGTTTTTCGAACGCAAGGCGGCCGATGTGAACCTGCGCACGATGAAAAACGGTTTCGACATCGATGTGAAAACCGAAGACAACGTGACCATCGGCTTGGAGGTTTCGGCGCAGTACCACGTCGACTATGCGCTGGGCGCATCGCCTGAGCAGTCGGGCATCTATAAGAGCTACTACATGCTGCAAGACCCCGTTGACCAGATGAAAGACTTCATCACCGACGCGCTGCGCAGCTCCATTCCCACGTATTCGCTCGACGAGGTATTCGCCAAGAAAGACGACATCGCCAAAGACGTGAACGCCACGGTGAGCGAACAGATGTCGGGCTACGGATTCACACTGGTCAGCACGCTCATCACGCGTATTTCGCTGCCGAAAGAGGTCGAGGATTCCATGAATCAGATCAACTCGGCACAGCGCGTGCGCTTGGCTGCGCAAGATTTGGCCGAGGCCGATCGCATCAAGAAGGTGACCGAGGCACGTGCCGAGGCCGAGAGCATGGAAAAGGCCGGCGAGGGCATCGCCAACCAGCGCAAGGCCATCGCGCAGGGCATCAAAGATTCGCTCGAGACCATCAAGGAATCGGGCGTCACGCCGCAAGAGGCCAACGAGCTGTTCATGTTCACCCAATGGGCCGATATGATGTGCCGTTTCGCGGAATCGGGCAAGGGCTCCACGGTAGTGCTCCCGAACGATTTTAAAAGCACGGCAAGCATGTTCGAGCAAATGCTCGCTGCGGGCGCGGCAAGCGAACAGCCTGGCAGCTCGACAACCGCCAGTCGCTAGGCGAAATCGAACCGAACAATGCAGAGGGCGGGCTTGGCGTTTCAATGCCGCGGTTTCCCTTTCTGTGTTTCGCCGCCAGCCTTAAATGGGGCCGAGCCAGGATTCTTTCTTGGCTCGGCCTTGCGTCTGTAGGGACGAATCGTCCATTCGTCCTGCGAAAACCGCCGCTAATCTGTGGTGCGTATGATTATGTCGTGGCAGGCCGCGCTCGCCTGCGGGCATCGACGATAAAATGAGACGTTCCGTCAGCTACAGAAAGGACATGTCCCTTATGTGCGGCATCGTTGGATACACGGGAGCACTTCAAGCAAAAGAAATTCTCATTCGCGGCTTGAAGCGCATGGAGTATCGCGGCTACGATTCGGCGGGCATCGCCGTTCAAACGCCGCTTGGTTTGAATGTAAAGCACAAGGTCGGCAAGGTTGCCGGGCTTGAAGCCATGGTCAACGACATGGAGATAGACGGCACGTGCGGCATTGGGCACACGCGCTGGGCTACTCATGGCAAACCGAGTGAGCGCAACGCCCACCCCCATACGGCATGCGCGAGCGATATCGCCGTCGTGCATAACGGCATCATCGAGAATTACGCGACGCTGAAAGAAGAGCTCGAGGGTCGCGGCCATGTGTTTTCGAGCGAAACCGACACCGAGGTCATTGCCCATTTGGTGGAGGAGGCCTACGAGGGAGATTTGCTTGAGGCCGTGCGCAAGGCCGTGTATCGCCTTGCTGGCGCGTATGGCATCGCTGTGGTGTGCGAATCGGAGCCTGGGACCATCGTGTGTGCACGCAAAGATTCCCCCATCGTTGTTGGCAAAGGTAAAACGGGTGCGCTCGTCGCAAGCGATATCGTGGCCCTTATCGACGAAACGCGCGATGTCGTGGTTCTGGAAGACGATACCTTCGCGAAGCTCACGTATTGCGATGGCGAAGCTGGAATCGAATATTTCGACGAAGCCGGCAACGCTATATTTCCCGAGGTCACCCATGTTGATTGGGATGTTTCGGCAGCGGAAAAGGGCGGTTTTCCCGATTTCATGCTGAAAGAGATTTACGAAGAGCCGCGCACCATTCGCGATACGCTTGCTGGACGCATGGTGAACGGCCATCTGCAATTCGACGAGCTGTCGCTGAACTACGACGAGCTTTCCGCCATCGATCGCGTCTACATCATCGCGTGCGGCACGAGCTACCATGCCGGCCTCATTGCGAAAAACCTCATTGAAGCATGGAGCCGCATCCCGTGCGAGGTGGAGGTTGCAAGCGAATTCCGCTATCGCAACCCCATCATCACGCCGTCGACCTTGGTCGTTGCGGTGTCCCAGTCGGGCGAGACGGCCGACACGCTTGCGGCGATTCGTGATGCGCGCATCAAGGGCGCGAAGGTTTTCGGCATCACCAACGTGGTGGGCTCGCCGGTTGCGCGCGAAAGCGACGGCGTCATCTATATCAAGGCGAACAAAGAAATCGCCGTGGCGGCTACGAAGAGCTTCCTGGGCCAGGTGTCGGCTCTTACTCTGCTCGCCATGCTCTTAGGGCAGCTGCGCGGCGGGCTTACCACGGCCCAAATTCGCATGCTGTTCCGCGAAATGGCCGACACTGCCCAGCAGATTGAGCAAATTTTGGCCGACACCAGCGCCATCGAGGAAGCGGCGCTTGCTTGCAAAGATGCGAACAATGCCCTGTTCATCGGTCGTGGCATCGGTTCGACGATCTGCTACGAGGGCGCGTTGAAGCTCAAAGAGATTTCGTATCTGCACGCCGAAGCCTACGCTGCTGGCGAAATGAAGCACGGCCCCATCGCTTTGCTCGACGAAGGTTTCCCCGTCATCGTTGTGGCCACGAAAAGCCCCACGTACGACAAGGTCGTTTCCAACATTCAGGAATGCAAGGCGCGCGGGGCGCTTGTGATCGCCATCGCCACCGAGGGCGACGAGGAAATCAAGAAGCATGCCGACTATGTGATGTATATTCCGAAGGTGCGCGATTGCTTCAGCGCCATCACGGCGAGCGTTCCGCTCCAGCTGTTCGCGCGAAGCATAGCCATCGCGCGCGGTTGCGACGTTGACCAGCCGCGCAATCTCGCGAAAAGCGTCACGGTAGAGTAATCGAAAGCGAGCGTGCCATGTCGGTTGGGTTGGGCGTCGATATCGTAGAGATTGAACGCATGCGGCGTATTTTGAGCCGCACGCCTTCGTTTGCGAGCAAAGTTTTCACCGACGCCGAACAAGACTACTGCAACCGGAAAGGCAACCCCGCAACGCATTACGCAGCGCGTTTTGCCGCGAAAGAGGCCGTGTGCAAGGCCCTTGGCACGGGTATTTTGAGCTGCGGCATCGGTATGCGCGATGTTGAGGTTGTTCGCGATTCCCGGGGCAAGCCGGCGGTCGCGCTTCATGGTGCCGCGGCGCGTATAGCCGAAGAGCAGGGCGTTATCGATGTTCCCCTTTCGCTGAGCTACACCCATTCGGTTGCTGTGGCAAACGCCGTTGCCATAACGAAGAAATCCCAGGCAGAACAGGAAAAACGTCGCGACGTTAAAGCGGAGCTTGCGCAGCAGTTCAAAGACATGCGCGGAATGCTCGACGACCTGGGCTCGCAAACCGCGGCCGGGGCTGAGGGCGCCGGTGGGCAGAAAGGCGGTCAGCAATGAGAACCATTACGGCTAAAAAAGCGGCGCGCTTGCTTCCCGTGCTGGATTGGAATGCGAATAAGTATACGCGCGGAACCTGCGAGCTCGTGGTTGGCGAACCAACCTATCCCGGTGCTGGCGTGCTTGCGGCGATGGCCGCCTCGAAGGCGGGCGCGGGGTATGTTTGCGTATACACGTGTGCCGAAACGGCCGCCGCGCTGCGCGTTG
>CAVGRL010000013.1:33353-50547 GCA_963631715.1 Bacteroidaceae bacterium
GCCGCTTCCGATGCGCTGTTTTTGGCGCAAGCTTTAGGGGCGGTATGCGTTTTGAAAGGGCCGAACACCTATATAGCCGACGGCAATGAGGGCTGCGCCGACGAAGTGTACGAGCTTTCGTGCGGAACCCCGGCGCTTGCCAAGGCGGGCACGGGCGATGTGCTTGCGGGTATTGTGGCATCGCTTCTTGCCCAGGACATAGACCCGAAGGACGCCTGCGTTCTGGGCACGTATGTGCATGCCCAGGCGGGCGTGCTAGCTGCGTCTGAGTCTTGCCAGCTGTGCGTGTGCGCGGAAGACGTGATTTCCTATGTGCCGCGCGCTATTCGCGACCTTGAGAAGAGGGCTTTGCGATAGCGCCGATGGAGGGGTACGTTTTGTAAACAATGCCGCATCTCGGTCCGGCGTGGCGTTTCCCCGTTTATATATGGAGTGAACAAATTCCGTTTCGTTGCAGGAGGTCATGATGCCTAACGACAAAATCCGCGTGGAGGTGCTTGATTCCCGCAGCGAATTCCGCCCAGGCAGAAGCGGCGGATCGGTCAACTGGATGCAGCTTCTTTCGGGTGTGCTCATGCTTGTTTTCGGCTTGGTGTGTGTGTTTTGCCCTATAGAAGTGCTCATGGGCATTTCCGTAATCATTGCAATCTGCGTCATCGTTGCGGGCGGCATTAACATCGCGTCGTATATGCGCTATCGCAACACGCTGTTTTCCCAAAGCGGATGGAGCCTTCTTTTCGGCATCATGATCGTTTTGCTCGGCGTTGTGCTGCTGCTTTTTCCCGCGGTTGGCGTTACGACTATCGCGTGGGTGTTCGGTTTCGGCATCGTCGTCTTCGGCGTCGTTCAACTTATCGCTGCTCGCCCGTTTTTCCTTGTGGGCGCGGGCCTTGGCTCCATGGTGGGCATATCGGGCGTCGCGGAAATCGTTCTTGGCGTGCTCATCTGCGTTTTTCCCGCATCGATTGGCCTATTTTTGGGATTGTTCGCCATCGTTCACGCCGTTGATACCATTGTGTTCAGCTTGCCGATCGGCCGCGATCGCACGAATACCCTCTGGTAGGGCTTATCGCCATAGGGCGGGGTCCGCGCGGTACGTTGCCTATTCGCTTTCCGGAATAACTCCTGTAGCCAGCACTTCTTCCATTTGCGCTTCGTCGAGCACGGAAACGCCCAGGCTCTCGGCTTTTGCCAGCTTCGATCCGGCCCCAGGGCCTGCCACTACGTAGCTTGTTTTCTTCGATACCGACCCCGATACTTTCGCGCCGAGGGCTTTCAACGCCGCGCCCGCTTCATCGCGCGTGCGCCGCTCAAGCGTGCCGGTCAGCACGAAGGTCAGCCCTGCCAGGGGTTGCGCTTGGGCCAGGTTCGCGTCAATGCCGGCCTCTTCCGCTGCGCGCGCCGCGGCGCCGGTCGCATCGTCTTCGAGCGAAAAGCCCGCTTCGCGCAGCTTTTCGAGCACGCGCACGTTTTCGGGAACGGCCAGGAATTGCTTCACGCTTGCGGCGATTTTCGGGCCTATGCCATCGATCTGGGCAATCTCGTCTTCGCTTGCGTGCAGCAGCTTGTCAATCGATGGGAACTTCGCCGCAATAAGCTCGCCGACGCTTTTGCCCACGTGGCGGATGCCGAGCGCGAAGAGCACGCGACTGAGCGACTGCTGCTTCGATTTTTCGAGTTCGTCGAAAATCTTCGCCGCGGTTTTCGCGCCGACGGGAATGGGGTCGCCGGCTTCGATTCCGCGCTTGGCGTTGCTCGCCGTGTAGAAGCGCCCCGTATCGAGCGTCGCGATGTCTTCCATGCTGAGCTTGTAGAAATCGGCGGCGTCGTGTACGAGGTTGGCTTCGAGCATCTTGTCGACGAGCTCTTCTCCCAAGCCGTCGATATCCATGCACCCGCGGCTTACCCAGTGGAGGAGCCGCTCTTTGGTTTGCGCTGGGCATTCCATCGAAACGCAGCGATACGCAACCTCGCCTTCGTCGCGAACAACGGGGCTGCCGCATGCGGGGCAGTGCGTGGGCATGTGCCACTCTTTGGCGCTTTCGGGGCGCTTGTCCAGCACCGGTCCCACGACTTCGGGGATTACGTCGCCCGCCTTATGGACGACAATCGTGTCGCCCACACGCACGTTTTTGCGGCGTATCTCGTCGATATTGTGCAGCGTGGCGCGCGCGATGGTCGATCCGGCGACCGTCACGGGGTCGAATTCGGCGACGGGGGTCAGCACCCCGGTGCGCCCCACCTGTATGCGAATTTCGCGCAGCACCGTGTGCTTTTCTTCGGGCGGAAACTTGAATGCGATGGCCCAGCGCGGCGCTCGCGCGGTGAATCCCAACGCGGCTTGCTGTTCGAAGGAATCGACCTTCACCACAACGCCGTCGATGTCGTAATCCAGGCTTGCGCGGCCCTCAAGCGCCTGGGCGCAGAAGTCGTGCACTTCGGCGGGCGTTGCGCAGCGTGCGGCCTTTGGGTTTACCGAAAAGCCCGCATCGCGCAGCCAACCGAGGAATTCATGCTGCGATTTCACATGCAAGGGGTCCGTGCTTGCCGCGGCATAGAGAAACGTCGCCAGGTCGCGCGTCGCGGTTACCTTCGGGTCTTTTTGGCGCAGGCTGCCGGCGGCCGCATTGCGCGGGTTTGCGAATGGGTCGCGCCCTTCGGCGTCGGCCTCTTCATTAAGGCGCGCGAAGCTGCTTTTCGGCATATAAACCTCGCCGCGGATTTCGATTCGCTCGTTTCGATCGGCTTGCATATGCGCCAGGCCGGCCTCCGCGAGGTGCATGGGCACGTCGCGAATAGTGCGCACGTTGAGCGACACGTCTTCGCCCGTTGCGCCATCGCCTCGCGTTGCCGCCCGTACGAACGAGCCGTTTTCATAGGTAAGGGCTACGCCCAACCCGTCTATCTTCAATTCGCATGTGTAGCTTGCCGCCCCCGCGCCAAGCGCCTCTTCGGTGCGGGCGAGCCATTCGTCAAGCTCGGCGAGGTTCATGGCGTCGTCCATGGAATACATGCGCGCCATGTGCTCGACCGGGGCGAACTGTTCGCCAACGTAGCCGCCCACGCGTTGCGTGTAAGAATCGGGAGTTACCAGGTCGGGGAACTTCGCTTCGATGCGTTGCAGCTCGACGAGCAAGCTGTCGAATGCGGCGTCGGTGATCTCGGGGGCATCGAGCATGTAGTAGCGGTAGGCATGGTAATCGAGCAGATGACGCAGTTCGGCCGCTCGCGCCGCCGCCGCGCTATGTTCGCTTTCGCAGGCTTGGGAATCTTCGGCTTTCGCCACCGCGTCGCTTTCGAACAAAGATGCTTGCTCCATGTGTCGCCCTTCCGCATTGAATCAAACGGCTTTCAGGGTACCACCAATGCCGCTTCAACCGTTCGCGGCTGCCCTCATCGCCGTCTTTCTTCAATTTGGCGCGAGGATTTTTCGAGCATTCGAAAACCGGCGTTATACTATTCACGGAAATGCTGATCAATTCCACCGATGTTGCTTGCGAGCGGTTGTGCACGAGGGCATTGAGCGATGTTTGCCCACGTCAGTGGGGAGCTTGCCTGGGTGCGTGCTTGCCTGGCTTATGTGGGCGGGGCGGCCTTGATCAGCGTCTCCCGGAAATTAGGGCATGGGCTCGCAGCTTTTGCGATTGCCAATGGTGCGGCGCGACAGGAAGGTTTCAGGAATGCAAGATAGGCTCAGCACGTACGACGAGAAGGTCCTTCGCCGGCTTATCCAGCTTGAAACCGCGCGTCGGCAAGAAAGCAGGCAGGGGCCGCTCGCTTTCATCAAGCGCGACACGCAGGCTGGTGCTGCCATGCGTCGCCTCGACCAGATGGGCATGATTGGCGCCATATATAAGGAAGGCAATCCTTATGTGGTGGAGGTGCTTGCCAAAGGTTATTCGTATGTTGGCTACATCGATTCCGAGCGCGCGGAAATTCAGCGCGTCGAGCGCCATCGCCAAGAAGACCGCCATCACGATTGGCTGGTGAGCGTTTTTACTGTCGCCGTGGCCATGATTGGTGTTATAGCTGGTTTTCTTATCGGGCATTTCGTCTAGAGAACATCGGTTGATCATTGATGGGGTGTATGCCCTGTTCCAGAAAGGGGCTGGCTGTGTCCGGTTGTCAGAAAGCAATTAAGGTCTTTTCGATCATCGCCATCATTGCTGGCGTTGCCGCGGCTCTTTTTGCCGTATTGATGTTTGCGGGCGCTGGAGCGCTCACGGGCGAGACGACCGAGATTGAAGGCGTGGTGGTCAGCGAGTCGTTTGCTGCTGCTGCGGTCGGCATCGCGTTTGTTTTGTGCGCTATCGAATACCTGGTTGCGGGCATTCTTGGCGTGCGCGGCGCGAACGATGCTCGTAAAATCGGGCCGTTCTACGTCGTGTGCTGGATTGTCGTTGCTTTGCAGCTTATCGGCTTCGCGATCGGTCTTATTGCCTCTGGCGATATGATTACGGCTTTCGTTGACCATGTGCCCGAGCTCATCATTCCGGTCATTCTGCTCGTTCTTGCCGGCAAGGTGAGGAAGCAGGCGTAAGCAGCTAACGCATTGCGTGGCCTACGCTGCCATTTTGGCAAGAGCGGGCCCCGAAAAGCCTCTTCGCGGTGGCTTTTCGGGGCCTTTTGCGTTTCTAGAAAAGCAAGTCGGCGAGCACTTTGACGAACAGCAGCGTTAGCACGACGAGCATGATGGGCCGAACGATTTTCGCGCCGTCTTTCATTACCATGCCCGACCCAAGATAGCTTCCGGCAATTGCGAAGGCCGAAGCGATAAGACCCAATTCCCAATACACGCACCCGCTTGCGGCGAATGTGGCAAGCGAGGCTATATTGCTTGCGAGGTTCGCGCACTTCACTTCGCCGTTTGCCTCACGCACGGGCAACTTTGCGGCGGCGGTGAAGGCGATCAGCATGAACGTTCCCGTTCCGGGTCCGTAAAAGCCATCGTATGCTCCGATGAAAAACGACGCCACGGCAATGATGGCGATTTGCCTTTTGGTGGAAATGGCGCAATCGCCCGCGGCGTCGAGCGACCGCTTGCGCAGTACGAAAAAAGCCACGATGGGCAGCGCGAACACCATGACCATCTGTATGACGTTTTCGGGTGTGAACAGGGCGATTTTCGTTCCGATGGCCGAGCCTGCCAGCGCGCACACGATGGCAGGAATCGCGAGCTTCACCTGAATGAGGCCCGCGCGCGCAAAGCGGCCTGTTGCTATGAGCGTGCCAATAGCGCCGGAAACCTTATTCGTCCCGAGCGCTATGTGGGCGGGCAGACCGGCTACCAAATATGCGGTGAGCGAAATAAGACCCCCGCCGCCAGCTATGGCATCGACGAACATCGCCAGAAATACAAGCGGGCATACGATGATGAGCGTGATGGGATCCATGAATTCCTTACCGTATCTTTTCGTTCGCAATGGGCTTGAAACCCACGGCATTATAATTCAGCCCAGAAAAGGCTGCGCCGGTAATCGAGCTCGATGTTGGGCGCGGCGGTTTATGTTTGGGGAAGAGGGCTTCTTATGGGAAACGCTGAATACAAGAAGCTGGGAATTATCGGCGGGCTTGGCCCGGCTGCCACGGCGACGCTGTTTTCTCGCGTAATCGACCTGACCGAGGCGGCCACCGACCAAGACCATCTTGACATCACGATTTTGAATCGGCCGCAAACGCCCGACAGAACCGCGTACATTCTGGGCAAAAGCAACGAGTCGTATGTGCCTTCCTTGCGAGAATCAGCTCTTGAACTCGAGCGTTTGGGCTGCGAAGTGCTGGCCACTCCGTGTGTAACGGGCCATTATCGTAGCGAGGAATGGGCTGGCGATTTGAAAACGGCGCGCCTCGTGCATATGCCTCATGAAACGGCACGCTATTTGGCGCTTGCCGGCAAGCGCCGCGTGGGCATCATGGCGACCGACGGAACGGGGCGGGCGCGTGTTTTGCAAAGCCAGCTCGAAGAGCAAGGCCTCGACTCCGTGCTGCCCGACGCCGAAAACCAGGCAAAGGTCATGAGTATCATCTACGACGATGTGAAAAGCGGGCGCCCTGCGAATATGCGCGCTTTCGATGAGGTGTGCGCCCATCTGCGCGAACAAGGGTGCGATAGCGTGATTTTGGGTTGCACCGAGCTGTCGGTTATCAATGCTCCCGCAAAATCGTACGGCATGGTGGTGGTTGATGCCATGGAAGTGCTCGCCATTCGAAGCGTTCAGGAGTGCGGCGCAATCGTGAAATGGGACCATACGGCGCTCAGTGATGTATACGGTGCTGTGGCGCCGAAATAGGCAGAAACGCTGGCCGGTGCTGCTTTCGGTCGCCTTTTCGAATTGGCGTGTTGACCGGCGCCCTTCGCCTTGCACTTTGTCGTCGTATACGAAAGGATGCGCGTGAATACAGACCCCGTTTGGATTAATGGCAAAATCGTGCCGTCGAGCGAGGCGGTGTGTCGTATCTCGGGGGCGTCGTTTATGAACGGCGCTGTGATTCTTGAAGATGCCCGCTGCTGCAAGGGTGCCCAAGGCCCTTTCATATTCCGGCTTTCCGACCACGTGAAACAGTTTATGCGATCGGCGAAAATCGCTTCTATGGACATTCCTCATTCGACCAATAAACTTGCGCGCGCGGCGCTTTCGTTGGCGAAGGCGTGCGGGATGGAAGAGGGGATTGTTCGCTTCGTCGCGTATTACGACGGCGATTTCGCGATTGATGCTTTGTTTTCGGAAGACGCCCAGGCAAGCGTTGCAATTTTCTGCTCTGTGCCTTCCAGCGATAGTGGCGGGGCAAACGAAGGATCCTCCGCTGCCGCCGGCGCGGAAGGGGAGCCCGCAATGGCAACGGCGGGCATCTCTTCCTGGCGCGCGATTTCGGGCAATGCGCTTCCCTCCCAAGCCGAGGTGGCATCCGTGCGGGCAAATGCCGCATTCGCCATGGCGGAGGCGCGCCGGCGCGGTTTTGACGAGCCGCTTTTGCTGACGGAGGCAGGCGATGTGTGCTCTGGCGCCCGCAAAGCGCTTTTTGCCGTGCGCGATGGCGTGCTCTCCACGCCTCCCATCGCTTGCGGGGTTCGGGAATCGGTCGAGCGCGACACGGTAATTAATTTCGCCATGGACCTAGACGTCCCCATCGTGGAAGAGCGCATCACTCGCGCCGATCTTTGCATAGCCGACGAGCTCTTCTTGTGCGACGCGCTGCGCGGCGTTGTTCCCCTTTCGGCGGTCGATGGATCTGTCGTGGGCAATTCTGGCAAGGCGGGGCCGAAGCCGGGCCCCATAACGGGCGCGATTCTGAAGCGCTATGAAAAGGCGATAGCGGGCAAGCTCGACGAATATGCGGCATGGATCTCGCCGATCGGCGGCGAAGGCGCTTAAGGCGCACTGCGGCATTTCGCCTGTTCGCAATGGTAACGTGCAAAGAAGAAGGAATACCAATGGCACTTGAGACTGAACCCACGCATATTTTCGACCTGCATTGCGACACGCTTGACAGGCTGGCCTTGCACGATGCTTTCCCCGAAGCGGGCTTTGCTGCGCAAGACGCCTCCATCGCGAAGGAGCGCATAAGCTCGCTTGCCGATAATGATTGCCATATCGATCTTGTGCGCATGTCGAAAGCTCGCTATGCATGGTGCCAGTGCTTCGCTGCCTTCATTCCCGACCACATGCCGCCCGATTGGGGCTGGCAGGTCTTTTGCGCGGTGCGCGATTATTTCCAAGAACAACTCGCGTGCCATGCCACGCTCATCGAGCAGGTTCGCGATGCGCGTGATATCGCCGGAATCATCGATGCGGGCAAATGTGCTGCGCTGTTCACGGTAGAAGGCGGGTCGTTTATCGAAGGCTCGCTCGACCGGCTCGTCGAAGCCGACGAGGCCGGCGTGAAAATGCTCACGCTCACATGGAATGGGAAAAACGCTATCGCCTCGGGCAACCAAACGACCGACGGCCTCACGGCGTTTGGCGAGCGCGTTGTGGCCGAAATGGAGCAACGCCGCATGGTGGTAGATGTTTCCCACCTTAACGATCGAAGCTTTTGGGACGTGATGAAGAAAACCGAGCGCCCCCTTGCCGCATCGCATTCCAACGCGCGGGCGATATGTGGCCACCCTCGCAACTTGACCGATGATATGTTCCGCGCGATCGTTGAGCGCGACGGCATTGTGGGCCTGAATTTCTGCCGGGAGTTTTTGCGAGAGGATGGCGCCGATCCCACGCGCGACGATGTCTTGCGCCATGTCGACCACCTTTTGAACCAGGGCGGCGAGCGCGCTTTGGCCCTTGGCAGCGACTACGATGGCTGCGATGTGCCAAGCTGGCTTGCGCCTGCCGAAAACGTGGGGAACCTGCATACGCTTTTCGTCAAAGAGTTCGGAAGCGATGTGGCCGATGGGGTCTGCTTCAAAAACGCTGCGGCATTTTTCGAGAGAAACGAAGAGCTCGATTAGGGAAATGCTTCCCGGCTCTTATTGAAACGCTTTCGCCGGCATTGGCCAGGGTTCGGTTGTTGTGCGCCTCTTCGGAAAACTGCGGCGTGCATGCGAGGAAATTGTTTCACTGATGTAGCATTATGGGGTTACATTCGACCCAAGGGGGATATATGCGCGAATGCGATGTCGCTATCATCGGTGCAGGCGTGGCCGGTTGTGCTACGGCGCGAGAGTGTGCCCGTTTCGCGATGAAGACGGCGGTTTTCGAGGCCGGGCTCGACGTGGCCGATGGCGCCACTCGTGCGAACAGTGGCATTGTTCATGCCGGTTACGACCCAAAGCCTGGTACCCGTAAAGCGCGCTATAACGTTGCTGGTGCGAAGATGTATCCGCAATGGGCACATGAGCTGGGATTTCCTTACAAGCAAAACGGATCGCTCGTAATCGCGTTCAGCGACGATGAACTTTCGGCGCTGCATGGGCTGCTCGATCGCGGGCAGCAAAATGGCGTTGAGGGTTTGCGCGTGATAGATGCATGCGAGCTGCGCGAACTTGAGCCGAACGTTTCCCCCGAAGCAAAAGGCGCTCTGCTTGTTTCGACAGGCGGTATTTGCGACCCCTATCAGGTGGCGTTTCGCAGTGCCGAAAACGCCGCCCGAAACGGCGTTGAGTTCAATTTCGAAAGTCGCGTGGTCGGCGTGAGCCGGGCCGAAGGCGAGGGCTACATCCTGCATATCGAAAACCATGCAGGCGTTCGCGCCGAAGACGTGCATGCCCGCGCGGTGGTTAATGCAGCCGGCGTGCATGCGGACGAGATTCACGACATGGTTGCCCCGCATGCGTTTTCGATTACCGCCCGCCGCGGCGAATATAACCTCATGGATACCGATATGGGCGGCTTGTTCGCGCATACCATGTTCCAGGCGCCCACGAAAGCAGGCAAAGGCGTGCTCGTGACCCCGACCGTGCACGGCAATTTGCTTGTGGGGCCGAATGCGTGCGCGCAGCAGAGCAAAGATGCCACGGCTACTACGGCCGAAGGGCTGGCAGAAATAACCGAAGCCGCCCGAAAAACCTACCCGGGGCTTTCCATGCGCGGCCGCATTACCACGTTTGCAGGCGTTCGAGCCACGGGCGACACGGGCGATTTCGAGATTGGCGAGGTTGATCAAGCGCCTGGCTTTTTCGATATCGCCTGCTTCGAATCGCCGGGCCTTACATCGGCGCCCGCGGTTGCGACCGATATAGCCGCGCGTATTGCCGAGAGGCTTGGCGCGGCCGAAAATAACCAGTTCAACCCCGTGCTCGATATGCCGAAGCTCTTTAAGCATATGAACGAGGAAGAGCGCGCCCAGGTGATTTCTGGCAATCCATCTGCGGGCCACATCATGTGCCGCTGCTGCGAGGTTTCCGAAGCCGATGTGGCCGCGGCGCTTTCGACGGCGCTTCCCGTGTTGTGCCTCGATGCCTTGAAGTGGCGAACGAACGCCATGATGGGCCGCTGCCACGGCGGGTTTTGCACGCCAGAGATTTCGAAGGTCGTCGCACGCGAAATGGGCGTGCGTCCAAGCGACATGCCGAAGCGCTTCGCGGGCTCGCATATTGTTGCCGCCTCGCCTGAAAACTATGCCGAACTTGCTGCCGGCGAGGCTGCGGCACATGGGTCTGTCGAGCGCCCATGCTCGAGCGACTACGACGTGGCCGTAATCGGCGGTGGCGCGGCTGGTATTGCCGCTGCTGCTTCGGCGGCTCGCGAAGGCGCGCGCGTCGTGCTCATCGATCGCGAGGGCATGCAGGGCGGCATTCTGAAGCAATGCATCCACAACGGTTTCGGCCTGCATCGCTTTGGGGAAGAGCTTACCGGCCCCGAATACGCCTCTCGAGAGCTGGCGTTGCTTTCGGGCCTTGCCGTCGATGTCGTGCGCGACGCGAGCGTCTTGAGCATCGGGCACAACGACGGTGGCACTCGCGACGTTTCGGTCGAAGTCGTCTCGCCTGCGGGCGAGGTGTCGATCTCTGCTGGTGCGGTAGTGCTCGCAACGGGCTCCCGCGAGCGTGGCGCAGGGGCTCTCGGAACGCCGGGTACACGGCCTGCTGGCGTGTTTTCTGCCGGCTCGGCACAAAACTTCATGAATCTTCAGGGCTGCGCCCCAGGTCGAGAAGCCGTTATCTTGGGGTCGGGCGATATTGGGCTTATCATGGCGCGCCGCCTTACGTTTGCCGGCGCGCATGTGGCGGGCGTGTTCGAAATCAACCCCACGCCAAGCGGTTTGCGGCGCAACATCGTGCAATGCCTCGACGATTTTGGCATTCCTCTGCATACGTCTACTACGGTCGTCGGCATCGAAGGCGAAAGCCAGTTGGAGGCTGTCGTGGTAAGCGAGGTGAACGAGCGCTACGAGCCTATTGCCGGTACCGAGCGCCGCATCGCGTGCGATACGCTGCTTTTGTCGGTAGGCCTCATTCCTGAAAACGCGATCGCTCAACAGGCGGGCGTTCAGCTTGACCCCATGACGGGCGGCGCAATCGTGGACGATTGCTTCGAAACGAGCACCCCCGGCGTGTTTGCATGCGGAAACGCCCTGCATATTCACGATTTGGTCGATTTCGTCTCGGACGAAGGCGACCACGCGGGAGCGGCTGCTGCCAAACGGGCCCTTGCCCGTGTCGAGGGCGTCGTGCCTCAAGATGGTCCCTCTTTGAGCGAAAGGGGCATTCCCACGCAAGCCGGCGAAGGCGTGCGCTACATCGTTCCCCAGTTCGTGCATTCCTCGTCAAACAGAACCACGATGCGTTTTCGCACGTCGGCATCGTTTGAGAATGCGTCCATCATCGTGGAGAAGCGCATGGCGTCGGGCGAAGTCGAGCTTATTAAACGTCGACGCGTGCTCGTTGCCGTGCCTGCCGAAATGCAAAGTATCGAATTGAGCGGCGATGCGTTTTGCGATGCGAGCGAGGTCGTTGTGCGCATCGAGCCCCAAAACATCGAAGGGAAGGCGGCGAACCATGGCGAATAAAAACGTGCAAAACCAGCCGCCTCGTTGGCAGGGCGTTTCTCAGCATCGCGAGCATGGCCCCCTGCAAACGGGCGCCCCCGCTCGCTCGTTCGAAGAAACGTACACGTGCATTTGCTGCCCGCTTGGATGCCAGCTTACCGCGATGCTCACGCAAGGCCCTGCGGGGTTGGATGTGACCGGCGTTGTTGGTTATACCTGCCGACGTGGCAAAGATTACGCTCGCCAGGAAGCGACGCATCCCGTGCGCATGGTTACGGCTGCCGTGCCCGTAGAGGGGCGCTTACGTCCCGTGAGTGCGAAAACGGCGCAGCCCATTGCGAAGGACCGCATGCATGCTGCACTTGGGGAGGTGCGCGCTCTTTGTGTGCAGCCTCCTGTTCACGAAGGCGATGTGCTGATAGAAGACATCGCGGAAACGGGAGTGCCGCTCGTTGCCACGAAAGCGGTCGAGTAGCGCTTTGCCTGCGTGCCGGCGGCGTTTTTTCGTTGCGGCTGGGCGTCGTTTTGCAAGAATCCATACATGAGCGGGGTGCGAGATTTTAACGGTCGCGCTCCGCTTTTTATTGCGAAATCGCTTCTATCTCGCATATGCTGGAAGCGTTGAAAACCGGCATTTCTGGTGTCGGTATTCGCGGATTTCGCGCGCTTCAGCAGAGGGATTGCGGAAAGAAAGGGTGGAGCATGAATACGATGAGCTACTTCGAACGGGTCGGCTTTGCTCTTCGCATGGCGGCTGTCGCTTGTGCGGCCGCGCTGCTCTTGGGGGCATTGCCTGTTGCTCAGGCGTTTGCCGATGAAGTTGACCCCAACGTGGCGAAGGTTGAAATCAAGGTTAAGGCGACCGTTAACGGCGGCGCCCTTTTGCCTGACGAGGCCCTCGATTTCGCGTTGTCGGAAAATAGGGACTACGGCGAAGACGACCCTATCGTGGATATTGCGACGGCCCATGTTGACGACAGCAGTCAAACGGCCTCTTTCGGGGAGCTGACGTTTAAAGAACCCGGAAGATACTCCTATCAAGTGAGCGAAGTTCCAACCATGATCGAAGGATGGATGGTCGCCGATGACTACAGTCTTGCCTTCGACGTCGAGTACGAAAACGATTGCCTCGTGGCGAAATTGGTCGATACGGAAGCCGAATACGGTGGTTATAGCCGCGTTTCCCGCGACGGTGATGCTTACGTCGTGAGCTTCAGCAACTCTTACTACAAAGAGATTTATGGCAGCTTGAAGGTGCATGTCGAAGCCGCGGGGGCGAGCGCCTCTGTGGCCGATAAGGCTTTCGAGTTCCAGCTCGTTTCGAACGGCGAGGTTCTTTCGAGCGCTTTCGCGAAGGCGGGCGAAACGGTGACGTTCGATTACGAGCCCGTTTTCACCAAGAATAACCTGGGCGAACACGTCTATACCATTCGCCAGGTTGGCTCCGATGGCGATGGGTGGACGCTTGATAAAAACGAAGTTACCGTAACGGTTGTAACGTCGTTTCCCGATAGGCGTACTCCGCAGATAGACAGCGTCGTCTATTCGAATGCGACTTCGGCTGGCGATGCGGCGTTGTTCACGAACGCGTATGCCTCCAAGGCTCAAGACCCTGCAGCAAACGCCGGTTCTGGCAAGGCGCCCAACTCGTCGCAGGCAACGACTTTGGCGAAAACGAACGACCCACTGGCGGGAATCGTGGCCATTGGGGCATGCGTGGCATTTGTGGCCTGCGCCATTATCTTGGTTGCTATCTACATGAGAAAGCGCATGCGCTAGAAGTTTGAAAGGCCGTTGCTTCTGGATGACGGCCTTTTTGTTTCGCCTCATTTGCCGGCCGAGGGCTTGTTCGAGCGGATGATAGCGAGCATGCGTGCGAACGTGCATCCGAACGTGCTTCTGAACTGCCTCGATGACGGATGCGCGGCATGTATGGCATGGGTGGATACAAACGACGGTTCGGCAAGCGTGGTCGAATGCGTGGGCGTGTTCGTTGGCTGTTTGTGCAGATTGATAAGCTGCGCTCCTCTTGGAGTTGCCGATTCATGCATAAAACTAAGAAATTCAGCAATTTTATGAATAAGGGCTTGCAATCGGGGGAATCGTCGCATATCCTCACTGTCACACTCTGATGCGATAGAGTGCGCGGGAAACCGCAATCATCGCCAAAGGAAACGACCGAGGAAAGGAGCTGCGCGATGTTCACCACTATCAACGCTTCTCTCCGACGCCAGGACCGACGAAACACGCTGCGACGAGCGCGTGTGTTGTCTGCTGTCCTTGCAAGGTAATTCCTTCATTTGTCGCAAACCATATGGACGCATGACAACACCCGGCTTTGCCGGGTTTTTTGTTGCCCGGGCCGCTTGTCGCAGCAACGTTTCGGGGTTTGCATGGTGCGGGCGTATCGCACGAAGAATTAAGTAAAAGGGCCGCCGCGGGGGCGGCGGGTGAAGAAAGGCATACCAATGGCTGAAAAAGAGAAAGTAGTACTCGCGTATTCCGGCGGTTTGGATACTTCGTGCTGCGTGAAGTGGCTGCAGGTCGAAAAGAACCTCGACGTTATCGCCATCTGCGGAAACGTTGGCCAGGACGAAACCGACCTTGAAACTATCAAGAACAAGGCGCTTGCGTGTGGTGCTATCGCTTCCGAGGCGCTTGATATGCGCGACGAATATGCCAACGAGTATCTCTCCAAGGCGCTCGCGGCCAATGGTCTTTACGAGAACACCTATCCGCTGCTCTCGGCGCTTTCCCGTCCGCTGCTTTCCAAGCATATGGTTGCCGCCGCTCATAAATACGGTGCGAAATATATCGCCCATGGCTGCACGGGCAAGGGCAACGATCAGGTTCGCTTCGAGACTGCCATCAAGGCACTCGATCCCAACCTGGAGATTCTCGCTCCCGTGCGCGACTGGGAACTTCATACCCGCGAAGAAGAAATCGATTGGGCTGCCGAGCATGGCGTGCCTGTGAAAGCTTCCAAGGCTTCTCCGTATTCCATCGACGACAATGTGTGGGGCCGCGCTATCGAGTGCGGAATTCTGGAAGACCCCTGGAACGAGCCGCCTTCGGACATCTGGACCATGTCGGTCGATCCCGAGGTTGCCCCCGATGAGCCCGAGTATGTCGAAATCGGCTTCGAGAAGGGCGTTCCTTGCTCGCTCAATGGCGAAACGAAGAGCTTCCTTTCCATCATCATGGAGCTCAACGTGCTCGCTGGCAAGCATGGCGTTGGCCGCTTGGACATGGTTGAAAACCGCCTCATTGGCGTGAAAAGCCGCGAGTGCTACGAAGTTCCCGCTGCTCAGGTTCTTATTGCTGCGCATAAAGCCCTCGAGACGCTGTGCCTCGATCGCGAAACCCAGCATTACAAGCTCGGCGTTGAGCAGCAGTGGTCGACCGCCGTGTATTACGGCCAGTGGTTCAGCCCGTTGAAAAATGCACTCGACGCGTTTTGCGCCGAAACCCAGAAATTCGTTACCGGCAAGGTTCGCGTGAAGCTCTTCAAAGGCAACAGCACTGTTGTCGGCCGCTCGAGCGACTACTCGCTCTACGATTACGGCTTGGCGAGCTACACTTCTGCCGACACGTTCAACCATAAGGCGGCCAAAGGCTTTATCGACCTTTCCGCTTTGCCTTTTGCAGTGTGGGCGGAAAAGCAGGGCCACGAGGCTCAAGACCTCTAATCAACGTTAGAATAGGGGCGTTTCTCGAAACGCGATCGTGCGGGCTTTCGGGCCCGCACTTTTATGTACGAACGGGATGCATTCCCGCTTGAAAAGAAAGGCGAGTTCATGGCGGCTTTGTGGGGCGGCAGGTTTGAGAAAAGCGTCGGGTCGTTCACCCAGGCGTTCGGCGCATCGTTGCCGGTTGACCAATCGATGTACTCGCAAGACATCAAGGGGTCGCTCGCGCATGCGCGCATGCTTGCCAAGCAGGGCATCATTTCGAAAGCCGACTTCGACAAAATCGAGGTGGGCTTGCTCGAGATCGAAAACCAGATTTCCCAGGGCAAGTTCAACTTCGACATCAACGACGAAGACATCCATATGGCTATCGAGAAAACGCTGATCAACGATATCGGCGTTTCTGGCGCGCGTTTGCATACGGGCCGCAGCCGCAACGACCAGGTGGCAACCGATACGCGTCTGCATGCGAAAGATTTGCTGCGCGAGCTGCTGTCGCAAAACTGCGCGTTGCGCGGCGTGATATATGCAAAGGCCCGCGATAATTTCGACGTCATCATGCCCGGTTATACTCACTTGCAGCATGCTCAGCCCGTGCTGTTCAGCCACCATATGCTTGCGTATTTCTGGATGTTCACGCGCGACTTCAAGCGTCTGATTGCCGCATACGAAGCGGCCGATGCCAACCCGCTGGGGTCTGCCGCGCTCGCCGGCACCACATATCCGCTCGATCGCCATATGACGACCGAGCTGCTTGGGTTCGACCATCCCATTCCGAATTCCATGGATGCCGTGAGCGATCGCGACTACCTGCTCGATTTGGAATACGCCTGCAGCGTGTCCATGATGCACCTGTCGCGTTTGTGCGAGGAAATCATCCTGTGGTCCACCACCGAATTCGGCTTCATCACGCTTTCCGATAGCTTCGCTACGGGTTCGTCGATTATGCCGCAGAAGAAAAACCCCGATTTCGCCGAGTTGACGCGCGGCAAAATGGGTCGTGTCGTGGGCGATTTGGTGGGCTTGCTGGTCACTATGAAGTCGCTGCCGTTGGCGTATAACAAAGACCTCCAGGAGTGCAAAGAGGGCGCCATGGACGCTGCGAAGACCCTGCACGATTGCATGGTGTGCATGGAGGGTATGATCAAGACCATGGAGTTGCATGTGCCCGAGATGCGCAAATCGGCCGGCAAGGGCTTCACGGCTGCGACCGACGTGGCCGATTATCTGGCCAAAAAGGGCATGCCGTTTCGTCAGGCGCACGAGGTCGTCGGCGAGCTGGTGCTGTATTGCGAAAAGCACCACAAGGGCCTCGAAGACCTCACGCTTGAAGAATTCAAGCAGGCAAACGAGCTGTTTGAGGAAGATATCGTGAGCGCGCTCGATATGGAGACCATCGTCGCCGCTCGCAAAACCTACGGCGGAACTGGCTATGACGCCGTTAAGGTGCAGATGGAAGAGGCGAAAGTGGCCTTGAACGCCGACAAGGAAAAGATCGGCTACGAAGGCACGGTGCCTGTTTATCAGCAATAGGCGGTTTCGTCGGCCGCTTATTCGGGCGGGAAGCGATTTCCCGTCCGAATAAACCACCCGGCAGTGGCCGGTCTCGCATCAACGAGCAGCGATTTGAGCGCGCCTACGATGCAAGGCCGGCCATTGTTTTTTTGCGGCCCGGATTTTTCTCTTGGGTAAAAAAATTGGCTTATGTCTACCCTTCCGTAGTGTCATTATGGAAAATGGTTAAAATCGAGCTATTTCGACAATGTTTTAAGGGGAGGACGCTTTGAAACAACACGTGCTTCAACTGAGAAACTCCAGGCTTCTCGTTGCCGCCTTGACGGCGGTTTTGACTGCCTTGGT
Source organism: Bacteroidaceae bacterium (assembly GCA_963631715.1). Lineage (GTDB taxonomy): Bacteria > Actinomycetota > Coriobacteriia > Coriobacteriales > Eggerthellaceae > Slackia. The sequence goes on from CAVGRL010000013.1 coordinate 50,327, forward strand.
TTGCGCCTGTGCGCTGCCTGCCACGGCGCGGGCAGATACGGGCAGCTCCGTTGCCGTTGTTGGTAATGTACATTTTTATGACATCGAACACCTTCAGGATGCCATGGATGAAGCTGTCGACAGCGGTAGGACCCTTGAAATGACAAGCGACTGGAGCCTTGGCTACAAACTCTATGTGCCCGCCGGCAAAAAGGTCACCATCGACATGGCCGGGTACCGCA
>CAVGRL010000014.1:0-13973 GCA_963631715.1 Bacteroidaceae bacterium
GCATATTCCGCCGTTCGTTTCTTCTTTGGAGACGAACAGAAGCTGGGCTGCAAGGCGCTGGTCTCGCTAACTATGCTCAATGCGCCCAGTGCTTTCATGCTGCAACTGTAGCAGCATTGCGTTACAAATGAAGCATACAAAGACCAAAGGGCGGCCCCTGTCGCTTACTTCGCTGGCATGCGCCTCCTCCTCAGCCTCCCCGCCATGGAAATGCAAGCCGACCCCCAGACGCGAAGAAACCCGCCAGCGCGAATGTGGCGGGCGAAGCGAATTCGGATTCAGTTCGATACCTACTTCTGTTCTTCGGATGCCTCGGGAGCATCGATCGCGTCGGTCCAAGCTTGCTGCACCTGCAGGAGGGTACGGCCCTTGCGAAGCATCAACCTGCTAAATGCTCTGAGCGTTTAGCAGGTTTAACAGGTTTGAAAGTACTGCGGCCTGCTGGCCGAAAAGCACGGACGGGGCAAAACAATCGAATCCCTAGCGATTTCGGAATGGAAACGGAAGAAAACGGAAAGGGCAGGCGTGCGTTTTTGACTATCGAGCGGAAATAAGGATTGATACCGAAACCAACCATTGGATTGGCACATAGAATAAAATGCGATTCGAAATGTGCCTTGGAGGAAGCCGTGCCCCTTTCGACCGACATATCGCCTTTCGCGCCGCTCGATGAAGAAATCGTCGGCCGGTGGATGGACTCGCTGCACCTGTCGTCTTCGACGAAGGCCACATATTTGCGCTCTTTCAAGGCGTTTTGCGCGTTCGTGCGAAATACGTCGCTCGACTTCGACGCGCTCTCCAAAGAAGACATCGTCTCGTTCAAGGAGTACCTCGCCGTCGATTGCCGCCTGCGCCCCACCACGGTGTCAAACTACCTGGGCGCGGTGCGCTCATTTTTCTCGTACGCGGAAAACTGCGGACTTGATAACATCGCCCGCACCGTGCGCGGCGAGCGCCTGGCGCGCGATTTCAAGAAAGACATCCTCACGCCCGAACAGGCAAAACGAATGCTCAAGGCAATCGATCGCGAAACCGAGGCCGGCATGCGCGATTATGCGATGCTCAACCTCATGCTTCGCACGGGCCTGCGCGATATCGAGGTGATTCGAGCCAACGTTGAAGACATCCGCGCGCGCAGCGGAATCGACGTGCTCTACGTTCAGGGCAAAGGACGCCCCAGCAAAGATGCGTTCGTGGTATTGACGCCTGCCACGCTTGGCCCCATTAGCGAATACCTCGACGCGCGGGGAAAACTCCATGGCCGCCCAAACGGCAGCGACCCCCTGTTCGCATCGGTTGCGAACCGCAATGCAGGCGGGCGGCTCACCACGCGATCGGTCTCTCGAATAGCCAAGGACGCCATGCGGGGCATCGGCATCGACGACGAGCGTCACACGGCCCATTCGCTGCGCCATACGGCGATTACGTTTTCCCTGCTCGGCGGAGCAAGCGAACGCGATGCGCAGCAGATGGCCCGCCATGCCGACATATCGACCACCATGATCTATTCCCACAATATCGATCGCATCAAAAATGCGGCGGAACGAAATATCGACGCCATCCTCGGCGGCGACGGCGCATAAAAGAAAGACAGGGCAGCTCTAAGCGCCCGCGATGCCTTGTGAAAAATCAGCCTTCGCGCTTGTCGACGAAGCGAAGAGCAATGCCGATTAGCGCTCCAATCGCGCCCATGGCGGCCAGAATCAACATCACCGGCGGCAAACCGATAGCATCCCCCGCCATCCCCAAAAACGGCTCCGCAATGCCGCCGACCGCAATAGCAACGCCGTAAGAAAGCCCACTCGCTGTCCCCAGGTGCCGAGGAACATAACCCATGCCGAGCGCCACAACGGAAGGATAAAAGAGGTTCAACGCGATGGCGATTGGCGCGACAAGGGCGAGGGCGAAGATAAGCGAGCGATTGAAAGCAAAGGCAGCAAGCAGCACGGCAACGAGCGCCAAGCAAACGATCATGAGGCGATGCGCGCCGAATTTCTCTGCGGCGCGACCAGAAAGCACCGTCGACACGGCCCCGCACATGGCAAACAGCGACAATGCCGAAGAGCTCGCGGCCTCGCTTTGCCCCATGATGCCCATAAGGAACAGCGGGATGAATGCGAGCAGCCCGTATTCGATGATGGACCGTGCAGAAAGCACACCCATGATTCCCCAGAAACGACTCCAATGCTCCCTACCTTGTTCCTGGTCGCTTCGGGTCTTACGCGCACTGCCAAGAGCCTTGAATCGGCGGTTGAATGCCAGCAGCACAATGGCGCAAAGCGTCGCCGGCACGATGAAGACAAGCGTGCCATGCATGCCGAACGCCGAGCAAAAAACCGCCGTGAGCAAAGGGCCGACGAAAAACCCGATGTTGCCGCCCACGGCGAAAATCGACATGCCGTTCGCCTTGCGCACGCCTGCGGACAGATTCGCAAGACGCCCACCTTCGGGATGAAACATCGCCACTCCGACGCCCGAGAGCATGGCGGAAGCCAAAATAAGCCAATAGTTGCCGACGAACCCGATGAGCGTCATGCCGAGGCCCGCCAGAAAAACGCCGAGGGCCATCAGCCAAGGCGAGGGATGCTTATCGCCAATGACGCCGAAAAGGGGCTGGATGACCGCAGATGCCACGCAGGCTGCGAAAACGAGCATAGCTACCGATGCATAATCGTAGCCGTAAGCCGCCACGAGAAACGGCAGCACCGCCGAGATGGCTCCCTGGTTGATGTCGGAACATGTATGCCCCAAGCACGTGAGATAGTTTGCCATCCTATCGCCGCTTTCGGCTTTCGTTTTTGCTTCAGCGGCTCCCACGGCGCCCATCCTTCCCGTTTCTCGACCGTTCGCGCGCACCTCCCAAAACAAAGCGCACGCCTCGAGGCACGCCAAAAGCTGCGGCTCGCCCGCCTCTACAAAAGCGCTTTGAAGTCGGCGGCGGTTATAGCGCCCGCGCGAAGAATCTGAGGGTGCTCCTGCGTGCAGTCGACAATGGTCGAAGACACGCCAGAACGCGGAACGTCGTCGCCGAGCACGACGGAAACCTGCGCGGCGAAATCGGGGTCGATATCGCCCTGTGTTTTCGGCGGCTTTGCACCCTGGAAATTCGCGCTCGATGTTGCGAGGGGAAACCCAACGCGTTCGATAAGAGCAAGCGCCACTGGGTCGTTCGGCATGCGCAACGCGATGGTGTCGTCTTGCGCGCGAAACGCCGCAGGCACATTGTCGGCCGCTTTCACGATGAGCGTGAGCGGCCCCGGCCAAAATTGCCCTGCCATGTCGATCGCAAGCTGCGACACATCGCGACCGTACAGCGATAGCGCGCCCTTGTTGCCAACGAGCCATGGAATAGCCTTGTCGGCATCGCGGCGCTTCGCCTGAAAGATTGACTGCGGCGAAGGCGACAAGCCCACAGCGACTCCTATGCCATACACCGTGTCGGTCGGAAAAACCACGGCTTGGCCCGCGGCAAGAGCAGCGGTCGCCTTGCTCAGCATTTCGTCGTTATGCATGATTTCCCCTTTCGCACGCACCTAAAAAGGCCGCGAATTCGCCATGCACGCAAGCGCAGCGCCAGCACGCACGAAACTCGAGCCGATCTTTCCCATCGACGGCAAACGCGCGCGGCACCTTCACACAAACGTGCCGCGCGCCATAGCAAGCCTGTAAAGGCAACTTCTCGGCGCCGCCGGCATTCCAACGAAGCGCCAGCAACGCCGAGAAAGCGAAGAAAGCTTCAGCCTAACTGACGCCTTACGCCAGCGCGACAGACAGCTCGCCTGCGGCCTTCACCTTCACTCGGTTGGTGTGGCCCGGATAATACTGCAGCGGCACGTCTTCGGAATCGATGATCTCGACCGTCTCGCGCACGGCGCCGGCGGCCACAGCCGCTTCGATAGCGGCGTCGCGGGCAGCCTTGAGCGCTTCTTCGCGTGGAGTCACATCATAATCGATGAGCGCCTCGTAAGTGCCGCTCACCTTCGAGATGGCCGAGCCAATGGCGTTCGCGCAGCCAGAGAACTCGGGCTTGACGCATTTCGCCGTGCCCGCGAGGTCGGTCGGCAAAATGACGCAGCCGCCGCCAACCAAGATGGCGTCGATGTCGTCGTTGGACACCTTCATCATATCGATACCCTCTTCGACCATCTCGCGCATAACGGCCATGGCCGCTTCAGCGAATTCCAAATCGATGTGCGCGACCTTCGACGCATCTCCCACTTCGGCCATGCCAAGGCGCACGGCGATGTCGGTCGCGGTAAGCGTGTCGCCGCCGAACACGAGCGCCTTCTGCGTGATGAGGTAGCCCACCGAATCGGGGCCGACGGTCACCGTTCCGTCTTCAGCCTGACGCACGATGGAGCCGCCACCAAGGCCGATGGAGATGACGTCGGGCATGCGGAAGTTGGTGCGCACGCCGCCGATGGTCACGGCAACGCCGCTTTCGCGAGGAAAGCCGCTCTGCAAAACGCCGAGGTCGGTCGTCGTGCCGCCCACGTCAATGACGATGGCGTCGTCCATATGGCTCAGGTAGCTTGCGCCGCGAATCGAGTTCGTCGGGCCGCAGGCAATGGTCAGAATCGGGTAGCGGCGCGCGTGCTCGATGGTCATGAGCGTGCCGTCGTTTTGCGAGAGGTACACGTCGGCTTCGGTGATGCCACGCTCGGCGAGGCTTTTCGCGAATCCTTCGGTGAAGCGCTCGGCAACGCGGCACAAAGCGGCATTCAAAATGGTGGCGTTTTCGCGCTCAACCAGGCCCATCGAGCCGATTTCGCTCGAAATGCTCACGCGCACGTCTTCGCCGAGCACTTCGCGCGCGATTTGCGCGGCGGCAAGCTCGTCATCGTTGCGCACGCCGGCGAACACGCAGCTGATAGCGACGGATTCGACCTTGCCCTTCACACTCTCGAAAAAAGCGCGGCATGCGGCCTCGTCGAATTCGGCCAAGCGCTTGCCGTCGAATTCGAAGCCGCCGCCGATGATTGCGGAATCCACCGCAACCGCGGCGATATCGTCGGACCAATCGACCATGGGAGGAATGCCCACCGATGCCGGCGCGCCGATGCGCAGGATGGCGATGGGGGCCAAGCCCTTGCGCTCGACGATGGCGTTCGTACACTGCGTGGTGCCGAGCATCGCCTGCTTGATGAGCGAGCGATCGATGCTGCTCTGCTCGAGCACGGCGTCCATCGCGCCCATGATTCCCTCGTAGATATCGCCCGACGTGGGATGCTTCACAGCGGCCACGACGTTCAGATTCTCGTCAATCAAAACGGCGTCGGTGTTCGTGCCGCCAACGTCGATTCCAAGTTTGTACATAGTTCCTCAGCTTTCAGGAAGTATTGCACTCGCGTTCCCACCGGCCACAGCCCTCGCCATGCCGTTTACGAAACGCGGTGCTCCTACCGCTCGCTTTGCTCGCTATGCGTCGCACCTCGTTTTTCCAGCTTTTAAAAATAGAAGTTTGAGAAAAACGAAGTTTCGAAACGACACAGCGAGCACTGCGGCCTACTTTATCAATGCAATACGCAGTCCTTGACTGTTCGCATGCAATCCTATTATCGCGACTTTCCGCAACGATCAACAGGCCTTACGCCTGGCAGCGCTCTTCCACGGGAATGTAATCGGTATCCAGGCCGAAATAGCGCGGCCCCACCAAATCCAAGCCCGCCTCGGTGCGCCACAGATGGTAGCACGGAAGCCCCACGGCCAAAACGCGCTTGCCGTATTTCAGGGCATCGGTCGGCACGGGCGTGAAGGTCTCGGTGTCCACCAGGCAAATGAGGTCGGGTGCCGTCGCCAATATCTTGCCGTTGACAGTCGCGCACAAATTCTCGTTCTGGAATTCGATTTCCGCCGAGCCGCCTCGATCTTCGCCGATGCCTTCAAGCACCACTTTTCCGAAGTTGAAGCCGCCGCGCGTCTCGCGCAAAACGTCGGCAATTTTGCCCTTGAACAGGCGATAGCCATGGGTGTATTCCAGGAAGTACTGTTCAGGGGTCATTCCTTCGGGGCAATTCTTAATGCCGCGAATCGCGCGGCCGAGCTCTTGGCTGCGCGTGACGATTCCCTTCACGCCGAACTCGCGCACCTGCGAGGCGGTCATGACGTATTCCACGCTCACCACCGTGCCGCCGCAGGCCGTGCAGCCCGCGCGGCAGATATTTTCCACCCATTTGTTGTTGATGGTTTCCATCAGGCCCATGTTGCCCTTTTCGTCGATGAAAAGCATGGGGCTTGCCGAAACGCCACCAATGGTGAAGGTGACCATCTGGATTTCGGGGAAAGCGCGGCCCATGCCGTCGACATCGACCATGGGAAGGCCGAGGCGGGCGGCCGCGGCGATGGGAAGCATCGAGTTCACGCCACCGGCCTCGATGGGCATAATCGCCGTGATGGGCTTGCCGTAATAGTCGCCGACCATGCCAACGAGCTTGGTGAACTCGTTTGAGCCGACGCCCTTCTCGGTGAGGATGCTCGGCGCGCCGACGCTTGCCACGGGCACGACGATATCGTCGTCGGAAAGCTCATCAACGCTGATGAGAGGAACCTCGCCGCATTCTTTCACGGCGCCAATCGCAAGCAGCTTGCCAATGTAGGGGTCGCCACCGCCGCCCGCGCCGAGAAGCGCCGCGCCGAGGGCTATGTCTTCGATATCGCTTACGCCAATCTTACGCACGTTCGGCCTCCTTGCTTTTGAACTGAGCGTAGCGCTCCTCAAGCGGAACATATTCCACGCCTTCGAGACCGAACCATGCAGGGCCGGCGAGCTCAAGGCCGCGCGGGCTGCGCCATGCGGGATCGCACGGCAGGCCAACCACAATCGCCCGCTTGCCATATTTCAGGTTCTCGGTCGTGATAGGCACGAATGTCTCGGAATCCACCAGGCAGATAAGATCGGGCACCGTGGCGACGATCTCGCCGTCGACCTCGGCGTAGATGTTCTCGTTTTGGAACTCGACCAGCGCGGTTTTGCCCTTGTCTTCTCCAATGCCTTCAAGCGTCGCGCGGCCATAGTTGAAGCCGCCGCGCGTTTCGCGCAGCACGTCGACGATCTTGCCCTTGAAAAGCTTGTAGGAGCCGCTTTCGGCAAGGAAGAATTCCTCTGGGTTGTCGGCATCGGTCGCCGTGCGAATGATGCGCCCGAGTTTCTGGGCGTAATCGACCGTTCCCTTAACGACGCTCGTCTTCACCTTCGCGCCGCTCATCGGCGAAGCGAGCGTGGTCACTTGCCCGCCGCAAGCCGTGGTAATTTCGCGGCCGATCGATTCGGTCCAGTCGTTGTTGATGGTATTGATTACCGTGCAGTTGCCCTTCTCGTCGGCAATCACGAAGGGGTTCGTGGAAACGCCGTTGAGCGTGAAGGTGTCTTGCTGGATTCCCGGAAACGCACGCCCCATGCCATCGGCATTGATGAGCGGCAAGCCCGCCTGTGCGGCGGCGGAAATGGGAATCATGGAATTCATGCCGCCGGCCTCGGAAAGCAGGAATGCGTCGAGCTTTCGGCCCAGCATGCGCTCCATCATGGCGCGAACCTTGGAGTATTCAATCCCGTTGGTGCCTTTTTCAAGCGAAACGCTCGGAGCGCCGACGCCGCAGATGGGAGCCACGGTCCATTCGTCGGGAACTTCATCGATGTCGAGCAGTTCGACCGGCCCGTGCTTTTTCACAGCCGCGATAGCCTCAAGGCGTCCCATATACGGGTCGCCACCGCCGCCCGACCCCAAAAGCGACGATCCCAGCGCGATATCGTCGATGTCTTCGATTCCGATCTTGCGCACGCTATCACTCCCCTTTCATTGTGGCGAGAACGCCTAGCGCGCCCTCTCTCTTTGCAAAAAAGGCCACCCAAACGGGCGGCCTTAATGATATGACCAAAGTCTCTCTTATTGCTCGCCCTTCTTGGTGAACAGCACAATGCTGCCGTCGAAGGCGGGAAGCTTCATGGCCTTGTAGATGAGCACATAGAGCACCATCGAGACCACGATGCCGTTGACGGGGCCGATGAAGAACGGCACGTCGAGCATCTCGAGCGGCGTTCCGACGAACGTGCCGCCGGTGACCATGGCGAACACGGCGCCAAGAACGAAGCTCACCAAACCGGGAACCGAGATGCCGTCTTGGGGCTTGAAGTTCTCGGCGCGGCCCTTGCGGATGAAGAAGTAGTCGGCGATCATCGTGCCGGCGAGAGCCGGAACCATGGCCGAGAGGAACGTAAGGAATGTCTCGAAGTAATCCATGATGCCCACGGCGGCAAGCAAAAGCCCGATGGCGCCGGCGATGGCGGTAGTAACCTTGTAGCTTTCCTCGCCCTTGCCGGCCATGGCGGTAAACGCCAAGCCTGCAGAATAGGCGTTGCCAACGTTAACAGCCCACGTGGAAGCCACGATGGCGACCACGGAGATGAGCGCGAGGCCCATGCTGGAAAGCACGATCGTCACATCTCCGCCCGAATCGGGAACGACGATGGCGAGCAGCGCACCCATGAGCAGCACGACGATGTTGACCGGCCACACGCCGATGATGCTCGAGAGCACGGCAGCCTTGCGGTCTTTGGCGTAGCGGGTGAAGTCGCCCACGCCAGCGCCGCCAACGGCGAACAAGCCAACAGAAATGCTGATGCCCGCGGAAAGGCCCATGGCCTCCATCGGCACATAGTTGAAGATGGAGTCGGTGCCAGCGCCCGAGATGGACACGATCAGGCCATACATGCAGATGACGAACAGCAAAACGGCGGAAACGGTGTTAACCCACTTCACGCCCTCAAAGCCATAGATAGCCGAAATAAGCATGAGCGCGCCGAGCACGACCGAAGCGATCCACACGGGAATCTCGAAGCCGGTGAGCTCGAGCCATGCAACCGAAAACGACGCGCCGCACAGCGATGCCTGCACGCCAAACCAGCCCACGAGCGAAATGCCCATGATGAAGCCCACGATGTAGCGGCCGCCCTTCTTGCCGAGCGCGGCGGTGGACAAAGGAGCGGTAGGCAATCCCACGTCAGCCGACTCCATGGCTACGAAGCACATGTACGCCACGATGATGCCGAAACCGATGAACGCGGCCAGGAAGCTGTCGAACAGCGTGAGGCCCGCGCCGAGCGCTGCGCCCGTGATGAGCGTGGATACATTGAAGCCGTTGCCGATCCAGATGCGGGCGATTGACCACCAGCCCTGGCGCTCCGATTCCGAGACATACAAGCCCTCGGACTCAAAGCTCATGGCCTCCGTTTCAGAAGACATCTCTACTTTCCTTCTTTCCTTCTAGGTAAATAACTTCGGCAGTCTAACATAGCTCACGTTTATATGAGTAACAACCGTGTTAATACCTGGTAGATATGCATAAATCCGTATATATCGAAAATTATCGCCGGTTTTCTGCATATAGAAAAGACGAGGTCCGCTTACCCCAAGCCGAATTTCCGCTTCACGCGCTCAAGCTTGCGCCGCCAGGGGGCATACAACGCGACCAAGAACACGACCGTCGCCGCGCCGTGAACGAGGTCGAACGGCAACGCGGCGGCGTATACCGCAGCGATGCCGGCAATGCCTTGCGCCTGCGCATGGAAGAAGCTGAGGATGCTCCACGCATTGAGAATGAAACCATAGCCCAAACATGCGATGAACCCATACGCATACACGACGAGCGGATGCGCGTCAACGAAGCGCGGCACCGATGCGCCCGTTCGCGCGGACGACTGCACGCTCGTCGAAGCACGACCAGCCGGAATGGCAGCGAGCAGGCCCGCGCCGTAGCCCACAAGCCCCCAGGCATACATCTGCCACGGGGTCCATGGGCCCTGCCCGAAAAAGAAGTTCGATGCAAGCGCCGCGAGCGCCCCAACCATGAAGCCGCTCTTGCGACCGAACGCCACGCCTGCGATGATCGCGATGGCGCTCACCGGTTTGAAATCGGGAATGGGGGCGAACAGAATGCGCCCAGCGGCGGCGAGCGCGGCAAGCACCACGGTCGGCATGATGTCGCGCAGGCGCGGACGCGAAGCCTCGTAACTCGCGAAAAATACGCCCAAGCTCGCAAGCACGACCACAAACGACAGCAACGCGGTTTGCTCCACGTCGGCAATCGCGCACGCGACAAGCACGACGGGCGTTATCGCAAGCGAGGCGCACTCAGTCGCAAGCCGAACACCGCCCGGCAGCGAGCGCGATGCGCCAGGCCACCCATGTTCACGCACGCCCATGGCCTAGCCCTCCGCCGCGATTTCGCCGAACAGACGGCTTTCCGCGCTCGGGCGATAGACAAGGTTGTTCTCGAAAAAGCGACGTGCGTCTTCGGTGCAAGCAACGTCGCCGTCGAAAAGCATCGACACAACGTCGGCCGCGGTAAGCGCGAAATCCAAATCGTGCGTCACCAACACGATGGTCTTGCCCCCGTCGGCCAAGCCGCGCACGATGCGCGAAAGCTCCGCGCACGATGCGGGATCAAGCCCCTTGGTCGGCTCGTCGAGAAACAACAGCTGCGGGTTCGCCAACAGCAACTTCGCAATGGCGAGCTTTTGCTGCTGGCCGCCCGAAAGGTCATACGGGTGGCGCGCGAAAAAGCCATCCAGCCCGAAGCGCGCGGCCATCGCTTCGGCATCGGGGCGCCCGTAGCCGCAGCGTCCCGACCATTCCATGAGCTCTTCGCTCACGGAATCGCACACGAATAGCGCCTTCGGGTCTTGGGGAAGCATCGCCTGCGATGAGCAAAGCGCATTGCGAATGCGCCCGCGCTGGGGCTTCAGCACGCCGGCCAAACAGCGCAACAGCGTGGTTTTCCCGCACCCGTTGCCGCCGACAAGCGCATGGACGCAGCCGCGCGATACGGTTAAGTTCAAACCGCGCAGCACCCACGGCTCGTGACGGTCGAATCGAACATGCAAGTCATGCGCGCAAAGAGCAGCATCAGCGCTCAAAAGCAGGGCTTTCCTGTCGCTCCAGCGCGCTGCCAAAGCCGCCTGCGCGGCCTTTTGCGATGCAGGTTCGCCCGAAGCGTTCAAATCGATGCGCTGGGTGCAATACGGCGAAGCGTCTTCCGGGGAATGCGTGGCCATCACCACCGTGGTGCCCAGCTCTCGGTTCACGCGCCCAAGAAGAAACAGGAATTGCTTCACGGCATTCGGGTCGAGCTGCGCCGTTGGCTCGTCGAGCAGCAGCACGCGCGGGCGCAACGCCAAAACGCTGGCCAAGTTCACGAGCTGCTTTTGCCCTCCCGACAAATCCTCGGTTTTCTTGCGCACCCACGGCTCTATGCCGAAGAAGTGCGCGACTTCCGCCACGCGACGGCGCATCTCGTTTTGCTCCATACCAATATTTTCCAGGCCGAACGCAAGCTCATGCCACACGGTGTCGCACACGATTTGCGCCGAGGGGTCTTGCATGACGAAGCCGATGGATTGCGCCGAATCGAGCGGCGTGAGCGTTTCTGCGGGGGCGAAAGACGCGCCGTGGGCGCCTTCCGCCTCGGCGCCGCATACCACGCGACCCAAAACGAACGCCTGCCCGCGGTATGCGCCCGACGGGGCAAGCTCGGGCTTCAATGAGCGCAAAAGCGTGGTTTTGCCCGAGCCAGTCGCGCCGACGAGCACGCAAAACGCGCCCTGCTCAATGCGAATATCGGGCCATGCGATTTCCAGGGCAACCTCGCCATCGGCAGGCGGGTACGAAAACGCAAGCCCGCGCGTCTCGATGGCCAGCTTGGCGGCGCTATCCTTTTCCGTCATTCGCACGACCTCCAAACCAACCAATCGCGAAACCACAGCACAGGCGAAAGCGCCATGAGCAACGCATAGGGGACATAAAGCCAAAGCGGCGCCACGCCCGAAACCGTCGGGTAAAACGAAAAGGCCGCCAGCGCGGCACATGCGCACAGTGCGCTCGCCACCGCGAGAACGGCGATGACCGCAAGCACAACCGCGTCAGATGGACCAAGCCGAAACCGCGCATACGTCGTGCGCCGCGCCCCGCAATCGTAGCCGCGGGCACGCATGGCGTCGCTTCGCTGAAGGGCATCTTCCATACCCCAACCCATAAGCACGCTGACGATGCGCATGCGATCGCCCGATTCCTCGCGCTTTCCCCGCGCCGCAGCAGCGCTCACGCAATCTTGCACATCGGCGATGGCGCGCCCGCGCGAGACGAACTGCGGAACCAAACGCAAGACCTGCGACACCATAAGCGTCACCGTGGGCGCGACGGTGCCGAACAGCGCCATGGAATTCTCGGAATCCATGCAGGCTGAATACGATGCAAACCACAGGAACACAGAGGCGAACATGGCTCCCGAACACAGACCGTAGAAAAGTGCCTCGGCATAGATGGCGCGCGTGCCAATGCGGAAAAGCTCGGACGACCCCGATGCGACAAACAGCGGGTTTGCCGCGGCAACCACCAAGCAGAGCGGAACCACCCAGCGAAGCGAGAGCAGCGTGGTGCGCCGCCCGCGGCACACCGCCGATGCGCCAAGCGCGCCGGCAAGCGAAAGCGCCGCATACACCGGGTGCATACACGCCATCGTAAGAGCGATGGCGCTGGCCAGATAGGCGAATGCCACAGCGGGATGATATGTATGGAAAACGTTAGTCATAGGATTCTTGCCTGCGCCGATGCTCGCGTTATAGACGGAACCAACCGGCGCCCGCCTGGGGTTTCGGCTAATCGCTCGTTACGTAATACCAGCTCACCACATCGCCGTCGGAAAGCTTGTAGTTGCTGCACGCCGTCATGTATACGTTGCCGTTCACGGAATACATCCAGCCGCTTTGGCCGCCATGCTCTTTTTCGGCAAGGCCACCGATGGCCGCCACGTAAATCCCGTATTGCGTCTGCGACGCATTCACCGAAAGCCCGCACGCGCACAGTGCATCATAGGCCGTGGCGCCCTGGCCGAAGGTGAACGAGCCGCCACCCGAAACGGGGTTGCCGACAGCCGAGCTCGACACGGAAACGCTCACGGAAACATAGCCCGCAACGTCAGAGTCGCGCGAATCGGAAGATTCCTGCGAGGACGAATCGCCCTTTGGCTCTACATTCGAATTCGAACCGCCGCCAGCAGATGAAGCCGAAGAGCCAGACGAAGCCGAATCGGCCGAGCCCAACCCGGAAGACGAGCTTCCGGCGGAGGAAGCGGCCGTATCGTTGGATTCTTCCTTGCCAGAACCGCTCGACGAAGAATCCGCCGGCGAGTTTGCAGCCGAAGGATGCTCGGAATCGGCTGTGACCTCTTCGCCCTGGGAGCCACCAGACACCGAGGCATCGTCTTGCGTGGCCGGCGACTGCAAAATGCCCAAGCTTTGCGCGGCTTGAACGAGCGGCGACGAGGCAGCCAGCCCGAAGCCGCCCGTTAAAGCGAAGGCCGAAACGCCAATGAGCAGCACAGACACCGCAACAAGCGCCGCGATGCCTATACGGGAGGAAACGCCAATCGAAGCCCGACGACCAGGGCGGCCTTGCGCGGCCGATTCGGACTCGCAGCCCGAAGGCGCGCCCACGGTGAGCGCCGCCGCCTGCGCCGAATCGCGGCGGGGGCGCTTCCCCGCCGCGGAATCGCAGTCTTCAAAAGCCGCCTGCTCGTCGTCAGGCGAAACCGGGCACATTCCTTAGCGCCCTTCGTTCTTCTGGCGGCGTGCCACCACGAACCACACGAATGCGCCCGCCAAGCCGGCAATGCCAACAACCAGCACGATATAGGCCCACACAGGAACATTCATAGCAGCCGGCTCATCGCCCGTAAGGGAAGTCGCAACGGCCTCGCTCGAAAGTGCTTCATCGGAAGGCGACTCATTCGAGGACGATTTCGTCGCGCCGCTTTCGGAAGTTGCCGACGCACTGTTTTCGGAAGAGGCGGCTGCAGCCACCGGTGCCGCCGCGGAGGCGGCATTCGCGGAAACGGGCGTGCTCGAAGGCGAGACCGTGCCCGCCACAGGAGCAACAGCGCCGTTGGCGCCAGAAGAGCCGTTCGAACCGTCGCCATTGCCG
>CAVGRL010000014.1:13984-45173 GCA_963631715.1 Bacteroidaceae bacterium
GCCGCCATTGCCGCCGTTTCCGCTGTCGTCACTTGAAGAAGCCAGCTTCCACTTCGCATACAAGGTGAAGCTCGTCGTCACAGGCGTGTTGAAGTCGTAGGCCTGGGTGCAGCCGGCATCGACATACCAACCGTCGAATACGTACCCGGCAAGCTCGGGGTTGGCGGGAACCTTGAGCGTCGAGCCGTCGGCGGGCGTCTGGTCGTCAACCGAAGAGCCGCCCTTGGAATCGAACATCACACGGTGGCCCTGCGATTTGATGCAGAACAAGTTCCCCGAGTCGTTGGTGTAATACAAGTTGCCGGCGGCATCGCACACCACCGAAGCCGTGCAGTACTGGGCAAGGCCGCGCGCAGGAGCATACACCTCCGTCGCTTCGGCGTCGCCGAGCTTATACAGATAGATGCCGCCGCCCGTGCCGTACGTGGAATCGGGCCAGTTGCCCTCCATGTCGCTTGCGCCATTGCAGGTGAAATACGCATACGTTTCGCCATTGCGGTTTACCACAAGCGGCGTGCTCTTCGATTCGGCCATAAGCTCAGAGCCGTCGGCCTTCGTAATCTGCTGAACATTCATATCGGAAAGGTTCACGACCGAGAGCAACCCCTTCGCGGTCCACGTGTTCGTGGTCGCGCCGCCAATGAACGCGTAGTTTCCGCTGAACGTCGGCGTAGAGGTCGAATAGGCCGCGAACTGGACCTTCGAAACCTCGGAAATGGTGCCGTCTTCGGCAAGGCTCAGCTTGTGCAGCGTGCCGTCGTTGCGCGTGACCGCGTATATGAAGCCGTCGTGTTCCACGAGCGACGAGCGAATGTTGCCCGAGCCAAGATTGATAGAGCCCTTGAGCTCAGAAAGGTCGGCGGAATACACGCGAACTTGGCCCAGATCGCCGCCAACGACATAGTAGCCGTTCGCCACAATGCCGCCGGCCCAATAATAACCGCCGTCGGTCGCAGACGCGCTGCCCGCAACCGCGCCGGTTAGGAGGTTGATGCGCTTAACGGTGCCGTTTTGCGCCGTATTCGACGCCCCCCAATAATCAACCGTGTTGATGTAGACATAGCCATCGCTCACGGTAAGCGACGACACATTCTGCTTGGCGAATGCCTCGGTATACCACAGCGTTTCGAGCGTGGTCGCCGAAAGCGCCTGCACGTATCCGCCCGACAAAGGAACCACGATGATGCCGTCGGAGCAGATCGGACGGCAGGTGCTATCTGCGGAAGATCCGAGTTCAACGCTTTTTTCAACTGCGCCCGTCGCCGAATCGATCACGTTAAGCGTCGCATTCCACGTCGTGCCGCCCCATACCGAAGCGCTCGTCACCAAATAGACCTTGTCGCCGATAATCAGCGGGTCGGAGGCATAGACCGAAGCCCCTGCATTTTTCTGCTCGTCGGTGAGCAGCTGCGTTGTCCACGATGCCTCCCCCGTGGGGTTCACGGGCGTCAGAGCGCTCGCCGTGGCACCGTTGCCGCCGTTATTGAAGCCGTTCCACGCAACGTCGACGCTGGGATGCTCGGCATCGGGGTTCGTGGCGGGCGCATCGGTTTCCTTCTTCGTTCCGTCGCCTTTCACGTAGCGGAACTCGATGCAATCGCCGTCTTTAACGTAGTAGCTCGGGGCGCCGACGCTCGCGTAGCCGTTGTTGACATAGAACGACCAATAGCTCCAAGGCTCGCTGCTCGAGGTGCCAAGCACGCGGCCGTCGGGCATCGTTGCCGATGTAAGGCCCCACGCGCCCGCCTCAATCTCGGTGCAGCCGGCCTTTTTCATAAGGTCTTCGAGAATATCCTCGGCCGTCTTGCTCTCGTCGTAATCAACCGTCACCTCGGTGAGCGGCACCACGCTTTGCTCGGTGTAGTTGCCGTCATCATCGCTGGCCGATACGCCCGTGACCTTGGCGGTCACGGTGAGAGATTTGCCCTCGTTCGGGTCGTCGAGCCCCGTTGTGCCCGCAACCGTCACCGTCGCGGAAACATCCTGGTTCGCGAGGGCGGCGTAGTCTTCATTGTCGGGGTAGCGCTCGGCATAGCGGGCGAAGCGCTCGCTGGAAAGGCGCGCCGAAATGGTGACCTTCGTATTGTATTCCGGTTGCGTAACGAGCAGATTCTCGTTCGAAATCACGCCAGGCTTGCTCGACTTGAAAAGCCGGTAGCCCGCCGATTCGCCGGCACCCGGCAAATCAACGACGGCGATGCCGGTGTATCTGCTGCTCGTCGTGCTGTCGTAGCTCCAGACCAGGCCGGTATCGAACGGGCCCGTGCCCTGTTTCCAATAGCTCTTCTGGAATGCGTGCAGGTTGCCCGTCACGCCCGATCCGTCTTGCCCATCAAGAATGCCCGTCGCGAAATACGCCTTCGAAATAGTCATGAGCGTGAGTTCGAAGTTCAATTCCATGGCATCTTGCGGGGCGATCGCATATTCCAGCGTTTTGCTCGCAGAAACCTCGCTGTTCGACTTGTCGGTCACCGTGAGCGTGATGGAAGTCGTCGCGGAGTCGGAACCCGGCACAGGCTGGTACACCGTGCCCTTGTAGCCGTTGAACGTAACATCGTCGGTAGATGCGCTGTATTCCACGTTGAAATACTTGCCGTCGATGCCCAGCGTCGAGGTGCGCGGCATCTGCACGTCGTTTACCAGGCCATCTTTATCGGCAACATCGTCGGTGCCGAAATACTTCACGTTTTCATAGGTGAAGGCCGCGTCGATTTTCTTTTGCAGGTCGGCCTTGTCGGCGGCAACCTTCTCGGGGTCGCCCTTAACGGTAACGCCGAAATCGGCAGATCCGCTTACGCCATCGGGGCCGCCCGAAACGAGCTTCACCGTGGCGGTAAGCGTCACCGCTCGGTCGGAAGAGGCGCGATACACCTTGCCCGTGTAGTTGCTATACCCATAGCCGCTCACGAAAACCCGGTCGGCGTCAGAGCTTGTCCAGGTGACTTCGAATTTGCTGTTCGCACCTGCACGGTACGGAAGCGTCAAATTGCTCGTCGCGCTGCTGGCATCGTCGCCAGTCGCATAGCCAATCGAGAGGCTTTCGGCCGTTTCGTCGAGCAGGCTTTGAAGCTTGCTTTCGTCCCACGCGATCGAAACGGTCTTGCTCGGTTGGTAATACTCGGTTTCACCGTCGCGCGAAAGCTCGAAGACGACACTCGCATAGCGCAGCTGATCGATCGACCATCCGCTGTATTCGTTCGGATCGATGAAGAAAAACGATACTTGGCCGTTGGCGGCATCTTGGGCATCCGAAATGCCCACCGTCGCGCGGCTATCGGTCTGCGAGAACGAAACGCCGCCCTCTGCGACCTTCACATCGATGTCGGAATACCCGAGTTTTGCAAGTTCGGCCTTGAGTGCGTCGTTGACGTTTGCGCCATCGGCGCTATAGGCAACCTGCAGATGCACGTCGGCATCGTTGAGTTTTTGCACTGCCGCAGCAAGGGAGTTCTTGCTCAAAACGACATTCGGAAAAGCCGCTTCCACGCTCGAATCGCCGCTCGTCGCCACAGCCTTCACGTATTTGCCGGCAACCGATTCGGGCAAGGTGACTTCAGCGCCCGAAAGCCCCTCGATTAACGCATATTCGCCGTCGGCGGCATCGGCCGCATACCAAGAAATCGAGGCGCTGGCGGTAACGTCGATGCCATTCGTCGTCGAGTTGTCGATGCGCTTCGCCTGTACTTGCACCTTTACGGAATCGCCCGTCACAAGCTGCGTAGAGCTGCTCGCCGCAGGCGTTGCCACCACGCGCAGAAGATCGTATGCGCCTTGCTCGCGCACCGCACCAGCAGAAACCCATTCAACGGTGTTGTCGAGGGCGCTCGCGGTGACTTTGACCCATTTGCCCACCAAAGCGGCGCTAAGGGCAAGGCTTCCATCAGACGTATCGATGCCGTCGGTTATTTCGGTCCACGTTGCGCCGTCATCGCTTTCGTACCATGCCATGGTAAGTTCGGCATCGGCAGGCACGTCGCGATCGCTCCAGCTGCTTGAGCCCGTGGCCTTCACGACGGGGATAAGCGTTGCGCCAACGTTCAGCGTGCCAGTCGTCGCTTCGGCGGGCGCTATCGACTTCAGCGTATATTGGCCCTTCAGCATCACGGGGCCGAGCGGCGATTTGGTGCTCGTGCCGCCGTAGGAGCTTTTGCTCTGCGTGCTGTAGACGCTATTCTCGCTCGTTACCTTAACGCGCAGGTATTTGCCAGCGTAATCGGCGGCAACGGTATAGTTCGCCTCCGTGGCGCCGGGAATGTCGGTATATGCGCTGTCGTAGGAAGAAGAAGTGCTGGCGTATTGCCACTGGTAGCTCACGTTATCGGTCTTGCCAACATAGTCGTAGCTCGAGCCGCTCTTTTTGCGCACCTTCGTCTTCAGCGTATCGCCCACATGCACGCCAGAGGTATCGGGCGTGCCTTCGAACTGCACGTCGTAGAGTTCGACCTGGCCGGCAACCGACACGGGGCCGGCGGCGTAATAGGGCTTTTGCTCGCCATAGCCGCCATCGGCCTTGGCGACCACGTAAAACCCTTTGAGGTCTTCGGTCACCGTGAGCGTGTTGCTCGTTTCGCCCTCGATGGGGGTAGTGCACAACGATGCAGAGTTCGACGTGCCTTTATACCATCGCCACGAAACATGCGAATCGGCGCTCACGTCGGTGGAGCCCGCCTTCGCGGTGGCCACGATGCTCGAGCCAACTTCAACCTTGCCAGAAGACGGGCTCATGGAAACGCTCGTGACGTTGACCGAACCCGCTGCTGCAACAATCGCGCCGGTAGAATTGGCAAGCGAAGAGGTTCCTATTTTCGAGGAAATCTTGCACTTGATGTATTTTCCGCCCAGCGCGTCGCCAAGCTCAAGCGTCTCGGACGTGGCGCCCGCTATATCGGTATAGGTGCCGGCCTTGGTGTCGCAGCTTTGCCACTGATAGTTCAGCTTCGAGGAATCGACGAAAACCCCCGAAGCGGCGCCTTTCTCCCTAGCGCGCGCCTTGGCGGTGTCGCCCACCGAGAACACGCTCGTGTCATCTTTGGTGTTGATGATGGAAACGGCGGAAAGCTCAACTTCACCTTCGAGCTTGACTTTGCTCGAGGTCGTCTTGCTTACCGTGTTCACGCCAGCCGAAGCTTCAACCTTGATGTATTTTCCAGCGAGGCCGTCGCTTACCGCAAGCGTCGCGGACGTTTGGCCATCGATTTTGGTGAATCCGGAATACTGAGAATCGGACTGGTACCACGCATACGCAACGCTGATGTCGGAGGAAGCTTGCTGATAGTAGCTCGTATAGGACGTAGCAACCAGCGTGTCGCCCACACTCGGCGTATCGCTGCTAAGCGCAACCTTGTACAGCTCGGCCTGGTCGGTCCTCATCACGGGGCCAGGAATGCGATTCGTGTTGAACGATCCGTCGTAGGTAGAGGCGGGGCCGAAGTAATCTTTGCCGTTCGCGCTCACCTTGCAGATGATGTATTTGCCAGCCATCTCGGAAGTAATGGCAAGCGACTGCTCGCTTCCAAGAAGCTGCGTATAGGAGCCCGTTTCGTCGGCTTTGGAATCGGCGGCAAGCCATTCGTATGACCACGTGCCGGGGTTTGCAACCGATTTGGTCTCGGTCGTGGGGTCTCCCCAATAATCTTCGGTCTCCACCTCGTCATACATGTTGGCCCAAAGCACATCGCCCGCCTTGAGCGTTCCGTATTTTTGC
The DNA here is from genome assembly GCA_963631715.1 of Bacteroidaceae bacterium. GTDB lineage: Bacteria > Actinomycetota > Coriobacteriia > Coriobacteriales > Eggerthellaceae > Slackia. Next base: position 19,689 of record CAVGRL010000014.1, read on the forward strand.
GAATAGGTGGAGTCGTAGTCTTTGGATGACTGAATAAGAACCTTGGCAGCGTCGCTAAGCGCGGCAGAGGTAGATCCCGCCTCCTGATCGCTTGCAACCGCAACCGCGGCAGCCGATCCTGCGGCCTGCTGGGCACCGACGCCGTCGGATTCGCCGCCATCGTTCGCGAGCGCTAGAGAGACGACCTCGTTTTCGCCCGAATTCGCAGCGGCGCTTTCTTCAGCCGCGGAACCTTGCGCACCCTCGGCCGCGCCTTCCTCAAGCGAGCTTTCGGCTGCGGTCGCTTCCGAAGCGCCATCGCCCGCCGCCTGGGGTTCATCGCCCGCAAGCGCGTAAGGGGGCGTCATGGACACCGCGAGCACAACGGCCATGAAGACCGCCAACACGCGCTGCCATACCATCGTGTTCAAAGGATTCGCTGCTCTTGCGCTTTGCGGCAAGCCGCCGCCTTCATGCGCGCGAGCTTCGTCGGACGCGTTTTCGCGCACGACCCATGGTCCGAATTTCATCGGTACCTCACTTCCAGGGCTTCCTTCGGTGGATGAGCATTCCGACTTTGCCTCACCTGGACGGCCCGCACGCCTGCGGTTTTGCTCGCCGGCTGCCACCGCAGCATCGCCTCGTCAACGCCTGCTTGCGCAAACCGGCCCGTCCATCAGCACATACGGTTCCTGGTAGAGCGCAGGATTTCCACCCGCATTCCCTCAAGCGACGCGCACCCTTCACGCTCGCCCGCGCCGCGCCCGGCGCAACCACCATGCCAATATCCGCTGAATTTTATCACGGTCGCGTATGGTTGGCGGCGTTCGCGCGACAAACTTGGCAATATGCAAAAAGCCGCCCCATCGAAATGGGACGGCTTTTATAAACCATGCGAAGTTTCAACCGGGCTTGGGTCAACCACAATCCAAGCCTTCGATCAAGAACGTGCAGTTACAAGCGCTGCGCTATTCGGCAGCTTCTTCGGTCGCAGGGGCCTCGGCCTTAGGAGCGGGCTTTTTCTTGGGCTGACGCGGTTCCGGAGCCTGGATGGTCTCGTCGACGACAACTTCGAAGCCGAGGTCGTGAGCGGCAGCCTTCATGGACAGGCTGATGCGGCGACGGTCGGGGTTGATATCCATGACCTTGACCTTGACTTCCTGGCCAACCTTGACGACCTGGGCAGGAGTGTCGATGTGCTTGGCGGCCATCTCGGAGATGTGCACCAGGCCCTCGACGTTGTTGCCGAGCTCGACGAAGGCGCCGAACGGAACAACCTTGGTGACCTTGCCGTCAACGATCGAGCCCACAGGATAGCTCTCGATGAGCTTGAGCCACGGATCCTCGGTGGTCTGCTTCAGGCCGAGCGAGATGCGCTCGCGCTGAAGGTCGACGTCGAGAACCTCAACCTCAACCTCGTCGCCAACTTTGACGACCTCGGAGGGATGGTTCACGTGGTTCCAAGAAAGCTCGGAGATGTGCACCAGGCCGTCGATGCCGCCGAGGTCGACGAAGGCGCCGAAGTCGACGATCGAGGAAACGGTGCCCTTCAGGCGCATGCCCTTAACGAGCTTGGAGAGGATTTCGGCGCGCTCGTTCTTGCGGCCCTCCTCCAGCAGCACGCGGCGAGAAAGAACGACGTTGTTGCGGTTGCGGTCCATCTCGATGACGCGAGCTTCGATTTCGGTGCCCAGGTAGGCGTCGAGATCTTTGACGCGACGAAGGTCGACGAGCGAAGCAGGCAGGAAGCCGCGCAGCCCGATGTCGAGGATGAGGCCGCCCTTGACGACTTCGATGACCTCGCCGGAAACGGTTTCGCCAGCCTTGAACTTCTCTTCAACGCTGATCCAAGCGCGCTCGTACTCGGCACGCTTCTTGGACAGAATCAGACGGCCGTCTTTGTCTTCCTTCTGAAGAACGAGGGCCTCGATCTCGTCGCCCAGGGCAACGATTTCAGAGGGATCGGCATCCTTGCGGATGGAGAGCTCGCGAGCAGGGATAACGCCCTCGCTCTTGAACCCGATATCGAGCAGGCATTCATCATGCTCGATCTTCACGACAGTGCCCTTGACCAGATCGCCCTCGTCGAACTCGGTCAGGGTGCCATCGATCATCTGGTTCATCTCGTCGTCGGAGATGTCCTCGAAGTCGATGACATTCGTGTTCTTGATTTCGGTCAAAACGGACCCCTTTCAAGCACAGGGACCCTTCGTCATGGTGGTTGAACTCAACATGTCTCGGGGGCCTACAGATACGAACCCGCCCGGTTTCCCAGACGGAGCCTGGGCGCATCGCGCACAAGCCGTTGCAGTATAGCACGGCGCGAAAAAACGACGGGCGACGATTCCTGCCGTTTTTTCGGTTCACAAGGATTTTGCACATGCGGCGAAAACAACTCCGCAACACCTGCATGCAGCAGGCTATTCCCCCGCAGACTCGCCGTCGTCGCGGTCTCCGCTACTGAAAAGCTCGCCATTTTCAGCCTGCTCAAACTCGCTCGGGGCATGCGATGAGGGCGTCACACGATTGGAATCGGAACGCTCAACGCCAAGCCCTTGCGCTACAAGCCCGGCCGACGAAAGCTTGGCATCGCCTGCGGCATCGGCTATGCCGAAGCGATAGTTCACCGAGATATTCGTGCGGGCAATAAGCTTAAGCTCGCCCGCCAGATCGGCGATGCGGCCAAGATCGTGCGACGATTCAAGCTCGCCGCTAATTTGGAGCACCCTTTGCCACGTGAGCGCATCGAAATTCTCCTTATCGTTCACGAGCCTATCGGCGGCGCGAACGATCTCGCCCGTCGTGGCCTCATCGTATGCCTGGCGAAGCGTCTCGCGCAGGCCCGTCGGCGAAACAGCCTCGGCAATGCCCGATGCCAAGCCAGAGCCGCGATGCGCGCCCTGAGCGCCGAAGCCCGCTTGCAAGCTCCCGGTCGAACTCGCGTTGCAGCACGCCTTCAGCAATCGGTAGGCCGCGGCCAAAGCCTCTTCGGAAGGGTCGTTGCTCCCAGGAAGAAAGCCGATGGGCGTTTTGCGAAGCTGTGCATAGGGAATCGTCCGAACCGGTTCGCAAACGCCTACCTGCGAAACGTTCAAAAATCGACCCCACACGACGTTGGCGCGCGCTTGAGCGTTGCCGCCCGCCTCGCGCATCGCCGCCTCAATCGCGCCAGCGGCAAGGCTTGCTTGCTTCGAGACGTTCGCAACGAAACGCTCCGAGCCATCGCGTTTGCCGAAGCCGACGAACAGCCATCTATCGTCCGAAGCCTCGCCGTAAACCGAACCCGGGCCTTCCTGCACGCAGAACACCTCGGCGCCCGTCGACGACAGCACCACGACATCGGCAAACGCGCACGCCCCCTCGCCAAGAGGGATTGCCACGTTGAAAAACGTCCGCGGCTCGGCCTTCAGGGCATCGGCAAGCGAGGCATGCTCACTGCGCTTTCGCGAAGCTTTTCCGCCGCCAGAGGCAAATCTCCTGCTTGCGCAATAGGCAAGCCGTGCATGGGCATCGCGAACCGTCTCTTTGAAACGCCCATGGGTCGCGCGCGCGTACGCGCTCAAATAGAAGCGACACGCAAGCGCCTCCACGCACACAAGAACAACCAGGCATACGCAAAACAAGAATATGAGCACTGCCAACACAGGGATTTCCTTTCGAGCACCATTTTGAAGCAAACCGCAAAGCGCGGCATAAGCCTACCGGCAAAAGCAAGGCCGCCGCGAACCTTCGCGGCAGCCCCATCATTGCGCTACGCTTCCATGCCCGCGCAACGTTTTTCTAGATTCTCCAGAATTTGAAGAAAAGCCATCGCGGCCAGCCGACGCGTTTGCGGGCGCTTTTGAAAAACGCCCGGTAGTACTGTTTGAGCTGGTCGTATTCCTCGGCGGTCACGGGCATGCCGCCCAAACACACGCGTTCGTAGATATGCGTGACATCGACGAAGCTCACGCCGCCAGCCTCTTCGGTAAACGAGGCGAGCGTGCGCTGCGAAGCCGTCGCGTATTCGCCCGGGGTGAGATACGCGGGCTTTTTCGCGCGCATCTTGGCGAAGCGTTTCAAGAAGAAGTTGTACAGCGTGTACACCCTATAAGGATAGGGCTGCTGCTCAAGCTTTTTCAGGCGCGTCTCTCGCCAGCGAATGCGCAGGAAAATAGCCAGGGCGAGCGCAAACGCGACAAGCGCCGCGACTATGACGAGCGTCCAGCGAATAACGTTGTATGCCGCGGCGAGCGTGTCGGCATTGGGGTCATCGGAATTGTAGCCAACGACGAGTTCCGTCATGCCATTGATGAAATCGGTGAAAGCGCCCGACGAAGCCCCTTCGCTTTCGCCCTTGCCGCCGTCTTCGGCATTCTTCTTGCTGTCTTCTTCGTTGTCGTCCGTTTCGCTTGTCGTAAAATCGTCGCTTTCGACATGCTGCTGGTCGTAGGGGTTGTTGTAGTACTCAGTAGGCTGCATGCGATATTCGAAAAACGGCTTCCATTCAGGCGTCTGCAAACCCATAGGGGCAACAACCCCATAGAACACGGCACACCCAACGAACACGCAAACCGCAGAAAGCACCAGCGAAAACGCGCAGGCTCCAAACCGCAGAAAGCACCAGCGAAAACGCGCAGGCTCCAAAAAAGCTCGGCGAGCTTGCCCGCTTGGCGCCAAGCAAGCTTTGCCGATAGGTTTGAAACACGAAAAGCGCCATGGTAGCCACAAGCACCACGATGGTAACGACGTCGCCCATCGCCGCGCTCACCCAGTCGCGATACAAATACTGAACAAGGCCGCAAGCGAGAATGTCGGCGAACACGAGCACCACAAGGCCCCACGGGCGCCGCGAAAGAAGGTAGGCGACCGTCGGCACCGCAATAAGCAGCAAGCAGAAAATAAGGTTGTTGCCGGCAACATCGATGGCGCTGTAGCCCGAGGCGAGCGATTCGGTGCTGGTCGCGATGCCGGCGACGATGGCGACAACCGCCATAATGGCCACCGCCACGCCCGAAGGAACAAGCGCGCGCTTCGACCACGACCCCGCGAACAGTGCCGCGAGCACCGCGAATTCGACAGCGCCCACCAAAAGCAGGTTCCCGTAGAGCGCAGCACCGCTGTTGAATGCGTAAGACACCGTAAGGTGAAGCGCGACCGAGAGCACCCACACTAAGAAGAAATCGGGCACGACCGATCGCATGAAGCGCGCGAGCTGCCCGCTTGAAGCGGCCGAGCTCCGCGAAGCGCGCGCAGAAGGCGAGGGCTCGGCCGTGCCCGACGCCTCATTCATTTCGTCTTCAGCCATCACACGCTCGCCTCCCCCAATTCATCGGCGCTCTCAAGCGCAACATAGCCAATATTCGCCGAGCTCAACCGGCCAAGCCCCGAGCAATACATCTCGCGCTCGCGCCCAACGAGCCCCGGCGGCACAACGGCCACGAGCACGGGATTGCGCTTGCGCGCCTTCGCCTCGATGAGCAGCGTAATCATGTCGGCCGACAGATCGGCCGTGCACACGACCAGGTTGTTCTGGCCGTTTTGCGAAAGCACGAGCGAGCGCACGAGTTCAAGGGATTCCTGCGCATGCACGGCATCTTTCGCCATGCGAGGCAGCTCTTCGATGATCTCTGCAGACGCAACGCCATCCCACGAGAGCCTTCGGCAGCGCTCGCCGTGGCGGTTCACGTAATGAAGCTCGGTATCCATGCCCTGCTCGCGCGCATATGTCGCCAGCGAGAAGCCCGATTCGACCACCGCGTCGAACATCGACATAAGCACTTGCGTGTCGTCGGTCGCGGCAAAGAAATCCATGACGATCGCGGCACCCGGGTTGTTGTAGACCTCGAACAAGCGCGTCATGTAGTTTTCCGACCGCGCCGAAATCTTCCAGTGGATGGTCTTGAGGGGGTCGCCCGGCACATACTCGCGCACCATGGCGTAATCGAGCGAATCGGCAAGCGTCGCCTTGCTCGCGCGCAGGGTTTCAAGCGCCGCGTCGTTCGAAAACGCGATGCGCTTGATGGGAACCACGCGCGGAGTAACCTGCACCTCGGTCTTGCGCTTGCAGGCAATCCCGTGCGTGAACAAGCACAAGAAATCGCAGATCGTGACTTCGTACACGCCGGCGCTATACGTTCCCACGTGATCGAAGCGCACCTTGAAATCCATGGCGTAGCGAGCGAAAGGCGACAGCGCGAGCGTTGTTTCTTTCCGCGTGAGGGGCTTGCCATCGGCATCGGAAATGTACAGCAGCGCCTGGATGCAGAAATAGAACAGCGGCCGCTTGTTCACGAGCTCGGTCGAAATGACGACCTCCTCGCCCTTTCGGCACGAGCCGCTCGCCGAGCTTTCCGCAATCGAAAGCCCGCCGCGCATAAGGCACAAATACAAAAACGCGAGCACGATGGCAGTCACGACGGCGATAAGCGGCACCCAGCCGATCATCGAGGCATGGTAATCGGCATCGCCGATCATGAACGCCCCGAGTGCGCATATGCCTATAAGCAAAGCGCATGCGCAAACCTTCAGCGCAACGCTGTGCAAGCGGTGCGAAGCGCCACGCTTTCGCGCACGACGCGCCGAAGAGCCACTATGTTTCTTGAACGCCATCGCTAAAGCCCCTTGACCTCAGCTTCGCTTACCGTGGGAACGGCAACCGATTCCAAGATCGCGGAAACGACCGATTGAGGGGTGCGGCCGTTGATTTTTGCCTCGTGGGTGAGGATAATCCTGTGGCCAAGCACATAAGGAGCGAGGAATTTCACGTCGTCGGGAAGCACATAGGCACGCCCCTGGAGCAGCGCCCACGCGCGAGAGAGCCCTATGAGCGAAATCGAGCCGCGGGGCGAGGCGCCGCAGCTGCATTCCGCCATCGTGCGCGTCGCGGAAACGATCTGCACGGCATAGCGCGCGGTGCTTTGGGCGACATGGACCTCTTCAGCGGCGCGCGCGAGCTCAACGACCTGCTCTTTCGTCGCAACTGGCTTGATGGCGGCCTTTGCGGCCTTCGAGTTCAAAACAACGTTCACTTCCTCGTCCATCTTGGGGTAACCCATGGAAAGCTTCACAAGGAAACGGTCGAGCTGGGCCTCGGGCAAAGGATAGGTGCCGTATTGCTCGATGGGGTTCTGCGTGGCGAGCACCATGAACGGCTCTTCAAGGCGATGCGTTTCGCCATCGACGGTCACCTGGCGCTCTTCCATGGCCTCGAGCAGCGCCGATTGCGTTTTGGCGCTCGCGCGGTTGATTTCGTCGGCGAGCACGAGGTTGCTCATGACGCCGCCCGGTCGGAATTCGAAATCGCGCGTCTTCTGGTTGAAGATCGAAAAGCCGGAAACGTCGGAAGGCATGATGTCGGGCGTGAACTGAATGCGCTTGAAGCTGCAGTCGATCGATTTCGCAAGCGCGCTCACAAGCGAGGTCTTGCCCGTGCCGGGAAGGTCTTCGAGCAGCACGTGCCCGCCGGCGATAAGCGAGCACACGACGAGCTCGACCGGCTGGCGCTTGCCGACGATGACCGTCTCGATATTGTCTACGATGCCCTCGATAGTCGCCTTCGCCTGGGCCGCCTTCTGGTCGTTGAGCATGGATGGGTTCCTTTCAGTCGTTGTGCGCGATGCACGCTAATTTCTTGCTAAGGCGCCAAGGCGCCGGTATTGTTTTCATTTGGCAGCAAAGCCTCGCTGCGCTGAGAGCCGTTGCGCCCCAGAGCCCGCGATCACGTTGCCGGCGGCACCGTGAATTCGGGCGCGCACATGCGCATGACCTGCTGGTTGTCGTGGGTGAACTCCACGAGCTTGACGTTGACGCCGTAAGCCGCCTGGATGTTTTCGCGCGTGATGATGCTGAACGCGTCGCCGAACTTCATGGGAGCGTCGCGCGTGAACAACGCCACATTCGCGCCGCACATAAACGCGTGATCGGGGTTGTGCGTGATCATGAGCACCGCATAGCCTGCCGCGGCGAGTTCGCGCACCTTCGAGATCACGCGCACGGCGTTGCCATAATCGAGCGCACTCGTGGGTTCGTCGAGTATGAGCATCTGCGGTTCTTGGGCGATGGCGCGGGCGAACATGACCATCTGCAGCTCGCCGCCCGAAACGTCGCAATAGGGAACGTCGCGCAGATGGTAGATGCCCATGTCCATCATGGCGTTTTCGACCACGTTGTAATCTTCCCGATTGGGCTGGCCCGACCCGCGCGAAACGCGATTGATGCGTCCCATCATGACGACGTCTTTCACCTGGAAGGGAAAGGGCTGCTCATGGTTTTGGGAAACGTATGCGACCGTCTGCGAGAGCCGCGAGGCACTCCATTTCGTCACATCGTCGCCATCGATCGTGATATGCCCGGCAGAAAGCGGCAAAAGCCCGAGTATGGTCTTCACGAGCGTGGTCTTGCCGCAGCCGTTAGGGCCTAAAATGCAGCACACCTCCCCGCTTTCGACCGTCATGCTGACGTGCTTCTGAACGGGCTTGCTTTTCTCGTAGCCAACGGCGGCTTCTCGAATAGCGAGCTTCACTTCACCACTTCCCCTCTTGCCAAACGCCCATGCGAGCGTCGCAGCGAAAATCTTTCGAACGGCCCATCGCTTCCCCGCTCCCTATTCCCACGCCCGCGCCTGGCGAGCCATGACGAACAAGAACAGCGGCAGCATGACCACCGACACAAGCGAGCCTATGGCCAGGCCGTCTCCCACGAAAGGAATCATGTCAACAAGCGTTCGGCACACCACGAGCAGCACCATGCCGATGCAGGCGTTGCCGATGAGCTGGTGGCGGAACTCGCAGCCGAACCACGAGCGGGCCAAAAACGGAACGCACAGCGACACGAGGGACACCATGCCGACATGTATCTGGGCGGCCAAGATCATGATTGCGCCGCAAATGAGCGCCACCGAACGCAGGAAAAGCGCGTTAACGCCGAACATTCGCACCTCTTCGTCGCGAAAGGCGAGCGCGTTCATCTTGAAACGCAGACAATAGATGGGCACGATCGATGCGACCGCCGCCACGCCTAAAACCGTCCACGAGAGAAGCGAGGTATCGACCGTGAGCATTTGCGAGATGGTGTAGAACGCGAGATAGCGCTCCTCGTCCATGACGAACAAGGTGAGGTAGGTGACAACCGAGCCGATGAGCTGGGAAAGAATCGACCCAACAAGCAGAAGCGTGACAATGTCGTAGGGCCTGCCTTTGCCCGACAGGCGCTTGGCGGCAAGGATTACGAACACGAGGATGGCCGCGCCCGCCGCATAGCACACGATATAGCGCTCCTTGATCATCGACGCCGCAACCGGCCCGTAGACAAACACGAGCGATGCCACGCCCAGGCTCACGCCAGAGCCAACGCCAAGCATGCCGGGGCCCGCAATGGGGTTTTTGAAAACGTTTTGGTACAGCATGCCCGAAACCGAAAGAAGCACGGCCGAGACAAGCGTTATGCCGACGACTTTCAGCTTCGAGAATATCGCGTAATAGCCGGCAACGTTGTCAACGAGCCACGATTGCGGCATTTCGGGAAACGCATGGGTCACAGAAGCCACCGCGTTGTAGATGTGCATCCAGAGCGCATAGGCGACCTGCGCGGGAGTGTAGACCGCGTACGCGCCCGAATAGGGGTAATACTGCCCCGCCGCGCCCATGAAGCACAGCGAGAAGAAGCACGCGGCAACGAGCGCCGCCACGCTTATAACGACCTTGCGGCGAAGCGTTTGCGCATCGCGCTTGCGATGGGCGTCGGAGGTTTCGTAGGAAACGGTCTTGCCGACCATGCCCAACGACGCGTTTTGCCTAGCGGAACTGGCCATTGCTCACCCCTTTGCCACGAAGCGCGGAAACCAAGAAAACCGCCGCGCCGCCAATCGAGATGAACATGCCCACCATCGTGTCGAAATCGGTGCCCAAAAGCAAAATGAGCAGTTCGTATGAGCCAAGCACGAACACCGCGCCAAGCATGAGCGAAGCAGGCAGCAAATAACGGAAATTCGGCCCCACAAGGCGGCGCGCCAAATGGGGCACCAAGAAGCCGACGAAGCCGACCACGCCGCAAAACGAGATGATGATTGCGGTAAGCAGCGTGCACAGGCCAACGACGATGACCTGCGTGCGGCGCGATTCTATGCCCATGCTGCGGCGTTCCGCCTCGTCGAAAGCGAGCGCCATCATCTTTTGGCGAAGATGCATCACCACGGCGAACACCGCGCAAATCGGAACGAGCAGCAAAACGATGTCGACCCAGGTGTAGTGGCGCCAAAAAGACGACACCATGAGCGATGTGAACATCTCTGCCTTGGCGCAAAACGGGTCGAGCGCCACGTAGTAATAGCGAATGCTCGATACCACGGCGCCGGCCACGCTCGCGACGATCTGGCCCGTGATGATCATGAGGATGGGCGAAATCGTCCGGTTGCGCGAGAATCGCATAACGCCAAGCACGATGGCCACCACGAGCAAGCAGCCCACGAACGAAAACAACACCATCGAATACGACGACCACCACGCCGCCGCCTCGCCGTAATCCGACGCGAACGCGCCTTCGGCGACCTCTCCCACGAAAGGAATGAGGATATTTCCCTCGTCGGAAACGCACAGCGCAATCCAGAGCGCAAGACCAAGCGAGCCGCCGCTCATCACGCCGAGCGTCGAGGGCGAAACGAGCGCGTTGCGAAACGAACCCTGGTATACCGCGCCGCACAAAGCGAGCCCGGCGCCCGATATGGCGACGACGACGAATTTGATCATGTCGCTCGAAAAGCGTGCCCACGGCACGTCGGTTCCCGAAAGCTCAAGCAAAAGCTCGCTGATGTTGCTGGCAACGGCATCGACGAACGTCGCGAGCGTATAGCTTCCATAGTTGATGTACCTCGACACGATGCCTTCCGGCAAGATGAGCGCAAGCACATAAATCACGACAAGGACGATTCCCATAATGAAAATCTTCTGGGCTCGGGAATCGACGCGATGGCGAACGCCGACCGATTCGGCGTAGTCGTTGTCGGTGCCCGAGTCCAGAAATTGTATTGCGGGATCGAAAAGCGAAGCGGCTCCCGCTGTTTCGGGGCTCTCTTCCCTTTTGCGCTTGTCCTTCACACGCGAACCTTTCTATAGCGTCAAACAAGGGAAACGCAGGCCTGCCAGATGCGCCCCTAAGCACGAGGCGGAGGCATTGGCCGGCGCTTCCCTAAGCCCGCGACGAGCGTGGCTGCAAACAATTCGCAGCAGCCACGCTAACGCGGAAATTCGTATCGGCTAGACCGACACGCTCGGTGCCGAACCCTGCGGCAGGTCGAGATCGGAATCCTCGGAGCTGCGGCGATGCGCGAGCACATACCACAGAAGCCCGATCACGATAGCGAGCAAGATCAGCGGCAAGATGACGAAGAACACCCAGTGCGCGCCAATCCACGCGCCGACCCCGTCCAGGGATTCTGCGCTCGACGATTTCGCGGAAGCTCCGTCGCCGTCGTCGGCGAGCAAGCCAGAGGCCTCTTCGGTAGAAGTCAGAAGCGATGCCCCATCTTCGCCGTTTTCGCCATTGGACCCTTCGGCGCTGGCGTCAGAGCCGGCCGATGAACCGCTGCCCGAGCTGCTCGAAAGCCCCGATGCGGTAGCCGTCGTCTTCGAGCCCGAGCCGCTCGAAAATCCCGATGCGCTCGAGCCGGAGCCGGAGCTAATGCCCGTGCCCGTGCCAGAGCCGCTCTGCGAGCCAGTGCTGCTCGTGTTTTTCGCAAGCTCGCTCAAAGTGCCCAAGCCGGTGTTGTAGGCCGAAGTCGCCAGCTCGGCGCTCTGGGCGCTCGAAATGGCGCTCTTGGCGTCGGAATAGGCGCTTTCGATCTGCGACCAAACGTCGTTGGAATACGAGCTGCGGTTCAAACTTGCATAGTACGTAGCCAAGCCCTCAAGGTATTGGGCCTTCGCGCTGGCTATGCCGCTCGCGTCGTTGAGCGTAGAGACGCCGGCCATGTTGTTGATGATGTCGGTGTAGGTCTTCTGCACATCCTCAACGCTCGTGCACGCCTCAACGTCCAAAACGCCGTCGTAGTAGTAGTCTTGCAGCTTTTCGAAATTCGCCTTGCTGTAATCAGCCTCGCGATAGCCGTTGTAGGCCTTCTCGAGCTTCTCTTTCGCCTCGGCCTTGTAATCGTAAAGCTTCAGCTCGGCATCGGTGCGAATCGCAACGAGCGAGAGGTTGTTGACCGAATCCGCCTCGGCGTATTGGACAACCGGGAACGAAACGAATCCATCGGAAACAAGAAGGCCGTCGCTGAACTTCACATCGCCGGGAGCCAACAGCTTGAAGGCCGTAAATTTGTTCTCGGCGTATTTCGCATCGACGGGAACCTTCACCGTGGCCGTGCCGAAATCGCTCGTCAAAACCTTGGTCGATCCGTCTTCGAAAGTCGCTTCGACCTGGATGTTGTAGCTTTTGACCGGCATGTTGGTGCGTGCCGGGGTGGTCGCGGAGTTCGAGAGGTTCTTATCGTCGCCAATGAGGCTGCGAAGCTTCACGACCACGCTTTTCGCGCTCGTAAACTCATCGCCCGTCAAAAACATCTTCGAAACGTCCACGGTAGCGCCAGCGCCGGTGCTTTCCTCGTCGACTTCAACCGTGATGGGGTTGAAGGTCGCATACACGTTCAAGCTCGACGTGACGGGCGTGTTGTTCACGTCGAAGGGAGTCTCGATTAGAGAATCGCCTTCACCCGTGCGCGTCACCCAGCCGGCGAAGTAGCTGCCGCCGGCCTTCTGCGAGGGATTCGCGGGAGCCTTGCCGGTGCTCGCCACGGTGTCGCCGTCAGAAAGCGTCACCGTGTAGGTTTGCGTGAGGTCGTCGGGGTCGTTGTAGAACACGACCGAATGCGTGCCTTTCGCCTCGAAGACCGAATACACATCAACGGTGATGTCGTTGTAATCGTCAATCTTGCCGGCGGCGTCAAGCTCGCTTATGACGTCTTCCACCTTCAGCACGCCAACGCCAGTGGCGTCTTTGTCTTTCGACCAGCCCAGGAAGTTGAACTGGTTGCGCTCGGGCGAGGCGACGCCCGTCGTTGCGAATGCGTCGTTGACGCTCGTCGCAGCTTCAACGCTTTCCGAAGTCGTGGCGTAGGTCACATATCCCGCGCCATCGCCGAAATCAACGTTGAAGTTCACTTTCGCGGAAACGGCCTGAACCGAATAAATGGCATAGACGGTGTAGTCCGGATTGCCGCCAATGTGGGTTTCGCCCGTAAGCCCCGTCGAGCTTACTGCAGGCAGGCTTCCGTCTTTTTCCCATCCGCTGATCGGAGCTTTGTCGTTTTTGCGAGTCGACCACCCGATGAAGGTATACACCTCGCGAACGCCCTGGTCGTTCGCCTTGATGAACGATTTGGGGCTGACGCTTTCGTTCGCAAGACCAATCGGGTCGGTTCCATACTCGACGCCTTCGATCGCATCCGTCACGCGACCCCACACGAGCTCGCCCGTTTCAGCGTTGGTTACTTGGCGATAGCTCACAACGTTAATGGTTGCGGTCTTGGTCTTTTCCTCGAACTTCATAGTGAAGCTCTGGGCGGCATTCGACGCGGGCAGTGCATCGCCGACCTTGTAGTCGATGCTCTTTTCGCCCGAATACGTCGAATCGGAGCTGTTGCCCTTCGCGAAGCCAACGAGCTCGTGGTCTTTGTCGCTGCTCGCGAACAAATCCGAGCGAGTAGTCACGAAGGCTTTGCGGTCGGCGACGTTAAGAGGCACCGTCGAGCTTTGGGCGTCGAGCATCGCGTCGATTGAAGGCACCGTGCCGTTATCGGCAACGTACGCATGCACAAATCCGTCGCTGCGGAAGCTCACCAAATGCTGGCCTTCGCCAACGAGCAAATAGACCGCGGTGAAGGTGGTCTTGCCGGCGCTGTAGTTCGACGTCGTCATCTTCACGTTCGAGCCCATGTCATACGACGGGTACAGCGTCTGGGTCTCGTAGCCGGTCATATGCCAGCCAACGAATTCCCACGTGCCCGACTCGTCGGTATAGCTCTTCTGCGAAGTGATGGCGTCGGTCTTGCCCGCCGCGGAAAGGGCCTCGCCAAGCGTTTGACCGTAATTCGCGGTAAGCGAGATGTCGGCCTTGGCAGAACCGTCGGAATTGCGCAAGTTCGTGAAAGATACCGTGCGCTCCGTGGCCACCTGCTTATACACGGCGTAATAGGTGGCAGAAGAGGTCACCACGAGCGAAGTTGCGCCGCGGGCGATATCGCCCTCGTGCGTGCCGAAGTCATCGGCCGTCGCGTCTTTATCGCTCGACCAGCCGACGAATTCGTAGGAATACGTATTCGTCGCGCTTTCCGAATGGCGAACCTCGGCCTCGGAGGGCAGGTCGATGGTCGTTCCGTAGGAGATGCTGTCGTGCGTGTACTTGTCAAGCGTGACGCCGTCGGCGATAAACGTTACCGAGCACAGGTTCTTCGACCACGAAAGGTTTCCGTTGTCGTTGACGACGGCCTGGTAGTCGCTGTATGCATCGGTGAACGCGGCAGCGTCTTGGGCCGTGGCCGCTTCTCCCGAGCTCGTTTTCGCGAAGGCGAACCCTTCAACGTTGCCAGCCTTCGAATCGACCTTGCCGATATCGTTGTTCGCGCCGGTTCCGGGGTCGTACACGCTCAGGCTGCCGTCGCCGCCGGCGGTAAACCCGTCACCATAGGAGATGTAGGAATGCGACGCGATATCGATCGCGTTGCTGCCAGACGTGCTCACCGAAAGCTCGCCATTCAAGTTGACGATCGCGGGCTTGCTGGCCGCATCGGCGCTCGTCGAAGCGGCCGAAGTCGAATAGATGCCATACGAATAAGGGTTCAGGTACTCCACCATGCGGAATTGCGTGCCCGATCCGCTTTTCTTCATGCCGTAGATATCTTCGAAGCATGACGAGGTGCTCGACGCGGAAAGCCCGCGATACAATCCGCTGCCTGCGGAAACGTTGATCGCCAGATTGCCGACGTTGACCGTCGGGGTATTGCTTGCGCTCAGCTCGACCACTGCTGCGGCGTGGGTCTCGGCACCCGAAACATTAATGGTTCCGGCCAAATCGTAGGTGCCCTTCCCCACTTGGATGCCCTTCGCCATGCCAAGCGTTTGGTACTGCGATTGCACCCAGCACTCGCTTGCGACAATGGCGCTCGCGTCGCCGACCTTGTCGGAAGCCACCGTGTCAGACACAGCCCACACAAGGCTGCCGTCGTCAAGCTTCGCCGGGAACGCATAGTAGCGGCCCGACTGCTCGTCGTATTTGGCCTGCACAGCGAACGCGCTTTGCACGGCCTCGTAGAAATCGGACCCTTCGCTGAGTTCCTGCTTCATAAGGTAGGGGGAAGCCGCGCTCGAGGCATTCGACGAATCGTAGACGGCATTGGTCGACCACTGGGCCGAAACATCGTTGCGAACGTCAACCGTGGCAGATTCGTCCATAGAAACTTTGTAGGTCGTGGTGCCGCTCGTGATGCCGACAACGCTGCCGATTCCATAGCTGCCGCCATCGCTTGCAGAAGCAACGGTCGAAAGCACGGCATTTTTACCGAGCACAATGGTGGAATAATTGCCCTGCGCGTTGATTCCGCTCACGCTCGGCGTCTGCCCCTGCCTCACCGAAGCAGAGTCCTGGTTGTACGCGACATTTACCGAAGCGTTGTCCACAGTAAGCGAAGCGTAGTTTTGCACATTGATGCCAATGCGCACGCCGCTCTGCTCGAGGGTCGTGCCCGTAACAGTGCGGGCGAGGTTCAC
Organism: Bacteroidaceae bacterium; assembly: GCA_963631715.1. GTDB lineage: Bacteria > Actinomycetota > Coriobacteriia > Coriobacteriales > Eggerthellaceae > Slackia. The sequence continues at coordinate 35,405 of CAVGRL010000014.1, forward strand.
GTTGAACGAACCTGCACCGGAATCCGAAGAATCGGTGATGGCGAAATCCGTCGGGGCCGCTGCCGTGCCTTGGCTGATATTCACGGCATACGCGTTACTCACGCCGCCCGCCAACGAAAGATCCACGAGCGCCGTATGGCCAGCCAAATCGAGCGTGCCGGATTTCTTCACCTGCAAAGGGGCATACGCAGGGCCAGTCGGCGACGAAACGCACAACTCGGTCGCATCTTCAAGAAGCTCGATGGTATCTCCGGCATTCATGGCAGAAATAGCGGCAGAGAGTTTGGAGTACTCAACGCCCGTGGTGGCGTTTTTCGCGACCGGGGCATGGTACCAGGCGAGCTGCGACTTGTCGTCGTCGGAAGCATCTTCGGTCTTCTCGCCAACGTAGGTGATTTCGAATCCGTTGTAATACGAAAGTTCATCCGCCTCGAAGGCATCCTCAAAACCGGTGATATTCTCGCCCTCGGTTGCCGCTTTTGCAAACACGTCGTTGGTCGTGGCGCTGGAGTTTCTGACGGAAACCTTGCTGGAACCTTCAGCGAGCTTGAAGCTCGAATCCACGACGAGCGGGTAATTGGTAGCAACAATGTTGTTGCCTTTAAGGTCTATCGTTCCGGCGAACTTCACCGAGTTCGACGCGGCCGTCAACGAAATGAGTTTGGAGTTCACGCCTCCGTCGTCAACATCGAGCGTGCAGTTCTCGAAGGAAAGCGTCTTTCCGTTGGAAATGCCCGTGCAATACCCCTTCCCGGAGCTCTCTACCGTGAGCGAGGAGTTCGTCATGGTAACGCTTGCCGCAGCGTTGGGGGCAACACCCATAGTCCCTGTCGAGGCCGAGCTCACTTTGATGGCCGAATCATTCACCGTAAGGTTCAGCATTCCACTGAAGCCCGTTGCCGACTGACTTTGCAAGCGAGTAAGCTCGAAGTTGCAGTTATCGAGCACGACCGAGGCCGTTGCCGAAGCCACGATTCCGTACGATGTCCCGCTTGCGCTTTGGCACACGACCGAGAAATCGAGGTTGCGCAATTCAACGCCCGCCCTCAGCATCTCTCCGTTCACGGTCTTTGTTCCGCCCGTTACCGAGATAACGCCAGAAGCCGGGTTGTACATCGCATACGTGGCCGCATTAGGAACGATATCGACGCCATCGATAACGACCCGGGCGGCGGTGGCAGCAACAACAATGGTCGAAGCGCTGGTTCCCGAGGCGAGCGCGCCCGTGAAGCTGCCCTTCTTGCCATTGCTGGAGTCGAGCACCGTAAGCGTGCAGCCCGCGAAGTTGTCAACGCTCGAGCCGTTCTTCGTGAACTTCGCCGGGATGTTCAGGTAGTCGATGTCGTGCCCGTTCAAATCGAGCGTGAGCCCGCTTTCCGGCGCAAGCGAATTGAGGTTCGTCAGCGTGAGACCGCCCTGCGGCACATCGGAAATGAGCTGGATGGTCGCGCCCGCCGCATTCGACGAAGCGTCAATCGCGCGCGCTGCCTCGGCTATGCTCGAATACTTCACCGGCTCGCTTTCGCCAGCATAGAGCACCTGCACATAGATAGCAGAGCTTTCCCCATCGAGCGTGAACTGAACGCCCGCGTCGTTGGCCGAAACAACAGTCGGCACGCTCGGGGCGGCATTCGAGAACATGCCCGCAATTTTCGCCTGCTTGCTGGAATCGGGCGTAAAGCCAGAAGCCCACGTGGCAATTACCGTATCGGCGGAATTGACGTCATCGGAAGCGATTCCGATATACGTCGGCAACGGCCCCTCAACATAGGAGCCATTGCCGTCCGCCGCGAACGCCTTGAAAGAGCTGCCGAGCGTGAACGCCTTCGTCTTCGCGGCATACAGCGCCACAGGCGTCGCATCGGCGCTTGACGCCGCACCGCTGAAGCCAATGCCCCCGTCAAGAGCAAGAACACTGGATCCGGTCGAAGTGAACGAGATTCCGCGCGCAACCGATCCGCCGGAAACGTTCAGCACCACGCCGGGCTCCGCAGGATCGCCCTCCGCGGCAGCACCGACGCTGGCATTGGAGGCGGTTCTCACGCCAAGGGCCGATCCCTTGGTGGCCGAAGCGGAAATAGAGCCGCTTTCGAAACTTCCTCCCACTAGCAAATCGACGCCAACGGCAGTCGCAACGTCGAAGTCTTTATGCTTGGCTTCGACCTGCGTGTTGGAGATGACGGTGTTGGAAGTGTTCGAGTAAATGCCCACGACGGTGTTGGCATCCGCAGACACCGTCTCCCAGCTGCTGCTTGCAGCGTATTGCTCAACGCCATCGGCGCTGTAGTCAACCGTCACCTTGCAATTGGAGATAAAGACCCCAACGTTATTGCTTTGGTTCACGGCAATGCCCGCACCAGAGCCGGCGCCCTTGGTGGCAAGCGGCGCGTTGACCACATCAAGGTCGTTCACGCTCAGGGTTGCCTTCTGGGCACTCAAGGAAATGGTAGAGGCAGAGCCCGTATTGTTTGAGACCGTCTCGGCCGTAGTGCGCTTCACCGCGCCGCGATATTTTCCCGATTTATCGGTGCCGTTGATGGTGAGCGATTTCACCGACGTGGCCGAAATGAGGGCGCCTCTGGTTGCGATATCGGTGAGGACTTTCGCCTGGCCGCCTGCAACAGCGCCCGTAATCGTATAGCCGTTAAGGTAGAGCTCGACATCAACGCTGTTGCTCAGGTAGAACAAAAGCGTATTCGACACATCGAGGTCGCCGGTCAAATAGGCAACGACCTTCTTCGTCGCAGCGGGCACGGCATACGTAGTGGCATTGGTCGTGTTGTACTTGCTCTCGACCACTACCCTATATTGCTGGTTGGTCGTGGTCCAAAGCTCATTCAGGTTGAGGCACACAACGCCATCGCCCGCCTTGTCGGGGCCGATGATCTCGCGGTCATCTGCCACCGCGCCCGAATCCGAACCTTCATCGCCATACGTCTCGATCTCGTCATCGAGGGCTGCAGGCTCATTGTCGAGTGAAATGGCTTCGGGGTTTTCCACCAATCCATTCACGCTGGAATTGGCATCGTTTGCCGCCTTCGCAAAGACCAGCGTGCTGTCTTTGGCAGAAACGACCATGCCCGCCGCCGTCGCATCGCTAAACGAGCCGACAAGTTCCTTTGCCTTATCGGCACCCTCCGAAACCGTCGCGAACACGACGCCTTCGGCGTTCGACTCGGCAAAGACGCCCGTCTCGCCCGCGAGCGCGAAGCCGGCACCGAGCGTGAAGCTATCCGCCTTCGCGGCATACAGCCCACACGTTGCGGCCGACGAAGCCAAATCAAAGGCCAGCGTGTTTTTAAGCGTCACGCCAGGCACCGAGGCATACACGCCCACGGCGGGGCCCACATGCTCAGCATCGATTACCTGCTCGCCGAACTGCTCTTTGAGCGAAGCGGCCTTATCGGCATCGACGGAAATCTCGTTGACCTTCGCTTCAATGAAGCAATTGTCAAGCGTCACGTCGACCTTCGCGCCTTCGAGCACCGATTCGGGTGCCGATCCCGCAACGAAAGCCGCATAGACGCCATAGGCGCTGTGCTCAACGTCGTTCGCGGAAGACGCATCGGCGGTGTTCGCTCGAACCGCAATGCCAATATTGGAGACAGACACTTTAGGAGCGGCGGCCTTGTAGGCCTTCGCGCCCGCGGCGTCGGTCGTCGAATCGATTTCGGGCGCTATGCGAACGCCAGAAACCGATTCGAGCACTTTGTTCGCTTCAACGATAAGGCGCAGCGGCACATCGCTTTCAACCTTATCGCCGGAAGTTGCCTTCTCGGAAGGCTTATATTCGGTGTCGACGATGCTCACCTCGCCGCGCGAGGCGCTCGCATCGATGCCCGATTCAACCGCACCTGCCACGGTGGCGGTATGTCCGCGGAAATCGATTGTCGCCTGCTCGCCTTCGGGAACCGAGACGACCAGCGTGTGAGATGTTTCAACATCGGCGGACAGGTAATACGTTCCGCCTTCGGTTATAACAAGATCGCCTTCGGCCCATGCCGTAGCGATATCGGTTTCTTGTTTGGCCGCATCGTTCGCCTGCGCCTGCGCATCGCTTGCCTGCGTTGCGGCAGCATCGAGCCCGGAAGCCGCATCGGCATCCTGAGTCTGCGACGACTGCGCTGCGACATCTGTCGCGGCAGACGAGCTTGACGCTGATCCCGTTGCCGGGTCGGCGTAGGCCAGGGGGTTTCCTCCGTAGCCGAATGCGAGCGTCACGCTAAGCAAGACGCTTATGGCCTTCGACGACAAGAGAGCACCTCCCTTCGGCCTCGTGCTTCGTTTCATCAAACCATCCTTTCTTTATCGAGCTGCGAACATGTGCGGATCACAGCCATTGACCGCCTGCCTGCTTCACCACGCCGTAGCCAGTGACGACGCCATCGCTTTGGGCGTCGGCAAAACTGCAGCGATAGAAGGTTGAATAGAAATCGTTGAAATAGCTTTCGCAGCTGTAGCGATCGCTCGTGTCGAAGCACTGGAACCACGTATAGGCCCACGGCGCCGAAAGGAAGCTTTCAACCGTGCCGTCGGCCCACGAGCCCGCAAGCCCGCTCGGCATGACATACACGCGATAGGCCTGCCCGGCGTTGTAATAGCCGTTCGTCTTCTGGGACGAAGCGACGATGCGGTCGGCATAGGTTTCGTTGCGGGTGATGCAGCCGGGGAAATCGGAATCGCCAACGGTCCTGAAGCTGCTCGCGAGATTCGATGAGCCCATGTAGTACAGCCACAGGCCGCGATTCGAGAAAACGCGCGGGGCGATAGCTTCGTCGACTTCAAGGCTATGGTTCGTGTCCGCAGCAAGATATATAAGGTAGGGAGCGTCCGATAAGGTTATTCCGTCGATTCCCTGGTCGGCAATGCCCGCAGACTGCAGGTAGTAGTCGATCAGCGAGCAATAGCCAAAACGCTCGCTGCTCGAGGCGCGCGGCGAAACGCCTGCCCCGTCGGAGCAATCGACCTGCTTGCCATCAAGATAGAAGCCGTGCACGCCCCACCAGCTTTGATCGCCCGTGAACGAGGTGTCTTTGAAGCCCGTCCATGAATCGACGAAGGCGGTGTTGTACGCGGCGATCTTTGTCGCGGGAGTGCCGGAATCCTTTCCGGCAGAGGAAATGCGGTTGTACGTATTGCTGTGGGTGACTTTGTACGACGTGCCCCCGTTGGCGCTCTCCACATTCGCCAACGTGCTTTGCACCATGCTCACATAGGCCGACGCCATATTCGACGAAGAGCCATTCGTGGCTAGGCGCATGATTTCGCCAACCGCCTCTACCGCCGAAATGATATCGTCTTGCGGCGTGTCAACGTCGCCGAGCGCGGGCATATGCACAACGCTCACGCCCGCCTCCATAAGCTGCGATATTTGGCTGTTGTCCAGATACGTGGTGCCGCGCTCGAGCAACACCACCTTCGCGCCAGAATCCACGATAGCCTGAAGATTTGCGCTCGTGCCTTGCCAGCCGACGGCCACATCCCCTAGGCCTTCGTTCGGAAACGCCGACGTTCCAAGAATCTTGTTCAGCCACACGTCGTCTGCAGCGGCAAGCGTTCCTTTGCCGCCGAGCATCTGGACGATGAGCGCGTATTGCCCGCATGCCGCGATCTTGCCCTCGTGGGGCAGAATTGTGTTGGTGCCGGTTCCGTCGTATTCGGAACCCTTGGAAGCATCGCCCGATGGGCCGCTTCCATCATCGCCGCCGGTACTGTTGCCCGACCCGGAATCCTTCGACTCCGATTCATCTTTCGTGGCTCCGCTGTCGCCCTTATCGCCCGTATCGGTCGTCTTGCCCGTGAGCTCATCGGCCTTTGTGCTGCCACCGCTGCCGGAAGCTCCTCCCGACCCGGCCGTCGCATTGATGTTCAGCAGCTTCGCGAGCAATCCGCCGGCGTTAGACGCCTGCTCATTGTCGCCTTCTTTGTTCGCCGCCTCGTCGCCCGACGTGGCATTGTATTCTTTATCGGTGTCGTCTTTATGCTCGCGCTGGTCGGTTTGCGTATCTTCGGTGTTCGGGTCCTTGTCGTATGTCGCCTTGTCGTTTTCTTGCTCGTCGATATCCTGCGAGGCATTCCTCGTGCTTTCGGGAAGGTCGGGATTATCGGGAGCACCGAAAAGGAAGCTCCATACCGGGTCTGTGCTCAAAAGAGCATCGTCGTCGGTATAGGCGATTTCGGTCAGAACGTCGGTGTCTTTGCATCCGCTAAGCGACACGGCCATGGTGCTTGCAAGAACGACCGCTAACGCGCCGCGCGCTGCCCTCGACGCAATACCGCCGAGTTTTTTCATGCCCTTGTAAGAGTGAAGCACAGCAAATCCCCTTTTTGCTTCTTATAGGCTCGCCTCAGCATATTCTTAGGTGGAATTATGCTTTTGCGAGAATATTCCTCTTACTTTTTTAAGCTTGATAGGGTAACAAGCCAAGGGAAATTCAGCTTTTTTTCAGAATCCGAGAAAGGCGGCCGGCGGATGGGCCGAAATACGGCGCAAGTGGACAAGCCGGCCGCACCATTCCTCTTCATCCGCTCGCCGCGCGACGGGCGCCACATCTCCCTCGCCCCGGTTCAAAACGCACCGATTAGGCCATTTCGACCCCGCCGATTTCCGGCAAAAAATCGCCCGGATCAACCAGCACGTGATACTCCTGCAGCACCTCTTCGTCATACGACATGGGGATATTCGACGAAGTCACGCAGAAACCGTCCTCTGCCCCAAGGCCTGCCGGCGAGACGAGCGAGATGCGCGAAATGTCTTCGGCCGAAAGCTGCGCGCTCCAACCAGCAAGGCCCAAAGAACCGTGGGCGCGAGGAACGGCAAACGGTTCGACGAACGGCCCTTTTCCGTGCGGCGTCCCCCATTCGCTATCGCCAGCCGGCCCGCATCGGCGGGCGACCTCTCGCGGCGTGCGCGCCGAAGGAGTCAATCGCGCAACCGTATCGATGAAATCCTGCTTCGCGGCCTCGTCAGAAAACGGAATGCGTTTGCATAAATGAACCCCCGCAGGCAGCGTGCAGGCGCTCACGCCCATGGGAAGCCGAACCGAGCACGGCATGCGAACGGGAATGGGCGCTGCCTCATCGTCTTCGGGCTCCCCCATCGGCGCGCCTGAAACCGTTTCTGTCTCGTTAGCCATGGCGGCAATGTTGATTGAGGCGTCATTTCGAGCGGCGAGCACAAGACGTTCGTAGTCCTCCCAAGTTCCACCAGCAACAGGCTCCTCTATGTCTTCGGCCATATAGACCCTGCTAAACGCCGATTCATCATCAAAGGCTTCCCAGCGGGAAAGCTCCTCTTCGGTCGGGCGCCTTCCGAACCGCGAGCACGCATCGCACGAAACGCCGCTGCATTCGTCGGCATTGAACGATTCGTCTATGCAGTGATAGCAGCCGCCGTCAACTATCATCGATCCCGTAGTCACCGGCATGGGCGGGCTCGCAAGCTCAATATAGGCGTAGCGCGAAGCCTCGCACAAGCCGTGCGAGGCGCTTATAAGCGTGCCAAACGTCATGGTTTTGCTCCACCCGACGACCTGCACGATTCGCATGAGGTCTTGAAATCGCTCGATGAACAAGCGGCTCGGCGCGAACTTGGCTTCGTGGGGCGCCAAGGGAATAATCGCCATCCATCGAAGCGGCAAGTAGCGCAAATAATATCCGTCGCCAGCGTTTTCCGCGGCCTTAAGAATGTCGTCCAATCGCCTTTGGGTATGAACGATGGATTTCATCATGCGGCGGTCGCGACGAAGGGCGGAAGCTTGCGCATAGTACGCCGATTCGAGGAAATCGGGCTTGGGAAGCTTCGACGCCGCCTGAATTTCCGGAAGCGACGCCCCTGATGAACGCATCGCGTCAACGATACGCGCGAGCGGGATTTGATCGAGGTTGTAATACTTATACATATCCGGCTCGCTGCGATAGGCGGGCGTTATGAGGCCTTGCTTTTCGTAGGTGCGAAGCGTCATTTGCGTAACGCCCGACATCTCCAAAAAGCCGGAAGTCGAAACGAAGGGATCGATATCTTTCGCTTTCCTTCTCTGCCTATTCACAAACAAGCCTCCATATATGCCTTCACTGATGAGCCTATGCGCAATGCGAAAACCCCGCCCACGCAAAGCGCTTCGCCGCGCGCGATTCGCGTGACCTTCGGCCGAAAGTCGCACGAGGGGCCAAACGAGGGCCCCTTCGAAGCCACGCCATGCCCACCGCGGCCGGCATTGGACCGCTTCGAACATGGCCGACATTCGCCCGAAAGCGTATCGGCTTTCGCTTGCGACAGACGATACGCGCCGTGCGGCACAAGGCGAGCGCAGCTATGGCGCCCATGCATCATGCTCAACTGAACATATAGTTTAACGCATGCAACAACAGGGGTCACAAGCAACCCATCAACCGCCCGCAAGCGGCAGGCAAGGCGGCGAGCGTCCGAAGCAGACGACACTCCCTAGGGCGCTCGCTAGCGTTTACCGGCCCTTCGGAAAGATGCCCCAACCTGTTAAATGCCCAGACCTGCTAAATGCTCAGAGCGTTTAGCAGGTTGGGCTTTCGGGAAAATGCCCCTGGAGCTTCCTCAATTAGAAATTTCATCAACTCCCAGCCCCCCATAGGGCAAGAACGCAGAACCACCCGTGATGCCCCCATATACAAAAAGACCGCCCGAAGGCGGCCTTCTCGCGATTCGCGCAATGCGGCGAATTAGATTTTGTGAACGTCGCTTGCCTGAAGCTTGCCGTTCTGACCAGTGGTGACCTCAAAAGAAACAGCTTGGCCCTCGTCGAGCGTCTTGTAGCCGTCCATCTTGATCTCTGAGAAGTGCACGAACAGGTCTTCGCCATCTGCCTGGGAAATGAATCCGTAGCCTTTATCGGGGTTAAACCATTTAACAGTTCCTTCAGCCATTTTTCGGCCTCTTTCTCTCCCCTGCGAAGGGGAATGCAATCTGCCCGGCCCGCAGCCGGGTTTAACAAAACCTGCCCCGCAAGCGCGGGACAAAACGCCGTCGCGATTCGCGACCGAATAGCGGCCGCCTTTCCTCTCTTCGGCGCACGTTATTATTTTAGGGCCTTTTTTCGGCGTTTCCTTATGAATTTTTAAAACCGCCATCCAAATGCCCAACCGTTGCCATGCGGTTGATTTGAGTTGATTTCAGGCGCATCCGAACGCGTCCGGATGCGCCGGGGATTTCTTTCCGAAGGCGAGGACCGAAAGCGCCGCCCTTCGACCCCTCATCGAAATGCTCGATAAAATACAACATCCCCGCGAACCCTCCGGTGCAAATCTTTGCTCGGCGGCCCTTATTCGACCTGGTCTTCCGGCACGATGCCGTCGGCTTCGAGCATGTCGTCGAGGTCTTCCGCCGCGGGAACCTCGCCCGGCGCAGGAGCATCGATGCCGTAGGCGTGCGCAAGCGCGGTCGCCTGATCGAAGCGCAACTGAGCAGCCTGGGCTTTTCCGGCCTGCTCAAGGTAATGCGACTCCAACGCCATGCCACGCACGAGGTATTCCACCACGTGCGGATCGGTGCCCGAAACCTGCAAAATGCTCGCAAAGCTTTCGGGTGCCAAGCCCAACACCACATTCGCATCCATCTCCAACGCATTGGCGATGGCGCCCTCTACCGATTCCGCCTTCGCCTCGGGGTCGTCGTCTTTTTCGACCGTACGGCGAAGGGCCTCGACAAATTGCCAAATAAGGCGCATAAGATAGTCCTGCTGAAACACTTGAGTTACTCCATCCTGCCGAACGGGGCAACCATTCGGCGCTAGGCGAC
>CAVGRL010000014.1:45472-47362 GCA_963631715.1 Bacteroidaceae bacterium
TCGAATGCACGCGCGGTTGCTTGGCGTCCCTTCGGCGTGCGCATAATGAGCCCCTGCTGAATAAGGAACGGCTCATACACATCTTCAACCGTGCCGGGGTCCTCCGAAAGCGCCGATGCGAGCGTGGTAAGGCCAACGGGGCGCCCACCAAACGACGAGCACAGAAGCTCAAGGATCTTATTGTCGAGCCCGTCGAGGCCAAGCGAATCTACTTCGAAAAAGCCCAGGGCAGCAGCAGCCGTGTCCTCATCGATATCGCCATTGCCGCGAACCTGAGCCCAATCGCGCACGCGTTTGAGCAGGCGGTTCGCCAATCGCGGCGTGCCACGGCTGCGCCGTGCGATTTCGATGGCGCCTTCTTCATCGACCGCCACGTCGAGAATGCCCGCCGAGCGTTTCACGATATCGGACAGCTCTTCGGGAGTGTAATAGTCCAACCGGAAGACGATACCAAATCGATCGCGCAAAGGCCCCGTGAGCAAACCCGTGCGCGTTGTGGCGCCAATAAGCGTGAAGTGCGGCAGATCGAGGCGAATGCTGCGCGCGGCCGGCCCCTTGCCTACCACGATATCGAGCACGCAGTCCTCGAGCGCCGGGTAGAGCACCTCTTCCACTTGGCGGTTCAAGCGATGGATTTCATCGATGAAGAGCACGTCGCCCTCTTCGAGGTTCGTGAGAATCGCCGCCAAATCGCCCGGCCGGGCAATAGCCGGACCGCTGGTTGTGCGGATGCTCGCGCCAAGCTCGTTGGCCACGACCGTTGCGAGCGTCGTCTTGCCCAAACCCGGGGGACCGCTGAACAACACGTGGTCCATGCATTCGCCGCGTTGCTTCGCCGCCTGAATAAGGATCGAGAGGCTTTCCTTCACCCGAGTCTGACCCAGGTAATCGTCCAAATACTTCGGCCGCAACGAACGGTCGAGCGCCAAATCGTCTTCGGTCAAGCCACTCGAGACCACGCGCTCGCCTGCTGCAGGCGATGCGCTTATCCCCGCTGCAGCATTGCGCGAGGCCGCAGGGGCCTCGAACACCATGCCTTCTATTTGAATGCCTTCAGCCACGAAGACCCGCTTTCATCATTGAACCGAACCGAGTCGTTTAAGCGCATATTGTAGCAACGCGCCTTCGGTGTCCAATTCCTCGGGCGCGCCCTTCAAAGCCAAATCGGCCTCGGCCAACGTGAATCCCATAGCAAGCAACCCGTCGCGCGCAGCATCCAAGCGCGCGCTTGCCACCGCGGTCGCATCGCTGAACAAGGTTTGATCGCCCGCCGCAGTCAGGCTGCCTTTTAGCTCCAAAATCATGCGCTGGGCGGTTTTTTTGCCAACGCCGGGAATACTGGAAACAGCCTTCACGTCTTCCGATTGTATGGCCGAGACGAACTCAGCCGGAGCGAAGGTTGAAAGCGCCGCAAGAGCCGCCTTCGGGCCTATGCCCGATACGCCGATGAGGCGCAAAAACAGCGCGTGCTCTTCTTGCGATATAAACCCATACAACGTCATGGCGTCTTCGCGCACAGCCAGGTGCGTGAAGATAGCTACCTCATCGCCGGCTGCGGGAAGTTTTGCCAAATCGTTCGCGGGCATATGGACGGCAAACCCCACACCATTCACGTTCACGAAAGCCACTTCGGCGTTGCGCCCGGCCATCGTTCCCTGAAGAAAAGCGATCATCGGCACCCTTTCGCACGTAACCGTTCGCGGCCACGATATATCTACAAACGTCTGTTCGTAAATATAGCATACAGACACCTAATGCCCAGCCTTTTCCGACAACAATCTCATTTTGTCGAGAGTTCTTTTGACAGGGTCGATTTGCAAGTTCATCCGAACGCTTAGTTTTCGTTTTCGAACTCAGCCGCACACGTCCAGGTGAGTTCGAAAATTCCTT
>CAVGRL010000015.1:0-6313 GCA_963631715.1 Bacteroidaceae bacterium
GCGTCAAGAAGCCCTGGTACCGTGTCGACAATTTCTTGGGCAGCGTGCCGCATGAGCAGGTTGCCGACGTCTATCGCCAGTGTCATATCCTTCTAAAGACAAGCGTTCTCGAAAGCTTTTCTTACCCGCCACTTGAGATGATGGCTACGGGTGGTTTTGTCGTTGCGGTGCCCAACGACGGCAACGCCGAGTTCGCGAAGGACGGGATCAACTGCTTGACCTACAAGCAAGGCGACATCGAAGCCGGCGCTAAGGCCATTGACGATATCGCCAACGACGCAAAGCTGCGCGCGCATCTCCACGAAGGCGGCCTAAAGACAGCAAAGACCAGGGACTGGTCATCCTTGGAGGCCAAGATAGTGGAGATGTATCGTTAAACCGCCCCGAATAGAATATGAATGAAAATTGATTTGGTCGACAGGTATGCGGAAGTCGAAATTAACCGCATACCACCAGGCGAGAGCTTTTCTTTGAAGTATTCGAGACCACACTTTCCCGACCTATGAACACATTGTGCGAATTCCCTTTCGATTTACAGACCATGCCCAGCCTAAGAGAAACGCATTACTAAAATTCAATGTAAATAATGCGCTGTGCCTTACGCGGCGTCGTGCAAATAGGCTGGCAGGTGCGCGAATACATTAAGGATAGGCATTGACGATCAGCGTTCTAGTAATCATACCCGCATATAACGAGGCGGAGAATATAGCCTCTACGGCCAAGACCGTTACGGAACAGGGCTACGACTACGTAATTATCAACGACGGCTCTACCGACAACACCCTGCAGGTTTGTCGCGAGAACGGCCTCAACGTCGTCGACTTACCACAGAACCTGGGGATTGGTGGGGCGGTTCAAGCAGGGCACAAGTATGCGCAGCGCTTTGGCTACGACGTCGACATTCAGGTCGATGGCGACGGTCAACACGACCCCAAGTACATCCCTCTTTTGCTCAAGCAAATCGATGCAGGAGCCGACTTAGTCATCGGCTCACGTTTTCTCGTACAGACCGATGGCTTCCAATCCACCTTCATGCGCCGCGTGGGCATTACTTGGCTCTCCCACGTCATCAAGGCCGTCAGCGGCAACAAAATCACGGATCCAACTTCCGGTTTCAGAGCGTCAGGCAAGCGCGCCATCGATTTGTTCTGCGATAGCTACCCGATTGACTATCCAGAGCCCGATTCCATCGTGAGCGCCATCAAGAAAGGCCTCGATGTGCGCGAGGTTTCCGTCCTCATGCGCGAACGCCAGTGCGGCACATCCTCAATCGGCGGTCTTAAGAGCATCTACTACATGATCAAGGTTACGCTTGCAATCCTCATTGCTGGCACAAGCAAAAGGTAGGCAAAATGATTATTCCCTTAAGGCTCTGCGTGGGCGTTGTCTGCCTGCTCATGTTCATCTATGTGCTCTCCCTTGTGAAAAAAGAGAGGCTTATGCTGCGTTACTCTCTTTTGTGGTTGGCGCTGGCATCGGTCCTGATGCTATGCGCCGTATTCCCTGGCCCAGTCTTTGAAATCGCCAAGATCTTCGGCTTTCTCACCGCATCCAATTTCATCTTCGTCCTTGGCTTCGTCTTCTTGCTCCTGATTGCGCTTTCGCTGAGCGCCGTGGTAAGCAAGCAAACGATTTCCATCAAGAATCTCACCCAACGCATCGCGCTTCTCGAAAAGGAGCTCGAGCTTAAGAGCGCGAACTCTAATCCCGACGATAAGTAACCTGACATCCGACCATACGAAAGGCCTAACCACTTGTTCGCTCCTCACGACCATACCTTCGTTTTGTGTGCCTACGGCAAGTCCGCCTATCTGGATGAATGCTTGAACTCGCTGCTCGCGCAAAAGACCAAGACATCCGTAATCATCGCGACATCAACGCCCAACGCGCATATCGACACAATCGCAAATTTTCACAACGTTCCAGTCTTTGTCAACGAGGGTGAGCCCGGCATCTCTCACGATTGGAATTGCGCCGTCAATCACTGCTCTACGCCGCTAGTGACTATTGCTCACCAAGATGACGTATACCAGCCCGAATACGCCACAGTCATGCTCGATGAGATGAACCGCGCCAATAGCCCCCTGATTTTCTTCACCAACTACGGTGAACTGAGAAACGATGCCGAGAAAGACGTGAGTCGGCTTCTGGGCGTCAAACGCCTGATTCTTGGGCAGATAAAGAAAAGGGGGAGCGTGTCTAAACGCTCGCAGAAACGCCGTATGATTGCTCTTGGTTCCGCCATTTGCTGCCCTTCGGTCACTTACAACGTCCCAGCGTTACCCAGCCCTTTGTTCTTGGGCGACATGAAGTGCGATCTCGATTGGCAGGCCTGGGAGCGCTTTTCAAATCTTGAGGGTTCCTTCGTCTACTCTGACCAGATTCTTATGCGTCACCGTATCCACAAGAATTCCGAGACAACGAACCTCATCCATGACAACACTCGAAGCAAAGAAGACCTGATTATGCTCCAAAAGTTCTGGCCCAAGCCCGTTGCCGCCCTGATCAACAAGGCCTACGGTTCAAGCCAAAAGAGCAACAACCTTTAAACGCGTACCAACCCACCCGAAACAAGCGGCATGGATATTTTCTACACGGTCGACGACAACTTTGTGCCCCAGCTTGCGGCTAATATCTGCTCTGCCTGTGAGAATCATGCGCAGGTAGGCGACATCGTCTTCCATATCTTCTCTAAGGGAATCTCGGCTTCAAACCAAGAATCCCTCAGGGGCTTTGTCCGCAGCCATGGCCAAGGCATCGCCTTCTATGACATCTCCGGCTTCATGGACAAAATCGGCTTCAAGTTCGATACCGCCGGATGGAACGAGATCGTTTTGGCGCGCCTTCTCATGGCTGAGTTTCTCCCCGCCGAGCTGCATCGCGTCATTTACCTCGATGCGGATACCCTTGTGCTGGGTGACGTCGCCGACCTATGGAACCAAGACCTTGGCGAGAAGACCCTCGGCATGGTTTGCGAGCCCACAGCCGACCGCTCGCGCCGCGTGAACCTTGGCATCGGAGACTACAACTATCACAATGCCGGTGTCCTTCTCGTCGACCTTGACAGGTGGCGCGCGCTTGGATATCAGGGCAAGATCTTGTCCTATTGCCAAGAAAACGCCGGTAATCTGTTTGCCAACGACCAGGACGCGCTCAATGTCGTGCTTAAGGATGACCTTAAGACGTTGAGCCCGCGCTTCGATTATTCCAATGTGTTCGACTATTACTCATATAAATTCTTGAATAAGCTGATGCCCGATTTCGCGTCGGCCGAAGACTACGCAGCCTCCAAGCAACACCCCGTCGTGGTGCACTTCCTCGGCGAGGAGCGACCTTGGCGCCAGGGCAATACCCACCGTTTCAACGGAGAGTATCACCGCTATCTTGACATGACTATTATGGCTGAAATTTTTAGACACGAGACCCTCCCTTCTTAGTTACATTTATTCGTGTCGCGCCGTCATGGCGCGGGCGCGCTGCGGGCGACCGCTCGCGCGCGCTTTCGTGGCCCTGCGGCGGGCCCTCCCTCCTCCTGTATTCGAACCTCCTCCTCATGCGCTACGCCGCCTTCGGCAGGGAGGCGTAGCGCTCCGACGGCGTCGCGTAGCCGAGCGACTCGTGGAGCCTGACGTCGTTGTACTTCCTCACGAACTCGGCGATGCACCCCCGCAATTCGCGCGGCGTCGAGTACTCGCTTATCCTGAGCCATTCGGTCTTGAGCGTCCTGAAGAAGCGCTCGACGACGACGTTGTCGACCCACCGGGCCTTTCCGTCCATGGACTGCCTGACGCCCGCCTCCGCGAGCATGGCGACGTAGGCGTCGGCCGTGTAGGTCGAGCCCTGGTCGCTGTTGGCTATGGCGGGCGCGCCGTGCTCGCGCATGGCGCGCTTGAAGCACGCGACGGGCGCGTCGGCGGACAGGCTGTCGGAGAGCTCCCAGCCCACGACGTAGCGGGTCGCCCAATCGATCACCACGCTGAGGTACATGTGCGTCCTCCCCATCCTCACGTACGTTATGTCCGTCGCCCACACTTGGTTCGGCCGAGCTATGTCCAGCCCCCTGAGCAGGTACGGGAACTTTCGCGCGCGCTTCGCCGGGGCCGACGTCGAGGGCTTGGGGTAGAAGGGCCGGATTCCCATCTCGGCCATGGCGGCTCCCGCCGAGTAGCGCGTCGCGGGCACGCCGCGCCGCCGGCACTCGGCCGCCATTTTGCGCGCGCCGGTGGCCGGCAGCTCGGTGTGGACCTCGTCTATGATGGCCATCGTCCTCTCCCTGACCTCGATTTCCTCCGCCGAGGGCGCTTTCGGCCCCCTCGGCTCGTAGTAGTACGCCGACCTCGCGACGCCGAGCAGCTCGCAGCGCCTCGCCACCGAAAGCCCGGCGGCGTCGGCCCTCCTGGCGTAGCCGGCCCTATCTCGGGCGCAGGCCGCCCCTGTCGCAAAATCCTTGAAGATAGTCGCGCTCGAGGGTGAGCTGGCCGATTTTGCGCAGCATCTCGTCCCTCTCGCGGGCGACTTCTTCCTCCTTCCGTCGCTCGGCGCGCTCGCGCGCCTGCTCCCCGAACACGCCGGCGGCGTTCTCGAGGAACTCCTTCCTCCACTTGAAGACCAGGTTCGGCGAGACGTCGTGCTTCGCCGCGATCGCCGCCACCGTGTCCTGCTCGCGCAGGGCCTCGATGACGACGTTGGCCTTGAATTGAGGCGAGAAACTTCTCTTCTCCTTAGCCATGCCTCTCCTTTCTTCATGCCGAAAATCGTACGCCATGAAGCTTGGCGTTGCTAAGAAACAGAAGGCTCTTGTCTAAATTCTTTCAGCCGGATTAAGTTCCTTAGCGTCAATGTTCCACAACTGCGAAAAACTCGCTTCTCTGGATTTGTCGTGCTTGGACACCTCAATCCTCACGGATATGGGCTGGATGTTCTATGAGTGCAAGTCGCTGGAATCGATCGACCTTTCCAATTTTTGTACTAGCAAAGTACGAGATATGGGCTGGATGTTCAATGGCTGCACGAGCCTAAAGAGCGTCAACGTCTCTTCGTTTAATACGTTTAAGGTAACAGATATGAGCTTCATGTTTTCAGAGTGTACTTCCCTGGAATATCTCGATTTGTCCAGCTTTGACACCTCTAATGTTGGCAACATGAGCTATATGTTTGGCCGGAAAGGCCTAAAATCGGTAACGCTTGGCGAAAATTTCTCTTTTGACGGACTAAAAAGCGAACGACAATGTGATTTACCAACCTACTATCCCCATGAAGGATATACGGGCAAATGGACAAGCTCCGTAGATGGTAAAGCCTATGCGCCAAACGAGATTCCCAATAACATAGCCGCAACGTATACGGCCCAAAAGAAGATTGAGTACCAGATAGATCGCATCGCGGGTGACGATGCCTACGATACCAACCATCAGACCATCGTTCGTGATATCGAGCTCAATGGTGCACCTCAGGGCGTAATCGTATGCAACACGGGCCACTATATCGATTCTTTGAGTGCGGCAGCACTCTCGGGATTGCTGGGATATCCAATCATGCTCGTGGATGGCACCGCATCGACCCTGAACTCCGCGGCAATCGACAGCATAGAGCTGGCGACGAACGGCGGCACGTCTAAAATAGATGTCATCATTCTGGGCGGCAAATTTGCAATCACGGAATCGATAGAATTGCAACTCTCTGCATATGACAGCAACGGCGAATGCACGCGCCTAGCAGGTGACGATGGTTACGATACCAACAGGGTTGTCTACGAATACGGCACAAGCATTGGTGGCGGTTGGAACAACGAGGAAGTGTTGGTAGCCACCGGCAGTGGGTTCTACGATGCGCTGGGTTCGGGCAGCTACGCCGCCGCAAACAAGTCTTTCATCCTATTGGCCAACCCCTCAAGCAGTAACGATGATCTCGTGAAACTTGCCAAGAATCACGACAGTGCCACCATCGTTGGCGGCACCGCGGCGATATCATCGGAGCTCGAAAGTTCGCTGCGCTCGGCGGGTCTTACAATATCCAGACTCGCAGGCGACGATGCATTCGACACGAATATCCTTACTGTTGAATACGCGCTGGGAAAGGGCATGTCGCTCGAGGGCGCAGGCTTTAGTACGGGAAACTCCTATTACGACGCCCTCGGCTCGTCACATCTGCTAGGCAGCACCAGTAGCGTAATGTTTCTCACTTCAACCAGTCAGAGATACAACGAGGCAATTTACGAAATGCTCTCCGAAGTCAAGGGAACCCTTGCCCAAGGGCGCATCTTCGGTGGCACCGCCGCGGTAGACGTATTCACCGAGTGGTCCATCGCAAACGC
>CAVGRL010000015.1:6323-46127 GCA_963631715.1 Bacteroidaceae bacterium
CTTCTGAGGCAAATACTTGTTTCAGGGATATCGAGCCCCACGTTCAATATCCCTGAAATCCCAATACACGCCCGAGGCGAATCGTCGCTTCGGGCCTATTTCGTCGCGGTTCATGCCGGAGATACTGGCAAAATCCACATAAACTGAGCGAGAGGGGAAACCAACTAGGTAAAGTCAAGAGTAGATTGCAAATACCGCTAACAAATCTCGCGTCCCCGCGCCCCCCATCAAAATTCGATGTAAACTCTTGGCCTTTGGAAAGCGTCAATAACCTTCGCTCTGGCGAAAAAGATACGTGCTGCTATCTGACGTTCGAATAGACCGACGAGATCGGCCGTCGCGGCAATCTCGTCGGAATTCAACTAGGGGGTACTCGGACCAGACCGTACTCTTCGACACGAAATCGCCCATTTCGCCTGCCGATACATCATGGCCAGAGGGATATGAGCCTGGAAATGCTTCCGTATCGATCTCTCATCGGTAAATGTGCAGTTTTGGAATCTGATGGATTCAACGAAATTCACACCATCGAGTTTCAGCCCGACGAAAAGCTGTAATGTTACAGTTCCGGGCTATTCCGCTCCCTGCGCTGGTCCCAACCTGCCTATCAGCGATTTCTCTAAATACAAAAGCTACGTCTTTAATCCAAAACGAAACGACACTTTGCAGCACGATTGCAAAGAGGCCACCCGATCTATGTCGTGCCTTAAGCGCCGCAACACCGGCAATAGTAACGGCTCGGGTTTGAATTTGTGAATATCGTCGAAACTATGCGTTGTAGCATATCGGCCCTATAATTTATTTGACATAAGACCACTAACGAGAAGGGTTTCTTCGTGAAAGTGTTAACGGTGTTCGGAACACGGCCCGAAGCGATAAAAATGTGTCCGCTTGTGCTGGAAATCGCTAAGACGGAAGGCCTTGAGGGAGTGGTTTGCGTTACGGGGCAGCATCGCTCTATGCTCGATCAGGTGCTTGAAATCTTCAATATCGTGCCCGATTACGATTTGCAGATCATGAAGCCGCGCCAAACCGTGAATTCCATCACCGTCGATGTGCTGAACAGCATGGAGCAGGTCTTGAAGGAATGCAAACCCGATGTTGTTCTCGTGCATGGCGACACGACAACCAGCATGTCCGCCGCCCTGGCCGCGTTCTACCAGCAAATTCCCGTGGGACATGTAGAGGCAGGTCTGCGTACCTACGATAGGTATTCACCTTTTCCCGAAGAAATGAACCGCAAAATCATCTCGGCTATCGCAAGCTATCATTTCGCGCCAACCGAGGGCAATAAAGTCGCCTTGGCCAAAGAGAACATCGCCGAGGACGTATATGTAACGGGCAATACCGTCATTGACGCGTTCGCGTATACGGTGAAGGAAGGCTACGAATTCAAAAGCGAAGGCCTGAGGCAGCACGACTTCGCAAAACGCACTATTTTGCTTACCGCGCACAGACGCGAAAACCTAGGCGAGCCGCTCCGCAACATTTGTCAAGCCGTACTCGACATTTGCAATAACCACCCTGATGTTTCGGTTGTGTACCCCGTGCATTTGAACCCTGCCGTACGCGAAACGGTTTTCGAGATATTGGGCAGCAATTCGCAGATAGAGCTTATCGACCCCGTGGATGTCGAGGATATGCACAATGCCATGCAGCGCAGCGTATTGGTGATGACCGATTCCGGCGGCCTACAAGAAGAGGCACCCCATTTAGGTAAACCCGTCGTGGTGCTGCGCACCGAAACCGAGCGCCCCGAGGCCGTTGCCGCCGGCACGGCTGTTGTTGCGGGCGTGGAGCGTGAGGTCATAGTGAGCAAGGTGTCCGAACTGCTTGACAATCCTGAAGCTTACAGTTGCATGAGCCGAGCCATCAACCCCTACGGCGATGGCCATGCCTCGCAGCGCATCGTCGCTGCACTGAAGGAAATCGAAACGGCAAGCCTCTAGTTTTCAGAAAGCGAGATTACATGCGCATTTTCGTCGCAAGTTGGTTTTTTCCGCCTACCACCTCGTCAGAGGCAATCGTCACGTACAAACTGCTAAGAAATTCAAAAAACGAATACGATGTCTGCTGCTCTGAAAATGATTCCTGGAGCTACAAACAGGAACTCCCCATCGAAGCAGACAACATCCATGTCTTCCCCGCAAAGGCAAACACCGTTGACGAATGGGCCGAACAAGCTGTTCAAGTGTTTGAGAAACTAAACGCGAAAGCAAGCTACGATGCATTCATGACGCGCAGCATGCCACCCGAAAGCATCAACGTAGGTCGAAAAATCCACGAACAGCATCCTGATTTGCCGTGGATTGCATCCATCGCCGACCCCATTGCGAAAAGCCCGTACGACATTAGGGCATTGGTCGATAGCAATAACGAGCTTTCCCCTTACGAGAGGGAGTCGTTCAAAGTTGCATTGCGTAGCGGCTGCGCGGGATGGAGTTCCCATAAAAACGAGGACGTACGGTATATGTGCGCCTTAAAAGACTTGGAAGACTACGCCATAAACAACGCCACGGCACTCCTTTTCCCGCACGAAGCTTTGAAGAACTATGTGCTGGGCACGCGCAAGCGCAAGCATGCCTTTGCCGTACCGCATACTTTCGATGCGAGCATGTACGCCGCGGCCAGCGAAAAAGCAGACGACGCAAGCGACAAGAAGACGTTCGCGTTTTTAGGGCATTCTGACAGCATGCGCTCGCTTGCTCCTATCGTCGAGGCATTGCATGTGCTGCAGCAAACGAACCCTCAATTGCTCAAGAATGTTCGTTTCCGCTTTATCGGCAACGTTCCCGAGGACGTGCGTGCCCTGATTTACAACTACTACCTCTACGATATCGTCAGTGTCGAATCTAGCGTTAGCTATTTGAAGAGCTTAAGCATAATGCAGTCCTCCGACTGGCTTATCCATATAGACGCCCACTTTCCAGACCTCGAGCAAACCGGAGGCTCGGTCTATTTCGCAGGCAAAATCGCTGATTACTTCGGTACCGATACACCCGTGCTTGCCATCACCGGCAAGCATTCCCCCGCATGGGATATGGTGACTCTCGCTGGCGGCATATGCGTTGAGCAAAACGACACCCTGGGTATCGTCGAGGCCATCTCGAATATTGCTCTAGGCAAGGCGCAGGTGGTCGTCGACAAAGATTATCGTGCCACGTTCAACGCTGCAAAAGTCGCTGAGCGTTTCGATGCTCAGGTGAAAGAAATCGTGCATCCCTCGACAATCGAATTCAATCGAAGCTTTTGGCCTACTGCGCCCGCCGCAAAAGAGGATGACGGAAAGCTATTATCCATTTGTGTTCCTTCATACAACGTAGAAGCGTATCTGGATAGATGCTTGTTGTCGTTAGTGAGCACCGAAGACGCCAATTTGCTTGACGTGATGGTGGTCAACGACGGGTCTCGCGACGGAACGCGCGACATTGCGCTGGCATACCAGAAGAAATACCCGGGCATCGTCCGACTGATCGACAAAGAGAACGGCGGACACGGTTCCACCATCAACGCCGCCATCGATCATGCGTCGGGTCTGTATTTCAGGGTTATCGACGGCGACGATTGGGTTGATAGCGCCAATTTGTCCAAGCTGCTTTCGACCATCAAGGAGCGTTCGCTTTACGCCGATTTGGTTTCGACCAACTACCATCAGGTTTACATCGAGGACGGCCATTTAGTACCTTGGATTAAACAGGGCAGCCAGGCCAACTACGAGATTTTCGATTTCGCAGCAAACGATTTTTCGAACGAGTATTTCACCATGGCTTCGATGATGGTGAAGACCGAGCTGCTGCGAAAGGCCAATTTCAAAATTCAAGAGCACACGTTTTTCGTGGATGTCGAGTTTATCCTGTGTGCTATTCCATATGTCCAAACAGTAATGTTCACTCCAGAGTATGTGTACCGTTACGCTGTTGGCAACGCAGACCAAAGCATCAACACCGACAACTTCATGAAGCGCTACGACCATCACGACCGAGTAACGCGCCGCATGATTTCGTACTACGCTGACAACAAGCCCTCCATGGGCAAGGGCCAGAAATCTTATATGTCGACCATCTTGGCTTCACGCATACTCGAAACGCACTACTTGCTCAGCCTTGTTTGGGATTCCGATCGCAAACGTGGCCTTTCTCGGACGAAAGACTTTGATGAGTTCCTGAAGAATACCGATGACGAGCTTTATCATCGCGCTGGAGAGCTTTATGTTGCGGTTGCCAGGGCGCGCGAGCTGCAGTTCAACCCTTCAGAGATGGACGACGTTCAATCGCTCCAAGACGATTTTATTCGCCGTAAAAAGCTCGAACGCCTTCATAAAAGCGCGCTTGTGCATGTGTTGAAGAAAAGCAGGGTCGCAAGGGCGGTTGGAAGACGCGTTGTAAAGCGCATGTAATACAGAAAACCGAGAGGCTCAAATCATGACTAAATACGATGTGGCGATTGCTGGCGCTGGTTTGTTCGGCGCTGTTGTGGCGCACGAGGCTATGAAACGAGGCAAAAGCGTCCTTATGGTGGAAACTCGCCCGCATATTGCGGGAAATTGCTACACCGAGAATATCGACGGCATCAACGTGCATCGCTACGGTGCGCATATTTTCCGCACAGCCGACAAGGCCATCTGGGACTACATGTCCCAGTTCTGCGAGTTCAATCACTTCATCAACAGCCCCGTGGCGAATTACAAGGGCGAACTGTACAACATGCCCTTCAATATGAATACGTTTTATCAATTGTGGGGCGTACGCACCCCGGCCGAGGCTAAGGCAAAAATTCGAGAGCAATGCACACCATGCGACAATCCCAACAATCTTGAGGAACACATCCTGTCGCTTGCGGGCAAGGACATTTACCAGAAGCTGGTAAAGGGCTACACGGAAAAGCAGTGGGGCAAAAGCTGCACTGAGCTGCCGCCTTCAATCATGAGGCGTATCCCGTTGCGTTTCATTTTCGATAACAACTACTTCAACGATCCTATGCAGGGCATTCCGAAGGGCGGTTATACGGCTGTTATCGAGAAGATGATCGAGGGTGCCGAAGTGCATGTAAATTGCAACTATCTCGACCATAAAGACGAAATCGAACGCGAATCGGATATTGTCGTGTATACGGGCCCCATCGATGAATACTACGGCTTCTGCTTCGGCGAGCTTGAGTATCGCTCGCTTAAGTTCGAGCATGTACGCCTCGAAGAGGAAAACCACCAGGGTGTAGCCGTGGTTAATTACACCGATTTCGAAACGCCCTATACTCGCTCCATCGAGCACAAGCATTTCGAATTCGGCACCCAACCGACCACAGTTGTTTCGTATGAATATCCACAGCAGTGGCAAAGGGGGACCGAGCCCTATTACCCCATGGAAGATGAAGGCAATCGCGCTCGCTATCAGAAGTATTTCGAGAAAGCGCAAGACGAGGAGAAGGTCGTTTTCGGCGGCAGACTTGGTGAATATCGCTATTACGACATGCAGGACACCATCAAATCGGCTCTGCAAAAGGCCAAAGCTTGGCTTCCGTATTAAACGCCGCAGTCCCAGCACATCATCTCGTGGCCTAGGCCATCGCCCATCATCTCGGTAACGGGATCGCCACCCATATAAGGCACGGCAAAGCGGAGCTATGGCTTTTCTCATGAGGTCGTAAATGGACGCATAAAGCCGCCACGTAAAGAAGCGGGCCCCGAGCGATACTGTTCGAGGCCCGCCGTGTAGATAACTCAAGCTCTTCAGTGACTCAAAAGCCCTTACAGTTATTGAAGGGCAATGCCGGCAATCAGCGGTGGGGCATCAATGCCATCTAGGCCGCATTCGCCCTACATGTTCCTATACGCCTCGCAAACTTCCTTCACGTCGCCCTGCATGCGCATATGACCTTTTTCAATCCACAACGCCTTCTCGCACAACGACTCAACCTGGTCGATGCTGTGGGAAACGAACAGCAAGGTAGTCTGATGGTTTTCAACCAAATCGCGAATGCGGTTCATGCACTTTTCCTGGAAACGAAAGTCGCCCACAGACAGCGCCTCATCAACAATCAGAATGTCGGGCACCGTAGCCGTAGCAATGGCGAACGCAATACGAGCCACCATGCCCGATGAGTAATTCTTAAGCGGCATATCCACGAAATCCTGAATCTCCGCGAATTCGATGATGGAATCGAAGCTTTCGTCGATAAACTCTTTGCTGTACCCAAGCAGAGAGCCATTCAAATACGTATTCTCGCGCGCAGTAAGATCCCAGTCGAAGCCAGCTCCGAGTTCGATGAGCGGAGCTATGGTTCCGTTAATCGTGACCTTGCCATGCGTGGGCTCCAAGACGCCCGCAACAATCTTCAGCAAGGTCGATTTGCCCGAACCGTTAGTTCCCACGATACCGTACACATCGCCTTTGTTCACGGTAAAGTTGATGCCGTCGAGGGCCCTAAACTCGCGAAACATGAGCTCGAGTTTCGCCAGCTTGATGAAATACTCCTTCAGATTATTCAATTGCTCGTTGGCAATATTGAAAACCATATCTACATTCTCAACCGTAATAACCGGCTGCGAAGTCTCGATCGTTTGTGCCATTTTAGCCACCTATTAAACGTAGAGGATGAACTTATGCTCTGTTTTACGGAACACCAGCACGCCTACCGCAAACGTGATCACGGCCATGCCGAAACAAATAAGGTTCTGCTCCAACCCCGGCGTGATTCCATACATCATAATGTCGCGGAAATACGTGATGTATTGGTACATAGGATTGAACTGCATAGCCGTTTGCAATACATCGGGCAAAAGCTCCAACGGATAGAACAACGGCGTTGCGTAAGTCCATGCAGTAAGGACCACACTCCACAAGTGCAACGTGTCGCGGAAGAAAACCGCCAAGCTGGAAAGCACCAAGCCAAGCCCGATGCTGAATAAAAACACGCATACGAGCAGCCACGGCAAAAGCAGCACGTTCAGCGTTGGGGCCACGCGGAAAAACAGCATGACCAGCACAGCGGCGATGGCCGAAAAGAGGAAGTTCACCAACGCAAAACAAGCCTTTTCGATGGGGAAGAGCATTTTCTCTACGCGAATCTTCTTAATAAGCCCCGATGCGTCGATGATGGACGTCATAGCTGCCGTGGTTGAATCAGACATAACCGAAAACAAAATTTGCCCCAAAATAAGGTACAGTGGAAAGTTTTCGATATTGAAGCGGAACATGTAGGAAAACACCGCCGACATAACAATCATCATGAGCAGAGGGTTCAAGACGCTCCACAAAACGCCCAGCACACTGCGGCGGTATTTCAACTTGAAATCTTTTGTAACAAGCGTTTTTAGAATGAACAGGTTACGCTTCCACGGTCGGGTTTCAACCGCAACAATGTCACGTTTGCCCTGGGTATTTTCAGATGTGGACATATGCCGGTTATCCTAACTGATCAAAAATCGCTGCCGTTAAATCGCACGAGCATTGTATTTTATCTTTTAGTGGATTGTCGCAACACCGCATTCCAAGCTTCTATAATTCAAAAACATCTGTGCCAAATAATGCGCGCAAATGAAACGCATCGCCTAAGCAATGAATCAAACGCGCGAAGCGCAGTACCTACTCTGTAGTGTCTCAAGATGAGGAAGGTTTTGTCCGTGTCTCCAAAAGTGTCTATCGTGGTTCCCGTCTATAACGTGGAGCGATACGTGGGTGAATGCCTGGAATCCATTTTGAACCAGAGCCTGCAAGATCTCGAGATCATCGTGGTCAACGACGGGTCCACCGACGGCTCGAAGGCGATTTGCGACGAGTACGCCACCAAAGACGAACGCGTGAGAGTCATCGACAAACCCAACTCGGGCTACGGCCATACCATGAACACGGGATTCGCGGCCGCCCGAGGTGAGTATATTGGCATCGTGGAATCAGACGACTGCGCGAGCCCTCAAATGTTCGAGAAGCTCTACGCGCTCGCGAAAAAGAATGACGCCGATGTCGCACGCTCTAATTATTGGACCATGGGGGGCGATGGCGAGCGCATCCACCTCATCGATATCCTAAGCCTGGGCAACGCTCCCTATAACAGAGCATTTAATCCGGCCGACCACGTGGAGATTCTGCGAGGCAGCCCTGCCATCTGGACGGGCATCTACAAGGCATCCTTCCTGAAGGAAAACGGAATCTCATTTTTGGAGAGCCCCGGCGCCTCGTACCAAGACACAGGCTTCTTCTTGAAAGTGTCCACGCTGGCGACCCGCATTGCATTCACGCGCGAAGCCTTCTTGAATTACCGCATCGACAATGCCAACTCCTCGGTAAAATCGGGCGCGAAAGTCTTCTGCGTGAGCGACGAATACGCATCTTTCGAAAACCTGCTAGCCGAGCACCCCGAAAAGCAGCGCGCGTTTTCCACCATCGTGCCAGCCAAGAAATGGGAAACCTACCTGTGGAATTACAACCGCCTGGACGATTCGTTGAAAGGCGAATTCCTGGAGCTAATGACACGCGAGTTCGCCGCCTACCGCGAGGCTGGCGTGCTGAAGCGCGACATGTTCGCTGAAGTGGAGTGGAACGAGATTCAACAGGTAATCGACAACCCGAAAGCCCTAGCCGGTCGGCAACTTTCAGTTGTGAGCCATGTGGGGCACAAAGCGAATCACGCACTCACTCTTGCATACAATCGTTTTTTTGGTTAATCTGAGCAGTCTTGCCAATTACATTCAACCGACGAAAGCCCTGGAGCGGAAATGAACAGCACTGAAAGCCAACCCCTGGTGAGCATCGTGGTGCCCGTATACAACTCGGCCGCGTACTTGCCGGAGATGCTCGATTCGGTGCTCGGCCAGACGTACGGGAACCTGGAAGTCATCTGCGTGAACGACGGCTCGCGCGACGACAGCCTGGAAGTGCTGCGGCGCTACGCGGCCCGCGACGCCCGCGTCAAGGTCATCGACAAGGCCAACTCTGGCGCGGGCGATACGCGCAACAGGGGGATCGCCGCCGCGACGGGCGAGTACCTGTGCTTCGTGGATTCCGACGACTTCATCGAGCCGCACGCCATAGAGCGCCTGGTGGAGGCCGCCCTCGGAAGCGGCGCCGACGCCGTCATCTTCGGCATGGACTTCTACAACGACGAGACGGGGGAGTTCTCGCACCACGACGGCGCCATCATCAAGGAGGCCATCCCGGCGCGCAGGAACTTCGAGGCCGCCGAGATCGAGCACTTCTACAAGAACGTCATCGGCTACACGGTCAACAAGCTCTACCGGACCAAGCTGCTCACGGAGAACGGCATAGCTTTCCCCAAGATCGGCGCCCACGAGGATATGCCCTTCACCTACGTGGCGCTTTCCGCCGCGAGCGGCATCTACTACCTGGACGAGGTCCTCTACCACTACCGGCGCGAGCGAGAGGGCAGCCTGAGCGACGACACGAACGAGCAGTACCGCTACATGGTGCAGGCGCTGGTATGCATGCGCGAGATGCTCGCCGAGCGGGGCCTGTGGGAGCGAAACGAGCGCAACTTCGTGAACTACGCGCTGCACATGTGCCGCTGGAAGAACAACTCCATCCCCTTCGACCTGGCGAAAGAGTTCCGCGAGGACTGCCGCAAGGAGTTTTTCGGCGAGCTTGGCATCTCAGACAAAGAGCCCAGCTATTTCTATTGCACCATCGAGCGCAAATACTACGAATGGACATCAAAGGGCGCCGAGTGGCCCTTCAAATTGCGCCGTATGCGCAACGCTTACATATACGTAAGACGAGAGGGACTGAAAGCATTGCGTCCGAAGAAATAGAGTGCGTTTAGCGATGGGCGCAAAGGGAATCTAGTAAAGGGAAGAATACATGATTGAAGCGATTACCGATGCGCTCATGCTCATCGTGCAGCCGTGCTACGACATCTCGGGAAACTGGTGGATAGCCATCCTGCTGTTCACCATCATCACAAAGATAATCCTATTCCCCATGTCGCTTTGGTGCCAGTGGAACAGCATCGTCATGGTGAAACTGATGCCCGCATTGAACCGCCTAAAGGTGAAGTTCTATGGCGACAAAGAAACCATCGGCGAAAAGCAAAACGAGATGTACAAAGAGCATCACTACCATCCCATGCTTTCGCTGGTCCCGCTTGCCGTGCAAGTGCTCATCTTGTTCGGTCTGGTCGATGTTATCCACGTAATTACCGATAACGGTGCTCCCGGCACCGAATTTCTGGGGCTTATCCCGGTCGAAGACGGGGGAGCATCTTGGATTATGCCCGTGCTTGCGGGACTCTCTGCCGTCCTCATGGGGTTCGCGCAAAATCGCATCAATCCGCTGCAGCGAGAGCAGTCAAAAGCCGAAAAGAATATGACGAACGGCCTGTCGATTGGTTTGTCGCTATTCTTGGGAATTTTCGTCGCAGCAGGCATGTGCTTCTATTGGGTCGTGTCGAATCTCTCGTCCATCGTCATCCAGGCCTTGGCAAATATATGTATTCGTCCGAAGAAATACATCGATTACGTCGAGCTGGAAGAAAGTCGCAAAGAGCTCGAAGCTCTCGAATCGATTGATGGGGCCAACAAGAAAAAGTGGTATCAGCGCGACCCCTTGGCGAAACGAGAAAAACGCGACTATAAGAAATTCTTTAAGGTCATCGACAAACACATCGTCTTCTATTCCGAAAGCAGCGGGTTCTATAAGTACTTCAAAGGGCCAATCAATTACCTGCTCGCCAATTCCGACGGAGCAATCCACTACGTCACCAACGACCCCAATGATCAGATTTTCAAAATCGCGGAAGAGCAGCCGCGCATTCGCCCTTATTACATCGGACAGAAGCGCTCCATCACGCTCATGATGAAAATGGACGCCGATGTAGTCGTTGCCACGCTGGAAGACTTGGATAATTTCTATATCAAACGTTCCTACGTGCGTGAAGACATCGACTACGTGTTTGCATTCCATCACATGACGTCCACCCATTTGGTCGCACGCCAGGAATCGTATGACAAATACGACACAATACTGTGCGTAGGCCCTCATCAGGTGAATGAAATTCGCAAGGCCGAGCAACTGCGCAATCTGCCCGCAAAAGAGCTGGTCGAGGTAGGCTATCCCTTGCTCGATGAAGAGATTGAAGCCTTCGGCAGCATGAAGGGTGTAAACGCGAAACCCGTTGTGCTCATCGCGCCGTCGTGGCAAGAAGACTGCATTCTTGACTCCTGCATCGATTCCATGCTGGAAAGCTTGCTGGGGCATGGGTGGAAGATCATCGTGCGCCCCCATCCTGAATATGTGAAACGCTATGGAGCTCGCTGGAATACACTCACGTCTAAATACGCGAAGGTTCCCGAAGAAGAGCTGTATTTTGAAGGCGACTTCTCTTCGAATGCAACGGTGTTCTCTTCCGATGTACTTATTACCGATTGGTCGTCAGTTGCTTGCGAGTTCGCTTTCTCGACCTTGAAGCCGGCCGTATTCGTAAATACGAAGATGAAGGTGCAAAACCCCCACTATGAGGAACTTGGCATAGTTCCTACCGATATCTCGCTACGCGACGAAATCGGAGTCTCCGTCGACCCCGCCGATACCTTGAAAATGGCAGACGTGGTGACCGATATCTTGGAGAGCAAAGAACAGTGGCACGAAAAGGTAGCGAGAGTGCGAGAGGCTACGATATTCAATATAGGAAATTCCGCCAACATTGAAGGCGAATTCCTGTTGAACCGCATCTTGCAAAAGCAGCGCGAAAAAGCGATTGCGAAGAAAGGCGGCAATGATGCTGAATAAGACCATGCATTCGCGTATGAATTTGCGAGCGAAATGTGTATTGCTGGCATTCGATGCAGCTGCCGCGGCAATAATTGCATGCGTGATGCTGTCCGCCTTCGCGCAACCTGCTTTTGCCTACGTCGACCCGTCGGTCATGACATACACCATTCAGGCGCTTGCAGGCGTCGCCGTAGCACTGTCTACCGTACTCGGCGTTGCGTTTCGCAAAACTCGCAAACGCCTACTGAAAGCTATGGGCGTCGATGAGAATGCCGGCAAGGAAGTCGATGCCGCTTGGCACAGAGTCGATGAAAACGGCGAAATAATCACCGAAACCGAATGCTCACTTGGCATGCAAACTGAAGCCGGCAACAAAGAGCATACCCCGAGAAAAGCGTCCGAAGGAAAGGGAGACCATCCCAAATGGCTTCGCCGTTTCATATTGTCGCTGCTCGCCGTTGGTTTTGCAGGATTCACCCTCGGGATCGTTGCCCCGTTCGAAATCGTTGCAGGCAGTGAAAGCAGCCTGACGTTCAGCCTGTCCGACGTGGCTGTGACCATGGCATTGTTTGTTGCGGCGCTTGTAATCGTGCTGGCTCTCGTTTTGTCCTGCATCCAAGGCAAAGCGTTCACCATTTTGCTGGCGTTGGTATTCGCGGCTGGCCTTTGCTGCTACGTACAAGCCATGTTCATGAACTCCGGGCTGCCTTCAGCAAACGGCTCTACCGTAGATTTCTGGGGCGAACACGCCACAATAATGGTTGTCTCGACCATTGTGTGGGTTCTGCTCATGGTTGGCGTCCCCGTCGTCAGCAATTTCCATCGCTCAAAATCCCAGGCGATCATCGGTCTTGCCTGTGCAGCGCTTATTGTGGTCCAGGGTGTTGGCGTGGCGAGCTTATTCGTAAACGCAAAAACAAACGTCGATGAAAACAGTCCCGTGTATGTTACCGAAGACGGCTTGTACGAGGTATCTTCCAAAAACAATGTAATCGTATTCATTCTTGACTGCTTCGATACCACAGTCATGAACGAAATATTGGCCGAGGATTCTAGCGTTGCCGAAGGGCTGGAAGATTTCACGTATTACGACAACCAAGCAGGGACTATGATTCCCACGTTGTATGCCGTTCCGAACCTCCTCACAGGTGAAGTGCCGCAAAACGGGGAAAACATTGCCGATTACGAAAGCAACCGCTACAAAGAAGGAACATTCCTGAAAGACATTAGCGATGCCGGTTATTCCGTCGGCCTGTATTCCGATACTCTCATGATTAACGAGATGAGCAATGCGGACGCTTACGAAAACGTGGCACGCTATACCGAAAACATCCATGACCTAAATTCGTTCAGCATCGATAAAAAGGGAACCTTGTCGGCGCTCATCAAATGCGCCTTATACCGCGATGCTCCCTGGCTTTTCAAATGGCGCTTCTGGTTCTATACCGACGAAGTAAACCAAAAGGTCGTGAAGTCCGACCCCGAGGGATCGCCAAGCAACACCATATATGCCAGCGACGACGTTCGCTATTACGACAACCTAAAGAACGGAAAGCTCAGTATTGCGGAAGACTCCTCGTCATATAAAGGCGCATTCAAATTCATCCATTTGGTAGGCGACCACGGGCCGTACAATATCGATGAAAACGGAAACTACATCGGTATGAATTGCTCAACCGAGACCAAGCAGGCAAAGGGGTCGCTCACCATGGTTAAAACCTATCTGCAATATCTTAAGGAACTGGGCAAATATGACGACGCAACCATCATCATAACGTCAGACCATGGACATTGGACGTCTTCGCTTGAACAGCCCACGGATACCGTAAGCCCAATTCTTCTGGTAAAAAAATCAGGAGAGTCAAATAATTCTAGTTTGACCGTTTCTCATTCATCCGTGAGCCACTCAGATTTCCAAGGCACGGTGCTTTCGGCGATCGGCGCCTCAGATGAGAAATACGCTACCACCTATTTCGACGAGTTCGGCGATGATAGGCCGCGTGATTTCTACATGATTACCTCTGATGGACGCTATGCGATCGATATCTACCGTTACGAGATCGAGGGCCTCGTGACCAACATGGACAGTTGGAATCTGACGAACGATTCTTGGCACGTTAACGATCCGTGTTAATTTCTAACTTTGCGCGGGGCCATGCAGCGATGGGCGTGGCCCCGCGCGTTGCGCAGTCAAGGAAGGGGACCGATGAGCAAACGCGTCGTCTATTTTGACCTGCTTAATATTGTTGCATGCCTGGCCGTTGTCTTTTTGCATTGCAACAATATGGTGTTCACGTACGCTCCCGGAAAAAACTGGGCTTTCAGCCTCGGCATTGAAGTGGTGTTCTATTGGGCTGTGCCTATCTTCATCATGATTTCGGGCGCGAATCTCATGAAATATCGCGATCGATACGACACGAAAACGTTCTTTAAAAAGAGGCTCGCTAAAACCTTCTTGCCATTCATTATTTGGAGCATCGCTTTATACGTACTCCGCTTTGGATTTGAGCATCCATCGCAGGCATTCGGACTTGGAGAATTCTTCACGCTCTTCTTCTCCAACGGGATTGAAGGCGTGTACTGGTTTTTCTTTCCCCTATTCGCTCTGTATTTGGCAATGCCGGCACTGTCCTTGCTTGCAAGCCATAAAAACGTTCTTGTGTATCTTGCAGCAACCTCATTCGTGCTTATCTCCGTTATCGAACCGATTTGCAAGATGTTCGAGTTGCCATGGAGCAATTCGATTACTCAACCGATGGTTCCTTATTTCGTGCTCTATGCCATATTGGGCTATCTATGCTCGACACACGATTTCACAAAAAGACAGCGCTATTCGCTCTATAGTTTGGGAATTGCCGCGCTTTTCGTGCGTTACGGGTTCGTCTTCATAACCTCCAACAATACAGGCATGTCAACCGTGCCAGTCTATTTCGGCTATCAATCTTTTGCTGGAGTGCTCCCCGCAGTCGCACTGTTCGTGTTGTTCAGGTACATCACATGGCCAAAATTCATATTCAAGCACAGCAAGGCAATCGCAAAAATCGCTGGCTGCAGCTTCGGCGTATATCTTACACATCGAATCCTCATTCACGACGTGCTGTTCTTCAACCTCTCTATACCTCAGGCATCAATTTGGCTACGCACCATTGCACCCATCGCAATTTGGGTACTGTGCGTTGCGTTTACGCTCACCATAAAGAAAATACCCGTGTTGAAACGACTTGTTCCATAAGAGATTCAATTCTTCTTGTTCGGTTGTCCAAATTGAACAGATAGCCTAGAATCCCTTTCGTACTTACCGCACAAATCCCAGATGCGGCCATAATGCATCTGAACCGACGGCAAATGGGCGATACAAAGCATATCCCGCATGCAAACTAAGCACATACGGGGCTACAAGGAGTTAGACGTGGACTATAAAACCTTTCTTGTTCTAACCGAACTGGAAGCGGTTCCGGAAAAATCCCTTACCCAGCGAGAACTTTCCGAACGCACAAGCATATCCCTCGGCGGAATCAACTCCGTCGTCGTCGAGGCTAACGAGCAAGGTTGGATGGATGGCTCCAAAATCACAGAAAAAGGCATAGAGATGCTGGAGCCGTACCGCGTAAAGCGCGCCGTGTTCATTGCGGCAGGTTTCGGCAGCCGCCTAGTTCCCATTACTCTGAATACGCCAAAACCTTTGGTCCGCGTCCATGGCCAACGCATCATCGATTCTATCCTCGATGCAGTCGTTGCTGCAGGCATTGAAGAGATCTACATTGTGCGCGGCTACTACGCCGAGCAATTCGACCAATTGAGATACAAATACCCCAATGTGCGTTTCGTGGAAAACCCTCTATATAACGAGGCCAACAATATCTCGAGCCTCATGGCTGCACGCTACCTATTGAGCAATGCCTATGTTCTTGAAAGCGATTTGCTCCTCTCGAACAAAACGCTCATCAAAAAATACCAATACCGATCGAACTATTTAGCCATCCCTATGCAAACATCCGACGATTGGTGCTTCGAGACAGACAAAAAGGGTCGAATCGAGAAAATCAGCGTTGGCGGAGACGGCGGAGTTTGGCAGATGGTAGGCATCTCGTATTGGACCGAAGAAGATGGCAAGAAGCTCGTTGGTGATATTGAAAAGACCATTTCCATGCCCGGTGGAAAAGAACGCTACTGGGACGAAGTGCCCCTTACCTACTGCGCGGACAATTACGAGGTGTACGTGCGGGAATGCTCAAAGAGCGACATCGTCGAAATCGACACCTTCCGAGAACTACAAGCTCTCGATAGTATCTATGCCTAGAGATACGACGGGAAGTTGCTTTCTTTGAGCGCGAGGCGGAAAAACCCTTTTCGCACTCTTAAGCGCCACTCTGTGGCGCTTTTTCTTTATTGGCTCTACTCCAACGAACTGAATTCTTGCGTTTTTAGCAAGATTTTTACGAACTGTGTTCAATACTATATACTGCCTAACCAGGTTTGAACATGACCAGTTCAGGGGAGCGGAATGATAACAAGAAGGAACTTTCTCATCGGGGGAGGCCTATGCGCTGCGACGCTAGCCCTGGGACCTTCCCTTTACAGATGCAGCGCAGCTTCCTCCGATAACACGGTCGTCATATATTCCTCGAACGAAGGCGACCGAAACGAAAACATCATGACGGCCCTTCGCCAAGATTTGCCCAACATCGACGTTCGCCTCAAATACATGTCGACCGGCAACCTCGCCGCACGCCTCAAAACCGAAGGCCCTGCCGCCGAATGCGACATCGTGCTGGGCATGGAAGCCGGCTACCTTATGCAGTCGCAAGACGCACTGGTGTCGCTTGCCGACCGCTTCGACCTTAACGTCTTCGAAGACGACCTGCTCATCAGCGACAAAATAATGCCCTTCACGCGCGAATGCGGCTGCTTCGCGCACAATACCAACGTGCTCGCGAAATCGTCCATCGACGCCCCTTCAAGCTTGGATGACCTGCTCGACCCCCGATTCTCCGGCAAAATCGCCATGCCAAACCCCAAGGCCTCAAGCACGGGCTACAACTTCTACTACAGCATGGTCAACCTTTTGGGCGAAGACGAAGCCCTGTGCTATTTCGACGAGCTTGCCAAAAACGTCTACCAATTCACCAGCTCGGGAGGCGCCCCGGCAAGCGCCCTCACTCGCGGCGAAGCGGGCGTCGGCCTGTCGCTCGTGTTCCAATTAGTCGGCGAGAAAAACGATGGCGCGCCAATTGCCCTGGATATGTTTCCCGAAGGCGTGCCCTGGACGATGAACGGCATCGCCGTTGTGCAGAGCCACGACAACCGCCAAGCAGTGTGGGACGTGGTCCAGTGGTTCTACGAAAAAGGGATCCTGCTCGATAAGCAGGCGTTCGTGCCCGACAAGGTCTTCAAAAACCAGAACACGAAAATCGACGGATACCCCGAAAGCATAACGTACGCGAACATGGAGGGCCTGTTCGACACGGACCGCAAAGAAAGGCTGCTAAACGCATGGAAGTACTAGAGCAATCCCGCGGCAATGCCGAAATCGCCCTGTCGGTTTCCCAAATCCGCAAGACATATGCCGACAAAGAAATCCTGCATGGCATCTCTTTCGACGTGATGAAGGGCGAGTTCCTCTCCATTCTGGGCGCTTCGGGCTGCGGGAAAACCACTACGCTGCGCATTCTCATCGGCTTGGAAGAGGCCGATTCCGGCTCCATCTTTGCAAGCGACGGGCGCGACATCACGAATCTCGCCCCATCTGCGCGCGGCATGGGAATCGTATTCCAGAATTTCGCGCTTTTCGAAAACATGACTGTGTCGCAAAACATCGAATACCCCTTGTCGTTCAAGCCCGATTTGAAGCCGCGTCGAAAAGAAATCGCCGCGAACCTGCTTGAGCGTGTCGGCTTGGCCGACCAGGGCTCCAAACGAATCTCCCAGCTTTCGGGCGGCCAGCAGCAACGCGTGTCCATCGCGCGCACGCTCGCGCTCAACCCCAGCATCATATTGTTCGACGAGCCCATGAGCGCGCTCGACGTAGAAACACGCCTGTCGCTTCGCAGCGACCTGAAAGCCATCCAGTCGGAATTCGGAACAACGATGATATATATCACCCACGACCAGGAAGAAGCCTTTGCCCTATCCGATCGCGTGATGGTCATGAAGCACGGCGGCATCGAACAAATCGGCACGCCCGAAGAGCTGCTCGCGAACCCCGCAACCGAATACGTGAAGACGTTCGTCATCGACAACCTTTCGAGGAAAATCGGGTCGATCAAGCGCTTCATGGATTACGTTCAATAGGGGCACCCATGACCACTGCCATCAAAAGAAAGCCCTCGCTTTTCGGATTCAATGCGACGCGCATAGTGCTGTCGGCCTTTTTCCTCATATCGGTCGTTGTCCCCGTTGCCGTCTTGGCCGTGAGGCTTTTCGAGCCCGGCGCGCTTTCCGTCTTCGCGACGCCGTCTTTCTGCACGGCCGTTTTCAATTCGGTCGTTTCGGCCGGCATTGGCATGGCGGTTTCCGTCGCATTCGCCCTTGCCGCCGCCCTCTGTCTTACCAGGTCGAACGTGAAGCATCGCGAGGCTTGGGTCGTCGCGCTTACGCTTCCCATGCTCATCCCGTCCATCGCTCACGGCATGGGGCTCGTGTACCTGTTCGGTTCCAACGGCATCATCACCAATTTCTTTGGCGCCGATTGGAGCATCTATGGCATGCAGGGCATCGTTTTGGGTTCTGTGCTCTATTCGTTTCCGCCTGCATTCCTCATGCTCTACGACGCCCTGCGATACGAAGATTGCCAGGTCTACGACGCCGCCGACATCATGGGCGTGCCGAAAGCCTCGCAGTTTTTTCGCATTACGCTGCCATTCATGACCAAACCCCTTATCTCGGCGCTCTTCGCGTCGTTCACGCTCATCATCACCGATTACGGCGTGCCTATCATGGTGGGCGGCAAATGCACGACGCTTTCGGTCCTTATGTACCAAGAGGTTATCGGGCGCCTGAATTTCGATGCCGGCATCGCCATCGGCGCAGTGCTGCTCATCCCCGCCATCGCGGCATTCATCGCCGATTTGCTCACATCGAATGAAGGAAACCTCACTTTCAGCGCGCATCCGAAGCGCATCGGCAAAAACACAGGGCGCGACATTATTTCCCACCTGTTCCTCGGCGCGCTCTTCTTGTTCCTCGCAA
Source organism: Bacteroidaceae bacterium (assembly GCA_963631715.1). GTDB lineage: Bacteria > Actinomycetota > Coriobacteriia > Coriobacteriales > Eggerthellaceae > Slackia. The sequence continues at coordinate 25,229 of CAVGRL010000015.1, forward strand.
GCCCCTTGGCGGCGTTCGCGATTGTCGCATTCGTGACGAAATACCCCATAGACATGACCTTCACCTTGGCCAATATCGACCGCGCCATGGTCTTCGGGATGGCGAGCTATCTTGGGAATTCCCTCATCGTCGCCGCCGCGGTCTCTGTCATCGGCGCGGCGTTAAGCTGGCTTGCCGCATATATATCGGCCCGAACGCCGGGCGCATTCGGCCGAGCGCTGCATCTCATATGCATCACGACGATGGCGATTCCGGGCTTGGTTTTGGGTTTGGCCTACATGCTGCTGTTCAAAGGCTCCGTCATTTACGGCACCATCGGCATCCTTGTCTTGGTCAACCTCGTCCACTTCTTCGCAAGCCCCTACCTTATGGCGCGCAACGCCTTGGGCAAACTGAATTCAAGCTTGGAATCCGTAGGACAGACCTTGGGAATTCCCAGGTCAAGAATGATTCTCGATGTGCTGCTGCCGCAAACCAAGGAAACCATCATCGAGATGGTCGGCTACTATTTCGTGAACTGCATGGTCACCATCAGCGCCGTTGCGTTTCTCGCGAACGTTTCCCATATGCCGCTCGCCTTGCTCATCAGCGATTTCGACACGCAGATGCTCATCGAGTGCGCGGCTTTGGTCTCTATCGTGATCTTCGTGACGAACGTGCTGGCGAAAGCGCTGTTCACCTTCTTAAAGAAGTTCGTGCTGAACAGGATGTAGCATGGCCTTGCGGTTAGGCGCCAAAATCGAAAAACGAACAATCCAATTTCACGGGCTTCGTGTTCAGATTTTGCGTAAATATTGCTTAGGTTGAACGCGTATCTTACAATCCCTTCGACAAGGAAGGGATTGTTTGCATGCTTACTGAAAATGAGTTTCTTGTTCTGCGGGCGCTGATGGAAAGCCAGCCCAATAATCAACGCGAGGTCGCCGAACTCACGGGCCTTTCGGTCGGAACGATCAACGCGGTCTATCGCGCGCTTGAGGCTAACGGCTTCGCGCACGCCTACCGCATCACGAACGAGGGCGCGCTGGCGCTTGAGCCCTACAAAGTGAAAAACGCCGTGATCTTGGCGGCCGGCCTGTCGAGCCGCTTGGCGCCCATCACCTACGATCGCCCCAAGGGAATGCTCGTCGTGCGCGGCGAGGTGCTCATCGAGCGCCAAATCCGCCAATTGCGCATGGGGGGGGTTCACGAAATCTACCTCGTCGTGGGCTACAAAAAGGAAGAGTTCTTCTACCTCGAAGAGCGGTTCAACGTCAAGCTCGTCGTGAGCCCCGACTACATGGAGCGCAACAACCACGCTTCGGTCTGGGCGGCGCGCAACTTCCTGGGAAACACCTATATCTGCTCGTCGGATAACTATTTCACCGAAAACCCCTTCCACGCATACGAATTCTCGTCGTATGCGGCCGCCATTGAAAGCGCCAGCTCACCGCAAGACTATTTCCTGAAAACGCGCGGCGCGAAAAACATCATCACGGGCGCGAAGCTCGGCGAAGCCCCTGGGTTTGCCATGGTGGGGCATGCCTATTGGAGCGCCGATTTCTCGAAGCGCTTCATCGAAATCCTCCAAACGGAATGGATGCGCCCCGAAACCACCGACAAGCTTTGGGACGAAATCTTCTTCGATCACGCGTCCGAGCTCGAAATGCGAATGCGCGCATACCCGGCCGATGCCATCCATGAATTCGACTCGCTCGACCAGGTGAGTTCCTTCGACCCCGAATTCATCCAGAATGTCGGCTCCAACGTGCTCGACAACATCTGCGCGACGCTTTCATGCGACCGCGAAGACATCCGCAACATCGACCCCATAAAGCAAGGCCTCACGAACCTCTCGTTTTATTTCGAATGCAAAGGCACGGGCTATGTGTATCGCCACCCCGGCGCCGGAACCAACGAAATCATCAATCGCCCCGCCGAGGCCTTCGCGTGCAACGTGTCGGCCAAGCTGGGCCTCGATGACACCTTCGTGACCGAAGACGCCGAAAGCGGCTGGAAGATCTCGAAGTTCGTGCCCGATTGCACCGGCTTCGACTATTCCAACGAAGCCCAGGTCGCACAAGCGCTCGGCATGGCGCGCACCCTGCACGAAAGCGGCGTCGTTTCGCCCTGGAGCTTCGATTTCTATGACGAAGCCGAAAACATCGTTCGACTTCTGCAGAATGCCGGCTGGCTGTTCCCGGCGGATTTCGACAAGCTTTCCCAGGCCATCGCCTCGCTTGTCGCGCCCATGCGCGCAGGATCCGGCGCGCCCGTTTTGTGCCATAACGATTTCTACGGCCCAAACTTGCTCGTGCATGGCGACGACATGTGGCTCATCGACTGGGAATACTCCGCCATGGGCGATTACGGCAACGACTTCGGCAATTTCGTCGCGCAAAGCGACCACTACGATGTCGAAGGCGCGCTCGCAGCCATGCCCCTATATTTCGGACGAACGCCCACATCCGAAGAGGAGTTTCACCTTATTGCCTGCACGGCCGTCGTGGGCTGGTATTGGTACGTATGGGCCATGTTCAAGGAACTCAAAGGCGCGCCCGCAGGCGAATGGCTCTACGTATGGTACAAAGCCGCCAAGGAATTCTCGGCCTATGCGCACGATTTGCTCGGAGCAGAGCCCTTCGCGCGCACGCTCTCGATGGATGAATTCCGCGCGCTTGCCGCCGCCGATGCCCAACGTGCCGGCAAGGCATACGAATACGGCCCGGTAGAAGACATCCAAGCCGCGAATCGATCGCTTGAAGAGCTCGGCTACCTGAGTGAAGGCGCCATCACCGCCAAGGGTACGGCGGCGCTCGAGCCCTACCACGTGAAGCGCGCGGTGCTGCTCGCCGCAGGTTTCGGCAGCCGCCTTTTGCCCGTCACGGTGAACACGCCCAAGCCGCTCGCGCGCGTGCACGGCGTGCGCATTATCGACCGCCTGATCGACGCCGTGATTGCCGCGGGCATCACCGAAATCTATATCGTTCGAGGGTATCTGGCCGAAGAATTCGACCAACTGCTCAGCAAATACCCCAACATACGCTTCATCGACAACCCGCTGTATTCGCAAACGAACAACATCTCTTCGGCCGCGGCGGCCTGCAAGCATTTCGCGGGCGCGTACGTTTTCGAAAGCGACCTGCTTCTGGAAAACCCCTGCCTGGTAACACCTTACCAGTATCGCTCGAACTACCTGGGAATTCAGGTGCCTGAAAGCGACGACTGGCGATTCCTCGCCGATGAATCTGGCCGAATCTTCGACCTTTCCAAGGGCGATGACAACCCCTGCTGGCAGATGGTGGGGCTTTCCTACTGGGCGCCCGAAGATGGCGATCGCCTCGCGCGCGACATACCGGCCATCTTCGCAAGCGACGAAGGCAAGCAGATTTTCTGGGACGACGTTGCCATCGCGCATTTCCCGGACAGCTACGACATCTTCGTGCGTCCCTGCAAGCAGGAAGACATCGTCGAAGTCGACGATTTCGAAGACCTGCAGCGAATCGACCCATCGTATGTCGTGAAGAAAAAGGCGAAGTAAGGAAACGCGCGTGGCTGCACAAGAAACGGCGCAAAACGCCGAGTATTTTGAAAAGCGCTCCCTGAAAGGCGGGGCCGCAGGTTGGCCGCTGCTCATGGGGCTTGGCGTTGCCTATGTGATTTCGGGCGATTTCTCTGGATGGAACTACGGCATCGCGTATGGCGGATGGCTCGGACTGGCCATCGCGTTCGTGCTTATGGGCTGCATGTACGTATGCACGGTGCTCGGCGAGGCCGAGATGTCATCCGCGCTTCCCACGGCGGGCGCCGGCTTCGCGTTTTCGCGATGCGCGCTCGGGCGCTTCGGCGGCTTTCTCACGGGCATGGCCATCACGGTCGAATACGTGTGCGCGCCGGCGGCGATTTCAACCTTCATAGCAAACTATTTCCTGCAGTTGGGCATTTTGCCGGCCGATTTTCCCTATCTTCTGCTCGTGGCCTGCATCTTCGTCATCTTTCTTGGCATCCATATCTTCGGGGTGGGCGAGGCCTTGAAGCTCATGCTCGTCATCACGCTCATCGGAGCCGTGGCGCTCATCGCTTTCGCCATCGGTGCCGCGCCCCACTTCTCGCTCGACGCGCTCTTCGACATCGCGCCAGAAGCGGGCGAATCGCGCGCGCTGCCCTTCGGCCTTAGCGGGCTTTTGGCCGCACTGCCTTTCGGAATTTGGTTTTTCCTCGGCGTAGAAGGCGTGCCCCTGGCAGCCGAAGAGGCGAAAAATCCCAAGCGCGACATTCCCCGCGCCATCGTGGGGTCTATGGCGGTGCTCATATGCACGGGCCTTATCGTGCTCGTGCTCGCGGCGGGCGTTACCGGCTCTGATTTCATGGGCACCTCAACCGCGCCGCTCGTCGACGCCCTTGGCGCCGTGGGGCTTTCCGGCCTCGCGTTCTTCGTGAACGTTGCCGGGCTCTTCGGGCTCATCGCCTCGTTCTTCTCGCTTATCTACGCTGGTTCGCGCGAGATTTTCGCGCTCTCGCGCGCGGGATACCTTCCCACGTTTTTGGCGCTCACGGGAACGCGCAAAACGCCATGGGTCGCTCTCATCGTGCAAGGCGTCGTTGGATTTTCCCTGGTCGTTCTCGTGCAGAGCGGCGACATCCTTTTGAACATGGCAGTCTTGGGCGCTTGCATAAGCTATGCGCTCATGAATATATCGCACGTCATCTTGCGCCTGCGCCAACCGCACATGCGCCGCGGTTGGCTCACTCCGGGCGGAATGGCAACGACGTCGATCGGGTTCGCGCTTTCTCTCGTCGCCATCGTCTCCACGTTTTTCGTAGACGCCGCCGCGTCAGCGGGTGTCGTGTGCGTGATAGCCGCCGGATGCGCCTATTTTTTCGCCTACGCGAGAAAACGCCTGGTGTCCAACGCGCCTGAAGAAGAGCTCTATAAACTCGAAGGCGCAGGCCAAGAGCTGCGTTAGCGAGAATTAAGCTGGCAAAACAAGCAGGGCGCACCTCGCGCGATGGGCGCGCAGCCAATTCAGAAGGGAAGGCCCCATGAAGGTATATCACGGAACGATCCTTACCGTGGATGCAAGCGACAGCGTCGCAAGCTATCTGGTGGAAGATGGCGGGCGCATCGCCTTCGTTGGCAATGAGCTGCCCGAGAAGTTCGCAAGCGCGCCCGTCGAGGAGCTCGGAAACCGCGTGCTGTGCCCTGCTTTCGTCGATACGCACGCGCACCTCGCGAGTTTCGCGACTTTCAACGCCGGCCTCAACGTGATGAAAGCACGCTCGAATGCCCAAATCATCGACATGCTTCGCGAGCACGCCGCAACCTCGAGCGCGAAAACGATCATCGCATTCGGAGCATCGCCGTATTCCGTGGCAGACGGGCGCCTCGTTTCGCGCGAAGAGCTCGATTCGGCCTGCAACGATCGCCCCGTGATGTTCGTCAAATACGACGGGCATGCCTGCGTGGTGAATTCGAAACTGCTCTCGCTCGTTAAATCGAAGGTCGAGCACCTTCGCGGGTACCATGCCGATTCTGGCGAGATGAACCAAGAGGCGTTTTTCGCCGTTTCGAACTACATCACCAATTCGATTTCCATCCCCGAGCTCATCGGCAATATCCAAAAGGCGATGGATTTCTACGCAAGCCGCGGCATCGGCATGGTGCACACCGTAAGCGGTGTCGGCTTCGTGGCAAACTTGGACATCACCTTGGAGCAATGCCTGGCGAAAAGCGCGCAGAGCGGTTTCCAGGTGCGCGTTTTCCCACAATCGATGAACACGAAGGTCGCGACGACGCGCCATTTGCCCCGCATTGGCGGATGTTTCGCCTGCGCGCTCGACGGATGCTTCGGATCGGCCGACGCCGCCTTGGAAGAGCCCTATGAAAACAGCGAGGCCACCGGCGTGCTCTACTACAGCGATGAGGTCGTCGAGAATTTCTGCAAGCAGGCAAACCGCGCCGGGTTGCAGATAGAAATGCATGCCATAGGCGATGCGGCTTTCAACCAGGCAGCACGCTGTCTGAAAGCCGCGCTCGACGATTTTCCGCGCGAAGACCACCGCCATGGAATTATCCACGCATGTCTTCCCACGGAAGAGGGCATCGCGATCTGCAAGGAATACGGCATTCATCTGCCCATGCAGACCTCGTTTATCGACTGGCCGCAGGAACCCGATGCCTACCTCTGCGAACTGCTTGGCCCGAAGCGCGCAAACCGCCTGAACCCCCTGCGCACATTCTGGGATTCGGACATCGTGCTTTCGGCCGGCTCAGATGCGCCCTGCACCGATCCCGACCCCATCCTGTGGATGAGCAAGGCGTGCCGCCACTCGAACCCGGCCCAATCGCTTACGCCGCAAGAAGCGCTTCGCATGTGCACATACAACGGCGCGTGGACTTCTTTTGACGATGCGCAGCGCGGCTCACTCGAAGCGGGTAAAATTGCCGACATGACGATTCTGTCGTCGAACCCCTATGAAGAGAAATGGGACGATATGCGCGCAGAAGGCCTGCTGCTTGCCGGCAAGCCCTACGAACCGCAAAGCCAACCTGCTGCTTTGGCCCTCGTGCGCGGGCTGTTTTCGTCCAACAAATCGTGAAAGGTGCTGCCGTGGCGCATGTGTCGAATGCTTTGGTTTCCGTCATCGTGCCCGTCTACAACGCCGCACAGTTCCTTGACCAGGCGCTTTCGAGCCTCGAAGCTCAAACGCACAAGAATTTGGAAATCATTTGCGTAAACGATGGCTCCACCGATGCATCGCTTGAGATTCTTGAGCGCCACGCCGCGGCCGATGCGCGCGTTCGCATCGTCAACAAGCCCAACGGCGGCTATGGGTCGGCCTGCAATAGAGGAATGAAGGAAGCGGCGGGGGAGTGGATCGCCATCCTTGAGCCGGACGACTGGGTCGAGCCGGGGATGTATGCCGACATGCTCGCGTTCGCCGAGGGCCTGCATGCGAGCGCGCCCATCGATATCGTCAAAACGCCGTACTGGGTCATCCGCAACCCCGATACGCCGCAAGAGATGAAGCTCAACTGCTCGTATCGCGGACGCATTCGCCCGAAATCGCAGCCCTTCGCCGCCCAAAGCGAGTCGCACCTGTTCGGGCACCACCCCTCGATCTGGTCTGCGATATACCGACGCGAATTCCTCGAGCAGTTCAATATCCGTTTCCTCGAGATTCCCGGCGCCGGCTGGGCCGACAACCCTTTCCTCGTCGAAACGCTGTGCCAAGCGCAATCGGTTGCATACCTTGAACGCGCCTATTATTGCTACCGCGAGGAGACGCCCGAGAAAACCAAGGCGACGGCCATCGCGAACCCGTGCTTGAGCTTCGAGCGCTGGCAAGATATGGCCGACGTGCTCGACCGCATAGGCGAGCGCAGCCGCGCCGTATGGATGCAGCAGGTCACGCGCGGATTCACAAACATGGCAGTCGTGCTTCGATACGTAAGCCCCGCAAAAAATCCCAACCTGCTCACGGCGATGCACGCGATGTATGACCGCATGCCGGCCAGCCTCGTATTCGAAAACCCCCGCGTGCCACCAGCGCTCAAGCGCGATTTTGCCGAATACCGGGGCATCGAAAACCCGCCCATCTCGCAAGCGCAATACTACGCAAATCTCATTGGCGAAGGGCTTTACAACATAGGCAACAAGGGCCTCAAGGCGACCTTCGCCATGCTGAAGGGCTTTCTGTCGAAAAAATAGCGTGAACGGCGCCTGCCCAACCTGCTAAACGCTCGGAGCATTTAGCAGGTTTGGCAGCCCTTAACCCTCGCGATTCGCTCCGAGCCATTTCTCGTATTCGCTCATACGCTTTCGCGCCTCTTCGTAGACTTCGGAATCTTCACGCGCTCCCACAATAATGACGTATGCGATACCATCAATCTCAACCAAGTCATATACGATTCGAAGGCCGGCACCGCGTAATTTGATTTTCATCAAACCCGTCAAGTTCGTATTGCCAACATGCCCAAGGCGCTTGCCATATCCGCCTTTATCCACTGGCAATGGATTAACCACGAGCTTGTCGAGGGCCTTGTACACCATTTTTCGCTGCGAGCCGTCTAAAGCACGCATATCGTCTTCCGCTTGCGGAGTGAGCCTATAACGCCATTCCATCACTCAAACTCGACTTCATCCATCGAGTCCAAATCTGCCTGCGTGATGCCGAATTTTGCCATGGATTCTTCCCGCGAGACGGTTTGCAGCGGATCAAAATCGCGCATTCGTTCCAGAGCGAGGCATAACAGCGCGTAGTTTTCTTCGGCTTCTTTTGCCTTTCGATAGTCATCAGGCGTCACGATAACGAAAGAAGGCGCATTGCGCTTCATAACAACAACCGGCTTATCGCGCCCGACCTTATCAAATGCGGCCGAAGCTTTCCCTCTATTGAAATCGCTGATGGAAACTATGTTATCCAGAATGTCCAAAGCAGGCATGCGCATTCCTTTCATTCATTAGATAATGACTATTTTAATGATAAAAGTAATGATTTACAAGCATGGACCGGGCCTGCTAAACGCTCGGAGCATTTAGCAGGTTGGGCGCGCAACGAGCATCCCTGGCCTTGCGGGCCAAACTGGCTCGAGGATCACTTTCGCCTCTATGCTCGCCGCGTTCAACACCGCCCAAAGAAAAACCGGCCACGCAGTAAGCGCGACCGGCAAGAATGCGGCAAGGCCAAAGGGAGGGAAGCCTGCCGAAAGGGAAGGGTCGTTTTGCGTGGTGCTTAGGCGATTTCGCCTTCCAGGTAGCGCACGGCGTAGCGCCCGAAGGTCATCTGACGTCCCAGGCAGTTGCCCACGATATACACGGGATAATTGCCCGAATAATAGCTGCCCGAGCACGTGCCCACGGCATGCAGGCCCTCAATGACGTTGCCCTCGGTGTCGAGCACCTGGGTATGCTCGTTGATGCGCACGCCGTCAAGCGTGGTGAGCAGCGCGCCGCCATACCATGCGCCATAAAACGGGGCGGTGCGAATGGCGGAAAGGCGATAGGCCTCTTTGCCGAACTGCGTGTCGGCGCCGGCGTCGTACATGGCGTTGTAGTTGTCGACCTCGGCCAAAAACGCCTCTTTGGCATCACCTTCGAAGCCCAGCTTCTCGGCCAGCTCGTCAAGCGTGTCGGCCTTCATCATGAGGCCTTTCGAAATGTATTTCTCATCGTAGGCTTCATCGACGGTCTTGCCATTGAGGGCCTTTTTCCACGTGTTGGCCGAGCAGCCCTGCGTTTTGAAGCGCTGCACGTCTTCAGGCGCGTTCGCGTCGAAAACCTGGCACCACACGCCGCCGGGACGGTTGGCCGAAGCGTGGCAGATGGCGTCGTAGTTCGCCGACTCGTTGGTGATGCGATGTCCATTGCGATCGACCTTCAAAAACGGCTGGCTGCCCAAATTGAACTGGCCGCCCGTCGCAAACGATGCGGTGCTCTCGTCAACGTAGCCGGCATCGACGCCCGGCTCCACAACGCCGCGGTCGAAAATCATGGCCGCGCCGTCAACATCGAGCGCGGCGCCCACCCACGAGGCAGCCTTCATGCCCATGCCGGTGTTGTTCTGGTTGAAGTTCGTGGAAGTGCAACATGCCGGCACGATGGGGTTGCGAGCCTTGACCATGGCCGCATCGCCCGCATAGCCGCCGCAGGCCAAAATAACGCCCTTGGCCGCATTGATCTGCACATACCCGTCGGAAGTCTTGAAAATCGCGCCACTCACGCGCCCGCCGTCTTCGCGCACGAGCTTCTGCATGTCGAAGCCGTATTGCACGGGGCTGCCGGCCGCTTCGCAGATCTTCGCAATCTCTTCAACATGATTGATGCGCTCGCCGGCGGCCGTCATGAAATGATGGCATTCTGCGGGCATGTAGTAAATCGTGCCGCCAGCCTTGCCGTCGCCGCCGTTTTCGATGTCGAGCTCAACTTTCACATCGATGCCCTGCTTGGTGTAGAGCCCTTCGAGCCACGTGATGAGCTCGGCGGAATTATGGATCCAGGTATTGGCCACGGCCGGGTTGTTCTTAAACGACGCATAGCGATTGAGCTCGTTGAGCAAACGGCCTTCATCCACATGCTCGCCGGCGGCTTCGGTATAGGTGGTGTTGATCGCGCCCACATCGTAGTGGCACGCGGCAGGCTCGGTGCCTTTGTCAACCACGATGAAATCGGCGCCCATGTCGGCCGCAGTCGCCGCGGCGGCCGAACCCGACATGCCGGCGCCCACGATAAGGATGTCGCATTCGCGCGTTTCCTTAATGTCGCTCGCGGCGATTTCGGGAGCCTCGCCCAAATAGTCGCTGGGAGAAGCGCCCTCGCTTGCCGCGCTGCCCGCAGCTTTCGAATCGGATTTCGAAGCGGAAGCCTTCGGCGAGCAACCGGCCAGCCCGATGGCGCCCAAAGCGGCCGCGGCCCCGGCGCCCGTGAGGAAATTGCGTCGGCTGATGCCATGTTCGATGATGCCCATATCTCATCCCTCCATTGTTTTTCAGAAACGGCCCCTTGCCGCCTCGATTGATTCGGCGTCCCTTTCTGGCCGAACCGTTAGCGCCACTCTACGGGCAAGCGGCGGTCCAATCACCGCCCCGGTGGGGGCATTATCGGCGCGATAAAGGGTGGCCGGCGAAATCACCCCATTGGGGTGGCGAAACGAAAACGCCTGTTCAAAGTGGTGTGACGGGAAAGATGCAGAGCATCGCTTTTGCTATACTAGGCCGGTCTTCAAGAAAACGGGAGGGGTTCAGCATGGCGAATGCCAAAAGCGCTCAGGCAGGCAGCCTTGCCTTTTCCTGCTCGTGCGCGCTCATGCTCGCGATGTTCGTTCTTTCCGGCAGCGTCCTCAACGCCCACGTGTATTCCGCGGTCGCCGTGTATTTCGGCTTCGCCCGCGAAATCGCCACCTTCGCCGGAGCCCTGTGCTTTTTGGCTGTCGGAATAACCGCCCGATTCGCCCCGAACGCCCTCGACGTGCGCTCCATAACGTCGGTCGCGGTCCTTTTCGACATCGCGCAGGTTCCGCTGTTCTCCATTGCCGTTGCGGCGGGCGACCCCATGCTTTCCTCGATCGCGCTCGTGCTTCGCGCGCTGGTGCGAAATTGGGCGTTATCGATGTTCGCCCTCTGCATTTTGAGCCTTGGCTCGGCCCGAAGAAGCGCCGTCGTGGTGGTAAGTGGCATGTTCGTCGGGCAGGTCGCCGGGTCTATTCCTTTGGGGCTTGCCCCCGATGTCGCAATCGGCGTGGTCGCGGCCCTCATCATGGTTCCTCTTCTTTGGAGCGCCGCCCATTCGCGAAAATCGTTTCAGGCGCTTCACGATTGCGAATCGGCCGCCGTGCTCGAGCTCACCAACCCGCAATCGTTTTTGGGCGCCTCGCACGGCCTGTTCCAATGCGCGTTTCTGTTCGCGCTCGCGGGCGGCTTCGCCTTGGCGTTCAAGGAAGTCGACAACGCCCCGCTTTCCGTGAACATCATGGCGGCGGTGCTCGTCGCACTCGTGCTTTTTGCGGCGCTCGTTCGCGGAGAAAAGCAGGAAGACACGCTGTTCTCGTTTTCGGTACTGCTCGTGCTCGCCGGCTTTCTTTTGGTACCCTTCGAAATCTCGGGCGAGGGTTCGGCCGCAAATTCGCTCATCAACTTGGGCGAGAACTGCTTCGATGTTCTGCTTTGGCTCGTGGTTGCCTCTATCGGGCGACGCAACCTGTTCGCGGCCCTTCCGGTGTTTTGCTTTGCTCGATGCGCGAGCCAAATCGGAACCGATGTGGGAGCTATGGCGGGCCATGGCTGCAACGCCCTCGCATTGGGCAACAGTCAAGCCGTGGAAGCATTCGCGCTTGCGTTCGTTTTCGCATTCTTCGGATTTCTTTGGGTTCGCTTCCGAGGCTTTTCATTTGCCAGCGTTATCTCGGGAATAGAACTGGTCAGTGCCGAAAGCGGTGCCTGCGCGCTTTCGGGCGAAAAAGATGCGCCCGCAACGACCGAGCCGGCAACGGCCAGCACCATCGACGAGCGCTGCGAGCGCATCGGATGCGAGCGCGGGCTCACAGCTCGCGAGCGCGAGGTTTTCGCCATGCTCGCCAAAGGCCGCAATGGCCGCTTCATCATGGAGCATTACGTCATCTCGCGAAACACGGTGAAAAGCCACATCAAGCATATCTACGCCAAATTGGACGTCCATTCCCAGCAAGAGCTCATCGATATGGTGGAGCGAGAATCGGGCGAATAAGCTCCCTTTATAGCCGCCGCCTATGAATTTCCGCCACCGGCACCCCTCAAATTGCCGTTCGCCGCGCATATGCTCCGTAATGCACCTTTTGGAAACACGCCGGCAACGGCATCGTTACAATTCGAAAATGCTGTTTTAGAGACGAGGGGATTCATTCCGCATGCCAGACGAGCAAACGCAAGAGCCGAGCCTTGCGGCCCACAGGTCGCAGGCCCCAGTCGAGCCCACCGCCAAAAGCGAGCTCATCCTCGACCGTTTGCTAGCCGCCCATGGGGCGTGGTTCGATATCTCGCGCAACAAGGAAATCGCAGGCCGCACGTTTAGCGGCTTCGCGGAGTTTCATTCGCATGGCTCGCAATACGTGCTGGTGAAGCGAGTGAAACTTTGGGAAGCCGAAGAACACGAGTACATCCTCTTCGATGTGGTCGACCATTTGACGCTTTCCGACGTGCGCGAAAATGTCGCCTTCATGAAGGAATCGGCCATAACGCTTGTGCATCCCGAGCCGAACCACATGTCTTCCAACCTCTCCTTGGTGGTGATCGCCACTAAAGCCGACGACGATGCGCTTACCGAACTGCGCCGCGCCCGATACCGCAAGAATTTCTTGCTCGGGTTTCGCGGGTGGAGCGACATGCGCTTGGCCGTCGTCGACCTCTCGCGGGCGCAAGGCTCGCGAGTCATCACCAACGCAGCCGCCAAGCCCATGCGCAAAACGCTCGAGGCGAATTCCGCCGACGCGCTTTCGTAGGGGCGCAATGTATCTGTACTAGAGGAGTTCTTTCATGAATGCCATGCTGATTTTGATCATCGGCGCGGCCATCCTCGTCGTGGGCTATGTGTGCTACGGCGGATGGCTTTCCAAGCAGTGGGGCGTCGACCCCAAGCGCGTCACGCCTGCCCACGAGCTGGAAGACGGCGTCGATTACGTTCCCGCGAAGCCCTACGTGGTTTTGGGCCACCATTTCTCGTCGATCGCGGGCGCAGGCCCCATCAACGGCCCCATTCAGGCGGCCGTCTTCGGTTGGGTTCCCGTGCTTTTGTGGGTGCTTATCGGCGGCATCTTCTTTGGCGCCATGCACGACTTCGGCTCGCTGTTCGCGTCTATCCGTCACAAGGGCCAAACGCTTGCCACCGTCGTCGCTGAAAACATCGACGACACCGCCAAGAAGCTGTTTTGCGTGTTCGCCTACCTCACGCTGCTGCTTGTCGTGGCCGCCTTCGCCTCCATCGTGGCCAACACGTTCGCCGTGCTTCCCACCGCGACTGAAGCCAGCAACCTGGCCAACCAGCAGACCGCGATGATTTCCGTGCTCTTCATCGGCGTGGCCGTGGTTTACGGCATCGCCACGCGCGGGCGCAACATTCCCACGGCGCTCAACATCATTTCGGCCATCGTGCTCATCGTCATCATGGTTGCCATCGGCTACAACCTGCCGCTCATGGGCATCTCCATCTCGCTCGATTACAACACGTGGATGATCATCCTTGGCGTGTACATCCTCATCGCGTCGGTCGCGCCCGTGTGGATTTTGCTGCAGCCGCGCGACTATCTTTCGAGCTATTTGCTCTATGGCATGATCATTCTCGCCATCATCGGCATCGTGGGCGCGAGCGCCGTCGGTGCGGCATCGAACCTGCAGATTCCCGCCTTCACGGGCTTCGTGGCAAGCAATGCCGCCTACGATGCAGCAACCGGCCAGGCGCTCGTTGATGAGGCCGGCAAGGCCATCACGAACAAGGCCGCCGCTTCGGGCTTCTTGTTCCCCGCGCTGTTCATCACCATCGCGTGCGGCGCGATTTCCGGTTTCCACAGCCTGGTTGCTTCGGGCACCACGTCCAAGCAGCTCGACAAGGAAAGCGAAGCCCAGCCTATCGCCTATGGCGGCATGCTCATCGAATGTCTGCTCGCGATTATCTCGCTCTGCGCCGTTGGCTTCGTGTGGACTCAATACGCCGCAGGCGGCTACGCTTCGCCGACCGCCGTCTTCGCTTCGGGCCTCTCCCAGATGCTTGGCTGCATCCCCGGCCTGCAAGACGTGCAAGGCATCGCGTACGCGCTGCTCATCTTGGCTGTTTCGGCGTTCTGCCTGACTTCGCTCGACACCGCGACCCGCTTGGCCCGCTACATGTTCCAAGAGCTGTGGACGCCGGCGAACACCAAGATGGAAGACCTCACGGGTGCGCGCAAGGTCATGGCGAACCCCTATGTCGCGACCATCATCACGGTCGTCATCGGCGTTGCGCTCGGCCTTACCGGCTACACCATCATCTGGCCTTTGTTCGGCGCCGCCAACCAGCTGCTTGCAGCGCTCGCCTTGCTCGCCGTGTGCGCGTGGCTCGGCAATGCCGGCCGCAACAACAAGATGTTCTTCGTGCCCATGATCTTTATGCTCGCTGTGACGCTTACCTCGCTGGCGCTCACCATTCAGCAAAAGACGCTCGCCATCGCGACGACGGGCCTTGCTTTCGCCCCCGCGGCGCAGCTCATCTTGGCCGTGCTGCTGTTCGTTTTGGCCATCGTTTTGGCCGTCAAAGGCGGCAAGACCATCATCGGCCAGCGCAAGAAAGCTTAAGGTTGCGCAACCTCTTGCCCAATAAAGCCTTATGGAAACCCGCTTCGGCGGGTTTCTTTTTGCTTTCGTGCGGGTTTTCGAAAGGGCCAAACGCGGCAGTCGCGCGCGCCGCACGAAACCGAAACTCGCCGAAGATGCGCCGCACACCGAACGCTTTAGCGCGCTGGAGCGGTTTAACGTTTCGGTAACGCCCCCGAAACCATGCATGCATAAGATTGCCCCATTGCACATCGGAGATCGCAGCCACCCTCCTCGCGATGGGCGCATTTGACCAATGCTTCTATCGCGCGGAACCGCTCCGGCGGCGCGGGCGCGCATCTCCCCGAAGTAAGGAGGTCGATCGCATGGACGCACTCGTAGATGCGATCAATGCCGTCGACGGGTTCGTATGGGGCCCGCCCATGATTGCGCTGCTTTTAGGAGCGCACCTATTCCTCACGTTTCGAACGGGCTTCATCCAGCGCAAGCTCTTCAAGGCGATCAAGCTCTCGGTGACCAAAGACCCCGATGCCGAAGGCGACATCTCGCAGTTCGGCGCGCTGTGCACGGCGCTTTCGGCCACCATCGGCACGGGCAACATCGTCGGCGTGGCCACGGCCATCATGTCGGGCGGCCCGGGCGCCGTTTTGTGGATGTGGCTCACCGGTGTCTTCGGCATCGCCACCAAGTACTCCGAAACCTACGCGTCGGTCAAATACCGCGTGAAAGACCACGAGGGCAAGATGCTTGGCGGCGCGATGTACGCTTGGCTGCGTGCCTTCAAGAAGCCCGACGGCTCAACCCCCGCGTGGGCGAAAGTCGGCGCGGTGCTCTTCGCGCTGTTCGCCGCCGTGGCAAGCTTCGGCATCGGCTCGGCCGTACAGTCGAGTTCCATGACGGGCATCGTCACGTCGAACTTCCCGGGCATTCCCACGTGGGCTATCGGCCTCGCCATCGTCATCTTGGTGAGCATCGTCATCTTCGGCGGCGTGAAGGTCATCAGCCGCGTGTGCGAGAAGCTCGTGCCCTTCATGGCTATCGCCTATGCCTGGGGCTGCATTACCATCATTGGCATGAACTGGGACTATGTTGGCCAGGCAATCGCGCTCATCTTCGAGAGCGCCTTTAACCCCCAGGCGGCCTTCGGCGGCCTTCTTGGCAGCGGCGTTATGGCGGCCATCCAGTTCGGCTGCGCACGCGGCCTGTTCTCCAACGAATCGGGCTTGGGCTCGGCTCCCATCGTGGCTTCCGCGGCAACGACGCGCAACCCCGCACGCCAGGCGCTCGTATCCATGACCGGCACCTTCTGGGATACCGTCGTGATTTGCGCCCTCACCGGCATCGTGCTCGTTTCCACAATGCTCGCGCATCCCGAAGTGGTCGCCGCGATTTCCGCCGGGGAAATCACCGCAGGCGCCCAACTCACAAGCGCGGCGTTTGCGAGCATCCCGTTCGTCGGCACGCCTGTGCTCGTGTTGGGCATGGTGCTGTTCAGCTATTCCACCATCTTGGGCTGGAGCTACTACGGCAACCGCTGCGTCACCTTCCTCTTCGGCAAGCGCGCAATTAAGCCCTATCAGGTTCTTTACGTGCTTGCGGCCTTCATGGGCGCCGTCGGTGTGGCCGATATCGTGTGGACCATATCCGACATCACCAACGCGCTTATGGCCATTCCGAACATCATCGTCGTGCTCATGCTTTCCGGCCTCATCGCGAAAGAGACGAAGCATTTCGTCTACGAAGACAACCTGGACGAGAAAGTCGAAGAAGACATCCCTGTGCTGGAGGGCAAATAGTAATTCGAAACCCTCGAAAAGAAGATTCACGAAGACCCGCATTGGCTCGCACGCGAATGCGGGTCTTCGCTTGAAATTAATAATTTAGAAAGAAATAGCTAAGAAACTATCAATGCCGGCTGCATTGGCATTAATCTCTTCCGTTCGTACCCTTGATTCATGCCGAAAGGCTTTGTGGAAGGCGCGCATATGGCGCCTTGGGGGAAATCGAAGAAGGGGGAGAGATGGGATACCTCGATCGCGTGCAGCAAGCCGCGAACATGTCCCGACGCGACTTCGTGGCAACAACGGCTGCCGCAGGCGCGGCCCTGGCTGCAACGAGCCTGGCCGGATGCGCCTCGAATAAGGTCGAAGAAAGCAAAGAGCCAGCAGTAACCACCGGTTCCGACGGCCGAAACATCATCGACGGCGAATGGAAAGCAGCCGCCTGCTGGCATAACTGCGGCGGACGCTGTGCAAACAAGGTTCTGGTGAAAGATGGCGTCGTCGTCCGCCAAAAAACCGACGACAGCCATGAAGACAGCGCCGATTACCCGCAACAGCGCTCATGCCTGCGCGGACATTCCCAGCGCAAGCAGGTGTTCGCGGCCGACCGCCTGAAATATCCCATGAAGCGCAAGAATTGGTCGCCCGACGCCCCCAATGGGGATTTGCGCGGCATCGACGAATGGGAACGCATCAGCTGGGACGAGGCCTACGATTACATAGCCGACGGCCTGAAAAAGGCGAAAGCGCAATACGGCAACCGCTCCATCTTGCTTCTCAAAGGGTGGAACAGCGAGCTCACGCGCACGTTCGGCCTGTTCGGCGGCTTCACCAATTTCTGGGACACGAACTCATACGGCTCGTGGGACAAATGCCCCAACGTTGTCGGCCTGAATGTGAACGAGACGCCCGACCAGACCATCAACGACCGCTACGACCTGCGCAATTGCGACACCATCGTCATGATGGCGATGAACCCTGCATGGTCGGCGGCGGGAAGCCAGATGCTCAACTACCTCGAGGCGAAGCGCGCCGGCGCGAAATTCGTCTACATCGATCCGATGTATTGCGAAAGCGCTGCCGCCCTCGATGCCGAATGGCTTCCCATTCGCCCCGCAACGGACATGCCGTTCATGTTCGGCCTTGCTTACGCGATGCTCGAGCAAGACGACAAGGAAAACCTCATCGATTGGGACTTCCTGAATAAATGCACGGTTGGCTTCGATGCCGACCATATGCCATCCGACGCCAAGGAGAACAAGAACTTCAAGGACTATGTTCTTGGCGCCTACGACGGCACGCCCAAAACCCCAGAATGGGCAAGCGAAATCTGCGGAATCGACGCCGAAGCCATCCGTGAGCTCGCGCGCACCATGGGCAAGAACAACAAGGTGGCATTTTTATGCTCCGCCGCCAACGCCCGCGTCAACAACGTAGACAGCCTTCCGCAGCTCGTTATGACGATCGGCGCCATGGGCGGCCACATGGGCAAATCAGGTCATATGACGGGCACGACCATGCACTGCACCTCAGGAAATGGCGGATATGCCCTCGTCACGAACGGAAAAGACGGCCTGCCGAAAATCGACAACCCCGTCGACGACGCCATCAACGGCAACGAAGTGTGGGATGCCATCCTGAACGGCAGCTATAAATTCACCGGTACCGGCCACTACGACCCGGCCGAGCAGCGCGACATCGACATCCACGTCATCTACAGCAATGGCGGTAACAAGTTGCAGACCAACGTCGGCATGGCCCGCGGCATCGAGGCCTTCCGCAAGGTCGACATGGTGGTAAGCCATGCGCAGTTCTACACCACCCAGGCCCGCTATTCCGACATCGTTTTGCCCGTATCGACCGAATGGGAACGCGCGCACGGGCTGATTGGCGGCAACCTCGTTCACAAGAGCAACCGCGAAATGGTGCAGGCCTTCGAACCCATCGTCGAGCCGCTTTTCGAAAGCAAGTCCGACCAAGATATCGCTTGCGAGCTGGGCGAGAAGCTCGGCTTGAAGAAAGAGGACATCTATCCTTTCGACGCCGAACAGCAGTTCTTCAACGTGCTCTCATCCATGAAAGTCATCGATGCCGATGGCAAGACCGAGAAAAACGCCGTGAAGATCACCGCCGACGACATCAAATCCCTCGGCGTAGAAGGCGAGGCCCAAGACGGCGAGCTCGAATACACCGAGCTCATGAAGAGGGGCGTCTATCAGGTCGAGCGCCATCAGGGCGACAACTACGGCTACATCGCTTTGGAAGACTTCTGCAAAGATCCTGCGGCCAACCCCGTCAACACCCCATCCGGCAAGCTGGAAATCTACTGCCAGACCTGGGCCGACATGGTCAACGGCGTTGGATGGAGCACCATCGAGCCCATTCCGACCTATATTCCCGTGGCAAACGGCTACGAGGCGAGCTTCGCCGATTGGTCGAGCAAGGTGGCAGGCGAATACCCCCTGCAGGTCATCAACCCGCATTACCTGCGCCGAGCCCACAGCGCCTTCGACAACGTGTCTTGGCTGCGCGAAGCATGGACCAACCCCGTTTTCATTTCCCGCGAAGATGCGGCTGCGGCAGGAATCTCCGATGGCGACACGGTCCTTATCTCGAGCCCCAACGGAAAATGCGTACGCCCGGCAACCGTCACGGCGCGCGTGCGACCGGGTGTGGTGGCGCTGCCCCACGGCGCGTGGGTCCAAATAGACGAAGAGACAGGAATCGACCAGGCCGGCGCCGATAACTTCCTCATCGCACAAACCCCGACCGGCGCGGCGGTTTCCGGATATAATTCCGCGCTTTGCAAAATCGAGAAATACGCAGGCGAGCCCCTGGTCGCCGACGCCGATCTGCCGGCGCGCATCCCCCTGAAAGACGGTGAATAATCATGGCGGACAAGCAAACCAAGCGAATGGGATTTTATTTCGACCAGAACTCCTGCGTCGGATGCCGCACATGCCAAATCGCCTGCAAAGATAAAAACGACCTGGCCGTAGGCACGCTCTTTCGCCACGTGGTCGATTTCGAAGTAGGCGAATTCCCCTCGGTGAAGTCGTACCACTACGCGGCCACCTGCAACCACTGCGAAGAGCCCGCGTGCGTGGCAGCGTGCCCGACCGAGGCCATGTATATCGACGAGAACGACGGCACCGTACAGCACGACGACGAGAAATGCATCGGCTGCCAGTATTGCGTGCAATCGTGCCCCTACAGCGTTCCGCAGTACCTCGAGGAACTCAAACAGGTGCACAAATGCGACGCGTGCTACGTGCTGCGCCAAAACGGCGAGCAGCCCGCATGCGTTGCCGCATGCCCCATGCGCGCGCTGGAATTCGGCACCTATGACGACTTGGTTGCGGCCCATCCCGACGCCGTCGATCAGATCGCCATCCTGCCCGATTCCTCCCAGACGGGCCCGCATACCATCATCGACGCCCGCGAGGCGGCATTAGAGCAAGATTTCCGCAAGGTTATCCTGTAAGCCACGCCCGCGCCCCAAAGGCAGTAAGCCGCACCGGCCTCCTCCCAGCCGGCGCGGCTTTTGCGTATCATGGACGCAGAGGAAAGGATCGCTTTCATGGAAATCAACGAAACCCTGGCAAGCGCGTGCGCGAATCGCGCGTTCGTCTACCAATACCTATGGCGAATTTTCGCCGACGTGCCCGACGAGGCCCTCATCGGTGCCATCGCAAACGATGCCGACGAACAGCTCTCGCTGTTCTTCGAGGCGGATTCGCCCGCATTGGCGGAGCATGCCGCGATGCGCGAGGCCGCAGCGAAAGAAAACGCGATCGCCGCGCTTTCCGATGAATACACGAAGCTCTTCATTGGCCCGGGAAAGCTCGCAGCCCCGCTTTGGGAATCGGTCTATGCCTGCGGCGAAGACCTCGTATTCCAACAAAGCACGCTCGACGTGCGAAACGCCTACCGCCAAGCGGGCTTTGCCGCCGCCGGGTACCCGCGCATTCCCGACGACCACATCGCGACCGAATTCGCGTTTCTCGCCGCGCTGTGCAACCAGGCGGCGAAGAGCTTTCAGGAAAACGACGCCCGCGCCGCTCGCGTGAGCCTTGGGCGCCAGGCGCTCTTTCTCTCGCAGCACGTGGGCGCATGGGTCGGCGAATTCGCAAGCCGCCTTGCCGAAAACCTTCCGAAATCGGTTGGGCCGTTTTACCTGCATGCGGCCAACCTCGCCCGCGAAGCGTGCGCGACAGATTCGGCGATAATCGCCGAGTTGCTTAAGGCCTGCCCGTCGTAGGGCGCTGTGCGTCGAAGACACGCTGCCATAAGCGCAAGGGAGACAACCCGACCGAAACCACCTGCGCCGAAATGGGAATCTCATCGCCGACCAGGCCGTCGG